>NZ_QRME01000006.1:0-335577 GCF_003472565.1 Bacteroides sp. AM10-21B | reverse complement strand
AACTTTTTACTCATATTTATCAACTTAAATTAATTCCGCCAACGGGTATTTTTATTAAAATTGTTAATGTTATACTTATGAAAAACAAAGTTTTACTATTTTTTGTATTGGTGGTACTGTGCTATTCTTCAGCATGGGCTCAGATCCAAATTAAAGGGACCGTCGTCTCGGAAAACGATTCCGAACCGATGATTGGAGTTGCGATTCTAGAGGTAGGAACTTCGAACGGAGTCATTACAGATTTGGATGGAAATTTCAATATTCAGGTAAAGAACGCCAACAGCCAACTGGAAGTGTCGTTTGTGGGATATAAAAAGCAAATTATCAAACTGCAGGGGCGCACTAACTTAAACGTGCGACTGGTTGAAGACACGAAGGTGTTGGATGAAGTGGTCGTTGTGGGTTATGGTGTCCAGAAGAAAAGCGATTTGACAGGGTCGGTGGCGTCTGTAAAGGCTGATGAACTGAAAGGTTTGTCAACTACCGATGCTGCTGCCGCTTTGCAAGGTAAGGCAGCAGGTGTACAGATTTTGAATGGTTCTGGTAAACCAGGTCAAGGCGCATCAATCCGCGTTCGTGGTTATTCTTCAAACTCCAACAACATCGGTCCTTTGTTGATTGTTGATGGTTTGCAAGTTAGCTCTATCCAATACCTCGACCCTTCTATGATTGAATCAATGGAAGTATTGAAGGATGCTGCTTCGGCGGCTATCTATGGTGCTGAAGCGGGTAATGGTGTTGTTCTTATCACTACTAAATCAGGTGCGAAAGGACGAGGTTCTATTACTTATAGTGGTAAGTGGACTAACCAATCACTCGGAAGCGTGCCCAATTTGCTTAACGGTGCTCAATTCAAGGACTGGATGACTATGCAGCTTGGTGCTGAATCTGTGAATGGTACTTTGGCTGATGCTCAGACTCAATACGGATGGGATCCTAATACCAATACAGACTGGTTGGATGCTTATTTCGAAGATACTTGGGCTCAACAGCACACCCTTACTCTCCAAGGTGGTAACGACCGCGGTTCATACTTCCTGAGTGTGAACTATGTGAACCAAGACGGTATCGTTAAGGGTAGCAAAGACAAGTACGAACGTCTTACCGCTCAACTCAATGCCGATTATATGATTAAAGATTGGTTGAAAGTAGGTACCAACACCTCTATTGAAAAATGGAGATCTCGCGGCATATCAGAACAAGGTTATGGCTCTTCATTCGAGATGCTTCTTTTGATTGACCCGTTAACTCCGCTCTATTGGACAAAACGAGAACAGATGTTGGGTGAATATCGTAACTATTACGACCAAATTCAAGCAGGTAACTCTAACTACACTCTCTTTGGTGATGAAAATGGTTACTATGCCACTTCCTACTTCAACCAACGTCTTTCCGGTGGTAACCCCTTCTCACAACGCGACCGTTCAGAATCGCGCAACAGTGGTGTGAACGTTAATGGTACTGCTTACATGAACGTTACTCCTGTCAAGCAAGTGACTTTCACTTCCCGTTTGGGTTATCGTATCTCCTTCAACAACGAATCTGACTGGCAATACCCCTACTACCTCAATGCTCAAACCAAAGGTGACAACTACACTATCTCAGGCGCCAGTAGAAACTCTACTTGGTATCAATGGGAAAACTTCGTCAACTATAACGATATCTTCGCCGGTAAACACGTTGTAGGTGCCATGGCCGGTATGTCATACCGCCAAAGCGATTCAAATTATGTCAGTGCCAATGCTTCGGGTCCGGATATCCTTAAAGCTTATTCAGCTAACTTCATCTACCTTAATAGCGTAAATGCTAATGATAAAACGGTGAAGAACATCGGCGGCATACCGGGTACTTCTCGCGCCCTCTCTTACTTCGGTCGTGTAACTTATAGCTACGACAACCGCTATAGCGTTCAGGCTAACTTTCGTGCCGATGCTTTCGACGCTTCTAAGCTTTCGAAAGACAACCGTTGGGGTCAGTTCTTCTCCGCATCTGCAGGCTGGACATTCTCAAACGAAAGCTTCTTCAAAGACAGAGTCAACCCAAGCATCATGTCATACGGTAAGATACGTGCATCTTGGGGACAGAATGGTAACGTGAATGTATTGAATAACTATGCATATACAGCTGGTATTAATACAAATGGACAATTCTATAACTATGGTTCAACAAATGCCGTTACTTTAGGTTCAATGCCTAATGGCATTGCCAACCCTAACTTGACTTGGGAAACTTCAGAACAAATCGACTTGGGTGCTGACTTCCGTTTCTTAAACGATAGATTGACCGTTGGTTTCGACTGGTACAAGAAAAAGACTAAGGACTTGCTTGTAAATGCTCCCACTATGCCTGAATCAGGTGTTTCTTCTATGACTGTAAACGCTGGTGAAATTGAAAACAGCGGTTTCGAAGTGGAACTTAGTTGGAAAGACCATATCGGTGACTTCAAATATGGAATATCTGCTAACATGGCAACACTTCACAATGAAGTGACTTACCTCGAGCCATCTATCGAACGTATCGCTGGCGCAACTGTTGAAGGTGCATCTCCTGAAGTTGTTCGTTGCTACTTCGAAGAAGGCGAACCCGTATGGTACATGCGCGGTTATAAGTATGCAGGCGTTGCTGCTGACGGTACTGCACAATATTACACCAAAGATGGTGAATTGACCAAGGACCCACAAACTGAGGACATGACTAACATAGGTTCTGGTCTTCCTACTTTGACTTATGGCATTACCTTGAATGCTGAATACAAGGGATTCGACTTCACTTTGTTTGGTACTGGTGCTGCTGGTAACGATATCTACTACGGTCTCTATCGTACAGGCTACAACAACATATCAGAAGATGTTTATAAAGAATTCAAGTCTGGCAAACTTCCTAACGCAGCTTCTGTAGCAGGTAGCGGTACATTCTGGCGTTCATCTGCCATGGTTTACAATGGCTCGTTCTTCAAGATCAAGCAAATTCAACTTGGTTACACATTGCCTAAGAAACTCACCAGTAAAGCATTCATCGAAAACGCACGTGTTTATGTATCATTGGACGACTTCTTCACATTCACCAAGTATCCGGGTCTCGACCCTGAAACTTGTACAAATGAATACAACTGTCCGGGTCTCGACAAGGGTGCATATCCTAACATGAGCAAGATGGTACTTGGCGTAAGTGTTACATTTTAATTTTAATTAATCGAAAGAGATATGAGAAAAATATTTTTATCAATCATTTTGCTTTCAAGTATGATGTTCACTGCGTGTGAAGACAGGCTTGATGTTGAACAGAAAGCAACCAGCAGTACAGATAACTTCTACAAAACAGATGCGGATGCCGAATCTGCGTTGACAGCCATGTACGCTACTTATATCAATGAAATCGGTGGTAATGAAGGAATTTGGAATGCATATATCATGGGTCTTAACTACTCTGCCGACGACGTGTTTGCAGCCGGTGGTGACATTAACGACCACGCAGATTTCCGTATCCTTAATGAGTTCCGTTATGATGCCAGCTCTCTCCCTATCAGTACGCTTTATAATCACATTTATAAGTCAATCTATTCTGCCAACTTGATAATTCACTATTTTGGTGAAACAGCCGATACTCCTATTAAGAAACGAGTTGTTGCCGAAGCTAAGGTTATGCGTGCATGGGCACACATGTTGGCTGCACAGGTTTATTATCAACCTCCTTTGATTGACCACCTCATCACCAATGAAAAACCGGTTAATGCTGAGTCACAAAAGGCTATCTTTGACTGGTGCGTGAAAGAATGTGAAGACGCTCTTCCTGACTTGCCCGATCGTAATGGTAAGAATGATAAAGAAGGTGCTTGGGTTGTAACTAAAGGTTTCGCTCAATTCGTAGCCGGCAAGTCAGCTCTTTTTGCAGGCGACAATGCTAAGGTGATTAGCGTAATGAAGCCCCTTGTAGAGTCTGAAAACTACGATCTCGTTCCGGGTGAACGTTTCCGCGACTTGTTCCACGTAGAAGGTGATGGTTGTGAAGAAAAGATCTTCGAATTCAACTATATTACTAATACAGCGGCTGCAGGTGGTGTAGATCCTTGGAGAGTTGGTAATAATCGTGGTCGTTGGATGGTAGCTAACGTACTCAACTGGCGTGGTGATGATATTAAAGGTGGTGGTAAGAGTCCATCCATTTGCTCAACTGCTGGTTGGGGTGGTGGCTCTATCAATCATGAGTTTGCTCATAAAATGTTAGCAAACGATGGTGACAGCTATCGTCGTAAAGCTACTTTCTTGACTTCTGACGAATTCTTCTACGATGAAGAACTCTGCGGTTGGAAAAGCGATGCTACTTGCACGACTCGCCAAGAAAAAGAAATGGACCCGGAACGTGGTATCACCAAGACTAATGGTTCTTTCGCTCGTAGTGACGTGATGGAAGTGAAGATGATGATGCATCCTAATGACGCTGACTTATCTGTAGGTGACAACTGTAACAATACGAACCTCTGTATTGCCCGTTTGGGTGAAGCTTATCTGATTTATGCAGAAGCTTGTATTGCATCAAATCAGCTTGATGAAGCTAAGAAGTATATCAACAAGATTCAAACTCGTGCAGGCTCAAATACTGTATCTGAAACTGTTGACCTCAAAGTGCTTCAAGACGAAAAGCAATATGAACTTTGGTTCGAAGGCTGCCGTTGGTTCGATATCGTTCGTTGGGGTATTGCTAAGCAGTGCTACGACAAGGTGCTTGATAATATCCCTTATCAAACTGACGAATTTTGGACTTCCCCTGAAAATGCCAGAAAACCTCACAAGCTTGTGTATACCGTACATCACCCATTTGCCGAGGCTGGTATTACACTTAAATTCGTTGAGGGTAAGAACGAATACTGGCCACTTCCACAAAATATAATCGAAATCAACGACCAAATACATCAAGTGCGCGGTTGGGCAAAATAGTAAAAACTATATTCATAATTTAATCAGAACGATGAAGAGGTTGTGTCATTGACACAGCCTCTTCTATTTTAAATATAGGTGGAATCAAGGTATCTTGCATTAGGGCGAATTTTTTTTACTTTTATTGAAGCCATCTATTTCTTCTTTACCGTTTTGGCAATGCTGTCCAGCCGTGCTGCCTCACGTTCCTTACGTTTGGCTTGTTCGCTGATAACTGCTTGTTTTCTGACCGTTTCCTCGTATTCCTCCACGTCCTCTTTCATCTGACGGATTCTCTTATCGTCCCGGTTTACCTCAAACATATCCTCCAGTTCATTGATACGGTTAGCATTTTCGCTGCCAAGCAAAATAGTGCATTGTTGTTCATTTCAAACGAGTTATGTTTTATTCTCTATCGGTTACTTATCGTTGCTGATGGTGTACATTGCCATTGGGCAGGCACAAACGTGCCATCGAGTAGGCACAATTGTGCCAATAGGCTGGCATAAATGGCACAGTTAAGCGGCTCTATTCCTCTTGCGCCAATAGCTTCACTTCGTTGCTTTCTTTCTCAAACCGATAGTTGCCGCCTTTTTCGCTCAGTTCGAACAGGGACAGTTTATCGGTGGCCTTGTCCACTATCATCAGCGCACTTTGCTCGGCAAACCGTTTTACTTCAAAGTTAAAAGGTTCTTTGTCAATGCGTTGGTCTATCAGGATGCTGTCGTTGAGAAGAATGGAGATGGAATCTCCGGTGAATCCTTTCACTAAAGTGATGTTGTAGGTTTCGGCGAAATACCGTTCGCCTTCCTTCTGGCGCTGCAAGCGCATACTCATATAGACAAAAATAACGACAACGAATATTACGGCAAAGGCAAGGATGCCGTTACCTATCATAAACTGTTTATTGGTATTCAGGTGATGTGCCATGATGATTAAGTTTAAAGAACCATGCAAATGTAGTGATTAATTTTGAATGAGGGATAATTTCCGGCAGGAGTGCTAAATATTCTTTTTTTCTCCTATTATTTTGTAGTCGAACAGATTATTTATATCTTTGCACCCGAAACGGATGAAAGGTGGAGGGGCGATTAAGCTCCTCTTTTTCGTTCTTAATGGTTAATCTATGATAGAAAAGAAAACAGTTTGTCAGATTGTAGACGAGTGGCTGGAGGATAAGGATTACTTCCTCGTGGAAGTCATAATCAGCCCTGATGACAAGATTGTGGTGGAAATAGACCACAAAGAAGGTGTTTGGATTGAGGATTGTGTAGAGCTGAGCCGCTACATAGAGTCCCGACTGAATCGAGAGGATGAGGATTACGAGCTGGAAGTCGGTTCTGCCGGCATCGGACAACCGTTTAAAGTATTGCAGCAATACACCAACCACATTGGCAAGGAGGTGGAAGTGCTGGCAAAGGACGGTCGTAAGCATTGCGGAATATTGAAGGATGCCGATGAACGGCAATTCACCGTTACCGTCCGGAAGAAAGTGAAAGAGGAGGGAGCCAAGCGTCCTAAAATGGTGGATGAAGATATAACCTTTACATACGAAGAGATAAAATATACTAAATACTTAATTAGTTTTAAATAAGACTATGGCCAAGAAAGAAGAAACTATCAGCTTGATAGATACCTTTTCGGAATTTAAAGAACTGAAGAATATTGATAGAACCACCATGGTGAGCGTACTCGAAGAGTCGTTCCGCAGTGTGATTGCAAAGATGTTCGGTACTGATGAGAATTACGACGTGATTGTGAACCCGGATAAGGGTGACTTCGAAATATGGCGTAATCGTGAAGTTGTGGCAGATGAAGATCTTGAAAATCCGAACTTACAGATTTCTTTGAGCGAAGCCCAAAAGATTGACGCTTCGTATGAAGTGGGAGAGGAAGTGACGGATGAAGTGAACTTTGCGAAGTTTGGCCGCCGTGCTATCCTGAACTTGCGCCAGACATTGGCTTCCAAGATTTTGGAACTGGAAAAAGACAGTATTTACAATAAATACATTGATAAGGTAGGTACTATTATCAATGCAGAAGTTTATCAGATTTGGAAAAAGGAAATGTTGCTGCTCGATGACGAAGGCAATGAACTGCTGTTGCCCAAGACCGAACAGATTCCGAGTGACTTCTACCGCAAGGGTGAGACTGCCCGTGCCGTGGTGGCGCGCGTTGACAACAAGAACAATAATCCGAAGATTATCTTGAGCCGTACATCGCCCGTTTTCCTGCAACGTCTGTTTGAAATGGAAGTACCTGAAATCAATGACGGACTGATTACCATCAAGAAGATTGCCCGCATCCCCGGTGAGCGTGCCAAGATTGCCGTAGAGTCGTACGATGACCGTATTGACCCGGTAGGCGCTTGCGTCGGTGTAAAAGGTAGCCGTATTCATGGCATTGTCCGCGAGCTTCGCAACGAGAATATCGATGTTATCAACTATACGTCGAATATCCAGTTGTTTATACAGCGTGCCCTTAGCCCTGCCAAAATATCTTCTATCCGTCTGAACGAAGAAGAGCACAAGGCAGAAGTCTTCCTGAAACCGGAAGAGGTATCGCTGGCTATCGGTAAAGGTGGTTTGAATATCAAACTGGCCAGTATGTTGACTGAGTACACCATTGACGTATTCCGCGAATTGGATGAAGCGGTAGAGGATGAAGATATCTACTTGGATGAATTCCGCGACGAGATTGACGGTTGGGTAATTGATGCCATCAAAGCTATCGGCATTGATACCGCCAAGGCTGTATTGAATGCCCCGCGCGAGATGTTGATTGAGAAGACAGATTTGGAAGAGGAAACGGTGGACGAAGTATTACGCATTTTGAAATCGGAGTTTGAGGAAGAGAATAATTAAGCACTAAATTCCGCTTCTTTCTCCATTATTCATTAAATTAAAGTATGACGATAAGGTTAAATAAAGTAACAAGAGATTTAAATGTAGGAATCACGACGGTAGTTGAGTTCTTGCAAAAGAAGGGGTATGCGATTGAAACAAACCCCAATACGAAGATTACCGACGAGCAGTATGACTTGCTCGTGAAAGAGTTTAGTACAGATAAGGATCTTAAATTGAAAACGGAACGTTTCATTCAGGAACGTCAGAGTAAGGACCGTAACAAGGCATCAGTGTCTATTGACGGTTATGACAAGGAAACACAAGAGAAACCCAAAGCTGAGGAGGTTGTAAAGACTGTGGTTCCCGAAGATGTACGTCCGAAGTTTAAGCCTGTCGGTAAAATTGATTTGGATAAACTGAATCGTAAACATACTGTGGAAAAAGAGAAAGAAGCAGAACCGGAAAAACCGGTAGTTGAAGAGGTGAAGGCAGAAGAGCTTGCACCTGTTGTTGAGGCTCCGAAACCGGAACCCGTTCCCGAACCTCAGCCCGAGCCGACACCGGAACCGGTTGTTGAGCCGGCTCCCGTTGTAGAGGAAGAACCTGTGCCTGTGGTGGCCGAACCTGTATCAGCACCTAAGGAAGAACCGGCTCCCGTTGTAACCGAAGAGATGGTTTCAGAAGATAAAGAAGAGATATTTAAAATACATCAGCCGGAGTTTGTATCGAAGATTAACGTCATCGGACAAATAGACCTTGCTGCGCTGAATCAGTCTACACGCCCGAAGAAGAAATCGAAAGAGGAAAAACGTAAGGAGCGCGAAGAAAAAGAGAAGCAGCGTCAGGATCAGAAGAAGCTGATGAAAGAAGCTATTATCAAGGAAATCCGTCGTGATGACAATAAGACGAAGGATTCGAAAGATAGCAACGATCCCAATGCCAAGAAGAAACGCGTCCGTATCAACAAGGAAAAAGTGGATATCAACAACGCGTCCAACTTCCAGCGTGGCGGAAACGATCGTCCGAAAGGTGGCAACCAACAAGGCGGCAATAACCAGCAGGCCGGTAAGAACAAGAACAAAGACCGCTTCAAGAAGCCTGTAATCAAGCAGGAAGTAAGTGAAGAGGATGTAGCAAAGCAGGTAAAGGAGACGTTGGCACGTCTGACCTCTAAAGGCAAGAATAAGGGCGCGAAATATCGTAAGGAAAAACGTGATATGGCATCCAACCGTATGCAGGAGTTGGAAGACCAGGAAATGGCGGAAAGCAAGGTATTGAAGCTGACCGAATTCGTGACTGCCAATGAGTTGGCAAGCATGATGGATGTTTCCGTTACGCAGGTTATCGCTACTTGTATGAGCATCGGCATGATGGTTTCCATTAACCAGCGTCTGGATGCCGAAACAATCAATCTGGTGGCGGAAGAATTCGGCTTCAAGACTGAATATGTAAGTGCGGAAGTAGCCCAGGCTATCGTTGAGGAAGAAGATGCCGAAGAAGATTTAGAGCATCGCGCTCCGATTGTAACGGTGATGGGTCACGTAGACCACGGTAAGACTTCATTGCTCGACTATATCCGTAAGGCGAATGTTATTGCTGGTGAGGCGGGTGGTATTACACAGCACATCGGCGCTTATCACGTGACGTTGGAAGACGGACGTAAGATTACGTTCCTCGATACTCCGGGTCATGAGGCGTTTACCGCTATGCGTGCCCGCGGTGCCAAGGCAACGGATATTGCCATCATCATCGTAGCTGCCGATGACAACGTGATGCCGCAGACCAAAGAAGCCATCAACCATGCCATGGCTGCCGGTGTGCCTATCGTGTTCGCCATCAACAAGATTGACAAGCCTACCGCCAATCCCGATAAGATTAAAGAAGAACTGGCTGCCATGAACTTCCTTGTAGAGGAATGGGGCGGCAAGTACCAGTCTCAAGATATTTCCGCCAAGAAAGGTCTTGGTGTAAGCGATTTGATGGAGAAAGTATTGCTGGAAGCTGAAATGCTGGATTTGAAGGCAAACCCGAACCGCCGTGCTACCGGTTCCATCATTGAGTCCTCATTGGATAAGGGTCGTGGCTATGTAGCTACGGTGCTGGTGTCCAACGGTACTTTGAAGATGGGTGACATTGTGCTCGCAGGTACAAGCTACGGTAAGGTGAAAGCCATGTTCAACGAGCGTAACCAGCGTCTGAAAGAGGCAGGTCCTTCGGAACCGGCTTTGATTCTGGGCTTGAACGGTGCGCCGGCTGCAGGTGATACATTCCACGTAATCGAAACAGAACAGGAAGCGCGTGAAATTGCCAACAAACGTGAACAGTTGCAACGTGAACAAGGCTTGCGTACACAGAAGATGTTGACATTGGATGAAGTAGGCCGCCGTTTGGCATTGGGCGACTTCCACGAACTGAACATCATCGTGAAGGGTGACGTAGACGGCTCTGTTGAAGCGTTGAGCGACTCGTTGATTAAACTGTCTACCGAACAGGTACAGGTGAACGTTATCCATAAGGGTGTCGGCGCTATCTCCGAATCGGATGTATCTCTGGCTGCCGCTTCGGATGCGATTATTGTCGGATTCCAAGTTCGTCCTTCGGGCGCTGCCGCTAAGCTGGCGGAACAGGAAGGTGTGGATATTCGCAAGTACTCTGTCATCTACGATGCCATTGAAGAGGTGAAGGCTGCCATGGAAGGTATGCTGGCGCCTACTTTGAAGGAACAGGTTACGGCAACTATCGAGGTTCGCGAAGTGTTCAACATTACCAAAGTGGGTCTCGTGGCAGGTGCTATGGTGAAGACCGGAAAGGTGAAACGCAGCGACAAGGCTCGTCTTATTCGCGACGGTATCGTTATCTTCACAGGAAACATCAATGCTTTGAAGCGCTTCAAGGATGATGTGAAGGAAGTAGGTACCAACTTTGAATGCGGTATCAGCCTGACAAACTGTAATGACATCAAGGTGGGAGATATTATAGAATCTTACGAAGAAGTGGAGGTAAAACAGACTTTGTAAGAAAAAAATAAATTTTTAGGCGCGGATTACACGAATTTCACGGATTGGTTAAAAGAAAAACCGTGCTTATCCGTGTAATCCGTGCCTTTTTAATATCATATATGGCTGTTATAGACATCGTAATATTGGTAATTGTCGGTGCGGGAGCGGTTGTCGGCTTCATGAAAGGATTTGTGAAGCAACTGGCCACTCTGCTGGGGCTGATTGTCGGCTTGCTGGCGGCAAAGACTTTGTATGCTTCCGTGGCCGAAAATGTATTTTCTAAGGTTACCGATTCGATGACGGTGGCACAAGTGCTGGCATTCATCGCTATTTGGATAGCCGTGCCGCTAGCTTTTGCACTGGTAGCCGCGCTGCTGACAAAAGCAATGGAAGCGGTTTCGCTTGGCTGGCTGAATCGTTGGCTGGGTTCCGGGCTGGGGGCGTTGAAGTCTTTGTTGCTGGTGAGCCTGCTGGTTGGTGTCATTGAGTTTATGGATGCAGACAATACGCTGCTCAGCCAAACAAAAAAGGAGGAATCGGTGTTATATTATCCTATGAAGTCGTTTGCCGGGATATTCTTTCCCGCGGCTAAGCATGTTACAGAACAATATATATTGAATGAATAATGCAACAAGAAGAACCCAATAAATATGTAAAGGAACTCACTCAGGAGAAGTACAAGTACGGTTTTACGACCGACGTGCACACAGATATCATCGAGCGTGGCTTGAATGAGGATGTGGTGCGGTTGATTTCTGAGAAAAAAGAAGAACCCGAGTGGTTGCTGGAGTTCCGTCTGAAAGCGTACCGTCACTGGCTGACGCTGGAGATGCCTGCATGGGCGCATCTCCGTATTCCTGAGATAGATTATCAGGCCATTTCATACTATGCCGACCCTACCAAGAAGAAGGACGGGCCTAAAAGTATGGACGAGGTGGATCCTGAGTTGGTCAAGACCTTTAATAAGCTGGGTATTCCTTTGGAGGAACAAATGGCGCTGAGCGGTATGGCGGTGGATGCCGTAATGGACTCTGTGTCTGTAAAGACAACTTTCAAGGAGACGCTTATGGAAAAGGGGATTATTTTCTGTTCGTTCAGCGAGGCTGTACGCGAGCATCCCGATTTGGTGCAGAAATATCTGGGTTCGGTAGTGGGGTATCGTGATAATTTCTTTGCGGCACTGAATTCTGCGGTGTTCTCCGACGGTTCTTTTGTCTATATACCGAAGGGGGTACGCTGCCCGATGGAATTGTCTACTTACTTCCGTATCAATGCCCGCAATACCGGGCAGTTTGAGAGAACGCTGATTGTAGCCGATGATGATTCGTACGTTTCTTATTTGGAAGGATGTACGGCGCCGATGCGTGATGAAAACCAATTGCACGCCGCTATTGTGGAGATTGTGGTACACGACCGTGCCGAAGTGAAATACAGTACCGTTCAAAACTGGTATCCGGGAGATGCCGAAGGCAAGGGTGGTGTCTATAACTTTGTAACGAAGCGCGGGCACTGCAAGGGCATAAACAGCAAACTGTCTTGGACACAGGTGGAGACCGGTTCGGCCATTACATGGAAATATCCCTCTTGCATCCTTTCAGGTGACAACTCTACGGCGGAATTTTACAGTGTAGCGGTCACCAATAACTATCAACAGGCAGATACCGGTACAAAGATGATTCATCTCGGAAAGAATACCCGCAGCACTATTGTCAGCAAAGGTATTTCTGCCGGACGGAGCGAGAATTCTTATCGCGGTCTGGTGCGTGTTGCCCAAAAGGCGGACAATGCCCGCAACTATAGCCAGTGCGACTCACTGCTGCTGGGTGATAAATGCGGTGCGCATACTTTCCCCTACATGGATATCCATAATGAGACGGCTATTGTAGAACACGAGGCAACTACCAGCAAGATTAGCGAGGACCAGATATTCTATTGCAATCAGCGAGGCATTTCCACGGAAGATGCGGTGGGGCTGATTGTAAACGGTTATGCAAAGGAAGTACTCAACAAGCTGCCTATGGAGTTTGCCGTAGAAGCTCAGAAATTGTTGGCTATTTCATTGGAAGGAAGCGTAGGATAAATGAGGAATTAAGAATGAAGAATGAAGAATTAAAATAGACAATGGAGAATTAAGGATGATGAAATGGACCACGCACTGTTATGCCGCATGGTCATTCTTCATTCTTAATTCTTCATTCTTAATTTAAAAGTATAATGTTAGAGATAAAAGACCTGCATGCCAGCATCAATGGCAAAGAAATATTGAAAGGTATCAACCTTACAATTCGTGACGGTGAGGTACACGCCCTGATGGGACAAAATGGAGCCGGAAAAAGTACCTTGAGTAATGTGCTGGTGGGACATCCTGCATACGAGGTTACACGCGGTACTGTAACTTTCAACGGTAAAGACCTTTTGGCTATGAGTCCCGAAGACCGTGCCCATGAAGGTATTTTCCTTTCATTTCAGATGCCGGTGGAGATACCGGGCGTTTCTATGGTGAACTTTATGCGCGCTGCCGTTAACGAACAGCGCAAATACCGCCATCTGCCCGCCTTGTCTGCCAGTGAATTTTTGAAACTGATGCGTGAGAAGCGCGCCATTGTCGAGTTGGATAACAAACTTGCCAACCGTAGCGTGAACGAAGGCTTCAGCGGTGGTGAGAAGAAGCGTAACGAAATCTTCCAAATGGCCATGCTGGAACCTACCTTCGCCATTCTTGACGAGACGGATTCCGGTCTTGATGTAGACGCTTTGCGTATTGTAGCCGATGGCTTCAATAAGCTGAAGACTCCCCGGACCAGTGCAATGGTTATTACTCACTATCAACGTCTGCTGGACTATCTGAAACCGGATACCGTCCATGTATTGCTTGGCGGTCGCATCGTAAAGACAGGCGGTCCCGAACTGGCGAAGGAGATTGAAGCACGTGGCTTCGATTGGATAAAGAAAGAAGCAAGTGAATTGTAAATTATGAATGATGAACTCATAATTAGATAACATGAGTGTAGAGCAACAATATATAGACCTTTTCTCCCAAACGGAAGCGATGATATGCCGCCACAGCACCGAGGTGCTGAACGCTCCGCGTGCTGCCGCGTTTGCCGACTTCGAGCGGCTGGGGTTTCCCACCCGTAAGACGGAGAAATATAAATATACCGATGTCAGCAAGTTCTTTGAACCCGACTACGGTTTGAACCTGAACCGTTTGGAGATTCCTGTCAATCCCTACGAAGTATTCAAGTGCGATGTGCCGAATATGAGCACTTCCCTTTACTTTGTTGTGAACGATGCTTTTTATAGCAAGGCTTTGCCCAAGTCGCATTTGCCCGAAGGTGTTATTTTCGGCAGTCTGAAGGATATGGCGGAACATCATCCGGAGTTGGTGAAGAAATACTACGGCAAGCTGGCGGATACTTCCAAAGATGGAGTGACGGCGTTTAATACAGTCTTTGCGCAAGACGGTGTATTGCTGTATGTTCCTAAGAATGTGGTAGTGGAAAAGCCTATTCAATTAGTGAATATCCTGCGCGGTGATGTCAACTTTATGGTGAACCGCCGGGTGCTCATTATTTTGGAAGAAGGTGCACAAGCCCGTCTTCTGGCATGCGACCATGCAATGGACGGCGTAAATTTCCTTGCAACGCAAGTGGTAGAGGCGTTCATCGGTGAGAATGCCACTTTCGATTTCTATGAATTGGAAGAGACGCACACCAGTACGGTACGTATCAGCAGCTTATATGTCAGGCAAGAAGCTAACAGCAACGTTTTGCTGAATGGAATGACTTTGCACAACGGTACTACCCGTAATACAACCGAAGTTACGCTTGCCGGCGAGGGTGCCGAACTGAATCTTTGCGGCATGGCTATTGCGGATAAGAACCAGCATGTGGACAATAATACCACCATAGATCATGCAGTGCCCAACTGCACCAGCAATGAACTCTTTAAGTATGTGCTCGACGACCGGTCTGTCGGCGCTTTTGCCGGTCTGGTGCTGGTACGTCCTGATGCACAGCATACCAGTTCCCAGCAAACGAACCGTAATCTTTGCGCCACTCGTGAAGCGCATATGTACACTCAGCCGCAGCTGGAGATTTATGCCGATGATGTAAAGTGTAGTCATGGCGCTACGGTAGGCCAGCTTGATGAAAGCGCCCTGTTCTATATGCAGCAACGCGGCATCTCCATGCATGAAGCCCGTTTGTTGTTGATGTTTGCCTTCGTAAATGAGGTGATTGATACAATCCGTCTGGATGCCTTGAAAGACCGCCTGCATCTGCTGGTAGAGAAACGTTTCCGCGGTGAACTGAACAAGTGTCAGGGGTGCGCGATATGTAAATAATGAAGAATCCTCCATTCATCATTCATAATTTAAAAGATATGGACCTTCAAAAGATAAGAGCTGATTTTCCGATACTTTCCCGCGAGGTATATGGTAAGCCGTTGGTTTACTTTGATAACAGCGCGACTACACAGAAGCCCCGTCAGGTGGTGGATGCCATTACGGATGAGTACTATTCGGTCAACGCCAATGTGCATCGTGGTGTGCATTTTCTTTCGCAGCAAGCTACGGAGCTGCACGAAGCGTCTCGTGAGACGGTGCGGAAGTTCATCAATGCCGGCAGTACGAATGAAATCGTCTTTACCCGCGGTACAACGGAGAGCATCAATCTGTTTGTGTCCAGCTTCGGCGAAGAGTTTATGCAGGAGGGCGATGAGGTGATTCTCTCCGTTATGGAGCATCACAGCAATATCGTTCCCTGGCAGTTGCTGGCAGCCAAGAGGGGGATTGCCATTAAAGTTATTCCGATGAATGACAGAGGAGAACTTCTGTTGGACGAGTACAAACAGCTGTTTTCCGAGCGTACAAAGATTGTCAGCGTGGCGCATGTGTCCAATGTGCTGGGTACTGTAAATCCTGTCAGGGAAATGATAGGCTATGCCCACGAACAGGGCGTTCCCGTGCTTGTAGACGGCGCTCAGTCCATTCCGCATATGCCGGTGGATGTGCGGGACCTGGATGCGGATTTCTACGTTTTTTCCGGTCATAAGGTGTACGGCCCTACCGGTGTGGGCGTGCTTTACGGTAAAGAAGAATGGCTCGACAAGATGCCTCCTTATCAGGGTGGCGGAGAGATGATACAACACGTATCGTTTGAACGGACTACCTTCAACGAACTTCCTTTCAAGTTCGAGGCTGGGACACCCGATTATATCGGTACGACCGGGCTTGCCAAAGCATTGGATTACGTTTCTGCCATCGGTATGGAGAAAATCGCCGCCCATGAGCACGAACTGACCGCGTATGCTATGGCCCGCCTGAAAGAGATTCCCGGTATGCGCATCTTCGGTGAGGCCAAAGAGAAGGGCAGTGTTATCTCTTTCCTTGTAGGCGATATCCACCATTTCGATATGGGTACTTTGCTCGACCGTCTCGGCATTGCCGTACGTACGGGACATCACTGTGCACAGCCGCTGATGCAACGTCTTGGCATTGAAGGAACGGTACGCGCTTCGTTCGGCTTGTATAATACGAAAGAGGAGATAGATATATTGGTGGCGGGCATAGAGCGTGTCAGCAAAATGTTTTGATGTTTTGCAACTTTTCTGGGGTTTCGTGCGTCTAATGTATTAAGAACTTAAAATACAGAATTATGTTAGTAACAACAACTCACACTATTGAGGGTGGCCGTATCACCCGTTATTTTGGTATCGTCAGTGGTGAGACGATTATCGGAGCCAATGTTTTTCGTGATTTCTTTGCCAGTATCCGCGATGTGGTAGGCGGGCGCAGCGGTTCGTACGAGGAAGTACTTCGCGAGGCTAAAGACACGGCACTTCGCGAAATGCAGGAACAAGCCCGTCTGATGGGTGCTAACGCTGTGATTGGCGTTGACCTTGATTACGAAACAGTAGGCGGTAGCGGCAGTATGTTGATGGTAACTGCCTGCGGTACGGCGGTAACGATAGAATAAAGGGAGCATTTTGACATACCCCCGTGGTTTTTGTTCCTTAGCATAAATTCGGTTAATCGTTTGCTTATTTCATTTCAAATCAATATTTTTAGGCTTTCGTTCAACCTTTTAATACGATTTATGCTATGGACCAATTGCTTTTCTGGCTGGTTCCAGCCGCTTCCGTTCTGGCACTTTGCTTTGCCTGGTATTTCCACCGTCAGATGATGAAAGAGAGTGAGGGAACTCCTCAAATGGTTAAGATTGCCGCTGCGGTGCGCAAGGGAGCCATGTCCTATCTCCGCCAGCAATATAAGATTGTGGGCTGGGTGTTTTTGGGGCTGGTGATTCTTTTCTCGATTATGGCCTACGGCTTCGGAGTGCAGAACTCTTGGGTTCCGATAGCTTTCCTCACAGGCGGATTCTTCTCCGGTCTTTCCGGATTTCTCGGTATGAAGACGGCTACATATGCCTCGGCACGTACGGCAAATGCTGCACGCAACTCATTGAATGCGGGTTTGCGTGTCGCTTTTCGCAGTGGTGCGGTAATGGGGCTGGTTGTAGTGGGGCTTGGCCTGCTCGATATTTCCTTCTGGTATCTGCTGCTCAACGCAGTTATCCCTGTGGATGTGATGACACCTACCCATAAACTTTGCATCATCACCACTACGATGCTGACGTTCGGTATGGGAGCTTCTACACAAGCCCTGTTTGCACGTGTGGGCGGCGGTATCTATACGAAAGCTGCCGACGTAGGCGCCGACCTTGTAGGTAAAGTGGAAGCCGGTATCCCCGAGGACGACCCGCGCAATCCCGCAACCATTGCCGACAATGTAGGCGATAATGTAGGCGATGTTGCCGGTATGGGCGCCGACCTTTACGAGAGCTATTGCGGTTCTATCCTTGCTACGGCCGCTCTTGGCGCTGCGGCTTTTATCCATTCGGGAGATACGCTGATGCAGTTTAAAGCCGTTATCGCTCCGATGCTGATTGCGGCTGTAGGAATTATCCTTTCTATTATAGGCATTTTCTCTGTACGCACTAAAGAGAATGCCAAGATGAAAGATTTGCTGAATTCCCTTGCTTTCGGTACGAACTTGAGCTCGGTATTGATAGTCGTTGCCACTTTCCTTATCCTTTGGCTGCTGAAGCTGGATAACTGGATGTGGATTTCCTGTTCGGTAGTTGTAGGTCTGGTGGTAGGTATCGTTATCGGACGTTCTACGGAATACTATACTTCCCAATCCTATCGTCCCACCCGGAAGTTGAGTGAGAGCGGCAAGACGGGACCGGCTACTGTCATTATCTCCGGCATCGGTTTGGGCATGCTTTCTACCGCTATTCCGGTGATTGCCGTAGTGGTGGGCATCATTGCTTCTTATCTTTTTGCTTCCGGATTCGACTTTGCCAATGTAGGCTTGGGACTTTACGGTATCGGTATCGCTGCCGTAGGTATGCTTTCCACTTTGGGCATTACATTGGCTACGGATGCTTACGGACCTATTGCCGACAATGCCGGCGGTAATGCGGAAATGTCCGGTCTGGGCGAGGAAGTGCGCAAGCGTACCGATGCGCTCGACTCTTTAGGAAATACAACAGCCGCCACGGGTAAAGGTTTCGCTATCGGTTCGGCTGCGTTGACAGGGCTTGCCTTGCTTGCATCTTATATTGAGGAAATTCGTATCGGACTGACCCGTTTGGGTACTACCGACATCTTTGTGGGTGGTGAAGCGGTGTCTGTGCACGATGCTACTTTCTTTGACTTCATGCACCATTACGATGTTACGTTGATGAATCCTAAAGTCCTTTCGGGTATGTTCCTCGGCAGTATGATGGCTTTCTTGTTCTGTGGATTGACGATGAATGCCGTAGGTCGTGCTGCCGCTCATATGGTAGACGAAGTGCGCCGTCAGTTCCGTGAGATAAAAGGTATTCTGACCGGTGAGGCGGAACCCGATTATGAACGTTGCGTGGCCATCTCTACGAAAGGTGCGCAGCGCGAAATGGTAGTTCCCTCACTGATAGCAATTGTAGCTCCTATTCTGACCGGACTTATTTTTGGTGTTCCCGGTGTGCTGGGACTGCTTATCGGCGGGCTTAGCAGCGGATTCGTACTTGCTATCTTTATGGCAAATGCCGGTGGCGCGTGGGACAATGCCAAGAAATATGTAGAAGAGGGCAACTTCGGCGGCAAAGGCAGCGAAGTGCATAAAGCCACGGTTGTGGGCGATACGGTAGGCGACCCGTTTAAAGATACCTCCGGTCCGAGCCTTAACATCCTTATCAAGCTGATGAGTATGGTAGCCATCGTGATGGCGGGGCTTACCGTGGCTTGGAGTTTGTTCTGATAGCCGCATAACTTCTGCTACTTTGAAGAAAAGAGTACCAAAGGGGGAAACTGTAAGTACCAAAGAGTGAAACTGTAAATACCAACGGTTGGTACAGGAAGTACCGACGTATAAAACCCGAAGTACCAACGGTTGGTATTTTCTATTCCAACCGTCGGTACTTCGGGTTTTATAGGAAGGAACAGAAATATCCTCCTATGTTAATATCGGAAAGTCAGTTACTTCAGTTTCTTCCCGTAGTCATCGTACATCATCAGCAGATGCGATGAACTCCAACTGAAGTGTGGGGCTTTCAGGCGTTCACCTGTGTGGGTTCCATAGTTTTCGTGTATTGGGGCTCCTTCCTTCAATCCGTTCAGACGCTCAAACACTTGCAACGTATATCGGTCGGCAAGTTCGTTATAACCGTAGTTACGCAATCCTCGAATGGCAAAATACGTCTGGTCCAACCAGATAGGTCCACGCCAATATCCGCGGGGATTGTATTTGGGATTATCTGCGGCAATCGTCGGGAAAGGGATATAAGTAGAGAACTTGGCGGTATCTTGCAGCATAGGCAGCATACTGTCTACTTGCTCCTGTGTAGCAACTTCCGTCCACAAAGGGGTGTAGGCTTCGCATCCCGGTTCGCGTACGAAAGAGCCGTCTTTCAGGCGACGGTCGAAGAAGAAGTTCATCTCCTTGTCGAAGAAGTAGTCGGCAACCTTGTCGCCATAGTCGGGGGCGTCAAAGGCGGTGTTCAGCAGTCCGGCGAATTTCTTCAGCAGCTTGCACTCCAATGCAAGATAGGCATTCAGATCCACACTTTCCTGATCCATGCTCCAAGCATCGCTGGCACCTTTGTTTTTCAGCATTACGGCATCGTCAAAGCGGATGGCATTGTCCATGCCGCTTTCCCATGCGGCAGCTTCGAGCGTTCCGTCGGTAGAGCCGTATTCGCACATTCCGTTTTGGTTATGGTCGCGTTTCTTGTACCACCATTTGTAGTAAGAGAGCAACTGCGGATACATCTCCGCCACAAAAGCGGTATCACCGGTGTGCGTAAAGATTTCGTCCACCGCCCAGCACACCAAAGGAGGCTTGCTGTCGCGGGCATTGTTTTCGGACGGGTCGGTGTAGATGCAGTCTATTATCATGCCGTCAGGCTGCTGGTAGTCGAACATGGCGCGGATGTTGTTCTTGGCCAGTTCGGGATCGAACTTGGCGGTTCCCGCACTGAAGCGCCAGCTGTCCCATGCCCAAAAGCCTACAAAGTAACCTACGGCATGGCTGGGGATGATACCTTCGTGCAGTAGTCCGCCACGATGTGTCCGCCAGTTCGCGATAAGCGTTGTTACGGCTTTCACGGCGATGCGGTCGTATTCGGGTTTCATGTCAGTGCGTAAAATCTTCTTCAGGTAGCCTTCCCAGCGTTCGGAGTTGGCGCGTATGGCTTCTTCCGGGTTATTGAGTACCGTGATGGTGTTTTGTATGCCGGCGGTCAGTTCCTTTTCGGAGGTGAAGAAAGAAATGACTACATTAGTCTGTTCTTTCGGAGTGTGCAGTGTGGCGGTGTAGTTATTGTCAAGTTGCGCCAGAACTACATCGGACATGAATGTCAGGACCACGCTTTCACCGCTGGGGTGATGTGCTACGACTGAATTCTGTTCTACGCTTATCGTGACATCCTTGCCCCATTGGCTTCCTGTAAATACTAACCCTTCTTTACTGTCGGTGTTGATACGCAGCAAGGCGGTAGTGGCATCGATGAAGTTGAGGCGTTGGCTGATTGTGCCTTTGCCGGAATGCGCAGACATATACAGCTCGCCCGGATAGTAGCACGTAGAGTCGGGAACGAAACTTGTTTCGGGAGCTTTTGCAAACTTCACTGTTACGGCGGACCGGGCAATCCATTGGCGGCGGAACATATCAAGGCTGAAAGGACCGCAGAACCCGTTTACCCATTTGTCCTTTTCGGGCAGGGTGAATCCCATCCACGAACCGGCATCGGTGAACCAGCCGTAGCAACGGTGCAGTGTGTCGGGAGTGTAGGCTATGTCCAGAATATTGTTGAAGGTGTACCTCTTTTCGGTAACGGCCTTGCTGCCTGATTGGCAGGCTGTGATGCCTGCAATCAGCAGCGAGAGGCAGATGAAATATCTTACTTTATGTAGCATGGTTTTTGAGCTTTTTTAGAACAAACATTTATGTGCCTGTCGGGCGGCATCTTGTTGTGTGCCGAGCGGTTGCAGGGTGAAGCTGTACTTCCATTCATGCGGGGTGATGGTGTATTCGGGATGTACCTGCGCTCCCCAAGTGTTGTCACCGCCTACGCCCATTTGTTTGTAGTCGATGTTGAGCCACACCATGTCTTTCTTCAGGATGCTTCCTCCATGACGGCGTTCTATTTGTGACGGACGGTATTCGATGTCTTCCATCGGGAAGTTCCAGGCACTGATGCTGAGCGGTTGCTCACCGGTGATTAACAGACCGTTTCCGGAGGCGTCACGCAGGGCTATCCAGCGCACATCGCAGTGGTTCCCTGTTTCTTGGGCGCGTACATAGGGGTGGAAGGTGTCCCACACCGTAGATTGGTATACTCCAATGAGTGCGCCTGTTTTGCGGTCGGCATAGTTTTCCTGTGGTCCGCGTCCCAGCCAAGACATCATTTCGTATTCGGCAGGCAGTATCATGCGCATACCCAGTCGCGGCATTTCGCTCAGTGGCTTTTTGCCGGGCGTGAAGTGCATGGTTACGCGGACAGCACCGTCGGGGCGTATATCGTATACGGTTTGCAGGCGGGAGTCTTGTGCTTCCATACGGTAAGTGGCAGTGAGAGTTGCCGATTGCTTGTTTTCTGTAACTTTCAAATCCGTCAGTCGGGCATCGCGTCCGGCCGTTTTCCAAGTGGCGCAGCGGTCAAGGTGTCCGGTGGGGATGTCATTATCGGTCAGCGGACGCCAGAAGTTGGGTTGCAGGCCTTGTTTCACCATCTCCTTTCCGTTGTAGGCAAGGCTCGTCATTTCACCGTTGCGGGTGGAGAACCGCACTTGGAAGTTATTACCTTTCAGCAGGACGGCGCTGTCGCTGCGTTCTACCGTAAGTATACCGTTGGCAGGCTCTGCGGTCTTTGCAATCTGTGCAGAAGGCAGTAACCATTGTTCGATAGCCGCTTCATGTCCTTTCGGCACTAATGGCGCTTCATGTTTGGTGAAGGTACGCAGGGTAAGGAAATATTCTCTGCCGTCAGCGGGCAATGCTTCCAGCGGAAGTTCTATTTCGGCAGATGCTCCCGGGGCGATGACGGGGAAGTCTGTTTCGCCGCTTTGTACCGCTTTGCCGTCACATTCTACCGCCCAGCGGAGTCGGTATCTTTCCAGTCCGATGAAGTCGTGCCGGTTGGTTATTTTTATTTTGTTGGCTGTGAAAGCTACGGGGGCGAAGTGGATATATTGCAATACCTTTTTCACTTCATAGATGTGCGGATGCGGGGTGCGGTTGGCAGCTACCAGTCCGTTGGCGCAGAAGTTGGAGTCGTTTACAACACCCACGAAGCCCATATCACCGCCAAATGCCCATATATCGCGGTTGTTCCGGTCTTTGATGGCGAAGGTCTGGTCCACCCAGTCCCAGATGAAGCCGCCTTGCAGTTGGTCGTATTTATAAATCAAATCCCAGTAATCTTGGAAGTTTCCCACGCTGTTGCCCATGGCATGAGCATATTCGCACATAATCATCGGACGCTTGTCGCGTTGGTTGATATGGCGGCGAAGCGACCATATACGTGCATACATGGGACAGTAGATGTCACTCTTTGCATCATAGCCGCCGCCTTCGTACTGCACGGGACGTGTTGTGTCTGTCTTTTTTGTATAGTCATAGAGTGTCTCGAAGTGTTTGCCATAGCCCGATTCATTTCCCATAGACCATGTGACGATGGCGGTGCAGTTACGGTCGCGGGCTATCATGCGGCTCATGCGTTGCATGAACGGCAGTTCCCAATCGGGATAGTTGGCGAGGGTTTCGTCTTTGTGGAACATCATTCCATGGCTTTCGATGTTGGCTTCGTCCACCATATATAAGCCGAATTCGGTGCAGAGTTCGTACCAGGGGGCATTGTTGGGGTAGTGGCAGTTGCGTACACCGTTCAGATTGAACTGTTTCATCAGCTGAATGTCATGTATCATGGATGCTACGGTAATGGTACGTCCCTTGTGAGGGTCGTGTTCGTGGCGGTTCACTCCTTTGAAGAGTACTGCCTTGCCGTTAATCATCTGCATACCGTTCGTCATCTCTACGGTACGGAAGCCGAAGAGGTGAGTGAAAGACTCCAGTGGTTTGCCTTGTGCATCAAAGTGGTTCACTACCAATGTATAGGTGTTGGGTGTTTCGGCGTTCCATGCGCGGGCATTGGGGAAGAGTTGCCGTTGGCTGAACAACGTGTCAGTGGCGGTGGAAATAGTTTTCTTTTGTTTGTAAGCAACCTTTCCCTCATCCATGACTTTCACTTCTACCGTTTCGCCGGGTTGGGGGCAGTGGAGGATGACGTCTAATTGCAGTTCGCCGTCCTTGTAGCCGTTCACCAGTTCAGAGGTCATGCGGAAATCCTTTACACGGCTTTGCGGGCGTGCATAAAGATAGACATCACGTTCTATGCCGCTGTACTTCCAGTAATCCTGACCCTCCAAATAAGAGCCGTCACTGTAGCGGAACACTTTTACAGCAAGCTTGTTATTCCCTTTTTTCAGCAGCTTGGTGATGTTGAAGTGCGACGGCAGGCGGCTGTCTTCGGCATAACCGGCGAGTTCTCCGTTGACCCATACGTAGTAAGCGGATTCTACTCCTTCGAAATCAAGGAAGACGTCCATGCCTTTCCAATCGGCAGGCACGGTGAATTCACGGATGTATGCGCCTACAGGATTATAGTCGGTAGGTACGTAGGGTGGATTGGGTGGGAAAGGATAACGGGTATCTGTATAAATGGGAGCGTCGAAACCTTGTAGTTCCCAACTTCCGGGAACTTGTATCTTGCTCCATTTGCGTGTACTGTAGCCGGGTTTATGGAAGTCTGCAGGGCACAACTCGTTGTTTTTCGAGAAAAGGAACTTCCAAGTGCCGTTCAATGAGACACGTCGTTCGGCGGCGGGATTCAGGTCGAAGCGTTGGTCGGCGGGCAGTCCGCGTTGCTTCATTGCGCCGGCTTCATCTACAAAGGGGGTGAAGTGCGCATACATCGGTTCCCGGTTCATTTCGTTCACCTGCGGGTTTTGCCAAGGCTCGTTATCTGCCAAAGCGCTTGTACACAGTAGCGAAGAGAGTAAGAATGTATAAAGTTTGATTTTCATGGTTTTCTTAATTATAGGTTTATATCGAACAGAACAGAGTCACCAGAAACGGTACGCTGAAATCGACTACAAATCCGTGGAATATGGAAACTACTACAAATTGTTGTCCTGCCGTGCGGGTAATGATAGGAAGCGTAGTATCCATCGTTGTGGCGCCGCCGGCGGAGATAGGGGCCAGATTGCCGAACCAGCGCACCAATAACGGTGCTGCCAGTAGAGTAAGTATCTCACGGGTAATGTTTGCCAACAGAGCGATGGTTCCTAATTCAGCTCCTTTGTATTCGGTAATGAAGATACTGGAAAGCGAATAATACCCGAATCCCGAACCGACTGCCAGACAGTCCGTCACGGAACGGTGTGTCAGGAGCAGGCTGACTGCTGCAGAGCCTGCCAGCGTACCCAGTATGGTCATTATGGGCAGGAAGATTAACCGTGGATTGAGTGAACGGAAGTTTTTCAGCGTCTGCGGATCGTTACCCACACTCAGTCCTACACTGAACATCAATGCACAAAGAGCATAGAAACTGATTTGACTGTCCATGATGAGGTCAACGGGTATCAGGTGGAAAACTCCGCAAAGCGTACCCAGCACAAAGAAACCGACTATGATGAGACTTCCTTTCATGCTTCTTCTCCTTTCCTTTTATATAAAGCTCTCCACAATGCCCAAGCGGCAATGACGCTTCCCAAAGTTCCGCCCAGAGTCAATACAACAGCCTCCATTCCTATAGTGTGCAGCCCTTTGATAATTTGCTCGTTTCCGCCTACTTCAATGCCGAGAATGAAGAGAAGTACCCAGATTAGCACTGTGATAATGGTATGAATTTTACGTAAATTCCGTTTCCGTAAGAAGTAGCCCAGCAGCATTCCTGTGAGCATAAGTCCGATAATTGTAAACATATCTATTGTCGTTTAATTTTATTGGGCAAAGATAATGTAATTTGCGCAAAGGCAAGAATCAAACAAGGCAAGGCGGTATTACCCGAAGGCATATGCCGCCTTGTCTGGATTGCCGGATTAGGTTATTGAACCTGAGGGTTAGCGTTGACTTCCCACAATGGGATAGGGAAGAATTCATGTGTACCCTTCACAAAACCGCGGCTGCCTAATTGTTGTTCCAGTTTGCCCCAACGACGCAAATCATACCAGCGATAGCTTTCCAACGGAAACTCTATGATGCGTTCGTGTTCTATTTGGGCTTGAACTTCTGCCTGAGTAGTTCCGGACATGGCGGGCATATCACCGTGGGTTCTTCTGATGTCGTTGATGATAGGAATCGCCAGTTCGGGATGGCCTTGTTTGTTCAATACCTCGGCTTTCATCAGCAGTACGTTGGCATAACGCATTAAAGGAATGTTGAAGCCGCATCTTGTTTTAAGTTCTTTTTTTGTGGCAGGAGTGAAGCGGCGGAAGGCCGGGCGGTCAATCAACTTAGCGTCGGGTGCAGGTTCTTTTAACGCATCCCCATCTTCGTCTTTAATGTTGTTGCCTTCTTCATCCTTGGGATAAATGTACTTATCAGCGAACCAGTAACTGTATTTCTTTCCTATCACTGTCTCTTCTTCCTCTTCTGTGAAATATTCGTCGAGGAAATATACAGTATTGTACAAGCGTTGGTCGTAGCGTCCTGCAGTTCCACCGGGTCTGACTCTGCCTTCTTTCTTAAACTCGTTCATCAGGAAATCATTAGGCAGGATTTCGTCCCAGCCGCCCAATTGCTTGCTTGCTATGAATTGGTGAACGTAAGAATAGTATCTGGCACCGTTATCTGTGTTTGAACTATATTGCAGTTCAAAAACGGACTCTTTGCTGTTTTTGTTTCTGCCGTTGAACATATCGACCAAATCATTGCCGCTTACCAATTCATAGTTCTTAACTTCGTTCAGGGCATTCAGAGCGTCTTTCAAGAAAGTTGTTTCTTGCTCCGGTTCTTCGTATGCACGCGTTAAATAAGCGAAGCCTAAATAAGCGTTGGCTGCTCCGGATGTAGCGCGTCCGGCTTCTGTGCTGGGACGTTCAGATGGAAGAGCTGCTCCTAATTTAAGCTCATCGATGACAAAATTCCAGCAGGTTACACGGTCGGATAGAGGAAGGTTTAATTCATCCTGATTGTTGATATATTTGTCGCGTATGATAATCTTTTCCCAATTTAATATTAACATCATATGAAGGTAACCTCTCATAAAGTGGGCTTCAGCTATCAACTCATTCCGTTTGCTGGTAGTAATGCCGCTTTCGGGTATCAGGGGAACAAATTCCAATACCTGATTGGCAAAATTGATTCCGCGATAAAGGTCTTGGTAATAATAAGAGAATTGCGTATTACCGTTAGTATACGTGAATTTATAAATGTCTGTCCAAGTCTGATAGTTGATGGCATCATTTCCCATAGCGTATAAATCAGTACGGAAAGCTTCTACCGGCCATCTGACTTCACTGGTGGCATAGGCGTCACCATGATAAAGCTGTGCGTAGACTGAAGCCATGGTAGCTTCGGCGTCTTCTTGATTTCTCCAGAAGTTGTCGGTGGTCAACTCGTCGGGAGAAGATACGGTTAGAAAGTCGTCGCAGGAAGCGAAAGACATTGTGAGGCATAAGCTTGCCAAATATATAAATTTTTTCATATTCTTATGTATATATCTGTTTGTAATGGTTAGAATGTAAGTTGTGCACCTACCGTATATGAGCGGGTAAACGGATAAATGTGTCTGTCAATACCTGAATTGACGGGACTGCTGGTAGAGAATTCTGGGTCAATGCCGTCATATCCTGTAATGGTAAATAAGTTATCGCCGCTGATATAGAAACGGAGTTTCTCAATGTGTGCTTTCTTCAACAAAGAAGTAGGTAAAGTATAGCCTATTTGTGCTTGACGCAGACGGACGAAGTTGCCGTTTTCAAGGAAACGTTCAGACTCGCGGGAGTTACCGTTGGGGTCGTTATAAACGGCACGCGGGATATCGGTACCTTTGTTATTCGGTGTCCAAGCATTGGCTACACTGCTCAACATATTGGTAGGAGCACTCATTGACTGGTAGAAGTATTTGTTACCATTGTAAATCTTATGCCCCCACGCGCTACCCAAGCTCAATGAAAGGTCGAAGCCTTTATAGGCAGCTGAAAAGTTTAGGTTGGCTTCTACTTTGGGAATACCTGTACCACAGTATTCTTTATCGTCTTCATCGATAGTACCGTCACCGTTTGAATCTACAAAACGGATATCACCGGCTTTGGCATTGGGTAGAAGACGTTCGCCGTCTTTGTTGACATATTCGGCAGCTTCTTGGTCACTCTGGAAAATACCGTTTGTGCGATACAGATAGAAACCGCTGATTGGCTTACCTTCTTTGGCATAAGCGGGGACGTGGTCGGTGTCGTACAATAAACCTGTGGCGGGCAATGCTTGGCCTTTGTCTGCCAATTCCACCACTTCATTCTTGGTAGTGGCAAAGTTGAAGCCTATATTGTATTCAAAATCTTTTACTTTATCACTCCAGTTCAGTTCCAGTTCTACACCTGTATTGCGTATCTTTCCTACGTTCAAAATTGGATTCTCGTAACCTGCGGAAGGAGACAAGCGTTTGGTTATCAGAAGGTCTTCTGTTTGATTGATGTAGTAGTTGATGCTACCCGTCAGTTTATTGTTAAACATACCGAGATCGAAACCGATATTCTTTGTATCGGTAGTTTCCCATTTCAAGTCATTCCTCTCAATATTCCAAGATGCGGAGCCCGGCCATGCGTTTCCACCCTGTATGTATCCGCCTTCGTGACGGTTATAAGAGGTTATAAGTGCTTGGAAATCATAGTATCCTAAAGCATTTTCGTTACCCAAGCGTCCCCAACTGGCACGGAACTTCAGGTTATTTATGAATATGTCTTTCGGGAAGAAATCCTCTTCACTGATTCTCCAACCCAAAGCTACAGACGGGAAACAACCCCAACGGTTGTTGGAACCGAATTTGGAAGAACCGTCATAGCGCATGGTAGCTTGGACAAGATAACGATTGTTGTAGTTGTAGTTTATGCGGCCGAAGAAAGAGGCACGGTTGTATTTATAGTTGTAGCCGTCACCTGCAAAAGTACCGCCGATACCTGCATTGATAGTGCTGAAACTCGGATCGAGGAAACCGGCAGGTTCCTCGCGGTTTGCGAGATTACCATTTTGGTCTACATAGTATTTAGTGGTTTTACCGGTTACGTTTACACCGTTTTCAGTATATTTGGTGGAAGTGATAGAAGAGCCTGCCATCACATTCAAGCTGTGCTTGCCGAACTCTTTGTTGAAAGTCAGCACATTGTCTATAACCTGCTCTTCCCAATAGTAAGTATCTTCCTGTTGATAAGGGTAATTGTAGGGATTTTGTCCGTTGGATATATAGTCAGGGTAGTGCAAGGCATAACGATAGTGTACACCGCGATAGGCATAGCTGGTCTTGAAGTTAAGCCACGGAGCCAATTTTACGCCTAAAGAGACGTTGGCTGTGGTATAGAATTTTTTGGTAGCAGCGTTACGGAAAGTGTAGTCTGCCATAACGTTGTTGTTGGCAGGCAATTGATGAGTGGATGCCAGACCGAAACCGTACTTCTCTGTTTCATCATAAACGGGAAGCAACGGAGAGGAAGCATACATTTCTTTCAGGCTGTATTGCGGTTGCTTGCTTTTGGTATAGCGTAAGCCAAGATTGGCATCAATGTCAAAAATGTATTTGCTCATGTGCATTTTCATACGGGCGTTATCTTGACGATAGTCGTTACCCAAGAAGATACCTTTGTCATCCGCATGGTTGTAAGATACGGAATATTGCGCTGTCTCTCCACCACCGCGTACACTGAACATATAGTTCTGTGAAAGACCATTGCGCAACATCAAATCTTGCCAGTCAGTGTTTACACCCGTATTGGAAGTAACATATGCGGGAATTGTTTCCGCATCGTCGGGATACTGTGCATTGTAATTCTCGAACATTGTTTTGATAGTGTTCTTGTACTGTTCTGCATTGGTCATCTCCAACTTATTGGCAACCTGAGTTACGCTTAAATAAGTATTAAAGTCGATGTGTGTTTCACCTTTCTTTCCGTTTTTGGTAGTGATGATGATAACCCCGTTAGCGGCTACCGAACCATAGATTGCAGCTGCGGCTCCGTCTTTCAGAACTTCCATAGACTGAATATCTTGCGGATTGACATTGTCAATATCACCGGGGAAACCGTCGATGATGTAGAGAGGTTCGTTGCTTCCGAATGATTTCACACCACGGATTTTTACAGATACGCCGGCGCCGGCATTGCCACCGGCTTTCATAATGTTTACACCGGCAATCTTGCCTTGAAGGGCTTCTGCAGGATTGGTTGTGGCGCGTTTGGTTAATTCCTCCGTATCCACCGAAGAAATGGCTCCTGTCATGTCGCTCTTTTTCATGGTTCCGTAGCCGATGACAACTACTTCATCCAGCATTTCGTTGTCTTCCTTTAAAACAACGTTTAATGTTTTACGGCCGTTGAGAGGGATTTCCTGTGTTGTATAACCCACATAAGAGATTACGATTGTTGCGTTGGGTGATACGGTTAATGAGAAGTTACCGTCAATGTCTGTAATAAGACCGTTGGTGGTTCCTTTTTCCAGTACACTGGCACCGATGACTGTTTCGCCGGATGTATCGGTTACTGTACCTGTCAACTGGATGCTTTGTGCCCATGTACATACAGGTAACATAAAAGCAAAGAAAAGGAACAGTTGGATTGTTCTTTCTTTAAAAGCATTACTTTTACTCATTTGAATAAGTTTTTTAAGGTTAATATTTTTTTTGTTTTCCACAATGCCAAATTAAGATGATATTAATGGGCTTTACTAATAAAGGTTATCTACAAATAGCCTACAAATAGGACGTTTCTGCTCTTTTATAATCTACATGAATACTTGTAATCTATTGATATATAGTAGTATAATTGCTTAATCCTATCTACAGAATAGAATATTGCTTTATAGTATATATTAAAGTTCAATGAATTGAATGTGGTGAACAGGGACGGTAATGAAGATAGTTCGTCTCTTCGTTGTCTCAATGAAATAATCTCATATATTCTGCAGATAGTCTGTCAAGTCCTCTTCGGAAGATAAGTTTAAAGATTTACGTAAGCGATAACGGTTCATGTTGATGGTTTTAGGAGTAGTGCCCGTCAGCATAGCTACTTCTTTGGTGGAAAGGTTAACTCTTAACAGGGTAGCAAGATATTTTTCTCCTTGCGTTAATTTGGGGTGTAGGGTAATGAGCTTCTGCAAGAATTCATTATTCTTATCTTCGATATTAATTAATAAAGAAGTGTTGGTTTTATCGCCATTTTGATATTGTTTGATAAATGAATTGATTTTCTTAAGATGCGGAACAATGGCTTGAGAATCCATTTTATATCCTTCTTTTATCATTTCGCGTATCTTGTCCAGCAGTTCATTGCGGCTTTTCAGGAATACGGCAAAACTTGTAGCTTCCTGCCGGCTTGCCTGCAAGGCACTCTGTACATTTTGTAGTTCCAATTCTTGTTGGTGTAGTTTCAGTTCGGCAACTTCCCGTTCGGATAGTTGAAGTTGGTATCGGGCTTCTACCAATTGTAGGTTCTTTTTGCGCTTATACCATTTATATAGAAAAATGCAGGAAGCTATTCCAAGAATGAATATGCAACTCAGAAGCCATAGATTTCGTTTTAGGAGTTCTATCTTGTAGATTTGTTCCTGTATCTCGGTAGCATATTTTTGGTCTTGATACCTTTTGTAAGAGATTTCCTGTTCAATATTGCGCAGTTTATTGCTGCTTTGGAGTTTTTTACTTAAAGCGGACATTTGGCTTAAGCATTTGAAAGCTTGGTTATAGTTACCAATGGCGGCATATACCCAAGATGAGTATTCATAGTTGTCACAAATCAGTTCACGTGCACCGATGCTATGAGCATATTCATAGGCTTTTTCTAAAGCTTCCAATGCTTTGGAATATTGCTCTCCAAAGTAATATTGCTTACCCATATTATTATAGTTTTCGCCTAAGGACCATTGGGAATCTAAATTTTTGTTGATGGTAATGGCTTCATGTATGAGTTTCAGCTTTTCGTCGGTATTACCTTGATACAGACAAAGATTACTTAGATTTGTAGCAATACCTTTTAGATTGCGTTGGGCACGGTTGATTATTAAAGCGCGCTGAAAGAATCTTTCGGCAATCAAAAATTCATTAAGGAGATAATGCATGACACCCCGTTCATTATAACATTCGGCTATGGAGATTGAATCTCCCAATACTTTGAAAATAGAAGTGGCTTTGTCGTTTAATTCAATCGCTTTGTTGTAATCACCCAATTTGCTGTATACTCGGCCCATGAGTGAGTAGAGTTGTGCATTTTGTAGTTTGTTCGAGGGTGTGATGTATTTTTCTGTATCATATAGATTTTTGATACTCATATCAAAGTTTCCTAACAGCTGTTCTGCTTGACTTTGAAGCAACATGGCTTGTGCGCGTATCTCATTAGGCTCATTTTCCGGGAATAAGTTTACTGCCTGCCCTGCATAGTATGAGGCTTGTTTTGGAGTACTGAATAGGTCCTTCTGTGCTTGTTCGATAAATTCCAGTGCTTTCTCTAAGTCTTGGGCCTGTAGAAGTATGTTGGGTAAAAGGTAGATAAAGAAAAAGATATAGTATTTTTTCATAAGGGTTTCTTCTTTCTGCAAATTTAATTATTTTTGTTTAAAAGCCTCGTTTGCTTATGAAAAGATTTATCTTTGTGCGCTCTAATATAGTGATATATGCTATTACCTTACTTAAATAAAGATATGATAGAAGCCGGCTGTGATGAGGCCGGACGTGGCTGTCTTGCAGGTGCTGTTTATGCTGCCGCCGTTATTCTGCCTACGGATTTTAAGAATGACTTGCTGAATGATTCTAAGCAACTGACTGAAAAACAACGGTACGCTTTGCGTGAAGTCATTGAGAAAGAAGCGTTGGCTTGGGCGGTGGGAGTTGTTTCGCCTGAAGAAATAGACAAGATAAATATCCTGAACGCTTCTTTTCTTGCAATGCATCGCGCTGTAGACCGGTTAAAATTATGTCCGCAACATTTGCTTATAGACGGTAACCGCTTCAAGAAATACCGGGATATTCCACACACTACTGTAGTGAAAGGTGATGGCAAATATCTTTCTATTGCGGCAGCTTCCATTCTTGCCAAGACTTATCGTGATGATTATATGAATCGTCTACATGAAGAATTTCCTTATTACGATTGGGAGCATAATAAGGGATATCCCACAAAAAAACATCGTGCAGCTATTGCCGAACGGGGGACTACTCCGTATCATCGTATGACCTTTAATCTGCTGGGTGATGGACAGTTGGAACTGGACTTCAAATAGTCGTCATTTTCTCTGCTCCAACTGTTCAATTCTTTTGCATAGTAAATCAATCGTCCTGCAATTAGCCTTGACCAGTTCATAAAGGGTATTGTAACTTTCAGGATCATTATTATTTAGAACATTATTGGCAGAATTATTTTTCTTATAATAAGAATCGGTATCTGTGTACTTATCAATGCGTGCCAATAAATCCATAAAAGATATGTCTAATGCTTGTGCTATTTTATATAATCGTGTAAGCGTTAAATCAGTCTCTCCATATTCAATTTTGCAATAAGCACTTGTAGACAGATTTAGTTTCTCGCCCATCTGCTCTTGGGTTAAGTTCCTTTCCAGACGCAATAGCTGTAGTTGTTGACCTGCAATTTTCTTCAGTTTTTTTTCCATACTGATAATGTTTTGGGGAGTGTTGCTTGTTTATCGGGTAAATATAATAAAATCTGTGGATATAATCAATGTTAAAACCTACTTATCTTTGTGAACAATGAAAAACATTTATGTCAAACCGGTTAATGTGATGCGATATCACTGTTGAGTAAGTTAATAATGTTTTAACTGGAGAGAGATTTACACATTTATTATAAACCCGAAACAGAGATATTACCTCTGCTTCACATTAACGATTACAGGTTATGAAAAAGTATTTATTTATTCTATTGGGTATTTTTGTCTTAAGTACTACTGTTTATGCTCAGGAACTGACAGAAAAGGAAAAAGCAAGACAAGAAAAAGAGGCGGCCAAACAAGAAAAAGAGAATGCCAAGAAAGAAGCTAAACTTAAAAAGGCAGCAAAGAAGCAGGCTAAAGATGCTGAACGCCGTGCTGATTATGAAGCATTCTTGAAAGAATGGGAGCCTATTGAAGCTAATGTCGGTATTGCAGAAGTAGACACTTTCTTTGTACATTCTAACGAACTGTTTGCCTTGTTGGTTTCCATTGAGCAGAATATCGGTTTTATTGAAATGGTTCCTGAACCCTATTTTGATGAGGAAATGGGTGTGAATGATACCATTTGGAATGCCAAGAATAAGTTGACTAATGAGCCTATTGCCAAGAATGATGCCCTGAAAGTATACAGCTTAGCTTTATTGGATGCAACGACAGCTACTGCCAGTACCGTTTCTCTGACAGCCGAGGGTGTCAGTGCTATTGCCGCTTTGACGGGTGACCCTTTGAAAGCTTTGACTTTGGGCAAGCAAGTGAAGAAAGTAGGAAAATACATTAAAATCGCAGGAGATATTCTTCCCTTAACCATACGGAATATTAAAAGTAATACAGAGAAGTTGAAGTATAAGAAAGCTAATGAGGGGCAAGAAGTTGCAACCGAATAATAGCGAAGCGGATAAAGATAGATTATGAAAAGGATATATTTATTGTTTGTAATGGTTGCCCTTGCTCTGAACGGTTTTGCTCAGAGTAAGGGCAAAAACGCAATGACACTGCGTTTGGTTGATATAAAAGTAACCGATGGGACTTTAGTTAATATTGCTAAAGAACAGGAAGCCAAAGGTAATACCAAGCCTATGGATTTGATTCGTATTTATGAAGGAAATGTACGCGCCAAGTTGGATGAAGTTGCGAAAGCCTGCGGACGTTTTGAAATATCGGATGAGAAGGCGCTGCAAGCCCTTACACGGGATGCAGAAGAGAAATTGTTTATGAAGATGTCTAAAGCAGAAAGAATAGAATACGTTTCTGCCCAGCAGAATGACTACACTCTTTCCTGTGACATCAATAGTTGCCAGTTTACGCGCAGGGCGGGTGGAGCAGGTTATTCTTGTGTGCTTCGCTTGAAAGTGAGCATAGGAGATGCACGCGATTCTACTGCCGCCGCTTTAATTTCTCGTGAGTTCATCAGCGATATAAAGAAAACGGCAATCCGTCCCAATAGAGACGCTGCGTGTCAGGAAGCTTTGGCTACATTGACGGAGCCTCTTACTGATTTTTTTCTGAATAACATCCCTATATACGGGCTTCTTGACTACGAAGGAGATGAATATATAGTTACTTGCGGTGAAAATCTGAATATCAGAAAAGGTGATCAATTTCAAGTCTCCTTGGTAAAGTATAATGGAGGGGAGCGAGAAAGTGAGGTTGTTGGTGTGGTAAAAGTGCAAGATTTGCGTGCTTCAACATCCGCCATCTCTTTCTCCGAAGGTAAAGACCGTATTATAGAGGCGATACCCACTTTGGATGCTAATAGTTTTCTGCAATGCAGATTGTTACTTTTAAAATCTCGTTAACTTATGAAAAAGGTATTAATTTTTTCTTTGTTCTGTTTGCTGTTCTTTACAGGGGCTTTTGCTCAAAAGGTAAAACCTGTGAATTATGGCGGCTCGGTAAATTTAATGGAAGTGAAAGGACGTGCAGGAGATGCCACACTGGTGCTTCGTACGTTGGGTTATGGTAAAAATGATGCTTTGGCACAGGAAGATGCGGAAGTACGCGTAATACGTGCACTGTTGTATTCCGGCTTTTCCAAAGATTATCCGGCTGTTATTTCAATGACCGAATCGGAAGCGGAATCGAAGAGTCAGGGTAAACTGCTCGCTTTCTTTGAGAATAAAGAGTATAAGGATTGCATAAGTTCGGTAAAGCCGTTGGGTAAGCTGGATAAAGTGAAAGGAGAAAAGGTCAAGAAGAAACCGTTTGATATAACGGTCAACTATTTTGTCCTGAAGAATAGAATTGCGAGTATGAATTTTGATTCATTTGGTTTTTGAATCATTAATATAAGATGATGATTATGAAAAGATTAATTTTCTTTTTGAGTATGTTTTTGCCTCTTTATCTTTTTGCACAAGGCAATTCGGCAAGAAATCCGAGTGTGATAGTTGTACCTTTTGTAGAACCGGGTGATGGAGAGAATGATCGTATTAAAGAGGCAGTTCTGAATGATGAGGCTGTGCCACTGGCTCTTTCTAAAATAAAAGAGCAGTTCAATCTGCGCAGTTTTAATACGATTGATTTTATGACCGAATTTCAGAGAGTACAGAATCGCTCTTATGCAGCTTCTGCCTTGAATGCCAAGTCTACCGGTCTGCAAGCCTATGTGGATGGTGCAAGAGCGGACATATACGTAACCGTAAAGATTAGCAAAGAAGATTTTGACGGGGGAGCCTCAAATGTCACCCTTCTGCTGGAAGCCAAAGAGAGAGAAACGGGGTTCTCATTGGCTAATGCCAGTGTTGTGAGCGATCGTTTTCGGGCATCGAAGAAAGAGTTGACGGAGTATGCTTTGGAAGGAATTACAGAAAATTTCTTCAATCAGCTGAAACTTGCTTTTCGCGATATGGTGAATAACGGACGTGAAGTGAATGTAACGCTCAATGTAGACGAAAACTGCGAGTTTGACATGGAGAACGATGTGGTAGGTACACAAGACATGACTTTGAGTGAGGAACTTGATGAATGGGTGCTCAACAATGCTTTTAAAGGTAATGGAGAAGTGCGTTGGGGTGGTAATAGTCTGAACGTCTTTATGCGTGTACCTGTGTATGACCCTGAAACCGGAAGACCGCGTTCCATAAGTTCGGAAGTCGGTAAAATGAGAAGATTCATTTCCGGCTTGTTGAAAAGCAAAGGTTATACAGCAAGTTCAAAAGCAGCTTCCGGACAGTATATCCAGCTTTTGATTCAGAATTCAAGAGAATAACCTAAGGCGGATATTCGGTGCGTGTTGGTCTGAGTAAATACACAGCTGGGTATCGGTCTTTTAATAATAATAGACATGAGGAAATTTTTATTTCTATTGGCGACAGCTTTCTGCACTGTTCAGCTTTGGGGTCAGACAATTAATTTTTCTGTTCAGCCTTTGGCGGAAGCGGGCGATTTGTCCGACGCATCGCAGGAGCTGCTGCAAAATAAATTGAAGCAAATCATTACCCGTAATAGTGCAGGTGCATCAAATGATTATAATGTCTTTGTAATAGAACCTACAATAGATATTGTGGACAAACAATCTACTACGGGGCTGATGCGCAATGCCACTCTTGTGAAAGGAGAACTGACCTTAGTGGCTAAAAACAAAGTAGACGGCAGCTTGTATCACAGTGCTGTCGTGCAGATTTCCGGACAGGCGGCGGAAGGAGCCGACCCTTATAAAGCAATGATTACCGGTATCCGTTCTACCGATCCGGTTTATACCCGCTTCATCCGTATAGCTCGTCAGAAGATACAGGATTATTATGCGGCTAATTGTGCAACTATACTTCAGAAAGCCCAAAGTCTTTACGGTTTGAAAAAATATGCGGAGGCTTTAAGCTATCTCTCTGCGATTTCGGAGAGTGTGCCTTGCTATGAGCAGGCGGCTGTACTCCAGACAGAACTCGCACAGTATGTTCCCGATGCACAACCCGATACGGTGATTATACAAAAAGTTATTGAAAAACCTGTTGAGGTGGAAAAGATTGTGGAAGTTGAAAAGATAGTGGAGAAGCCGGTAGTCGTTGAGAAGGTAGTAGAAAAACCGGTTGTTGTAGAAAAAGTAGTTGAGAAACCTGTGGTTGTTGAGAAACCGGTTGTCAGGGAAACGCCGAAGGCGGACTGTGAAATAACCTTTTCCACCAACAGACTGCAACTTAACGTACTGAAGTGCTACGGTAACGCTGCTCAACAACGTATTACAATCTTGGTTGAGATGACCAATTTGGATACTAATCGCAATACGGAGGAGTATCTGCGAATAAATTCGGCTGTGACCGATAGCGGCGCGGAGTGCAAGAATTTTGAGATTCAGAATGGAAATTGGATGAAGATGCCTCCTCGCGTAAAGCTTCGTCGTGAGTTTTATATAACGAAAGTTTTTGATAGATTTTCCAGTTTCTCTTATGTGGAACTGAAGATTGCAGATACTCAGGTATACATCCGTAATCTGCCTATCCAATGGCAATAAAAAACAAGATGCTTATGAAACGATTGATGTGGGTGGTTTGTGCCTTGTTACTGGCAGTTGGGATAAATGCCCAGACTAAAGTAATAGAGAAAAGTGCCAAGAAAGTTCCGGGGTGGATGAATACGGCTGTGGATGATTATCTGATAGTTTCTGTTACAGCAAGTTCTTTGGCAGACGGGCAGTCGAAAGTCTTGCAGGAAATTACGGAGCGTATCATTCAGGCTGTTGCGAGTAACGTTTCTGTCTCTAAAGAGAATATCCTTTCGGAGGTGAATACAAATGGAGAGATTGAGTCTTCGGATGCTTTTAAGCAAATATCCAAGATTAAATCGGCGAACCTTCCTTTTTTGAAAGGCATTTCTCTTTCTAATGTGGAAGAAATCTATTGGGAGAAAGTACAGGATAAGTCTACGAAAAAGGAACACTATAACTATTCGGTGAAGTATCCGTTCTCGCAGGCGGAGCAGCGTAAGTTGGTGGCGGAGTTTGAAGCGTTGGATGCTGAGAAAGTAGCTCAATACAAGGCTTTGGAACAGAAATTGCATTCGATAGAGTCAGTAGACGAAATCAATCAGGCTGTTTTAGCATTGAATACTTTGTCCGAGTACTTTTTTGATGAGGTGCGTTTGAGTCAAGTAAAAGGCCTAATCAGCCAGTATAATGAATTGTATAAAGCGATTTCCGTTACCGGCACTTTTCTTGATAACGGGAAATACCAATGCCAAGTATTGCTTGAAGGCAATCCGGTAAAGGTGTCTGCCACCCCGAAAGTAACTTCTAACTGTGCCGGCCAGCTCAGTGCCCGTCCTGATGACGGTAGGTTTGTTATTTCTTATAATGCGGAAGACTGTCTGCCTGAGGAGGAGAATGTATTGAACATTACATTCGTCATCAATGGAAAGCGCATACAGCACCAAGCTTTCTTGAATGAATCGGGAGCAAGCGGCGTATCCTTTTCAGTAGTGCCCGAAGGAAAACTTATTCTCACTGCCGATTCCGTAGTGTCTGCCAACAGGAAATTGTTCAATATCAATATCCGCCTCACGCTCAACAACCGTGGCGGTACTCCTTTCGGACTGAAATCACTGGAACTCCATATTCCGGAAATTTCCACTCCTATCATTTTTGATGATATTGACGGAGTGTACAAGACCAAGGGAATCGTTCAGATAAAGGCATTGGCTGAGGGTGAATTTACCGCAAAAGAGAAGAAAAACTCAGCTTTCTCCTTTGCTAAGGGTTCCATTACATTTGTCAATCCGTTGACAGGCGCTGTAGAACGCAGTCAGCTCTCTTTGCCTTATATAACGAATTGGGAATAAAGAAGTAAAGTCATAGTATTAACTGTTAAATTAGAATGATTATGAAAAGAAGTTTTGCATTTTTTGCGCTTGTCTGCGCTATACTTTTCGGATGCGTGGCAACTGTCGATGCACAATCCAAAGCTCTGAAGAAAGATGTCAAGAAGAGAGTGAAAGAGCTGAAGAAGGAAGGATGGAAGCCTTTGGCAAGTTCTTCTACATTGGAATATGCTTTCTCTAAATATCGTACTTATCTGGAAGAAGACCCCGAAAACCGTATTGAGATGGTGGGTATTGCAATTGGTAAGAATGTGAAGATTGGCAGAGAGAACGCCATAATGAACGGTATTACCAGCTATGCTTCTCGCGCTAAGGCACAGGTAGTGGGTAAAATGAAGAGTCTGCTTTCCTCCTCCGCAACCGATGCTCCGGAAGAAGAGATTGATAAGTTTGGAGCTGCCTATCAGGCTGCGGTGAATACAAAGATTGCCGGGCTGGTGAAGCAACACCTTGTTTTGGTGAAAGAGAATAAAGACGGAAGCAAAGAATTTAACGTTTATATGTCCATTGATGAGGCTCAGGCAAAGAAGGCCAGAGAAGCGGCTGCATTGGAAGCCAAGAAAAATGCTGCTTTGGGAGACTTGTCACAGAAGGTGGAAGAATTTATTGGCGAACCGGTAGAGGAATACTAATCCGGATAAATCTATAAAGGTTGTCCTTGTGCCGAACGGCTCCGGGTACAACCTTTTTTAAATTATTTAAAAGTATGCGACCATGAAGAAAACAGGAGTTTTTATTGCGGGGCTTTTCCTCTCTTTGGCAGGAATGGCTCAAGAAAACAAGGGAGGCATATCTGACTTTATGAAAGAGGAGATAGCGGATTTCGATAAGTTTATGAGCGATGCCGATAAAGAATTCATAGACTTCATGCGTAATCCCTGGAAAGAGTTTGAGGCAAAGAAGCCTGTGGTGAAGCGGGTGAAGCCCGAACCTGTGAAACCGGTCGTCTATGATGAAAAGGTTACGCCCAAGGATGCAGCGCCGGTATGTCTTACGATTGAGGAGATACTGGACATGACTACTTCCGAAGGCAAGCAAAAGCCGGTGATACAGCTGGATGACGTAGATAAAATCACTTTTGACAAACCTGAAGTAATTGTCAAGAAGAAAAAAGACCCCAAGGTCATTATTATCGAAGAGAAGTTGCCTGATAAACCGTCAGTACAGCCCGAGAAGAAACCGGTGGTTGAGGTCGTTGAGCCGGAACCGGTTGTTCCTTCTCCCGTCATTCCGCAGCCCGCAGTAAAACCGGAGACACCTGTCGCCACACCGCCTAAGACTTCTCCGTTGTACACCGCCCAAACAGGACGTAGCAAGATAACTTATGCCGGTGAATCTTTCTATCTGAGCAACGCACTGAGTGGCAAGTGCCGCTTGAGCGGACTGAATGAGAACGCCATTGCTGACGCTTACGAAGCATTATGCAGATCCAATTACCAACCGTTGGTGGCTGACTGTGCGCAGATAAAGAAGGATTTACGGCTGAATGACTGGGGGATGTTCACGCTGATACGGCAGATATCCGATGCTTATTGCAGTACAACTGATGAAAGTATCGTCATGCAGCAGTTTCTGCTGAATGAGATGGGATATAAGGCTCGTATGGCGCGAAAGGCCACGGGAAATAAGATGATGCTCTTTGTGGCTACGGATTGTAACATCTATGCGCATCCTTATATCACATTGGAGGGGCGCAATTATTACAATATGAGTGGTGATAATACGCAGTGCCAATTCTATATGTGCCCGAAGGATTCTCCGAAAGCTAAGAATCTTGTGGGTATGCGTCTGAATGCAGCTCCTAACTTTTCGGGTACAGTGGCCACTGCCACTCGTCAGGCACGGGGAAGCGCCGCCAAAGTTACGGTGGAGGTTCCCAAAGCCCTTGCCGATTTTTATAAAAGCTATCCTCAGTGTGATTACAGTGTTTATTTCAATGCTACGGTCAACAGTGCTGTCGAGAGCCGGCTCATTTCTTCTTTATCTCCTTTGATACAGGGCAAGAGTGAAGCTGATGCGGCAAATATCCTTATAAACTTTGTGCAGACCGCGTTTCAGTATCAGACGGACGACGAGCAGTTTGGGTATGAAAAGCCGTTTTTTGTCGAAGAGCTTTTCTATTACCCTTATTCCGATTGCGAAGACCGTTCCATGTTGTTTTCTTACCTGGTAAGGAAGTTGCTGGGACTTGATGTGGTGTTGCTGGACTATCCCAACCATATAGCCACGGCCGTTCGTTTCAAAGGAAACGTCAGTGGAGATTATGTCATGGTAAACGGGCAGAAGTATACGGTATGTGACCCTACTTATATCGGAGCCTCCATCGGCATGACAATGCCGAAGTTTAAGACCGTAGCGGCAAAGGTCTTGAGATACTAAGTCTTGAAGATATTAAAGTGGTTCTTTTCAGAACCACTTTATTTTTCTGAACCAGATGAAAGTTATAGCCGACAGTATTGCGGACAACAAGATGATGAGCACAAACGCATGTGGGAAACTTTCCAGATGTATGTCCACATTCATGCCATAGAAACTGGCTATCAAGGTGGGTATCATCAGTGTGATGGACAGGCTCGTCATACGTTTCATGATAGCGTTCACGTTGTTGGATATGATGGAAGCAAAGGCATCCATTGTTCCCGTAAGGATGTCGCTGTAGATGTTTACCGTATTATAGGCCTGCTTCAGTTCTATCACGACGTCTTCCAGCAGCTCCATGTCAAGGTAGTCTGTATCTTGGAAGATATTCTTCAGCCGTCCTATCATAACCTCGTTTCCTCGGATGGAAGTGTTGAAGTATACGAGCGTTTTTTGCAACTTCATCAATTGAAGGAGGTCCTCGTTACGGATACTCTTCTCCAGTTCCTTTTCGGCGGTGGCCACATCGTTATTGATTTGTTTCAGGTATTTCAGGAACCATACGGCTGAGGAATAGATAATACGTAAAATCAGAGTCAGCTTATTGTTGACAACAATGCCTTTGCGACGGGTGTGCTGTATGAAGTCCGGTATCAGTTCGGTGTGGTGATAGCATACGGAAACAATGATGTCGTTATTGGTGATGATTCCGATGGGTACTGTGATAAACGGAATACCATGTTGGCTGCTCTGCATGGGAATACGCAGAATGGTGAGCAACCAGTTGCCTTCCGTTTCCGTACGAGGGCGCTCGTCCGTATCGGCAATGTCTTCAAGGAATGATTCGGGAACTTTCAGTTCTTGGGTAAGGAATTGGAAATCGCTGTCGTCCGGGCATTCTACATTTACCCAGCAGTTAGGTTTCCACTCGGCCTTTTCTACGAAGCCGTTTTCGCTGTAGAGATACTTTCTCATTGTTTTGCCTCCTTTCTTTAGTCCGAACAGAGGCATTGCGACCAACGTCTCCGCTCGCTTTAATTGTAAACACTATTGCACGTTCGTGGGTTTGAATCGTCCATAATTTTAATTGATTATGATGGAAAGTTCTGCAAAAGTATGAAAATCAAACCTTACTTCATGTCTTTGTACTGCTTTTTTAGTATTTCTTGTTATTTAGCCTTCGTGGTAAATGCTGTTTTCCCTTGTGTGAAATGCCCCGGTGCCTTGTATGAAATGCTGTGATGCTCCATGTATTTCTTCGTCCCGCAGTTGGCAACCGCAGAGCCCGCAGCTGGCAACCGTACAGCCCGCAGCTGGAAAACGGGATAATGCACGAAGTGTTGTAGGCTTTTGCATGAAGGAGCACGGCTTTTGGCAGTATGTATAAGCATCTTTTATACAGGGGCGGGAGGGAGCCGCCCTGGGGAGTGTGCCGGGTTTGCCCTCTATAAATGTTATTTTTACTTTTTGAAGTAACATAGTTTGGTTGCTATTTCGTACCTTTGTGCGCGGAAAAACAAATGGTACCTCCGCAGTGTTTTCTATGTGAGAAAGAGATTGTACAATTAAAACAATAATAATTATGAGTAAGAAAGCCCTTTTAATGATTCTTGATGGCTGGGGTGTCGGCGATCAAGGCAAAGATGATGTGATTTTCAACACGCCTACTCCCTATTGGGATAGTCTGTTGGCTACTTATCCGCACTCTGAGTTGCAGGCAAGCGGTGAGAATGTCGGATTGCCCGACGGACAGATGGGTAACTCGGAAGTAGGCCACCTCAATATCGGTGCAGGACGTATCGTATATCAGGACTTGGTAAAGATTAACCGCGCTTGTGCCGACGGCAGTATCTTGAAGAACAAGGAAATCGTTTCTGCTTTCTCTTACGCTAAAGAACACGGAAAGAGTGTCCACTTTATGGGACTGACCAGTAACGGTGGTGTGCACAGTTCTTTCGACCACTTGTTCAAACTCTGCGATATTTCAAAGGAATATGGCATCGAAAATACATTTATCCATTGCTTCATGGACGGCCGTGATACCGACCCGAAGAGCGGTAAAGGTTTCATCGAACAACTGACAGCGCATTGCGAGAAGTCGGCAGGCAAGATTGCCTCTATCGTGGGCCGTTTCTACGCTATGGACCGTGACAAACGTTGGGAGCGTGTGAAAGTGGCTTATGACCTGTTGGTAAACGGTGAAGGCAAGGCTGCTTCCGATATGGTGCAGGCTATGCAAGAGTCTTATGACGAAGGTGTAACCGATGAATTCATCAAACCGATTGTGAATGCCAACTGCGACGGCACTATCAAGGAGGGTGATGTTGTAATCTTCTTCAACTACCGTAACGACCGTGCCAAGGAGTTGACTATCGTTCTGACCCAACAAGATATGCCGGAACAGGGAATGCATACCATCCCTAACTTGCAGTATTACTGCATGACTCCGTATGATGCTTCTTTCAAGGGTGTTCATGTTCTCTTTGATAAGGAAAATGTACAGAATACATTAGGCGAATACCTCGCTGCCAATGACAAGACCCAGCTTCACATTGCCGAAACGGAGAAGTATGCTCACGTTACATTCTTCTTCAACGGCGGTCGCGAAACTCCGTACGATGCCGAAGAACGTATCCTTGTTCCGTCTCCCAAGGTTGCTACCTATGACCTGAAGCCGGAAATGAGCGCTTACGAAGTAAAAGACAAATTGGTTGAGGCTATCAATACGAAGAAGTTCGATTTCATCGTAGTGAATTATGCAAATGGTGACATGGTTGGTCACACCGGCATCTACGAAGCCATTGAGAAAGCCGTAAAAGCTATCGACGAATGTGTGAAAGATACGGTAGAAGCTGCCAAAGCCAACGATTATGAGGTAATCATCATTGCCGACCACGGTAATGCCGACCATGCTCTGAACGAGGATGGCACTCCGAATACGGCTCACTCTTTGAATCCTGTTCCGTTTGTTTATGTAACGGCAAACAAGGACGCTAAGGTGGAAAACGGTGTGTTGGCGGATGTGGCTCCTTCTATCCTGCATATTCTGGGTATGAAGCAACCGGCTGAAATGACGGGTAAAGACTTGATAAAGTAATTAAGAGGCCGGATTAGATAATTTAGGCGCAGATTACACGGGTTACACGGTGCTTACTCCGTATATGTTCCCGCGTACTCTGCGCCTTATTTCGTTTGTAATATGGCTTTGGGCCTTTAATTTTTTAATTTAAAACAATGTTACAGATTGGTGATATAGTAGTCAGCTTCGATGTGTTGCGTGAGAAATTCCTTTGCAACCTTGAAGCTTGTAAGGGCGAATGTTGTATTGAAGGGGATGCCGGTGCTCCGGTGGAATTGGAAGAAGTGGAGAAACTTGAAGAAGTGCTTCCCGCGATTTGGAATGAGCTTTCTTCGGAAGCACGGGCTGTGATAGATGCGCAGGGTGTGGTGTACACGGATGAAGAGGGCGATTTGGTAACCTCTATCGTTAATAATAAGGATTGTGTATTTACTTGCTATGATGAGAAAGGCTGTTGCTATTGCGCCATAGAGAAAGCGTACAGAGAAGGCAAAACGGACTTCTACAAACCTGTTTCCTGCCATCTTTATCCTATTCGTATAGGCGATTACGGCCCTTATAAAGCGGTGAACTACCATCGCTGGGATGTCTGCAAGGCAGCGGTGTTATTAGGACAGAAAGAGGATGTCCCTGTATATAAGTTTCTGAAAGAGCCTCTGATACGCAAATTCGGTGAAGACTGGTATGCCGAACTGGAAGTGGCGGCTGAGGAAATGAAAAAGCAAGGAATGATATAAGAAAAGCTCCGGTCAACAGGTATTTCCTGTCCGTCCGGAGCTTCTTCGTTGTAAGATGTGAGGTTGGTAAATAAAAACGTTATTCGGTGATTAATGACTAAATGCTAATCATTAATCACTGTCCTTTTATGCATCGATATTTGCATACGTTGCATTCTTTTCAATGAAATCGCGGCGCGGACCTACGTCTTCACCCATCAGCATGGAGAACGTGTAGTCGGCTTCGGCGGCATTTTCAAGATGTACTTGTTTCAGCATACGGTTTTCCGGATTCATGGTTGTTTCCCACAGCTGTTCCGGGTTCATTTCACCCAAACCTTTGTAGCGTTGGGTATGGATTGCATTTTCCGAACCGCCGCCGTAAGTGTCGATAAACTTCTGGCGTTGCTGGTCTGTCCAGCAATACTCTTTTACTTTGCCCTTGGTGCAAAGGTAGAGCGGGGGAGTGGCAATATACAAGTAACCTTGCTGTATTACCTGCGGGAAATAGCGGAAGAAGAGCGTCATAATCAGTGTGTCGATGTGAGAACCATCGACATCGGCATCGGTCATGATGATTACTTTCTTATAACGCAGCTTGTCTATGTTGGCTTCTTTGCTGTCTTCGCTGTCTACACCGAAGCGGATACCCAAGGCTTGGATGATGTTGTTTACTTCGTCGCTTTCGAATGCTTTGTGCCACATGGCTTTCTCCACATTCAAAATCTTACCGCGAAGCGGCAGGATAGCTTGGAAAGCGCGGTTACGTCCTTGTTTGGCAGAACCGCCTGCAGAGTCACCCTCGACGAGGAACAATTCGCATTCTTCCGGGTCTTTGCTGGAACAGTCGGCTAGTTTGCCCGGCATACCGCCGCCTGACATCGGCGACTTGCGCTGTACGGATTCACGTGCCTTGCGTGCTGCCACACGTGCTTGTGCTGCCAATATCACCTTGTCTACAATTACCTTGGACTCTTTGGGGTGCTCTTCCAGATAGTAGGAGAGCGCTTCGCCCACGGCTTGGTCTACGGCTCCCATAACCTCGTTGTTGCCGAGCTTGGTTTTGGTCTGCCCTTCAAACTGCGGTTCGGCCACTTTGATAGAAATAACGGCGGTCAGACCTTCGCGGAAGTCATCACCGGATATCTCTACTTTTGCCTTTTCCAGCATCTTGTTGTCCTCGGCATATTTCTTTAATGTACGGGTCAGCGCACGGCGGAAACCTGCCAAGTGAGTACCTCCTTCAATGGTATTGATATTATTTACATAAGAATGGATGTTCTCGTTGTAGGAAGTGTTGTACATGATGGCTACTTCTACCGGTGTACCTTGCTTTTCGGTGTTGATGTAGATGACATCGTTCACCAGATGCTCGCGGGAAGAATCGATGTAGCGTACAAACTCCTTCAAGCCCTCTACGGAATAGAAAATTTCTTGCTTGTAACTTCCGTCTTCTTCTTTTACGCGAAGGTCGGTCAGCGTGATTTTGATTCCGGCATTCAGATAAGCCAACTCGCGCATACGAGTTGCCAGAATATCATAATTGTAGACCGTTTCGGTAAAGATTGTATCATCCGGCCAGAATTGTTGGCGCGTACCTGTAATCTCGGTAGTGCCGACTTCCTTTACCGAATAAAGCGGATGTCCGCATTCGTATTCTTGCTGATAGACTTTTCCGTTACGGAAAACTTGGGTAGTCATGTGCGTGGACAATGCGTTCACACAAGATACGCCGACACCGTGCAGACCACCGGATACTTTATAAGAGCCCTTGTCGAACTTACCACCGGCGTGCAGCACAGTCATAACAACTTCGAGAGCTGATTTCTGTTCTTTTTCGTGAAAGTCTACCGGAATACCGCGTCCGTTATCTTGTACGGTGATAGAGTTGTCTTCGTTAATGGTAACCTCGATGTGGTCGCAATAACCGGCGAGCGCTTCGTCAATAGAGTTGTCTACAACCTCGTAAACCAAGTGATGAAGTCCCTTGATACTAATGTCGCCGATATACATGGCGGGACGTTTACGTACGGCCTCCAAACCTTCCAAAACTTGGATGTTACTGGCCGAGTAATTGTTTTCGCCGTTTATCTTTTCTTCTTCAGTCATAATCTAATTTCTCTTATTGTAATAACAAAGCAAAAATAGTGAAAATCCTTGATATATCATGCCTGTGCTCTGATAAATTTGGGTCGTTTACAGCTTTTTAGCATCGTGAGGACTTGCTTTGAGAATGTGGTGCAGGAATGATGTGAATGCAGAAAAGGCCGGACTAAAAAGTCCAGCCTCTCATATCTTTTTTACTTATCAGCTTAACCGAGCTTGTTGATGTAAACCGCCAACTTAGACTTCAAGTTGTTCGCTTTGTTCTTGTGGATTATGTTAGTCTTAGCCAACTTATCCAACATCTTGGTGATACCAGGATACATAGCTGTTGCTTCAGCTTTATCTGTAGTAGCGCGAAGCTTGCGAACAGCGTTTCTCATGGTCTTACCATAATATCTGTTGTGAAGTCTTCTTGTCTCTTCTTGTCTGATTCTCTTCAGTGATGATTTGTGATTTGCCATCTCGACTAATCTTTTTTTAATTCGTTTATTCTTTTAATTGTAGCCCGTGGGGGAATCGAACCCCCCTTTCAAGAATGAAAATCTTGCGTCCTAACCGATAGACGAACGGGCCATCCTTTGGTGAGCGTTTCCGCTCTTGCATCCGCTTTTCCTTTCGTTTGCGGTTGCAAAGGTAGAAACTATTTTTGAATTGGCAAACATTTCTGATGAAAATTTTATAGCATTTCTCAGGTGATTCCTTTGTTCTTGGATTTTATCTACTGATAATCAGGTGTATATATGTATTGTATTTTTTATTCTTTTACCTCGTTTTTTTATTCCTCTTCTTTAAATTCTGTGGTTTCATGCTTTTTTTGTAGCTTTGTTTGCAGGATTGAAACTTGACAAAGGACGGAAATGTTACAGAAAACACAGGGAATCGTATTGCATTCTTTAAAGTATAAGGATACTTCTATTATAGTGGACATCTATACAGAGGTATCCGGACGGGCTTCTTTTTTGGTTCCGGTATCCCGTTCGCGCAAGGCGGCGGTGAAGTCGGTATTGTTCCAACCTTTGTCCTTGGTGGAGCTGGAAGCGGATTTTCGGCCGAATACTGCTATATATAAAGTAAAAGAAGCGAAATCGCTTTATCCTTTTACTTCCATTCCTTATGACCCTTATAAGTCTGCTATCGCTTTGTTTTTGTCCGAGTTCCTATATCGTGCTTTGCGTGAAGAAGCGGAAAACCGTCCTCTGTTCGCTTATTTGCAGCATTCCATTATTTGGTTGGATGAGTGCGGCAGCGGTTTTGCCAATTTTCATTTGGTCTTTTTGATGCGTTTGTCCCGTTTCCTCGGATTATATCCTAATTTGGAAGATTACCGCAGCGGTGATTTCTTTGATTTGCAGAATGCTTGTTTTACCCCGTTGCGCCCGCAACTACACTCTGGCTACATAGGCCCGGAGGAGGCATCTCGCCTGACGGGGTTGATGCGCATGAATTACGAAACGATGCATCTCTTTGCCATGAGCCGCACCGAACGTGCCCGCTGTCTGACAATAATGAATGAGTATTACCGTTTGCATCTGCCCGATTTTCCCGTATTGAAGTCTTTGGAGGTTCTGAAAGAGTTGTTTGATTGAGTTTCGCCCGCAATCATTTGTTTATGGTGTAGAAAAACTATAAACAAATGATTGCGGGCGAGTGATATGGCTCTACTTATATTGGGAACGGAGGAACTCTTATCCCAACAGTTCTTTTACTTTGGCTGAAATGGCACGTCCTTCGGCAAGTCCGGCAAGTTTCTTGCTGGCTACGCCCATTACCTTGCCCATGTCTTTGCCACCGGTAGCGCCTACTTCGGCAATGATTGTTTTCAGGGCAGCTTCCAGTTCTTCGGGAGACATCTGTTTGGGCAGATATGCTTCCATGACTTTCACTTGTGCCAGTTCTGCATCGGCAAGGTCCTGACGTCCTTGTTGTACATAAATTTCGGCGGCATCTTTGCCTTGTTTGGTCAGCTTCTGAATGATTTTCAGGGCGTCGGTATCGGTCAGGGTATCATTGGCTCCCGGAGCTGTCTTTGCTTCAAGGAATACTTTCTTTACGTTTCTCAAAGTTTCCAGGGCTACTTTATCTTTAGCCTTCATTGCGGTTTTAATGTCTTCGCTGACTTTTTCAAATAAATCCATCTTATTATATTTATAGTTTTATTATTTGCAATTTGCTATCTCCGGTCGAAGTTTTCGAACCGTCGCGTCGGCAGTTTAGAAAGTAATTACGTTGCCATTACCGTTTTCGGTATCTTGGGCTTCTTCGGTAGCGAGCATTCCGGCTTCCTCCGCCTTGATTTTAATTGTAGCCAGTGTACTTTTATCGCGCAGGTAGGTGGGAGAGTTCTCTACCATGCTGATGATGTCAGTATTGTCCATATCTTCGGGGTTGAAAATATAAATATGCCGGCGGCGCAGACGTTGGTACTTGGCATTGGCATCCTTTCCGTAGTATGTTTCGCGGCGTGAGCGTCTCTGTTCTTCTTCCTCTTCCAGTTCGGCAAGGCGTTTTTGCTCTTCTGCAGTACGCTGAGTGATGCGTTCATCCATTTCTTTCATATGAATATCCTGAATGCCGAAGCCGGTGGCAAGTAAGGTAATCTTGACGCTTTGTCCCAGTTCCGGATCTTCGGCCATACCGAATTTGGTTTCGAAGTCACGGTTGAAACGGTTCATAAATTCCTTTACTTCATCCATTTCGCTCATCATCAGTTCATGGTCGGGACTGTAGGAAATATTGAGCAATACTTTCTTGGAGTTGAAGATGTCATTGTTATTGAGTAGCGGAGAGTGCTGTGCATTTTTGATGGCTTCGCTGACGCGGCTTTCGCCTTCGCCGTAACCGGTACTCATGATAGCTACCCCGCCGTCCTTCATAACTGTTTTTACATCGTTGAAGTCGAGATTAATGATGCCTCGCATAGTGATGATTTCGGCAATGCTCTTGGCGGCAATCAGCAATGTGTCATTTGCTTTGGCAAATGCACTGGTAACGGAGAGGTCCGGATAAATCTCGCCCAGCTTCTCGTTGTTGATGACAAGCAGCGCATCTACATGTTTGCTGATTTCTTCTACACCGTCCAGTGCCTGATCTATCTTTTTATCCCCCTCCCAGCGGAAAGGAATAGTGACGATGCCGACGGTCAGTATATCCATATCTTTGGCAATCCGGGCAATGGTAGGGGCTGCGCCGGTACCAGTGCCGCCACCCATGCCGGCGGTGATGAATACCATTTTCGTACCGTCATTCAGCATACCTTGCACTTCGTTAATGCTTTCTTCAGTTGCTTCTTTCGCTTTCTTGGGGCGGTTTCCGGCTCCCAATCCTTCGTGCCCCAGTTGCAGTTTGACCGGAACCGGAGATTCTTCCAATGCTTTGCGGTCGGTATTGCAAACGACGAAAGCAACATCATGTATGCCTTCCCGATACATATGGTTTACGGCATTACCGCCACCACCACCTACACCGATAACTTTAATAATCTTTGGTGAATCGGTCGGAAAATCGAATTGTGCTATATCATCCATGATTATATAGTTTTTTTGAATTATTTCATATCGTCATCTGAGAATATCTCGTTGGAGAGTTTGTTGAAGGTTTTTTCAAACCAGCTGGGACCTTTCTTCTTCTCTTTATCTTTCTTCTCCCGGTCTCTACGTTCTTTCTCTCTGCGCTCCTTTTCCTCTTTCTCGCGTTGAGCTTTGGCGGCACGGGCTGCGGCTTCCTGTTCTTTCAGGGCTTCGTCATTGCCGAACATATCTACCGGTTTGGGCGTGGGATTACCGGCAGGTTGTGCAGGCTTTACCTCTTGCAGGCAGCAATTTTCATTGCCTGCGGCAAGAAGGCCGAGCAATGTATTCTGCATACCGTCTTTGGTCAGCACGTCACTGAAGCCGTGAATCGTATTATGGACAAAGCGCATTGTTTTTATCTTCTCTATTTTGCTGTGCTTGCGGAAAGCTTCTTCAATGTTCTTCAGGTTTGCGCCGCCACCGGTGAATACTACTCCGGAGAACAGCTTGTCTTCATAGCCGGAGAGTTGTAACTGGTTCCATACGTTGGCAAGGATTTCTTCGGCACGGGCTTCGATGATGTTATTCAGTGTGGCCTGTTCGATAGTGCGTCCGTCGTCCAGCGTACATACGGCGGGAGTTTCGCTATCTTCCTCTTCTTCGTAAAGGGCGTTGCCGTATTGCAATTTCAGTTTTTCGGCATCTTGTTCCTCCATTTGCAATGAGGTGATGTCACGGGTGATGGTGTTTCCGCCCAAAGGCAATACACTCAGGTAGCGGAGAATGTTGTTCTTATAAACTGAAATAGTAGTTGTATCGGCGCCAAAATCCACCAACGCACAGCCCGAGCGCATTTCATTTTCCGTTAAAACGGCATTTGCCAACGCTATCGGGGCGATGAGAAGGTCGGCTATCTCTACCTTTGCCTGCTCAAAACTGTGTTCCAGATTCTTCTTGAGTGAAGCGCGGGCTACGATATTGAGGAATTGTCCTGTGATATGCTGCCCTGCCACTCCTACCGGGTCGGCTTGGAGGTTATTGTCTATCTTATATTCTTGAGGGGCAACATCCAGTACACTCATGTCTGCCAACGGCACTTCAAGGTTCTCGTCGCAGATAGAGTCTACCAGCTCTTGTGAGATGATGCCTTCCTCTTCCAGTGTACGACTTACCGCATTTTTTACTGTGCGCAATGATTGTCCGCCGATGCCTACATATACTTTGGCAATGGAGTTGTTAAGCTGGCTTTCCAGTTTGTTGGTGATGGAAGTCAATGCCTGCGCTGTCTTATCTATGTTGTAGATGACACCCTTGTGAATGAACGAGGAGGCGTCTTCACGTGCATAAGCCAACACCTGAATACTTCCGTCACTGTTCTTCTTTCCTGTGATACCGGAAATCTTGGAAGAACTCAACTCAATAGCGGCGATGAAATCTGTTGTTGCCATAACTATTTTATTTACTATTTTACTATTTACTGTCTACTATTTGCTACACGGAAACTATTCTCTTTTCGTGCAGATAATCTGGTTACCGAATTCAACACTGATGCGGGAATATTTGTTCCAGCCTACTTTGTTTAAGCCTTTTTCGTAGAATGTCTTTACTCGTTTCAGTTTTTGTTCGAAACCATCTAATTTGCCGAGGTAGATGATATGGTCGCCTACACGCGGTACTAACTCTATGTTTTTGCCCGGTAATACATGGATCTGTTCGATTTGTGCATCCCAGAACGAATTCTTTTGCAAAAATACACCAAACTTATATAAATCCCTCATGGCAAACGACTTTTCTACGTTTCCGGTTACAATGGCGAGGTGTGCAACGCACTTTGCATCAGGCGGCATCACTGTGCCTTTGTTGTCCAGATAGTAGTTATCGCCATTGGCACTCATTATCCGCAGGATTGGAATGCGTTGGCTTACTTCGATACAGAGTTTGCCGCTTGGTGTCTTGTAACATTCCACTTCGTCGATAAGCGGATGCTTGGAGAGTACCTGTTCTAAAGTCTTGGTGCGGATACGATCCAAGTTTTTGCCTATGGGGCTGATGCCTTTCTTCTCCAGCATGGCGGCTACTTCCTTTTTCGTGATGAAACCGGCGTATACCGTATCCTTGATGACCAACTCTACATCGCGGCACACCTGACCGGCCGGCTTTCGGTTGAAAGCGGTAACGGCTACTACCAGATAGGCGAGGACAAGCAGCAGGACGATGGAGAGTAAAATCCGTTTAATCATAGGCTTATTTACTGTTTCACGATTTATTATTAACTGTTTGCTCTCTGTTCAAGCAATTGGGTTATGGAAGGCACATAGTTATCCAAGTCGCCGGCTCCCAACACTATCAGCACTTCGATAGGTTTCTCCGAAAGCAGGTTCAGAATATCTTCTTTCTTACAAATGCACTTTTCGATACCTGGGCGCAGGTTGTCATAAATGAGCCGGCTGCTGACACCGGGAATGGGTTGCTCGCGGGCAGGATAGATTTCTGTCAGAATCACCTCGTCCAATAGAGAAAGACTGTCTGCAAACTCTTTGTAGAAATTCTTGGTGCGGGTATAAAGGTGCGGCTGGAAGATAGCGGTTATCTTCTTGTCCTTGTAGAGTTCGCGGATGGACGTTACGCTTTGTGCGATTTCGGCAGGATGATGGGCGTAGTCGCTGAGGAATACGAGCTTGTCTGTTTTAATCTTGAAGTCAAAGCGGCGGTCTACTCCGCGGAAACTTGCCATTCCTTGTTTGATTTCCTCATCGGTGACCCCGTTCAGGTGGGCAAGCGCCATGGCAGCCACGCCGTTTTCTATGTTGATGCCGATGGGCACACCGAGCCGGATGTCATTGATGCGGGTGTCCGGCGCAACGAAGTCTATGAAGATTTCACCATTGCCGATGCGGATATTCTCTGCATGGAAGTCTCCTTCGTTGCGAGAGTAGGTGTATATCTTTACTCCCGGTTGTACCTCCGGCTGCAAGGCAAGGCCTTTACGGATAATCAATGCGCCTCCCGGTTGGATAAGGGTGGTGTAGTGGCGGAAACTTTCAAGGTAAGCTTCGCGTGTACCGTATATATCCAAATGGTCGGGGTCTGTGGCGGTGATGACGCTCATATAGGGAGAGAGCCAGTGAAAGGAACGGTCGAATTCGTCCGCTTCAATTACAGTGTACGGGCTGGTTTGCGACAAAAGCAGGTTTGTTCCGTAGTTTTTGGAAATACCGCCGAGAAAAGCGGTACAGCCTATATGCGACTGATGGAATAGGTGTGCGGCCATTGTACTCGTAGTGGTCTTTCCATGAGTGCCGGCAACGCACAGTCCCTTGCTGCTGCGGGTGATTGTACCCAGTACTTGGGAACGTTTATGTATCTCAAAGCCGTTTTCATGGAAGTATGTCAACTCAGCGTGTTCTTGAGGAATGGCAGGGGTGTACACAACCAGAGTGCTTTCTTTCTCCTTACAATTCTCCGGAATGAGGGCGACGTTTTCCTCATAATGTATTTGTGCACCTTCTGCAATCAGATGCCCGGTCAGCGCGCTTGGTGTGCGGTCATACCCTGCTACGAATTTGCCTTTGGAAAGGAAATAGCGTATCAGTGCGCTCATGCCAATGCCGCCGGCGCCGACGAAATAAACGGATTTTATAGTTTCTATATTCATGTCCTTGTCATTTTATAAGTTTCAGTACCTCTTTGGCAATGATTGTTGCCGAGCCGGGTAGTGCCAATTTGGCGATATTGTTACTCAATTCTTTCAGCTTACTACTGTCTTTTACGGTTGCCAGTGCTACGGGCAGAAGTTTTTCTTGGGCTTCCGCATCCTTTACATAGATAGCGGCGTCTTTATCGACGAGCGCCAGCGCATTCATGGTCTGGTGGTCTTCCGCCACATTGGGCGATGGAACAAGGATTACAGGCTTGCGCAGCAGGCAGAATTCAGAGATGGAACCTGCACCGGCGCGGGAGATTACCAAATCGGCTGCCGCATAGGCATTCGCCATGTCTTTGATGAAATCTGTTACATACAGATTAGGAATGGCGTTGATATGAGGATGATGCACGGCTTCACCGGTTGCTGTGGTGATGGCGGCTCTTACTTGGTCGATGTATATTTTACCGGTTTGCCAAATGAACTGTATGTCGGGGTTCTGCCGAATGATGTCAAGCCCTGCGGTTAAAGTCCGGTTAATGGTTCGCGCCCCAAGACTGCCGCCCAATATCAGAATAGTCTTTTTGGACGGGTCCAAACTGAAATAGCGTACGGCTTCTTCGTGCGAAATGGAATGTCCGAACAGATTTTGACGGACCGGGTTGCCGGTCATGATAATTTTCTCTGCAGGAAAGAACTTTTCCATACCTTCGTAGGCAACGCATATCTTACAGGCTTTCTTGGCAAGTAGCTTGTTGGTGACACCTGCATAAGAGTTTTGCTCTTGTATTAAGGTTGGAACTCCCATCATTCCTGCCGTTTTCAGGGTAGGACCACTGGCATAACCGCCTACGCCTACTGCCACTTGCGGACGGAATTGTTTGATGATTCTGCGCGCCTTCCATTGGCTGCGCGCCAGTTTTACCAATACGGCAAAGTTCTTCCACAAATGCTTGCGATCAAATCCCGCTACAGGCAGACCGATAATCTTGTAGCCGGCATCGGGTACACGCTGCATTTCCATACGCCCTTCTGCGCCTACAAACAGGATTTCCGCATCGGGACACAACTCCTTAATTGCGTTGGCGATGGATACAGCCGGGAAAATATGTCCGCCTGTGCCGCCACCGCTGATAATAATGCGCGGCTTGTTATTCTTTGTTTCCATATCTAAGTTTATCTACTTGCTACTACTGATGATTAATCTTATTCAAATTCGGCATCGCTGTTCAGCATTTTGGCTGTCGGCTCTGCGGCGCTTTGCGCCTCACTGTAAATACTCTCGTCTCCGTTGCCGGCTTCTACTTGCATGGTGATTTGCGCATCGTGTTCTCTCTGTTCTTCCAATTTAGCTGTATATCGGCTGACGCTTAATATCATGCCGATATAAGCGCAGTTTATCAACGTAGAAGTACCTCCCTTGCTGATAAGCGGTAACGGCTGTCCGGTAACGGGAGCCAACCCCACGGCTACCATCATGTTGAAGACGGCCTGTGACACCAGTAACAGGGCGATGCCGATGATGAGAAAGGCGGGGAAAGTACGGTCGCATTTCTTGGCAATACGCCCTACACGTATCAATAGGCAGATGTAGAGGAATACAACTACGACTCCTCCTACCAGTCCGAGTTCTTCGATGATAATGGCAAAGATAAAGTCGGAGAATGCCTGGCTCAAGAAGTCCCGCTGCACGGAATTACCCGGACCTTTGCCCACAACATTGCTGGTGGCAACGGCGATACGTGCGTGGGCTATCTGTGCATCTTTGTCTATGTCAAACTTGGCGGCGGGTACTTCCTTGTCACTCGTGAATTTCTCAATACGGGCGCGCCATGTATCAAACCGGTGCAGGAAAGGTATGTCGCTGTTCTTTGTCATCAGCAGGAAAGTTACGGCAATAATACCTACCGATGCCAAACCGCCAATCAGTATCAATAGTTTTTTTGCGGAGACACGTCCTATGAACATCATCAAAAAGACCACCCCGAACAACAATGCCGCTGTGGACAGGTTCTCCGGAGCAATGAGCAGGCAGATAACTCCGGTTATTATCATAATCCGCTTGAAAGCCTTCGGATTGGCGCCGTCCTCGTCCTGTCCTTTGGATAGTATAAAGGCTGTGACGATGATAACCGCCATTTTTGCAATCTCCGAGGGCTGGAACTGTATACCCATGAATGTCATCCAGCGTGCCGCGCCATTGATGCGCTCCATCATCATAACCAGCACCAGCAATATTGCGGAAGCCGGCAACAGGAAGACGGGAAACACTTGGAACCATTTATAGGGGATGTTGTGCATAAGAACCACAATCACAGCACCCACCATTAGAATAATGCTGTGCTGGGTGATAGGGCCCCAATGGTCGCCACTCTTGTAAGTAAGCGTACTGGCAGCACTGAACACCTCTGTGATGGAGATGAGACAGAGGAAGAGGAAGATAATCCAGATTACCTTATCTCCTTTGAATATGCTTTTTAATAAATCCATTTATAGCTCTCTTACGTATTTCTTAAATTGGTCACCTCTGTCTTCGTAGCTCTTGAAGAGGTCGAATGAGGCGCAACAGGGGCTCAATAATACCGTTTCACCTTTCTGTGCCAGCTTGAAAGCTGCATCTACCGCATCTTTCATACCGGTTTGCACATCGGCTACAGGCAGACCGAAACGGTCAAAAAACTCATGCAGCTTTTCATTGTGCAGCCCCAAGTAAACTAAGGCTGAGCATTTGGTGCGTACCAAGTCCTCTATTTCGGTATAATCATTCCCTTTGTCTTTGCCGCCAAGAATAAGTACGGTCTTGGTCGTCATGCTTTGTAAGGCATACCAGCAAGAATTGACGTTGGTTGCTTTGGAGTCATTGATGAACCGGATGCCGCGTACGGTCGCCACTTTTTCCAATCGGTGCTCCACACCCTTGAAGTCGGACAGGGCTTTGCGTATATCTTCTTTCCTGATACCTGCAAGGTTGGCAGAGATACCGGCAGCCAGTGAATTATAGAGATTGTGGGTTCCGTGCAGGGCAAGCTCCTCTTGTTCCATATTGAAAGCGATAGGCTCGTTGATTTCCACTTCGCCGTCTTCCACATAAGCGATGGCTCCATCCTCTTTCACGGCGGCAAAAGGATAGGGATGCGCTTTCAGACCGTGCTTCTCCAACTCCTTGCGGATAATAGGGTCGTCGTTCCAGTAGATGAAGGCATCTTCCGGCGTCTGGTTTTGCGTGATGCGGAATTTGGCATCTACGTATTTCTGCATACAATGATCGTATCGGTCCAGATGGTCGGGAGTGATATTCATCAGGACAGCGATATTGGCACGGAACTTATACATATTATCCAGTTGGAAGGAACTGAGCTCGATAATATAATAATCGTGCTTTTCCATTGCTACTTGCAAGGCAAGGCTGTTGCCGATGTTTCCGGCCAGCCCCACGTTCAGTCCCGCACTCTTAAAGATGTGGTAAATGAGCGAAGTAGTGGTAGTCTTACCGTTAGAACCTGTAATACAAATCATCTTGGCGTTTGTATAACGTCCGGCAAATTCTATCTCGGAGATGATAGAAATACCTTTTTCTTTTAACTTCAGAATCAGCGGAGCATCATTAGGGATACCGGGGCTTTTTACCACTTCATCGGCATTGAGTATCAGTTCTTCCGTATGCTGTCCCTCCTCCCAAGCAATGTCATACTTGTTCAACAGTTCCTTGTACTTGTCTTTAATGGCGGACATATCGGATACGAACGTGTCGAAACCCTTGACTTTGGCAAGTACGGCAGCTCCCGCGCCGCTTTCGCCTGCTCCTAAAACTACAATTCTACTCATACTTTATTATAATTAAGAATGAAGAATGATGAATGAAGAATTCCTCATTTAATTGTTATCTTATCTTTAACGTTATAATTGTTATTGCCGCCAGTACAATGGTTACAATCCAGAAACGGACGGTAATCTTTGATTCATGGAACAATTGCGTCGGTTGGGTAAATACCACTTTGCAACCGGGTTCTATCAGGTTCATGCCGGTGCGGAAGTGGTCGTGTATCGGCGTTCGCTTAAAGAGACGCTGCTTGACTCCTTTTCGTTTACCGGCCTTGTAATATACCCGTTGCAGAATCACCGACAGGTTCTCTACGAGGAATATGCCGCAGAGAATCGGTATCAATAGTTCTTTGTGAATAATGATGGCGTATACGGCAATGATGCCGCCGATGGTCAGACTACCCGTATCACCCATGAATACTTGTGCCGGATAAGCATTGTACCAGAGGAAGCCTATCATTGCACCGATAAAGGCGCAGATGAAGATTACCAGTTCTTCCGACCCAGGGATATACATGATGTTCAGATAACCGGCATATTCGATGTGGCTGGATACGTATGCCAGTATACCCAAAGTCAGACCGATGATGGCGGAGTTGCCCGCTGCCATGCCGTCCATGCCGTCATTCAGGTTAGCACCGTTGGAAACGGCTGTCACAACGAAGATTGTGACGAATACGAACAGTATCCAGCCGGCTGTTTGGGCATGCTCTCCCAGAAAGGATACGAGGTCGGCATAGTCAAGGTTATTGCTTTTGAAAAAAGGAATGGTAGTCTGTGTAGCCTTGATTTCTTTGGCGGCATGTACTACTTCAATGCCTTGTCCGGGCTTTTCCACTTCGATGTTTTCACGAATAACGACCTGCGGGCTGAGATACAGCGTAAGTCCTACGATGAGCCCGAGACCTACCTGACCGATAATCTTGAACTTACCGTGCAGACCTTCCTTGTCTTTCTTGAATATCTTGATATAGTCGTCGGCAAACCCCAGTGAGCCCAACCAAACGGTTGTGACAAGCATTAGAATCATATAGATATTACCTAACTTGCCCAGCAACAGGCAGGGAATCAAAATGGCAAAGATTATGATTACCCCGCCCATACTTGGTACGCCCACCTTGTTTACGCCAAACGGGTCGATACTGGCATCCCGCTGTGTTTCGGTGATTTGCTTGCGTTTTAATAAATTAATGAACTTGTCACCCCATATACTCGAAATGAGCAATGCCAGGATGATAGCCATTAACGCCCTGAAAGATGTATAACCGAACATACCCGCACCGGGGAAGTCGTATTTATCTAACCATTGGAATAAGTAGTATAACATAGTCTCTCTCTTTTATAATAATAAGTGATAAGGGGTAGTGTGATGTCACATTACCGCCTTATGACTCTAAAACATAATCGCCTTTAACTCTTCTTTGTCATCAAAATGATGTTTCACTCCTTTTATCTCCTGATAATTTTCGTGTCCTTTGCCGGCAACGAGGATTACATCTCCCGGTTGTGCCAGCATACAGGCGGTTTTTATGGCTTCTTTTCTATCGGTGATGCTGATCGTTTTCTGCAAATCGTCTTTGTCCAAGCCTGCCAGCATATCGTTGATGATGTCTTGCGGCTCTTCAAAGCGGGGGTTGTCGGAAGTGATGATAACCCGGTCGCTCAAACGGGCTGACTCTTTCGCCATGATAGGGCGTTTCCCTTTGTCGCGGTTGCCGCCTGCGCCAACTACGGTAATAACCTTTCCCTTACCTTCCAATACGCCGTGGATGGCATTCAGCACATTCACCAAAGCATCCGGAGTATGGGCGTAGTCTACAATGGCGGTAATCCCCTTCGGGGAACGGATTGAGTCGAATCTGCCGGCTACCGGATGCAGAGTGCTGAGGGCAACGAGGACATCTTCTTCTTTTTTGCCTAATAACACGGCTGCGCCGAACACGGCAAGAAGGTTGGACGCGTTGAACCTGCCGATGAAGCGTACGGCCAGCTCGCGGTTATTGAAATCGAGCAACATCCCTTCAAAATGAGATTCCAATACTTTCCCTTTAAAGTCGCTGAGGCTTCTTAATGAATAGGTATATACGTGCGAACGTGTATTCTGAGTCATAACCAGTCCGTTCTTATCATCCAGATTGGTCAGGCTGAACGCATTCTTCGGCATATCGTCGAAGAACTTCTTTTTCGCCTTGAGGTAGTTCTCCACTGTCTTATGATAGTCCAAGTGGTCACGCGTAAGGTTGGTGAAGATACCTCCGGTAAACTTCAGGCCGCTAATGCGTTGCTGTGCGATGGAGTGGGAACTGACTTCCATAAATGCGTATTTGCATCCGGAGTCTGCCATCTCGCCCAACAGGCGGTTGAGGGTAATCGGGTCCGGAGTGGTATGCTCGGTCGGAACGGGCTGGTCGTCGATGTAGTTGCATACGGTAGAAATCAGTCCTACTTTATACCCGAAATAGCGGAATGTATTATATAATAAGGTGGCGATGGTTGTTTTGCCATTGGTGCCGGTTACGCCTACCAACTCCATTTTGGAGGTAGGGTCGCCGTAGAAGGTGGTGGCAATCTTGCCTACCGCATTTTCGCTGTCCTTTACTTGGATATATGTAATGTCGGGGTTAAGCTCTTCCGGCATATCTTCGCACAGCACAGCTATAGCGCCTTTGTCAATGGCTGTCGGGATATATGTGTGCCCGTCGGTCTGCGTGCCGCGCATTGCCATAAACAAATGTCCGGCCGCCACTAAACGGGAGTCTATATTTACTCCGGTTATATCAATCTCCGTACTGCCGATAATCTGTATCGGTTGTATCGCTTTTAATAGTTCGCTTAATTTCATACCTTATTATATATAATGTATATTCTATTGTTAACGTAAAGTCAAGGCTATTGTCTGACCTCTTACCAGCCGGCTTCCACCCGCAATGGACTGGCTTCTTACTTTGCCGATTCCGTTGAGGCGTACTTTGAGCCCTTTGCTTTCCAGCAAATAAACGGCATCTTTGGCCCCCATGCCCACTACGCTGGGTACTATGCCGGCGGAAACCTTCTGATTTTGCAGGATAACGGCAGACGGGGCAGCCTGGCTGTGTCCCCATAATTCTCTCCCTTTTTGTGTTTCAAACTGTTTCTGTACCGGAACATCCAATGTGTTGAGCACACGCAACGCTTCGTTCATCTCTCCGGCCTTTACTGCAGGAATCACATTTGTGGTGCTGTCTATCGCACTGCGTATGTCAAATCGCAGATTCTTGGCATATACCCTCTCTGCAATCTTGCTGAATACGCTACCCGCCATTAAACCGCCCGATGCCGGAAGTCCCGGCTTCTGTATGGAGACGATGCAACTGTATTTGGGAGCCTCTGCCGGGAAGTATCCGCAGAAGCTGACGAGATAATTCACCCGTCCTGCCTTATACCCGGCGGCGCCTTGTGAAATCTGTGCCGTACCCGTTTTGCCGGCTACGGCAAATTGCTTGCTTCCCGCAGGCTTTGCCAAACCTTCGGAGACTACTTTGTACAGAATCTCCCGTATCTGCGTCAGCGTATTGTCCGAGCAAATCTTGGGATTGATAACCTCCGTAGGGAATTCATGCACAACCTCACCGTCTTTCACCGCCGCTTTCACGAATTTCGGGCGTACCATCGTACCGTTGTTGGCAATGGCGTTATAGAAAGTCAGGATGTTCAGTGGCGGTACTTGCGTTTCGTAGCCTATACTCATCCAAGGCAAAGTAGTCTTGGCAAAGTAACGTTCTTTCGGACCGCGGATGTTAGGCTTACCTTCTCCGGCTATTTGCAGATGAAGCGGGCGGTCTATGCCGATACGCTTCAATCCGTCTACAAACTTTTGCGGATTGTCGCTATAGTGCTTGTCGATAAGGTAAGAAACGCCGATGTTGGATGATACTTCCAGAATACGTGTCACATTAATCTTGCCATATCCGCCCCGGTGCCAGTTATGGTCTTTCATCGGGCGGCCGTGCATCATCATGATGCCGTTGCCCGTATCAACCTCGGTGTCGGGGGTGATTTTTCCGTCTTCGAGGGCTACCATGATGGAGGCTGTCTTGAATGTGGAGCCCGGCTCCAGCATATCACTGATGGCATTGTTGCGCATTTCGTAATAGTTGCCGTCACCCGCTTTCATCATGTTGACAATGGCTTTTACTTCTCCCGTTTGTACTTCCATCAATACGGCGACACCTACATTGGCATTGATTTCTTTCAGCTTGTCTATCAATGCTTTCTCGCAAATATCCTGCATACCTACGTCGATGGTGGAGATAATGTCGCAGCCGTCTACGGGAGCAATGTCCACTATGTTCAGGTATTTGTTCATCACCTTTTGGCGATGGGTGATGCCGTTGCGTCCTTTCAACAGCGTATCAAATGCCAGCTCGATACCGTTCTTTGCTCCTTGCGCCGTGTCGGCGTAGAGGTCGCCCAACGTACGGGCTGCCAAAGAGCCGAAAGGCTTTTTGCGCTGATTGTAAATCTGTTCGTGGAAGCCGCCTTTGTATTTGTTCAGGTTGAACACCGGTAACCTCTTGGCTTCTTTGTACTGGATGTAAGAGATACGTTTGGGGTAAATCAGGTAATTACGGCTTCCCTTCTTGCGCCCTTTTAACAAGTGTCTTTTAAATTCGGCGGCGCTTTTATCGGGGAATATTTGGTGCAGTCCTTCGCATATTTCACCCAGATGATTCATAAGCATGGTGTCTTTCTTCTCACCACCGGCTTTGAAGTCCATATAGATGCGGTACTCCGGCAGGGAACTCGCCATTAGCTTACCGTCGGATGAAAGGATGTTTCCGCGGTTGGGTTTCACCGTAACATTCTCCTTCACAAAGCGGTCGGCGACATCTTGCCAGTACTGTCGTTCGGCAAACATGATGACAGTGCCTTTTACGATAATAGCTACTCCTATCAGTCCCATGACGAGGACTACGAAGAAGTAACGGGTCATTATATTTTTCTTGTTTACTGCCAAGGCTTTTTTTAGTTTACTATTTCACTATTTACAATTTACTAATTCATGGTCTACGATTTACTAAATCGTTGCTTGCAATTTACTAAATCTTATTTGCTCCTCGTATCTTGCGTCTATTTGATTAAATACGGCGGATTGGTTGAAGTCTGCAAATCGCTTTCTTTCGTTGCAATATATTCTTCGATGCGCGATTGGCGGCTTCGTTCCATCAATTCGGAACTGCGCGTCAGAGCATCGTATTTTATATCTATCAACTCTTTTTTGAGTTTGTCTATCTCTATCATCTGTTGCTGGCAAGCGTAACGGTTGTGGATGTAGAACAGAATAAGAACCATGATAAGGACAAGTAGTTTTGTCTGACGACGGAAAAAGTCCGTAGCCAGAATATCGCCGCCTATAATATTCTTTAGCGAAGTGTGTCTTTTTACTTTTTCGCTTTTTTGTTCTTCTTGTTTGGTACCTGTCTCGTTCATCACCTTGTTATTTTACCACATTACCGTCTTGTCACTTCTTTCCTTCCGCCACTTTTTCCGCAATCCTCAGCTTGGCGCTTCGTGAACGCGGATTATGCTCAATCTCGGCTTCGTCCGGAACAATCACTTTGTTGTTTACCAAACGGAAAGGCGTTTGCACGTTTCCGAAGAAGTCTTTTTCCGCCTTGCCTTCTATGTTGCCGGTCTTCATTATGTTTTTCACCATGCGGTCTTCCAGCGAATGGTAGGTGATTACTACCAACCGGCCGCCGGGCTTTAATGCTTCCGTAGCCGCATAGAGCATTTCTTTCAGCGCTTCCATCTCTTGATTGACTTCGATGCGCAACGCTTGAAATACTTTTGCAAGTTCTTTCTTTTCTCTTTCGCGTCCGAATAGGGGCTTGATAATGTCCAGGAATTCTCCGATGGTGCTAATCTTTTGGGTAGCGCGTGCCTTGGCTATGACAGACGCTAATTTGCGGCTGTTCTTTAATTCTCCGTACAAATAGAATATATCGGCAAGACGCTCTTCGTCGTATGTATTCACAATATCGGCAGCGGTGAGCCCGGCACGCTTGTTCATACGCATATCGAGCGCTCCGTCGAAACGGAAAGAAAATCCCCGCTCGCTGTCATCGAAGTGGTGTGATGACACACCGAGGTCGGCAAGTACGGCATCCACTTGCTCGATACCGTGATAGCGCAGGAAATTATGCAGATAGCGGAAGTTGCTGCGTACAAATGTAAAGTGCGGGTCGTTTACGATGTTTTGTTCCGCATCCTCATCTTGGTCAAATCCCAGTAATCTTCCTCCTTTGCCTAAGCGGGACAGTATTTCCCGGGAATGACCGCCTCCGCCGAATGTTACGTCCACGTACGTTCCGTCCGGACGGATGTCCATTCCGTCAACACTTGGCATTAGTAATACCGGAATATGATATGTCGTTTCTTCCTTCATTTTTCTTTCGTTAGAATCGTTTATTGCTCTATTGTCTCACCACTTCTCTCTGTCGCTTCCCAATTATCATCTCCCAGAATATCTTGTAACGCTTCGCTGAACTCTTCCGGGTTCATGAAAGGTTGTTCAGCCTTCTCTTTCGCCCAGATTTCAATGGTGTTGTCCACGCCGATAAAGCGTACATCGCTTTGTATGCCTGCCATTTGCAAGTAACGCTTAGGCAGCAGGATACGTCCGTTCCCGTCGGGAATCATGATTTCCGCATCACTGACGAATTGCCGGAAGATTTGTTGGTGTTTGGCATTCCACTTGTTCAGCCTCTGCCGAAGTTGGGTTTGCGTTTTGAACCAGACGCTTTCGGGATAGAGTATCAAGCAGTCTTGGAATACGTCTTTGCGCAATACAAGTCTTTCTTCGGAAACGGCTTGTAGCTGTTTCCGGAAGCTGGCGGGGATAAATACGCGTCCCTTTGTATCTGTCTTTGCTTCAATATTGCCTAAAAAGCGTATCATTTTCACCTTATTATAATAAGCGACGGTAAAAATACACATTTCCCCACAATTCCCCACAATGTTTTAACTAAAATCTTGCTTAGAAGTTTTCAACAAGTTGTTGATTACTTATACTGTTGAAAATGAATATGGTGCTGTATCACTTTATTGGTGGGGGATTGATGCGGGTATTGGATAAAAAAAATCATCCCATGAGATGAATGTGCTTATCTCATGGGATGACTTTATATCGGGTGTTAGTTAAACAAAATCTTTCAAATCTTGTTGTAGTTTTTGGCGGGTAAAGAAGATGCGGCTTTTTACGGTTCCTAATGGAAGACCCAGCTTCTCAGCTATTTCGCGGTATTTAAAACCGGAAACATGCATGGAGAATGGAACTTTATATTCACGCGGCAGTGCGTTGACAATGCGGTGCATTTCTTTCAGGTCGTATGTGCTTTCCGTACTCTCAAAGGCGGAGTCACGCGGCAGGTTCAGATGATAAAGATTGTCTGTCTGGTCTACAAATGTCTGGTCGCGCACAACTTTACGGTAGTTGTTGATAAAGATGTTGCGCATGATAGTATATATCCACCCCTTGAAATTAGTATCGGGCATGTATTTATCTTCATTATCCAAAGCCTTGAGAGAGGTTTCCTGAAGAAGGTCGTTTGCTTCTTCGCGGTCGGAGGTGAGCTTATATGCGAAGCGTAATAAGTCGTTTTGTACTCCAACCAGATCTTTTTTAAATGTAATACTGTTCATAATGTGCTTTGTTAAATGATTACTTGTTCGTTTAGCTTTTCAGCAATGCAAGTTTACGGAAATTTTAGCTTTGTGACGGGTGGTTTTTAGGCAATCTTTGGGGTAAAATCTATCAATTGATAGATTTTAGGTGCTGTTTGATAGATTTTGGGTGCAGTTTTCTATCAAATATTTGCATTTAATTAAAAAGATGCGTTAATTTTGCGCAATCATTTCATCATAAAAAGAATGGCTGACGACTCTTTATTTTTGATTGACATTGATAAGATTCTTCGGGAGAAAGCTCCGAAGCATGTAAAATATATCCCTAAGTTTGTCGTGTCTTATTTGAAGCGCATCGTTCATCAAGATGAATTGAATGTCTTTCTGAAAGAGTCGAAAGATAAAGTTGGGGTGGAGTTTCTGCAGGCTTGTCTGGACTTCCTTGATGCCAAATTGATTGTAAAAGGCGAGGAGAATCTGTCTAAGGACGGTCTTTATACGTTTGTTTCCAATCATCCTTTGGGCGGACAGGATGGAGTGGCGCTGGGTTACGTGCTTGGAACTTATTACGATGGAAAGGTGAAATATATGGTAAACGACTTGCTCATGAACCTGCACGGATTGGCTCCCCTTTGCATTCCTATCAATAAGACCGGCAAGCAGGCTAAGGACTTTCCGAAAATGGTGGAAGCCGGATTTGCGTCGGATGACCAACTTATTATGTTTCCTGCCGGACTTTGCTCGCGTCGTCAGAATGGGGTTATCCGTGATTTGGACTGGAAGAAGACATTTATAGTAAAGAGTGTTGAAGCACATCGTGATGTAGTTCCCATTCATTTTGAGGGACGTAATTCCGACTTCTTTTATAATCTGGCCAATCTTTGTAAAACGTTGGGCATCAAGTTCAATATTGCCATGCTTTACTTGGCGGACGAAATGCTGAAAAACCGTCATAAAACATTTACTATTACAATAGGCAAGCCTATTCCCTGGCAAACATTCGATAAAACGAAAACACCTGCACAATGGGCGCAGTATGTGAAGGATATCGTGTATAAATTATAAGTTGAAAATTGAATATTAAAAAATAGAAAATCGGAAGATGGAAGATATTATTGCACCGATAAGCAAAGAATTGCTGAAAGCGGAGTTGACTGAAGACAAACGCTTGCGCATGACGAACAAGAGTAATAATCAGATATACATTATTACCGCTCAGGACTCACCTAATACGATGAAAGAAATCGGGCGTCTGCGTGAGATTGCATTTCGTGCTGCCGGTGGCGGAACAGGGTTGTCCATGGACCTTGACGAATACGATTTGATGGATAATCCCTATAAGCAGTTGATTGTCTGGAATCCGGAAGCGGAGGAGATATTGGGCGGTTATCGCTATATCCTCGGTACGGATGTACGCTTTGACGAGCATGGGGCGCCGATTTTGGCTACTGCGCATATGTTTAATTTTTCCGAGAAGTTCCTGAATGAGTATCTTCCTACCACCATCGAACTCGGACGTTCATTCGTGACGCTCGAATATCAGTCTACCCGTCGTGATAGCAAGGGATTGTTTGCGCTGGATAATTTATGGGACGGTTTGGGCGCATTAACGGTGGTTATGCCTAATGTGAAATATTTCTTCGGAAAGGTTACCATGTATCCCAGTTATATCCGTAAGGGACGCGACATGATTCTTTATTTCTTGAAGAAGCATTTTGCGGATAAGGATAGCTTGATTACTCCGATGAAACCGTTACAACTGGAAGCTGACGAAAATGAATTGGCAGCTTTATTCTGTAAAGATACATTTAAGGAGGATTATAAGATTCTGAATGGTGAAATCCGTAAATTGGGATACAATATTCCGCCGTTGGTGAATGCGTACATGAGTCTTAGCCCGACAATGCGTATGTTCGGTACGGCTATTAATTACGGTTTCGGTGATGTGGAAGAAACGGGAATCTTAATCGCTGTCGATGAAATTCTGGCAGAGAAGCGTATCCGGCATATCCAGTCATTCATCGAGAGCGAACCGGAATCATGCAATCTGACTTCCGGAGCGAATAAGATATTTTTTCCAAGCAGGTAATTACACGGCCGGCAGACTGTTTCCGTTGATTTTCCGGTATAGGTCGAGGGCAAATACGTCCGTCATTCCGGATATGTAGTCTAATACGGCTTGCACTCTTTCATATAACGCAGTTGCTTTCATGTTGTATTGATCGGACACCCGGTTGATGAGCAACTGCGAATATGTTTTTTCCGGTGAACATACCGCATCAATCATCAGTTCGAGCAGAGTGCTGATGATGCGAAATCCGGCAAGTTCTATATCCAATACGTCACGCGAACGGTATATCTTTTTGAAAGATACCTTCTCGCAATTTTTATAGGCTGTGGCAGGCCGTTCTGCAATATGCTTGATGAGACTTCCCTCAAATTCTCCTTCCAAAATTTGCGTTTCATTGTCAAGGAATGCTTGGGTGCATTCGCCGATAAGCAACCCGATGACAGAAGAACGCAGGTAAGCAATCTGTTCATTGGTGTCGCTCACAATCTTGAACGTATCGAGTATGTGCGCTTTGCGCTCATCAGGGAAATAAGACAGTAATAAGTCCTGTGTTTCCTGAGTTGTCAGAATCTTCAGTTTGTGGGCATCTTCAATATCCATCATCTGATAGCAAATATCGTCTGCGGCTTCTACCAGATAAACGAGCGGGTGGCGTGCGTATTTTAGGGGCGAGTCATTAAGCTTCTTCATGCCTAATTCTTCAGCTATCCGCCGAAAGCTTTCTTCTTCGGTCGTGAAGAATCCGAATTTGGATTTTTGTCCCGCTAAACTCGATGAAAAGGGATATTTTACGATGCTGGCAAGTGTGGAGTAGGTTAGAACGAAGCCGCCTTTGCGGCGTCCTTCAAATTGGTGGGTAAGCAGGCGGAAGGCATTTGCGTTTCCTTCAAAGTGTGTCAGGTCTTCCCATTGCGCCGGGGTGAGTTGTTCTCCGTTAGGTTGCTGTTCTTTTAAAGCCAATCCTTTCCCTTCCGAAAAGAAAGTGGAAATGGCACGCTCGCCGGAATGGCCGAATGGCGGATTGCCCAAATCGTGTGCCAAGCATGCGGCGGAAACAATAGAACCGATTTCCGGCAGATAAGAACTTTGCAATTCGGGACGTCGGGCAAGGATGGCTTTGGCTACATCATTACCCAATGAACGGCCTACACAAGAGACTTCCAAACTATGTGTCAACCGGTTGTGTACGAATATGCTTCCGGGCAGGGGGAATACTTGCGTCTTGTTCTGTAATCTTCGGAAAGGTGCGGAGAAGACGAGGCGGTCGTAATCCCGCTGAAATTCGGAACGGTTCTCGCGGCGTTCTTTATGAAACTCTTCCAAGCCGAATCGCTTGGCAGATATGAGGGTATTCCAGTCCATCATGTTGTTACTTTCTTATTATTTAACTGCAAATGTATGACTATTTGCTTCAAAATCCGTAATTTTGCCCGTTAAATAGTGAATTTAAAGTAATCTCAATCGTAAATAGCAAATTGTAGTATGACTGTCCAAATTATAAATAAGTCGAAACATCCGTTACCCGCATATGCCACTGAATTATCTGCCGGAATGGATATCCGCGCCAACCTTTCCGAACCGATAGCTTTGGAACCCTTGCAGCGTTGTTTGGTTCCTACAGGTTTGTACATTGCTTTGCCGGCAGGTTTTGAAGCGCAAATCCGTCCACGTAGCGGTTTGGCTATCAAGAAAGGCATTTCGGTATTGAATTCTCCGGGAACCATCGATGCCGACTATCGCGGTGAAATCTGTATTATCCTCGTAAACCTTTCTTCGGAAACATTTGTAATTGAGGATGGCGAACGAATAGCCCAAATGGTAATAGCCCGCCATGAGCAGGCTGTATGGCAGGAGGTGGACGTGTTGGACGAAACAGAACGCGGCGCCGGCGGCTTTGGACATACGGGCGTATAACAAGAAGCTTGCATGAGAAATAAGAATATTCACATAATCGGATGCTTATTGGCCTGTGTGCTGTTTGTCTCCTGCGGCACTTCCCGCCAGAAGATGAAAGTGCAATCGGTGGAGACTGCCGTGCTCGCTCCGGAACAGCAGCGTAAGTATGATTACTTTTTTCTGGAAGCAGCCCGCTTGAAGATTCAGAAAGATTATGATGCCGCTTTTGATTTGTTGCAGCACTGCCTGACTATCAATCCGAATGCTTCGTCGGCTCTATATGAACTGGCGCAATATTATCTGTTCTTGAAACAAATGCCTCAGGGACAAGCGGCATTGGAAAAAGCTGTGGAAAATGACCCCGGCAATTATTGGTACAGTCAGGGACTGGCAAATCTCTATCAGCAGCAGGATGAGACTGAGAAAGCGACGAAGCTGTTGGAAAGTATGTCCGTACGTTTCACTGATAAGCTTGATCCGCTTTATGCCTTGTTGGACATCTATAATCGGCAGGAGCAGTACGATAAGGTAATTGCCACTTTGAACCGTATTGAGGGAAAGATGGGCAAAAGCGAGCAGCTGAGTATGGAGAAGTTCCGTATCTACCTGCAAATGAAGGATAATAAGAATGCTTTCCATGAGATAGAGAGTTTGGTTGCGGAGTACCCGATGGATTCCCGTTATCAAGTTGTGCTGGGCGATGTGTATATGCAGAACGGGAAGAAGGAAGAAGCATATAATATGTATCGTAAGGTGTTGGATGCAGAGCCGGACAATGCCATGGCGATGTATTCGCTGGCTTCTTATTATGAGGCGACCGGTCAGAAGGAACTCTATCAGCAGCAGATGGACACATTATTGCTCAACAAGAAAGTGCCGTCGGAAACAAAGCTGAATGTAATGCGGCAGTTCGTGGTGCAGAATGAGCAGGACGGTAAGGATAGTACGCGGGTCATCAACCTTTTCAACCGTATTCTGGAACAGGAACCGGATGATGCGGGCATACCGATGCTTTATTCCCAATACCTTTTGTCTAAAGGCATGAACAAAGAAGCATTTCCCGTGCTGCGCCAAGTATTGGCAATAGACCCTACCAATACGGCTGCACGTATGATGTTGCTGGGTGAGGCCGTACGCAAGGAAGATTACAATGATGTTATCAATTTGTGTGAAGCGGGTGTTGAAACCAACCCTGAAATGTTGGAGTTCTATTTCTATCTGGCCATTGCTTATAATCAGGCGGAACGGACTGATGATGTGATTTCCGTCTGCCGGAAAGCATTGACGCAAATCACGGCCGACAGTAAGAAAGAGGTTGTTTCGGATTTCTATTCCATCTTGGGAGATGCTTACCATACGAAAGACCTGAATACGGAAGCTTATGCCGCTTATGATTCGGCATTGGTGTATAATCCTTCCAATATCGGAGCATTGAACAATTATGCTTATTACTTGTCCGTTGAGCGCCGCAATCTGGACAAAGCAGAGGAGATGAGTTATAAGACGGTAAAGGCAGAACCCAATAATGCTACTTATCTGGATACTTATGCTTGGATTCTGTTTGAGAAAGGCAATTATGCCGAAGCCCGTTTGTATATAGACGATGCCATGAAAAATGATGGCGGCAAGAGTGATGTTATCGTGGAACATTGCGGTGACATCTATTATATGACAGGTGATGCGGATAAGGCTTTGGAATACTGGAAGCAGGCATTGGAGATAGGAAGTAAGTCCAAAACGCTGAAACAGAAGATTCAGAAGAAGAAATATATTGATGAAAAGTAAGGCGATAGGGGGATAAAGTGATAAATGATAAAAGTGATAAGGTGATGGTACAGACAAAATTCAATAGTAAGACACTGGTCTTTATGCTTTTTCTTCTCTGTTGTTTGGCAGGTTGTAAGACTTCCCGTAAGGCGGAGACATCCAAATTGCCTGAAAGCGCCCGTTACTTATCTTCTAAGGTACGATTGACAGTTCCTACCAAAGATGCCGTTTTCACCGTCAACGGAACGATGAAATTGATAAGCGGTGAACGGATGCAGCTCTCTTTCCTTATGCCTATTATACGTACAGAGGTGGCGCGCATGGAAGTGACGCCCGAAGAAATATTACTGGTAGACCGCATGGGTAAGCGTTATGTGCGGGCTACTCGCAAAGAATTGAAGGATGTATTGCCGAAGAAAGCCGATTTTGTCCATTTGGAAAAGATACTGTTCGATGCTTCCAAGCCCAATGGGAAGAAGGAATTGTCCGGAAAGGAACTGGGTATCCCTTCATTGGAGAAGGGTAGAATTGAGTTGTCCGGCTTCTCCAGTACTTCGTTTTCCCTGACGCCTACCGAACTGTCTTCAAAGTATACACAAGTCGAGTTACATGAAATATTAGAAATGCTGATGAGCTTATGAAACGTTTGCTTTGTATTTTTATAAGTTGTTTCTGTCTGGCCCTTCCGCTTCTTGCACAGTCTAACAAGCTGATAAAAGAATTGGAAAGTAAGCGCGGCGCTTTGCAAAAGCAGATTACGGAATCGGAAACACTTCTGAAAACTACAAAGAAAACCGTAAGCAGCCAGCTGAACGGACTTGCCGCCCTGACCGGGCAGATAGAGGAGCGCAAGCGCTATATTCTTACCATAAATAATGATGTGGAGTCGATAGACCGTGAGTTGGCGTCACTGGAACGTCAGTTGGGGAAATTACAGCGAGACTTGAAGGACAAGAAGAAGAAATACGACTCGTCCGTGCAATATCTTTATAAGAATCGCTCCATTGAAGAGAAGCTGATGTTTATTTTCTCCGCCCAAAGTTTGGCGCAGACCTATCGCCGCTTGCGTTATGTACGAGAGTATGCCACTTACCAACGTCTGCAGGGCGAGGAAGTGCTGAAGAAGCAAGAGCAGGTCAATAAGAAGAAAGCGGAACTACGGCAGGTACGGACTGCCAAAGCCAATTTGCTGAAAGAGCGTGAAGCCGAAAAGGTAAAGCTTGAAGCGCAGGAGAAGGAAAAGCGTACTCTTGTAACCAGTCTGCAGAAGAAGCAGCGCGGATTGCAGAATGAGATTGCCAAGAAGCGTCGTGAAGCCAATCAGCTTAATGCACGCATCGACCGCTTGATTGCTGAAGAAATAGAGAAAGCCCGCAAACGCGCCGCAGAAGAAGCGCGTCGTGAAGCGGCTGCCCGCAAGAAAGAAGGGGCAAAGACGGATAAGCCGGCAACATCCGCCTCCAAAACAAAAGCGGCTCCTCTGGAGACCTATACTATGAGCAAAGCCGATCGCGAGTTGTCCGGTGACTTTGCCAATAATCGTGGTAAGTTGCCTATGCCTATCAGCGGGGCTTACATCATAACCAGCCATTACGGGCAATATGCGGTGGAAGGATTGCGCAATGTCAAACTTGATAATAAGGGTATCGACATTCAAGGAAAACCGGGAGCGCAAGCTCGTGCCATCTTCAACGGCAAGGTAGCGGCAGTATTCAAGTTGAACGGGTTGTTTAATATCCTTATCCGTCATGGAGCTTATATTTCCGTATATTGTAACCTGTCTTCTGCCTCGGTGAAACAAGGTGATATGGTTACTACCAAGCAGGCTATCGGCCAGGTATTCTCGGACGGGGCTGATGGCGGGCGCACGGTACTTCATTTCCAGCTACGCCGCGAGAAGGAGAAACTGAATCCCGAACCTTGGCTGAACAGGTAGGTCTTATATCTTTGCTCCGTCCAATAATTCCAGATAGAGCGTAATCGCCTCTTCAATCTCCCTGATGAAAATAAATTCATCGGCTGTATGGGAACGGCTGCTCTTGCCCGGTCCTATTTTCATGGATGGGAATGACATCAACGCTTGGTCTGAAAGTGTAGGAGAGCCGAACGGCACTCTGCCCAGCTCGACAGCTTTTCTTACCAGCGGATGGTCGGGTGAGACGTGCGAAGAACTCAAACGGAAAGAGCGGGCTTTGGCTTCACAACCGATATGTTTCTGTATTTCGTCGAAAAGCTCCTGATTGCTATAACATTCATTACTGCGGATGTCGACAACGAACGTGCAACGGTCCGGTATCACATTGTGCTGTGTCCCTGCATTTACCATGGTCACACTCATCTTCACCGGCCCCAGTAAGGACGATTCTTTCGTGAAACGGTAGTCGCGGAACCAGGCAATATCGTTTAGTACCTTATATATGGCGTTGTCGCCTTCATTTCGGGCGGCATGGCCCGATTTACCGTAAGCGATAACATCCAGTACCATTAGTCCTTTTTCGGCAATGGCGGGTTGCATCTCCGTGGGCTCACCCACAACGGCGAATTGTATGGGCGGCAGTTCCGGCAGTACGGATTCTATTCCGTTCTTGCCCGACACTTCTTCTTCGCAGGAAGCCAAATAAATGAGATTGTATGCCTGTGTAGTCCGGCAGAGTTGCAGGAACACTTGCAACAGGCTGACGACACTTGCTCCGGCATCGTTACTCCCTAAACCATAAATCTTGCCGTTCTCTTCCAACGGGGTGAACGGAGCTTTCCGCCACCCGTTTACAGGTTTCACCGTGTCAATATGTGAGTTTAACAGCAACGTCGGCTTGTTCAAGTCGAACATCGGGCTGAGACACCATACGTTGTTGCCTTTTCTTCCGGTTGACATTCCCTGCATTTCGATATAATTCTGTAAAAAGTCCGCAGCTTGTTCTTCTTCGCGGCTTAATGAGGGAATGGCTATCAATGATTTAAGCAATCCGGTAGCTTCGGAAACCAAAGTCTGTATGTCGGTTATCATCGTCAAGATTAGTTATATATTTGTTATTACTTTGCAAACTTACGGATAAATCCCGAAAAAGGGAGATAGTTTCAAATAAAACTAATACCTTTGTGCCCATATTTACCAATTTATTAAAGATATGACTTATCATCATTTGTCTGTCATGGTACACCGTCAGGCAGAGAAGTATGGAGACAAAGTAGCCCTTAAATACAGGGACTATGAAACATCACAATGGATACCTATCACTTGGAATAAATTCTCCCAAACAGTACGTCAGGCAGCCAATGCGCTGGTGGCTTTGGGAGTGGAGGAACAGAGGAATATCGGTATCTTCTCACAAAATAAACCAGAATGTTTGTTTACTGATTTTGCAGCTTTTGCCAATCGCTTGGTGACCATACCGCTGTATGCCACCAGTTCCTCGGCTCAGGCGCAGTATATTATTAATGACGCTCAGATACGCTTCCTTTTTGTAGGCGAACAGTTTCAATACGATGCGGCCTTCAGCGCATTCGGTTTTTGCCATTCTTTGCAGAAGTTGATTGTTTTTGACCGTAGTGTCGTGCTCGACCCTCGCGATAAAACATCTATTTACTACGATGATTTCCTTGCGTTGGGCGAGGGACTTCCTCATAACGATGTTGTAGAAGAGCGTACCGCCCGTGCGTCGGACGACGATCTTGCCAATATTCTTTATACATCCGGTACTACCGGTGAGCCGAAGGGAGTTATGCTGCATCACTTCAACTACAGAGAAGCTATACGCATTCATGACATTCGCCTGACCGCCATGACGGATAAGGACGTGTCCATGAACTTCCTTCCGCTGACACATGTATTTGAGAAAGCCTGGACTTATCTCTGCATTCACAGAGGAGTACAAGTCTGCATTAATCTTCGCCCGGCAGATATTCAGACCACTATCAGGGAAATACGTCCTACGTTGATGTGCAGTGTTCCCCGCTTCTGGGAAAAGGTATATGCAGGTGTGCAAGAGAAGATTGCGCAGGAAACCGGTTTGCGGAAGGCGATGATGCTGGATGCCATCAAAGTAGGCAAGATACATAACATAGATTACCTGCGTGCAGGCAAAACACCGCCGTTGATGCTTCATTTGAAGTATAAGTTTTATGAAAAGACTATTTATGCTTTGCTGAAAAAGACAATCGGTATTGAGAATGGTAACTTCTTCCCTACGGCAGGTGCGGCTGTGTCCGATGAAATATGTGAATTTGTACACTCCGTAGGCATCAATATGGTAGTGGGCTATGGACTGACGGAGTCTACGGCTACCGTTTCCTGTTTCCTCGACAAGGGATATGAAATAGGTTCGGTAGGAACTGTGATGCCCGATGTTGAAGTGAAAATAGGAGAGAACAATGAGATTCTGCTCCGAGGCAAGACTATTACTGTCGGCTATTACAAGAAGCCGGAAGCTACTGCTGCGGCTATCGACAAAGACGGTTGGTTTCATACAGGTGATGCCGGTTATATGAAGGGTGACCACTTGTATCTGACTGAGCGCATTAAAGACTTGTTCAAGACTTCCAATGGCAAGTATATTTCCCCGCAGGCTTTGGAAACCAAGCTGGCAATAGACCGTTATATCGACCAGATTGCTGTTATTGCCGATCAGCGTAAGTTTGTGTCCGCTCTGATAGTTCCCGTGTACGGCTTGGTGAAGAATTATGCCAAAGAGAAGGGACTTGAATATAAGGATATGGAGGACTTGTTGCAACATCCTAAGGTACAGGGCTTGTTCCGTGCCCGCATTGATACGTTGCAGCAACAGTTTGCTCACTATGAACAAGTGAAACGTTTCACTTTATTGCCCGAACCGTTTAATATGGAACGGGGCGAGTTGACAAATACATTGAAGCTGAAGCGCTCTGTGGTATCAAAGAACTACAAAGAGTTGATTGATAAGATGTACGAAGAATGAAACTTTTGCACTATCTTTGCATCCGAAAAAGATAGAATTTGAAGAAAGTATATGATTACCATTGAACAACTGAAAGATATCAAGGAACGTACCGAAGCGTTAAACCGCTATCTGGACATTGAAGGAAAGAAAATACAAGTAGAAGAGGAACAGTTGCGTACGCAAGCTCCGGGCTTTTGGGATGACCAGAAAGCCGCCGAAGCACAGATGAAGAAAGTAAAAGGCTTGCAGCAATGGATTTCCGGCTACAATGAAGTCAAGGTTATGGCAGATGAGTTGCAACTTGCATTCGATTTCTATAAAGATGAACTGGTGACGGAAGAAGAGGTGGATGAGGCCTATGCAAAAGCATCTGTTGCTGTAGAGGCCCTTGAACTCAAGAATATGCTTCGTGAAGAAGCCGACCAGATGGACTGCGTACTGAAAATCAATTCCGGTGCCGGCGGTACGGAAAGCCAGGATTGGGCAAGTATGTTGATGCGTATGTACTTGCGATATGCCGAAACTCATGGATATAAGGCAACTATCGCCAACTTGCAGGAAGGTGATGAAGCCGGAATCAAGGCTTGTACCATTGAGATAGCGGGTGATTATGCTTACGGTTATCTGAAAGGCGAGAACGGCGTACACCGTTTGGTGCGCGTATCTCCCTACAATGCCCAGGGTAAGCGTATGACATCTTTCGCATCTGTTTTCGTCACTCCGCTGGTAGATGATACGATTGAGGTGAATATTGAACAAGCGCGTATCTCTTGGGATACTTTCCGTTCCAGTGGTGCGGGCGGGCAGAACGTAAATAAGGTTGAGTCCGGTGTGCGTCTGCGTTATCAGTTCAAAGACCCTTATACAGGCGAGGAAGAAGAAATTCTGATTGAGAATACCGAAACGCGCGACCAGCCCAAGAACCGCGAAAACGCGATGCGTCAGTTGCGTTCTATCCTGTACGATAAGGAACTACAACACCGTATGGCGGAACAGGCAAAGGTGGAGGCCGGTAAGAAGAAGATTGAGTGGGGATCGCAAATTCGCAGTTACGTGTTCGATGACCGGCGTGTGAAAGACCACCGTACCAACTTCCAGACGTCGGACGTGAATGGAGTAATGGACGGAAAGATAGACGGTTTCGTCAAGGCCTATCTGATGGAGTTTGCAGGCGGAGATACTATTTAGCCCTTTTTAAAAGTTAACATCATTGTCCGGAACAAGTTAACTGAGTTGCGGGCAAAAAGTTAATATCGTATATGCGGGAAGTTAACATCATATAATCAATGATGTTAACTTCCCGCTTTTTTCTTTTATAAATGTTTGCAAACTTCCCGAATTTCCTTTTACTTTGTTTATCGTTGAACTTTAAACTATAGAAACACCATGGGAAAGAGTAAAAAGAAAGTAATGCACAGCCGGAAAGAGGAACAACAAGCCAAGAAAGTATTGCTGATTATCGGAGTGACCGCTTTGGTATTGGTAGTTGGTATGCTGATATTGTACTCTTTCTGGTAATAAAATAGCAGAATATGCCGCAAGAGATAGAACGGAAGTTTCTCATAAAAGGAGAGTATAAGTCGCAAGCATACGCACAGAACCGCATCATTCAAGGATATATCAGTAGTGCGCGCGGACGGACGGTAAGGGTTCGCATACGCGGCGGGCAGGGCTACCTTACCATTAAGGGGGCATCTGATGTGTCCGGCATCAGCCGTTACGAGTGGGAGAAAGAGATTCCCTTGAATGAAGCCGAGGACTTAATGAAGTTGTGCGAACCGGGTATTATTGATAAAACCCGTTATCTGATACGCAGTGGAAACCATGTTTTTGAGGTAGACGAGTTCTATGGGGAAAATGAAGGACTGGTAGTGGCGGAAGTAGAGCTTACCTCGGAGAGCGAGCCTTTCGAGAAGCCGGATTTTATCGGGCAGGAAGTAACGGGAGACATCCGTTATTATAATTCGCAGTTGATGAAGCATCCGTTTAAAGAATGGAAGTAAACTAATCATGTCCCGTAATTGTTGATTCGTATATGGAGAAACTATACCAATACCTGCCGGAAGAACTTGTCACTTTTATTTTGGTGACAGTGTTTTCTTTGCTTATAGGCCTTTCCTTGCGGCGTATCAGCTTGAAGCGCGAAGGGGAGACTACCCTTTTCGGTACGGACCGTACTTTTACCTTTATCGGTATTCTGGGTTATCTCCTTTATATTCTTGATCCGGTAGACTATCGCCTTTTTATGGGGGGAGGGGCTATCTTAGGCCTATTGCTTGCTTTGAACTACTACGTTAAGCAAGCCCAGTTTCACGTATTCGGGGTTACTACTATTGTCATTGCACTCATTACGTATTGCATTGCGCCTATTGTTGCTACACAGCCGTCTTGGTTTTATGTAATGGTGATTGTGACGGTATTGCTCTTTACGGAGTTGAAACATACATTCACCGAACTGGCGCAGCGGATGAAGAATGACGAAATGATTACGCTTGCCAAGTTCCTTGCCATTAGCGGTATCATACTTCCGATGCTGCCTAACGAGAATCTGATACCGGGCGTCAATCTCACGCCTTATAGCATTTGGCTGGCTACGGTAGTGGTTTCAGGTATTTCCTATCTTTCTTATTTGCTGAAGAGATATGTATTTCGTGAATCGGGCATTCTGGTTTCCGGTATTGTAGGAGGGTTGTACAGCAGCACTGCCACTATATCCGTACTGGCGCGTAAAAGCCGTAAGGCATCACCTCAGGAAGCTCCCGAATATGTGGCCGCCATGCTGCTGGCAGTCAGTATGATGTTCCTGCGATTCTTGATACTGATTGGTATATTCAGCGTAGATACTTTAACGGCTATCTATCCCTATCTGTTGATTATGTCCGCTGTCTCTGCGGGAACGGCTTGGTTTCTGCATTCCAAATGGAAACGTCCTGCCGTATCGGGAGCGGCCGATGAAGATGAGGACAGCAGTAACCCGTTGGAATTTAAGGTAGCGCTTATTTTTGCCGTACTTTTTGTGGTATTTACAATAGCTACCCATTACACGTTGATATATGCCGGCAAGAGCGGGTTGACTTTACTCTCCTTTGTGTCCGGTTTCAGTGACATCACTCCGTTTATTTTGAATCTTCTACAAGGTACGGGCAGTGTGCCCGTTTCGTTGATAACGGCTTGCAGTATGCAGGCGATAGTAAGTAATATTGCCGTAAATATGTGCTATGCACTCTTTTTTTCCGGTAAGAAAAGCTCGCTGCGTTCGTGGATTTTGGGCGGTTTCGGTTGTGTCATAATCGCCAATGTATTCTTGTTATTATTCTTCTACTTTCTGTAAATCAACGGACTTTTCGCTTTTTTAACTCCGGTGTTCCGCTAAATGCCGAAGAATGCTCTATTTTTGCCCAGTCCATAACAACACAATATGGATAGAACACTTATAATACAAAACAATAAACCAAAATACTGATTTAAACAGGGGAATACCATGAAAATTAGATGGGTTATGTTGCTGACGGTATTATTACTATCTGCCGGGGCAACTGCACAGAATACGACAAATTCTTCATTTCAGATTAAAGGGGTTCTGCTCGACTCGCTTACTCAGGAAGGAGAGCCTTATGCAACAATCAAGATTGTAAAGAAAGAAGCACCGGCACAAGCTGTCAAGATGCTGGTAACGGATATGAAAGGACAGTTTCAGGAGAAAGTGCCCGGTAATAAAGGTAACTTTATTATGACAATTTCTTCGGTAGGGCGAAACAGCATTGTGAAGAATTTTTCCGTAAAATCCGATAAGTATTTGCAGGTAATTTAGAATGAGAGCGTTATAAGTTTATCTGTTTTTTAGGGTAATGACTTGGCAACAGTCCTAATTTCAATGTTTTGCGGCTCATTACTGTCAAACAACTCTTCTGTATGCAAAGGTAACATTATTTTTTGAAACCTCTGTCTTTATTGAGGATGAAATTGCAACATTGACATTCGTAATAATCTAAATTAAATGAATTATCAACTATGATTGCCCGAATTTGTATTTCAATCCATACTCTTCCAGTTTGCTGTACAGCGTTGTACGTCCTATTCCGAGCAGTTCGGCGGCAATCTTTCTGTTTCCGTTCGCCTGCTTCAACGCACGTAAAATCCGCTCTTTGTCTTCCGCATCGTTACGCAGGGCAAAGCTGGCGGATGAGGACGATAATGTCTCGTCACTGCCAAACTCCAGATTTTCTTTGGTTATCATATCGGCTTCCGTATGTAGGACTGCCACCTGTATCTTTTGTTTCAGTTCGCGCACGTTGCCCGGCCACGGATAAGTGAGCAGGGCTTTCCGTGCGGATGCGTCAAAGCCCTTGATGTTGCGCTCCAACTCCTTGTTCGCAAATTCAAGGAAGAACTCTGCCAGTGGCATGATGTCCTCTTGGCAGTTGCGAAGCGGAGGCACGGTTATCGTGTACTCTTTCAGACGATAGAGCAAGTCTTCGCGGAAACGCTTTTCGGCGACTGCCTTTTGCAAGTCCTCGTTGGTTGCCGCCACGATGCGCACATCGGCTGTCTTGTCCCCCTTTGCCCCAATGGGGCGATAACGGCGTTCCTGTATGGCACGAAGCAACATCCGCTGCATTTCCATCGGCAGGTTGGCCACTTCATCAAGAAACAATGTACCGCCATTGGCTTCTTGAAAATACCCAACATGGGTAGAATCTGCTCCTGTGAATGCACCTTTGATGTGTCCGAAGAATGCGGACAGTGCCAATGTCGGGGACAACGAACCACAGTCCACCGCCACGAAAGGCTTATCCGCACGTTTGCTCTGTGCGTGGATGTGTTGGGCAATATGTTCTTTGCCCGTACCGTTCTCACCTAATATCAATACACTCATACGGGTGGGTGCAACCAACCGGACACGCCGCTTGATTCCTTGATATGCCGTACCTTGCCGGACAAATATCGGGACTTGTTTGTTCCTTTTCTGTTCCTGTGCTTTGTGTATGGAGCGGATGAGAGGAACAAGCCTGTCCTCTACCAATTGCTTGGGAATATAGTCGGCGGAGCCGAGTTTCATACTTTCCACTGCCGTATGCACCTCGGCGTAATCGGTCATGATGATGAACGGCTGCGGCTTCCCTTCCTTGCGCATCCAACGCAACAGGTCGACACCCTCACCATCAGGTAGACGCAAGTCGGCAAGCACAGTATTATCTTCCTCTGCCTTTGCCAGCAATTTCTTGGCGGTAGAAAGCCGATACGCCTGCATGGTGTCGAAGCCGCCTTTCTTCAAGAAGTTGCAGACATAATCGTTATAAACGGGATTGTCCTCTACTACAATTACCTTCATAATCCGTCTTCCTTTCGTTTTTTAGCCTGTTCCACAATCTTGTCACCCATTGCCAATACTGCATTCACGGTGTGTTGAATCTCGTTATCGGAACATTCCGTGTCTGAATGCAGAAGTCTGTGCAGTTCCCATAGTGGTTTGTCCGCACGGATTACTGCCCACGAACTGCGTAAACGGTGTACCTGCATATCCAATTCTTTGCGGTCACACCGCTCTCCGGCATCGCTAATGGCTTGCATGTCCTTTTCCGTTTCGGTTTTCAGTTTGTCAAGCATAGTCACCTTGTCACCATACGCCAATAAAGAAGAAAGGTCAGGTTGTTTCTCTTTGTTATTTTTGACAGAAGATACTGAAAGGCATTTGCCCGACACCGCCAGCAGTTCCGACAGGCCGAACGGCTTGAACAGGCAGGCGGAAAAGCCATGAGCCAGCAGTTCTTCTTCGGTGCAGCTTCCCGAAGCAGTGGCGACAATCACAGGGATGGTCTTCGAGTTGCCGACGTGGGACGAGCGCAGCAGTTCCAATACCTCAAAGCCATTTATTTCCGGCATCTTCAAGTCTGTAATCAGCAGGTCGTAGTCCTTTGTCCGCATGGCTTCCATGAGGTCGCTTGTATTAGTGCACACATCACAACGGATACCGTAATGGGCATACATATCCATTGCCATCGAAAGAAGAATGTCGTTGTCATCCAACATAATGACCGAATAGGCACGTTCAGAATAAGGATATTGTTCTTGCACTTCTTTCTTTTCGATGACAGCAATATCAGCGGTTTGCATGGGTATTTCTATCGTGAAACGACTGCCCCGACCTTTCTTGCTTTCCAATCGGACAGTACCGCCTAACATATCCACGATGCGTTTCACGATGGATAATCCTAATCCGAAACCGTCCTGCGTGGCGGCGTTGGAGAGCCGTTCAAATGCTCCGAACACCCGTTGCTGTTCTTCTTCGCTCATACCGCTGCCTGTATCTTCCACCACAATGGAAAGGTTATTGCCGTTGTAGTCCATGCGGAGCGATACGCTTCCGGCTTGCGTGAACTTGATGGCATTGGATAACAGGTTTGCGGAAACCTGCATAATGCGCTCCTTGTCGCCCATGAGGATAACATCGGTATTGCATTCCACCGTCAAACACAAGTCCTTTGTCTCTGCCAATGGAGCAAATTCCGCCGATAAAGCGTCTGCCATGCCCTGCAAACGGAACGGGGAAGTATTCGCACTCTCCTTTCCACTATCCAACCGAAAGAAGTCAAGCAGCGTGTTCAACATGGCAATCATTCGTTGCGATGCCTGCCGGATATTGCCCGAATAGCGTTCCGTCTGCGTTGCATTTTCTCCGTTGGCTATCAGTTCCGCATAGCCGTGTATGGCGGTCAGCGGTGTACGCAGTTCATGAGTAATGGTGTGCATGGCTCTCTTGCGTGAGGAAATCAGTTCCCTGTTTCTCATATCCGATTCATGGAGTTGCCTTATCAGATTAACGGTCTTTGCCTTATACCGCTTTATGCGGCGTATGTCCCTGTGGATGATGATGTATGACACAACCAAAAGAAGAAAAAGAAATCCTGTCAGCCCTCCGATTTGAAAGAACGAGCGTTCACGCATGGCGGTTATCTCTGCCTCACGCTTTTGCAGGTCACGTTCTACTTTCCTGTCCATCTGCCCGATAAGCGATTGCAGTTGTCGATTCAATTCGCTGTTGCGCATGGCGAGGCTGTCGGCATGTTCCGACAAGCGGCGGCTTTGCGCCTGTTGTTGTGTAATCTCCTTGCGGTTCAGTGCATGGAGCATGGAGGTTGTGGCGGTCGGTTTCGACTTTTCTTTCTTGCCGAACAAGCCTAAGAAACCTTTGCGCTTCGTTTTCTTAGGCTGTTCCTGTGTGCTTTTTGCCGCAATGAAGGGTACACGCTTAGCAATTTCCCGATTCAAATTTTCCTGTTTATTCAATACTTCCACAATGCTACAAAGCAAATTTTCCTTGCTTTCTAACAAATGACGCACACTGTCTATCCGCTCTGCCGGATAAACGGTTTTGAAACGGCACAGCAGACTATCCACCGCCATGCGCCGGATATGGTAATGCTCCAAATCCTCGTCTTCCCACTCCAACACACTTTCGCCCAAAAGGGAAAGCCCCGTCATTTCCCCATAAACAAGATGCACTTCCTGACGAAAAGCATTTATACGTCGGTTCTCCGTTTCCAATGCTTCAATCTCTTTCCATTCATAAAACCACAGGTACATGATGCCGACTGCCAGCAGGCACATCAATAAATAACCTGCGGCAATCAGCGTGCGGAGAAATTTTGTTCCTATGGTACTTCTCATTTGATTATTCCTTTTTAATCATGCAGCCCGTAGTCCATCTAAAACCACAGGCTGCATACATTATAGCAATCTTTGTCAGCAATGACATTATCCCAAAGGATTGTCACCATCTTCGCCATTACCGGAACCGTCTGTGCTTCCGCCACCCTGCGCCGGGTCATCGTCCTTCGCATCGGCAGAAAGTTCAATCCATTCCAAATCATCGCTGTCCACAAGGGCACGGGTGTAGGTCTTGTTCGACAGCCGCTCCCGTTCGGGTGTGAACTGCACGCGCACCGCCTGCACCTGCTTGTCGAAGTCCGCCAAATCCTTCACGCCCTTCGTGTCGAGCGTGTAGCGGAAATAGCCCAGCCCCTTGATGTGGACGCTCTTGCCCTGCGCCATGCGCGTGTGCATCACGCCTGCGATGTCGCCCAACACGGCTTGCACGTCACTGTTACTTACTGTGAAGATTTTCGTCAAATCCTTTGCTATGGTCTCCGTTTCCACGGGCTTGCCCTGCACTACGGCTTGGGGATAGTAAACGCCCTGTTGCTTCTGAAACGCTTTTTCCCCAAAAGGCATAGTCTTACGTTTTTAATTGGTTGATGAATAATGTTTATTGTCTCACTCGGATGCCTTTGCAAGCATCCGTTTTGCTGTTGCCTGAACTAACCTCCACTCTTGATTTTCCGAAGTGCCACTTCGACCACCACAAAGTGGCACCTTGTGCGCCTCGAAGTGCCACTTTGTCTTTCACCAGCTTCCACCTCCCAACGCATGATACAGATTTATCATCCCCTGTATTTTGTCGAAATGATCGTTTGCTTCCGTCAGTTCAGCGGAGAGCAGGGATTGCTGAGCGGTAAGCACTTCCAAATAGGTGGTGCTACTGCTGTGTTCCATCAGCTGGCGGGTACTTTCCACGGTGCGGCGCAGAGCGGCTATCTGCTTGCCATCAAGTTGCAAACGGCGGTCGGCTGTCTGCCATTGTGCAAGAGCATCGTTCACCTCGCTACCCGCTTTCAGCAGACTTTGCTGGAAAGAGAGTAACGCTTCCTGTTGCTGTGCCTTGGCGATGCGCAGGTTGGCGATGTTACGCCCACGGTTGAAGAGGGGGTGTGTCAATGAGCCGACTGCACTCAGTAGCCAGCGTCCGGGATTGATAATGGCGGCACCGGTACTGTTTGTCCAACCTGCAGACCCGCCCAGCGTAATGCTGGGATAAAAGGCGGAGCGGGCGGCACCGGTGGCATAGAACGCCTGTGCCAGCGATGCTTCTGCCTGACGGATGTCGGGACGGCGGGCAAGCAACTGCAGGGGTACACCTACGGAGAGTGTATCGGGAAATTGCTGTTCTGTCAACGTACCGCGTTCGATATGGGAAGGCACATCGCCTAAGAGCAAGGAGATGGCATTTTCCTGTTTCTTGACTTGCTGTTCCAGAGTAAGCACATTCGTTTCCACGGTAAGCAGGTTGGCACGTGCCTGCTGCACGGCAGCTTCGGTGGTGTTGCCGAACTGCTTTTGCAGTTCCAACGTGCGCAACGACTCGCTCCAACTCTCGGCGGTGCAGCGGTTGATGTCGAGTTGTACATCCAACATCAGCAAGTTGTAATAACTGTTGGCAATTGTGGCGATGAGTTGTGTCTGCACTGCCTGCCGGTAAGCGCGGCTCTGCTCTAAGGCGGCACGGGCACCACGTTTGGCATTGGTCAGCTTGCCGAACAAGTCCAGCTCCCACTCGGCGGAAGCAGCAAGGGTGTAGGTCTTGGTCGTCTTGCTACCATCGAAGCTACTCAACGTACCTTGCGGGGCAAGCGACACTGAGGGCAGGTAGGCAAGGCGCGAAGACATCAGCGTGGCTTCTGCCTCCACCACTTTCAGACGTGCGACGTTAAGGTCGTTGTTATTCTCCAGTCCTCGCCGGATGAGGGATTGCAAGCGTGTGTCGGTGAACAGTTCGCTCCAATGCAAGGAGGCGATGGAGGCTGTGTCTTCCGCTTGTATGTCGGTGCCATACAGCCCATCGGTTTTCACTTCCTCCGGACGGGAGTAAGGTTTATAGACTCCGCACGAGGCAAGCAGCAGTGCGGTAACTGTTGTCAGTAATATATTTCTCATGATTCCTTTTCCTTTTTATGTTTCTTCAAATCTTCCATTTCACCTTGTATCGACCATTCGCCGGAGGAAACAGCCTGCATGGGACGTACCTTCTCTTGCAACCACTGGAAAGCAATGAACAGTGCCGGAACCACAAATAGCAAGGCAAGTGTACCGACCAGCATACCACCCACCGCACCGGAACCCAACGTGCGGTTACCGTTGGCTCCTACTCCCGTTGATACCATCAGCGGTAGCAGTCCGAACACCATTGTAAGGGCTGTCATTAGGATGGGGCGCAATCGCACCTTGGCGGCTCCAACGGCAGCTTGTATCAGCGACATGCCCGCCTGTCGGCGTTTGACGGCATATTCCGTTATCAGGATGGCGGTCTTTGCCAGCAATCCGATGAGCATAATCAAACCGGTCTGCATATAGATGTTATTCTCCAATCCCATCAGCTTGGCAAACAGGAAACTGCCCAGCAAGCCGAAAGGAAGGGCGAGCACCACGGCAAACGGGATGAGGAAACTTTCATAAAGTGCGCTCAGGATGAGATAGACCAGCACAAAGCAAATGGCGAAGATAATCACCGTGTTGCTGCTCGACTGACTTTCCTCGCGGGTGATGCCGCCAAACTCGTAGGTATAGCCTTTGGGCAATGCCGTGGACGCCGCTTCGCCGATGGCACGGATGGCGTCGCCGGAAGAATAGCCGTCGGCAGCCGAACCGTTGACCGCAATGGAGCCATAGAGGTTGAAGCGGTTGAGCGACTGTGGCCCGTAGGTCTTGGTAAGCCGGGCAAACTGGCTGATGGGAGCCATTTCACCGTTGCCGGTACGCACATAGAGGTGGTTCAGCGATTCCGGTGTGACCCGTGTGTCCGGCTCCGCCTGTATCATGACACGGTAGAGCTTGGAGAAACGGTTAAAATTGGAGACATACTGCCCGCCATAGTAACCGGACACCGTGGAAAGCACCTCTGCCGGAGAAAGCCCCGAACGTTCGCAACGGGCGGCATCAATGTCCAGCGTATATTGCGGATAGTCTGCTGAAAAAGCGGTATAGGCAGTCCCGATTTCCGGGCATTGGCTCAGGGAGGCAATGAATCCCTTGGTGGCATCGTCCAACTCACTGACAGGTTTGCCCGTCTTGTCCTGCACGTGCAGTTCAAAACCGTTCACCATGCCGTAGCCGTTAATCATGGGCGGGGCGGCGGCAAATAACTGCGCATCCGGTATTTTCTGTGAAAGGGTGTTGATGCGTCCGATGATAGAGTTTACATCATCTTCCTTGCCGTCACGTTCCGACCAGTCGCGCAGGGAGATGATAATCAGTCCCGCACTGGCTCCCGAACCGCTGAGCGAATATCCGCTGACGGTGGCATAATGCTTCACCTGCGGCATTTGTTGGATTTCCTTTTCCAACTGCGCCAATACTTGGGTGGTGCGGAAGAGCGAAGTGCCCGGCTTGGTATTGACGCTCACCATGACCGTACCCGTATCTTCATCGGGCACAAGTCCGGTCTTGGTAGTGCGCATCAGCACCACCACCAGCGCCACCGTAGCCACCAGCAGTCCCCATGTCACCACCCGATGGCGGCAGAAGTAGATGACACCCCGAACGTACCGCTTCACCAAGACCTCGAAAGCCGCATTGAACGCCTTGCGGAAGCGTGCCGAAAAACCGCTTTTCTCTTTGCCGTCCGCATCTATATAAGGTTCAAGCAGTAAGGCACACAGAGTCGGTGAAAGTGTCAAGGCATTGACTGCCGACAGTCCGACCGCCACCGCCATCGTGATGCCGAACTGCGTATAGAATACGCCGGACGTGCCGCCCATCATGGAAACCGGGATGAATACCGCCATGAACACCAGCGTAGAGGTAACGATGGCAGCCGTAATGCCCGACATGGCTTCGTTCGTCGCCATATACGATGAGTAGTAACCGGCATCGAACTTCGCCTGTACTGCCTCGACTACCACAATGGCATTGTCCACCACCGTACCGATGGCAAGCACCAGTGCGAACAGCGTCAGCAAGTTGATGGAAAAGCCCGCCACCGCCATGAAAGCGAACGTGCCGACCAAAGAGACGATAATGGATATGGTGGGAATCAGTGTCGAACGGATGTCCTGCAAAAACACATAAACCACCAGTACAACGAGAATGATAGCCTCTATCAGCGTCCAAAGCACATTCTCGATGGAGGCAAAGAGAAAGTCGTTCACGCTCAACAAGCTGGCAAACTTCAATCCTTCAGGCAAGTCTTCGGATATTTCATCTATCAGCGCATCAATCTCCTGTACCACCTCCGTAGCATTGGAACCGGCACTCTGGTAAGCCTCGGTGATACATCCCGCATGACCGTCCGTCATGGCACGATAGGTATAGGCTTCATCACCCAACTCGATGCGGGCAATATCTTTCAGACGCAAGATTTCTCCGTTGGAAAGCGAACGGATAACAATATCACCAAACTCTTCGGGCGTGGAGAAGCGTCCCCTATATTTGATGGTATATTCGTAGGCATTCTCGTGGTTCTCGCCGAAAGCACCCGTAGCCGATTCCAAATTCTGCTTTTCGAGGGCATTGGTCACGTCTGACGGTATCAGTTTGTACTGCGCCATCACGTCCGGTTTCAGCCAAATGCGCATGGAATAGTTGGATGCCAATACATTGAACTCACCCACACCGGCAATACGCTTGACGCGCGGCTCCACATTTATCTTCATGTAGTTGTTGATAAACTGCATATCGTATGAATCGTCCGGGCTGTAGAGGGCGACCACCTTCAATAGCGACTTCTGTTGTTTCTGCGTCTGCACCCCGATTTTGGTTACTTCGGCAGGAAGCAATCCCTGTGCCTTCGATACGCGGTTTTGCACATTGACTGCCGCCATGTCGGCATCAGTTCCCTGACGGAAATAGACATTCACTGTAACATCTCCCGTATTGGAGGCTTCCGAATGGATGTAGCTCATGTTCTCCACACCGTTGATGGCTTCCTCCAACGGGACAATGACCGACTTCTGCACCGTTTCGGCATTGGCACCGGGATAAGAAGTCGTTACTTGCACCGTGGGCGGCGCAATGTCTGGATATTGCTCCACAGGCAGCCCCGTCAGGGATATGATGCCCAACAAAACAATAATTACGGAAATAACGATGGAAAAGACCGGGCGGTCTATAAAGAATCGTAAATTCATAACTTCTTCCTCCTCTTATTACGGTTTTAAGGTTACGGCATCGCCGTTATTGAGCAAGCCTACGCCTGTAGTCACAATCACATCGCCAACATCCAATCCGGAAGTGACGGTATAGCGGATGCCGTCATGCACCGGATTGACTTCAATACGGGTAGCCACCGCCTTGCCATTCACTACCCGATAGACAAACAGCTTGTCCTGCAATTCGTAGGTGGCTTCTTGCGGAATGGGAATAGCATCCTGCAAGGTCTGCGGGATAAGTATATTTCCCGTGCTTCCGCTCAGCAGCACCCGTTCGGCGTTGGGGAATACGGCACGCAAGGAGCCACTTCCGGTCTGTCGGTCAAGTACGCCGCTGATGCTCTCAATACGCCCTTCCTTTTCATAGATAGTTCCATCACCCAGTTGCAGACGGACGGCAGGCATCTCTTCCAAGGTTCGGTTGATGGAGCCGTAACAGCGTATCAATGACTGCAATCGCTGCCCCGACATGGAGAAATAGACATACATCTCCGAATTATCCGATACGGAAGTAAGCGGTTGTGCCGAACCGGAACTGACCAATGTGCCCACGCGGTAAGGGATGGTGCCTATTACTCCGTTTGCGGGACTCTTTACTTCTGTATAAGAAAGGTCGTTGTGGGCATTCACCTCCTGCGCTTTGGCTTGTTCCAACGCGGCTTCGGCCACGAGAAGCGCATTGCGGGCTGTGGAGAGGTCATATTCCGAAATGACCTTTTCACGATGAAGTGCCTGCTTGCTTTCGTAGGTCAGCCGGGCGGTCTGTACCTGTGCTTCGGCAGAATGGACATTGGCAATAGCTGTCCGCAGGGCTGCTTGGTAAGGAACTTGGTCTATAATAAACAACCGTTCACCCCGACGTACCTCTTGCCCTTCTTTCACGCATACCTGTTGTATCGTCCCGGACACCTGCGGATAGATTTCAATGTCCTGCCTTCCCTGTACGGATGCGGAATAAGATTCGGTCAGCGTCACTTCTCCTTTTCCTACGGTCATGACCGAATAATTGACTTCTTCCTGCTCCGGTTCCGTTTGGTGACAGGCAGTAAATGATGTTGAACAGAGTATCAACGTACTCAAGAAATACTTTTTCATAAGTTCGATATGTTTTTGTTGTTTCTGTTTAGCAGATAATAAACTAAAATAAGGATTTGTGTCATTATTTCCGATAGGGGAACTGACAGCCAAAGTCCCGGAACGCCGATGACACGCGGTAACACAAGAAAAGCCGGAACTACGAAAACAAGACCTCGCAATAGCATGAGCAAGATGGCGGTCTTGAAACATCCAAGGCTTTGATAGTACCCCACACATACCAAATTGAGAGCGAAGAACAGAAATGCGACAGAGAAATAGGGAAGTCCCTCTTGTGCGATATTAGCGGCGGTCGTTGCGCCGGAAAGGAACAGCGACACAATCCGAGGACTTTCTGTCATGCCTCCCAATGTCATCAACAGTCCACATGCAAAAGCCAGCGATATGGAGAAACGGAAAGCCTGCGTCACCCTCGCCTGCAGACCGGCACCGTAATTGTAGCTGACAATGGGTTGTGCCGATTGTGCGATGGCATTGCCTATCATAAATACCAGCGGGAAGCAGTAGCAAGCAACGCTGAAAGCAGCCACGCCATCCTCTCCAAGGTAACGGATGAAGACAAAGTTGCCCGTAAGCATCATGCACGCAATAGCCAGTTCTCCAATCATGGAAGGTATTCCGAGTTTCACCTGATACCCGATGTTGCGCATTGTCAGGCGTATGCTCTTTACCGTGAATTTTGGTTTGTAGAAATGAATGGTTCTGGCGTATCATTTCCATCAGTGCCGCAGCATCGGTGCAAGTGTCGCAGTGTATTCCTTCTTGGGAATACATCTCTTTCAGCATCAGAAGTAATACCTCATCATTGTCAATGGCGACAACATCATGGAATTTATTGTTATGATAAACAGGTGTATTGCTTGTATATCCAAGCTGTTCTTCAGCTTCCTGCATAGAAATTTCAACTGTGAAACGACTGCCTTTCCCTTTCTTGCTGTCTAAACGGATTGTTCCGCCAAGCATCGACACAATATTACGCATTATGGCAAGCCCAAGCCCGAAACCCTCCTTTGCGGCGGCATTTGATAGACGTTCAAACGCACCGAACGCTTGTTTCTGTTCCTCTTCTGTCATGCCTGTACCTGTATCTTCAACGACCAGTGTCAGAACTCCATTATCATATTCAGTAATCAAAGAAACACCGCCTTCTTCTGTGAACTTGACAGCGTTTGACAGCAGGTTATTCCCGATTTGTATTATTCGCTCTTTGTCGGTCAATACAATGGCATCGTGTCCAGTCTTCACGGACAAGGACAGCCCTTTGTTCACGGCAACAGGCATGAACTCCGTTTCAAGTGTGTGCGTGATTGCTGAAATCCGGCAGGGTGACAGACGGGGCTGTTCCTTGCCGTTGTCCAGGCGGAAGAAGTCAAGCAAAGTGTTAAGCATATCCCGCATACGGTCGGAGGATTGCAGTATGTTTTGGATATACTGCCCGGACTTATCCTCACACTGTTCTTTCCGTATCAGTCCGGCATAGCCTGTTATTGCTGTCAGCGGTGTGCGCAGTTCATGGGTGATAGTATGTACCGCCTTCTTCCTTGACGTTATCAGTGCCTCGTTCCGTTGTACGGATTGTTCCAGTTGCCTTATCAAATCAGTTGTCTTGTGCTTGTATTGTTTAATGCTTTTTGCATCACGATGTATGATGATGTAGGAAATTAACAACAATAGAAGAACGAATCCCATTAAACCGCCTACTTGCATAAATGACTTTTCACGCATGGCAACTATTTCGTTTTCCCGGCTTTGCAGTTCGGTTTGTACCTTTTCTTCTATTTGGCAAATCAATTCTTGCAGTTGTCTGTTAAGTTCTGCATTACGAGCTGCAAGGCTGTCGGCTTGTTCCGACAATTGGCGATCCTGCACTTTCTGTTCGCTGATTACGTTTCTATTGACCGAATGAAGGATAGTGGTTGATACTGCTGGAGTTACTTCCTTTTTTTTGCCGAATATGCCTAAGAAACCTTTTCGTTTTGGCTTTTTGGACTGTTCCTGCACACTTTTCTGTACAATAACCGGAATTTGATTGGCTATCTTCTTGTTAATAGATTGTTGTTCATCCATTAACCGGACTATCTGGAACATCTGTCGTTCCTTATCCTCTAAAAGACTGCGCACACTATCGATGCGCTCTGCTGGATAGGTGGCCTTGAAACGGCAGAGCATACTGTCCATTGCCATACGCCGTGCATGGTAATGCTCGATATCTTTATCGTTCCATTCCAGTATTGTTTCACCCAATAGAGAAAATTTTATCATTTGAATATTGATATTGTTTATTTCTTTTCGGAGCTCGTCTATTTTTTTATTGCCAAGTTCTAATGCTTCTATCTCCTGCCATTCATAGAGGCTATTATATGCCATACATCCGATAAGAATGGAGATAAGTATATATCCCAACCGTATTGCCTTATAGAAATTTCCTGACCGCTCCATTATTTTAATGACATTGATTTTTGGAACATGAATAAAAGTTTATCTTTTTCGTTCATGCGGATATTATCAGAATAACCGTCTTTTGTTATTTGATACCCACATGGCTTAACCATAAAAATGCCTAAGCCCTTAGTGTACGAACTTACTTCTGAGGCATAGTCTTTACTTGTATTTAATGGAACTTTCCCTTTAATATGACACCACTCATTATTACAACTGATGTCTTCAATCTCAGACATCAGTTTTTGCAAATCTGTAATAGCTTTGGAACTCGCTACTTGGGGTATCTGCAACTCAAAACAGAGCATCGGTTCGAGAATGTCCACACCTGACTGTTGCAAAGCCAGCCTGAAGACATAAGGGGTCAGCTGTCTGAAATCAGCAGGTGTACTTACCGGGCTATAATACTCGGCTTGAGTAAAAGTTACTTTCAGATCTGTCACTTCCCATCCATGTAAACCAGATTGGCAAGACATACGAATCCCTTCAAAAACGGCATTTTGAAAAGAATGGTTCAGATAACCATAGGAGATGTCACTTTCGATTTGCAACCCTGCCCCTAACGGTAAGGGTTCAAGAGTCAGCCCTATTGTGGCCCAGTAAGGGTTGGGTGGTACTTCGATCTGAATAATCTTATTGACCTTTTTTATAGGTCGTTCTTTGTAGATAGTCTTGATCTCATCAAAATGGACCTTTACGGAAAATCGTTCTTCCAGCAATGTCTGTATGATTTCCTTTTGGGTCAAACCATATAACGAGATTTCCAATTCATCACTATATGAGTTTATGGAAAAGGACAAAGACGGGTCTTCAATCCACAATGTATTCAGAGCGGATATCACCTTGCTTCTCTCTTCGGGCTTATTTGGCCGGACGGAGGATTTGAGAGCGGGATGCTGATGAGATAATCCTTGAATCAAACAAGGTTTAGCACCTAAATAATCTCCGATTCGAAAATCTTCTATATCTTCTACAATCGCGATATCATTGGCACCCACTTCATCAACATTTATCTCTCTGCCCTGATAAATAGTCTTTAGATTTTTAATCTTGATGAATTTTTCCGAATCGTTGATTCTTACAACGTCTCGAAGTCTCAGACTTCCGTCAATTATTTTAAGAAAACTTCTTTTATGCCCTTTGGGGTCATGCTCTATCTTATAGAGATAAGCTGAAAGTCTGTTTGAGACTGATGCCGGAGGAAGTATAAAAGAAGAAATGGCGTCCAACAACTCATTGATACCGATATTGAACATTGCTGATCCATGTAGCACCGGATAGACTTTGGCTTTTGCCACAAGAGCGATTATCGTATTCCAATAATCAGCCGGTGAAATTTCGCTATCCGCCAAATATCGTTCTAATATATCGTCGTCATGGTTGCATACAAATTCTTTGTATTCTTCCTTTATATATGTTTGGGAGCAAACCGGATAAACCGATCCATCGACAACAGTTTGCATAAACAGGACATCTTGCGACAGATTTGTTTTTATATCCATATACAAACGCTCCAAATTCACACCGGCACGGTCAATCTTATTGATAAATATAATTGTCGGGATTTGCAGCTTTTGTAAAGTACTGAACAGCAACTTTGTCTGCGCTTGTATGCCTTCCTTTGCGGATAAGATGAGGACTGCTCCATCAAGCATTTTGAATGTCCGCTCCACTTCCGCAATAAAATCCATGTGTCCCGGAGTGTCAATGATATTGCATTTCACTCCATTCCAGATAATAGATGTCGTAGAAGCCCGGACAGTAATTCCTCTACGTTTCTCTATATCCATAGAGTCCGTTATGGTGTCACCATTATCCACACGGCCGCACTTTTCCGTTGCTCCACTGGCAAACAGCAGATTCTCGGTTACGGAAGTTTTTCCTGCATCAATGTGAGCAAGAATTCCTAAATTTATAATATTCATTTGGATTAAGCAATAATATACTACAGTAGATGCATTGTCGAAACGCACCTTTTAATACCTCCTCGTAGCATATGAGAACTACAGGATTACTAACTCGTATTAATATGTATATTATTACTGCCGCATAACGATTACAAAATTACACAAAATCTCTGGAAAAGACGAATAAAAAGGGACAAATGTCTTCGTAATGCCTGTCAATAAGGCGTTTGCGAAGACAAATGAGGACAGGCGAAAAATCGAGGTAACGTAAAGGAAAGCGGATTTATGAAGAAGAACGGTCTCCAAATCATTACCCGCCGAATGGTGATTTTTAACACACCGTGTTGTATTTGGCAGCTTGTGGCACAGGTTGGCATATCAAGGTCTAACTCGTTGAGTAATAACTTTGCAAACAAAAAACGAGTATGGCAAGAAGCACATTCAAGGTTCTGTTCTACGTGAACGGCAGCAAGGAGAAAAACGGTATTGTCCCCATCATGGGACGAGTGACAATCAACGGGACTGTGGCGCAGTTCAGTTGTAAGCAGAACATCCCGAAAACGCTTTGGGACGTGAAAGGAAACAAGGCGAAAGGCAAGAGCCGCGAGGCACGAGACATCAACCTTGCCCTTGACAACATCAAGGCGCAAATCATCAAACATTACCAGCGCATTTCAGACCGCGAGGCATTTGTTACGGCTGAGATGGTGCGCAACGCCTATCAGGGAATCGGCAGCGAGTATGAGACGCTGCTAAAAGCATTCGACCGTGAGAACGAAGTGTTCAAGAAACGGGTAGGCAAAGACAGGGTAATGGCTACCTATCGGGCACGTGTACGGGCAAGAAACCATGTAGCCGCCTTTATCAAGTCGTTTTACAGACGCAGCGATATGTCCATGTTGGAACTTACTCCCGATTTCATCAAGGAGTTCGCCGCATACCTCTCGACTGAAGCCGGATTGCGGAACGGTTCGATATGGGCAAACTGTATGTGGCTGAAAGGCGTGGTCATGAAAGCGCATTATAACGGGTTGATACCGCGCAATCCTTTCATCCAGTTTCATATCAGCCCCAATGTGAAAGAACGGGAATATCTGACGGAGGATGAACTGAAAGCGGTCATGACACATGAGTTTGCAGACAGCAAGCTCGCATACATCCGTGACATTTTCATCTTTGCCAGTTTCACCGCCTTGTCATTCGTGGACATTCAGGAACTGACGAATGACAACATCGTGGAGGTGAACGGCGAGAAGTGGATATTGTCCAAACGCCACAAGACAAAAGTCGCCTTCCAAGTGAAGCTGCTGGATATACCCTTGCAGATAGTCGAACGCTACCGACCGATGCAGAAAGACAATCGTATATTCCCCGGCTTGAACTATTGGTCTATCTGCAAACCGTTGAAACGGATGATAAGGGAATGTGGCATAACCAAGTCAATATCATTTCATTGCAGTCGTCATGGCTTCGCAACATTAGCTTTGAGCAAGGGGATGCCCATTGAAAGCGTAAGCCGTGTGTTGGGACATACGAATATAGTCACGACCCAACTCTACGCAAAGATAACCACGCAGAAGCTCGACAACGACCTGACCATGTTCGGCGACAAACTGAGTAAGACGTTTAACGGAATAACGATGTCATGAGTATGAGAAGAAACAGCATAACAGTGAATGAATCCGGCAATATCATCATGCCGGAGAATGTCTCAAACATTTGGATGAGCGAGCCGGAATTGGTGGAACTGTTCGGAGTAATTGCTCCGACACTTCGTTCTGCCATCAGAAACATCTATAACAGTGGAGCATTAAAAGAATACGAGGTACAGAAGTATGTTCGGCAGGAGAACGGGTATCATGCCGATGTGTTCAGCTTTCCGATGATAGTCGCACTTGCTTTCCGCATTGACAGCTTCGGTGCGGAACAGGTGCGCAATGCCATATTTAAAAGGCTGTACTTGCGAAAAGAGAAAACAAATATCTTCTTTTCGCTGGGTATAAATGGTTGGGATATGTCTAATTATCAGGCATAAGTTCTAATGATATGACGACATGAAGTAGTGAGACCTATGCGTATTCCCATTGCCAACAATGTATTTATACGAGTATGTGAATAGGTGTATTGCCATTCATACGTACGATTACGACAAACCCGAAGAAAAATCCATTAGAATGGCATTTCTTCGGGCTTTTGTTGTATGTCATAAAGCCAAATCCAAGAAAATCTTACGTGAGGTATGCGTGAGTTGTTAATCCGTTCTGCGCTAATTGCCGAGTTTTGCACTGATTAAACAAAAAAATGAAGTGCTAATGAAACAAGGCAACTTTGAAAATGAGGAGTTTATCCGTGTGGGTACTACCCTCTACAAGTTAGTGAACCAGCCCCGTCTGAACGGAGGCTATGTGAAGAAGCGCATCGTGTGGAACAACGAAACACTGCGGCAGGACTACGGCAAGGACTATCTCGCCACCGTGCCGAAGTACGACGGCTTCTGCACCGTCCCCGACCATGTGGACTACCGTCCCGTGGTGGACAAGTTCCTGAACCTCTACGAGCCGATAGGACACCGTCCGCAACAAGGCGAGTTTCCCTGTATCCGGTCATTGGTGCGCCATATCTTCGGTGAACAGTATGAATTGGGCATGGACTATCTTCAATTGCTCTACCTGCAACCCGTGCAGAAACTGCCTATCCTGCTGTTGGTATCAGAAGAACGCAACACGGGCAAGAGTACATTCCTGAACTTCCTGAAAGCTGTGTTTCAAAACAATGTCACTTTCAATACCAACGAGGACTTCCGCAGCCAGTTCAATTCCGACTGGGCAGGAAAACTGCTCATCGTGGTGGACGAGGTATTGCTCAACCGCAGGGAGGACAGCGAGCGGTTGAAGAACCTCAGCACCACACTTTCCTACAAGGTGGAAGCCAAAGGCAAAGACCGTGACGAGATAGCGTTCTTTGCCAAGTTCGTGCTATGCTCCAACAACGAGTATCTGCCTGTTATCATTGATGCAGGTGAAACACGCTATTGGGTGCGCAAGATAGACCGTCTGCAATCCGATGACACAGACTTCCTGCAAAAGCTGAAAGCTGAGATACCTGCCTTTCTGTATTACCTGCAATACAGACAACTTTCCACCGAAAAGGAAAGCCGTATGTGGTTTGCGCCCTCTTTGCTGCATACCGAAGCCTTGCAGAAGATTATCCGCAGCAACCGCAACCGATTGGAGATAGAGATGTGCGAACTTATCCTTGACATTATGGAAAGTGTCGGCACGGACACATTCTCGTTCTGCCACAACGACATTCTTCTTTTGCTGGTACATTCGCAGGTAAAGGTGGAGAAGCACCAAGTCAGAAAGGTATTGCAGGAATGTTGGAAACTTACTCCTGCCTCTAACGGGCTTACATATACCACTTACCAATTCAATTACAATCGGGAGTGCCGATATGAGCCGATAAAAAGAGTCGGTCGTTTCTACACCGTCACAAGGGAACAACTTGAATCCCTGTAATACTATTCTTTTTTTGTTGAATTGATGAATAATGATATAACCATACTGATAATAAACAGCATACACTCTCAACAAATTCTCAACAATCGAAAAGAAAAGTTGAGAGGGAAACAGCATCAGTTTGTTGGATTCTCTATTTGTGAGTGGTTTGTTGAGAAGATGTTGAGAATATAAAGCATTAACGTATAGGACAATACATATCTCATTCATCAAATCAACGTTTTTACAGTCATCATCAAATCCATAGAAATTATATCATGAACATCCAAGAAGCAAAACAAATCAAAATTGCGGACTATCTGCAAAGTTTGGGTTATTCGCCCGTAAAGCAACAGGGAAACTGCCTGTGGTATAAATCCCCGTTCCGTCAGGAAACGGAAGCCTCGTTCAAGGTGAACACCGACCGCAACCTGTGGTTCGATTATGGACTGGGAAGAGGTGGTAACATCATCGCACTTGCAGGGGTACTGTACGCATCCGACCATGTGCCTTATCTGCTTGGCAAGATAGCGGAACAGGCACCACACATCCGTCCCATATCTTTCTCTTTTCGCCAGCAGGCATCCGAACCGAGTTTCCAACATTTGGAGGTGGGCGAACTCACCCATCCGGCATTGCTCCGATACTTGCAGGAACGGGGCATAAACATCGCTTTGGCAAAGGCGCAATGTAAAGAGCTCCACTTCACCCATAACGGCAAGCCCTATTTCGCCATCGGTTTTCCGAATGTGGCGGGAGGATTTGAAGTGCGTAACCGTTTTTTCAAAGGCTGTGTCGCACCCAAAGACATCAGCCATATTCGGCAACAGGGAGAAGCGAGAGAGAAATGCCTTGTATTCGAGGGCATGATGGACTATCTTTCATTCCTCACGTTGCGGAAGAGGAACTGCTCGAACTTGCCCGACCTTGACAGGCAGGATTACGTCATCCTCAATTCGACCGCCAATGTTTCCAAAGCTATAGATGTGCTGCACGGGTATGGACGTATCCACTGCATGCTCGACAATGACGAGGCGGGAAGAAAGGCGTATCGGGAATTGGAAAGGAAGTTCGCCGGACGCATCCGCGACTTCTCCGACAACTACAAAGGGCATAAAGACCTGAACGATTACCTGCGTGGAATCCGGCAGAAATTAGCCGTTAGTCCACCGCCAAGAACTATCGTAAAACCCAAGAAGAAAGGGTTGGGATTATGACATCCCGAATGAGAAAAACGGGAGATGCCCGAAACTCATTCCTTAAGGATTGGGAGGTAGCAAGTTTGTGTTTCGGGTGTACCGAAACCGCTTGCCACCCACCATCCAAATTGCAGGAGGTGGCATCCCGTCGGTCTATACAGTTGAATCAGTAACCGAATTAAAAGGAATAAAATATGGAACAGACAAAGGAACACAAGGAACGCAACAAGGGAGGTCGCCCCAAGAAGGAAGCAACCGAGAAACTGAAATACCGTATCGCAGTGAAAATGACGGCAGCCGACTACTTCCGCCTGCTGACACGATCGCATGAGGCGGGCGTATCACCAAGCGAGTACATGAGGGAATGTTTCCGTAACGGTCATGTGAAAGAACGGCTGTCGGAGGAACATGCCGGATACATCCGCCAACTCTGCGGCATGGCTAACAATCTCAACCAGCTTGCGCGTAAGGCAAACGCCGGAGGCTTCCACGATGAACGGTGGGACTGCAAGGTGGCAGTGGCAAGGATTCATGAACTTATAACCAAGATAGGGATATGATGGCGAAAATCGTAAAAGGAAGCGACTTCAAGGGTGTGGTGGATTACATCATCGACAAGAAGAAGGATACGCAGATAGTAGCAAGCGAAGGCTTGTTTATGGAAAATCTGGAAACTATCGCCATGAGTTTCAATGCCCAGTCACGGATGAACGATAAGGTGACAAAACCTGTCGGACATATCGCGTTGAGTTTTTCCAAAGAGGATGAGTTACGGCTGACGAACCGTATCATGGCAGGCATCGCGCTTGAATATATGGAACGGATGGGAATCAAGAATACGCAGTTCTTCATCGCCCAGCATTTCGACAAGGAGCATCCGCACGTGCATATTGCTTTCAACCGCATAGACAACAACGGCAATACCATATCGGACAGGCACGAGCGTCTGCGCAGTACCCGCATCTGCAAGGAATTGACCTTGAAATACGGCTTGCATATGGCTGGCGGAAAGGACAATGTCAAACGCAACCGCCTGAAAGAGCCAGACAGGACGAAATATGCGCTTTACGACATCATCAAAATGGAAGTCGGCAGATGCGGCAACTGGAACGTGCTTATCGCCAACCTGAAACGGCAGGGAGTGGAAGTACATTTCAAGCATAAGGGGCAGACCAGCGAGGTGCAGGGTGTTGTATTCTCCATGAATGGCTACCATTTCAACGGCTCCAAAGTGGACAGGCGTTTCAGTTATTCCAAGATTGACGCGGCTTTGCAGCACAACAGATGCAGGGAACGTATGGGAATAACAGCCGGAATATATGAAACGGCTACACCAAGCGCACCGTCCGGCACGGCACAAAGCGAGTTGTTCAACGGCTCTTGGGGATTGCTAAAAAGCAGTGGCTCATCTTATAACGCTGCTGATGCGGAAGCCAATCAGGAAATGGTGGATATACTTCGCAGAAGGAAGAAAGTTAAGCGCAAGAGAGGTGTTGGGTTCTAATATTCTGTACTAATCCAATTCTCACGACACTTGCGCTCTATATTCATTCGGAGTGTAACCTACCTCTTTCTTGAACAGTCGGGTAAAATGTTGCGGGTACTGAAAACCGAGATTATAGGCGATTTCATTAACGGTGTCGTCTGTAGATGCAAGTTCCGTCTTGGCTATTTCAATAGACTTGTCATGAATGAAATGCAGGGCGGTTGAACCTGTTTCTTTTTTCAATAAATCACTGAAATAGTTGGGCGAGAGGCAGAGCTTGTCTGCACAATACTGTACAGTGGGCAAGCCTATCCGTTTAGCAGCCCCATCATGGAAGTATTCGTCAAGCAACCGCTCAAATCTTGCGAGGATGTCTCGGTTTTGGTTGTCGCGTGTGATGAACTGGCGGTCATAGAAACGTGTGCAGTAATCAAGGAACGTCTTGATGCTGTCTGTGATGAGGTTCTTGCTGTGACGGTGTATCGGATGGTTCAATTCATATTGAATCTTGTGGAAGCAATCCATGATGATTTGCCGTTCTTCCACACTAAGGTGCAATGCCTCGTTTGTCTCGTAGGAAAAGAACGAATATTCACGCATTATCCGCCCGAGAGGTGTATTCCGCAGCAGGTCGGGATGGAACATAAGCAGGTAGCCATCTGGTTGGAACTGCATGCCGTTATCTTCCGCACCGAACACCTGTCCGGGCGCGATAAATATCAGTGTGCATAATTATTCCTAAGTCTGTGAAACCGGAACGCATGAAGCAGAATCTCGACATATTAGACTTCACCCTGTCGGCCGACGACATGGCACGGATAAAGACGCTGGATACCGACAAGCCTTTCTTACTCGGCTCGCACGAAGATCCAGAAATCGTAAAATGGTTCATGCAGTACAAAAACGCCTGAACATCAACAACCATATTTCGATAGCCGCTATCGACTATATTAAGAAGTTATTCGTATATGCCTTTATTGTAATCCGTCATGTACTGAGTAAATGTTTTGCCTGTTTGCTGTTTGAAGAAGCGCATGAGATGGCTCGGATCAGAGAAATTGAAATCATCCGCCATTTCACTGACAGTGCGGTTGGAGAATAGCAATTCGTTCTTCAGTTCCTCAAGCAGACGTTGTTTTATCAAATGGGTAGCTGATACTCCGAATTGGGCTTTTACTGAGTTATTGAGTGTGATGCGACTGACATGAAGCATGTCTGCATATTCCTGCACCCGCTGGTGGGTGCGGATATTCTGTTCCAACAAGTCCTTGAACCGAAAAGCGAAATTGTTTTTAGCAATTTCAGCGGGCAAGCAATAGGCGGCAGCGTATGTACGATTGATAATCAGCAAAAGATAATATAGTAAGGAAACAATGATATTGTACGTATCGGACACTGGATTCATCAGCTCATACTTAATCTTTCCGAGCAGCCGCATATATTCCTTCATTTCGTCATGTGTGGCATTGATGTAAGGCGGCGTATCTGTCTGGTAACAATACAAAAGGCGAAAAACGAAGAACTTGTCGGCGATAAAAGTACGCATGAAATCTTCGCGGAATATAAGGAACGTGTAATCCAACGCCGTCTCATCTACATGCCACTCTTGTTGCTGATGGGGTGAAAGCAGGAGAACCATGCCGTCGCGCAGTTCAATCTTGCGGAAGTTCAGTAGCAAATATCCGTTTGCCTTACGGAAAAAGTAGAAGCTGAAGAAGTCTGTCTTAAACCGCTTGTTTTCTGTCAGCACAAGTCCGATGTCCTTGTTTATGGCAGTATTGATGTAAAAATCCACGCCGCAGCGTGTCTTGTTGAACGGTACGCTGACCAGTCGATCAGGGTTGATTATCTCGTCCATATCCTTGTCGTTTTTGCAAAGATAATAATTTCATTTATCAAAATGGCATAATTACCGTTTTTTCAGGCATAGATGTTTCGCCGGATTCTTCCGAACTTTGCACCCGTAATCAATAACAAGACATATAGTCATGAAAAAGACATCCACAGTACAATTGGTGCGCAATGCCACCTTGAAAATCAGGTATGCGGGACACACCATGCTAATTGACCCCGTTTTAGCCGACAAAGGCACTTTGATATCGGCCCTCGGTGTGAATAAAACACCGAGGGTACACCTCACCATTCCTATTCAGGATATTATCGGAGGCGTGGACATGGTGCTCCTGACCCACAATCACATCGACCATTACGAGCCGAGTGTCCCCACACATTTGCCCAAAGAAATTCCTTTCTACGTTCAGCCCCAGGACGCGGACGCCATCAGAAACGACGGATTTACAAATGTGATACCCATCGAAGAAATAAAAACAATAGACGGCATATCCATTTACCGCACGACCGGACATCATGGTTTCGGGCAGATCGGGCAGATGATGGGACCTGTATCAGGTTATGTGCTAAAAGCCGAGGGCTTCCCGACCGTTTATATAATGGGTGACTGCCGATGGGAAGCATGTATCCGAGATACCGTGGAACGGTTCAATCCTGACTATATCGTGGTAAACTCCGGAGGTGCAATCTTTCCCGAATTTTCCAAAACGGACGGTCCTATCATCCCCGACGAGAACGAAGTGATGCAGATACTTGACGAATTGCCTTCGCATATCAAGCTGATAGCCGTACACATGGATGCCATCGACCATTGCCAGACCACCCGTGCAATTCTGCGCAATGAGGCAACGCATCACGAAGCCGACATGAGCCGGCTGATTATCCCGGAGGACGGAGAAACAGTTGTGTTATGAGTGTCTGCATTAAATCCCTGATAAAAAACATGAACATAGTGGTAGGGTGCACTATAGGATGCCCTTACTGCTATGCCCGTAACAACTGCCGCCGTTTCCACATTACCGACGACTTTTCCGTGCCTGAATACATGGAACGAAAACTGCGCATCATCGATACGTCCCGTCCTCATGTGTGGCTCATGACAGGAATGAGCGATTTCTCCGATTGGAAGCCTGAATGGAACGCAGAAATTTTCGAGCGGATCAGCAGCAATCCCCAGCACGCCTATATCTTTCTGACGAAGCGCCCTGACAAAATCAGTTTCTCCTCTGACGACGAGAACGTATGGATGGGCGTGACCGTCACGCGCAGTTCCGAGAAAAGGAGGATTGATGATTTGAAAAAGAATATCAAAGCACGACACTACCATGTCACGTTTGAACCTCTCTTCGATGATATCGGCGAGATTGATTTCGAGGGAATTGACTGGATTGTCATAGGCACAGAGACCGGAAACCGAAAAGGAAAGTCATATTCGCGCCCCGAATGGGTGCTTAGCATTGCAGAACAGGCAAAGGCTCATGGCATACCGGTGTTCATGAAAGAGGATTTGCTGCCGATTATGGGCGACGAAAGAATGATTCAGGAATTGCCGGAACAATTTACCAGACGAATACAATGAATATGGATACAATAAAGGAAATAGATGTAAAGAGTGTAATGACCAAATCCTCTCTGCCGGTGGGAGGATATTCGGTCAACCCTTATGTAGGGTGTCCCCACGCCTGCAGGTATTGCTACGCATCGTTCATGAAACGGTTCACCGGGCACACCGAGCCGTGGGGTACGTTTTTAGATGTAAAAAACTGGAAGCCGATAACGAATCCTCATAAATACGACGGTGAACGTGTTGTAATAGGGTCTGTGACGGACGGTTACAATCCGTATGAAGAAGAATTCCACCGTACCCGAAGGCTGCTCGAAGAGCTGCGAGGAAGCGATGCCGAGATTATGATATGCACAAAGTCCGATCTTGTCCTTCGCGATCTCGACCTGTTGAAGAGTTTTCCCAAAGTGACTGTGTCATGGTCTGTCAATACGCTCGACGAGCAGTTCTGCGCAGATATGGACAACGCCGTAAGCATTGAACGCCGTCTGAAAGCGATGCGTCAGACATACGAGGCAGGTATCCGCACCGTATGCTTCGTCTCGCCCATATTCCCCAGAATAACAGACGTGAAGGCAATAATAGAGGAGGTAAAAGATTATGCTGATTTAATCTGGCTTGAAAACCTGAATTTACGCGGGCAGTTCAAAGGCGGGATAATGACGTATATCCGTGAGAAGTATCCTGACCTCATACCGCTTTACGAGGAAATTTACAATAAAAAAAGGCTTGAATACTGGCAGGCATTGGAGCAGGACATTTCAAATTACGCCAAGGAGCAGGGCTTCCCGTATCGTATAAACGATCTGCCATACGGACGCTCGGAAAAAGGCAAACCTGTCATCGTAAACTACTTCTACCACGAAAAAATACGATTGACAAAATGAGGCTATGCCGGACTGATGCAGAAAAGTTGTAGCGCGGATAAAAGCACCATGTATGTGGATAATATCCGGCAATCTTCCGAGCGTATGCGGGAGATGCTCAACACGCTGCTGGATTTCTTCCGTCTGGACAACGGCAAGGAGCAACCCAACCTTTCCCCTTGCAGGATTTCCGCAATCACGCATATTCTTGAAACGGAGTTCATGCCCATTGCCATGAACAAGGGTCTGACTTTGATAGTGGAGAGCCACACCGATGCGGTGGTTTTGACCGACAGGGAACGTATCCTGCAAATCGGCAACAACTTGTTGTCAAACGCCATCAAGTTCACGGATAACGGTAGTGTATCATTGGCAGCGGATTATGATAACGGTTTGCTGAAACTTATCGTTGAAGATACCGGTACGGGCATGACCGAAGATGAGCAACAACGAGTATTCGGTGCATTTGAACGTCTTTCAAATGCCGCCGCAAAAGACGGCTTCGGATTAGGATTGTCCATCGTGCAGCGTATTGTGGCGATGCTCGGTGGAACTATACGCTTGGAAAGCGAGAAAGGCAAAGGGAGCCGCTTCACGGTGGAAATTCCCATGCAGACAGCCGAGGAACTGCCGGAACAGACAATTCAAGCGCAAATGCGCCATAATCATATCTGCCATGATGTGATTGCCATCGACAATGACGAGGTACTTCTCCTTATGTTGAAAGAAATGTATGCCCATGAAGGGATGCACTGCGATACCTGTACCAATGTTTCGGTACTGATGGAGCTGATACGAAAAAAGGAATACAGCCTGCTTCTGACGGATCTGAATATGCCTGAGATAAGCGGTTTTGAACTGCTGGAACTGTTGCGCTCATCCAATGTAGGCAACTCGAAGAGTATTCCCATAGTCGTGACAACCGCTTCGGGCAGTTGCAGCAAGGAGGAACTTATAGGGCGTGGATTTGCCGGATGCCTGTTCAAGCCGTTCTCCATATCCGAACTGATGGAGATTACGGATAAATGCGCATTAAGCAGCATATTGGATGAAAAGCCGGATTTTTTCACTCTGCTATCTTATGGCAATGAATCCGTCATGCTGGACAAACTGATAGCGGAAACCGAAAAGGAAATGCAGGCGGTCAAGGATGCAGAACAGCGTAAAGACCTCCAAGAACTGGACACACTTACACACCATCTGCGAAGTTCATGGCAGATTCTCCGTGCCGACCAGCCATTGAGGGAACTTTACGCCCAACTTCATGGAAGTGCCACTCCAGATGACGAAGCGATATGCAAAGCGGTGACCGGCTGTGCTGGATAAAGGTGCTGAAATTATCCGGCAGGCAAAAGAAGAAAGGAAAAATACGAAAATGGATAAAACAAGAATCATCGTGGTGGAGGACAATATCGTGTATTGCGAGTTTGTCTGCAACCTGCTGGCACGGGAAGGATTCCGTACCGTGCAGGCTTACCACCTCTCGACCGCGAAGAAACTTCTGCAACAAGCCTCAGACGGGGACATCGTGGTTTCTGACCTACGACTACCCGACGGTGACGGCATCGACCTATTACGATGGATGCGCAAGGAAGGCATGACACAACCGTTAATCATCATGACCAACTATGCCGAAGTGCATACGGCAGTCGAAAGTATGAAACTCGGCTCGCTGGACTATATCCCCAAGCAGCTTGTGGAGGATAAACTTATGCCTCTGCTTCATACCATCCTGAAAGAACGGAGTATCGGACGAAATCGTATGCCCGTTTTTGCCCGTGACAGTTCCGCCTTTCAGAAAATCATGCAACAGATAAGATTAGTTGCCCCTACTGATATGAGCGTGCTGATATTCGGAGAGAACGGCACGGGCAAGGAGCATATCGCCCACCATCTGCATGATAAGAGCAAAAGGGCAGGGAAACCGTTTGTGCCTGTGGACTGCGGTTCACTCTCCAAAGACCTTGCGCCCTCGGCATTCTTCGGACATGTCAAAGGCGCGTTTACGGGTGCGGACAGCACAAAGAAAGGATACTTCAATGAGGCAGAGGGTGGCACATTGTTCTTGGATGAGGTAGGCAATCTCGCATTGGAAACCCAGCAGATGTTACTCCGTGCCATACAGGAACGGAGATACCGCCCTATAGGTGACAAGACGGACAAGAGCTTCAATGTCCGCATCATCGCCGCCACCAACGAGGATCTGGAGAAAGCGGTCATTGAAAAACGTTTCCGACAGGATTTGCTGTACCGTTTGCACGACTTCGAGATAACTGTTCCGCCCTTGCGTGACTGTCAGGAGGACATCATGCCGTTGGCGGAGTTCTTCCGTGAGATTGCCAACAATGAATTGGAATGTAGCGTGACTGGGTTCGATGCGGAAGCCCGTAAGACATTGCTGACCCATCCGTGGCCGGGTAATGTCCGTGAGCTTCGGCAGAAGATAATGGGCGCGGTGTTGCAGGCACAGACGGGAGTTGTCATGAAAGAGCATCTGGAACTTGCCGTAACGAAACCGACCTCACCTGTCAGCTTCGCCTTGCGAAACGATGCGGAGGACAAGGAACGCATCTTACGCGCGTTGAAGCAGGCAAACGGAAACCGCAAGGTTGCCGCCGAATTGCTCGGAATCGGACGTACAACGCTGTATAGCAAGTTGGAAGAGTATGGATTAAAGTATAAATTTCAGCAATCATAGCCCGCAACTTGCCGAAAATAGAAGTAACGGTCAAACCGGATTATTCAGCGAAGATAAAAAACGTCCTGTGATAAAAATCATGGGACATTTTGATGTGTATCCGATTTTTATTGCTACTTTTGTACCAAGACGAGAGACATTGACAGCAACTCACAGCAGAACGTAGAAATAGACAGGGTTGCCAAATCATTACCTCATTTTTACCTTATCCTCAGAACTGCTTGCTAATAAAGTGGTTATAAAAATCTTCCAGAATTACGAAAAAAAATATATCTAACAAAAGTGGGAGGATTTTTTAACTTTTTACCATAGACATTTTATTAGGGAAGCGTAGGTTCAACTGGCAAGTACAAATAAGTAGAAATGTTTGAACAACACCGTTTTAGGAAGTTGAAAAATCAAGTTTCTCTCTCGGTATAGCGTTTATTTTGGCCAATATCTTCTTTAGTTTAGCATTTGTGTATTTCCCATTCGTGTTCTATTTAGCTCCTTATTATGAGTATGTAGCAAGTTACTTATCAAATTCAGCCTCTTTGAGGGTCAAATATGGTTTTGCAAATGGTGACTGACAAGACATAAACAAGGTCAGCAGGAATTTTTTACATAAATGGACATGAATGTATATAACCTAAAATAAGAATAAATTTTAATAAGGGCTGCCCAAAAAGAAAAAAATGCAGTTGCCATCCTATAGATACTTGCAGAAAGGATAAAATTTACTTTTAGACCTTTTGGGATAGCCCTTATTAATACTTCAGATAAAATTCCTTAGGTTATATTTTCAATCCTTTGGACCGGGTTTCCTCCTTGGCATACAGTCCCGGACGCCCGATTATGACATGGTTGGCAACGATACTATCCGCCGGACTGCGTATCTGCGGCGGTGCATTTTCGGGATATTGCGCCTGCCTGTTCCTCACATCTTCCGCTTCCGGCTTGAGCTGTTGCCCTTCATTCTCCTTTTCTGCGACTTCGGGCGTGGGTGGCGCAAGCTCCAGCTGAATTTTTCGGTCAAGGGCGGCAAGTTCGGACTTCAACTGCTTCAGCTCGTCCTCCTTCTTCCACACCTTACCCGCTATCTCCTGTAACTGCGGTATCTCCATCTCCAGCACCTCGTTCTTCGCCTTGTACTGGTCGATGATGGAGGGTATCCTCTCCATCGCGTTGAGGAAGTTGCGGGCGGCGGCCAACGGGTCAGCCATCGCCAGATGCCCGTTGTTGTAGGTGTACTTGTAGTTCCCCTCGACCACGAAGCGGTTGTCGGTGAACTCCAATCCCTCTTTGAGTATCCTTTCGCTCACCACCTTTATCGGAAAACCGTAAAGTTCACCGACCTGCGTGTACAACCCTCCGGTCGTGGCATTCTTGGCTATCTCCTGCAAACGCTTTCCGATGACCTTCTCATCGGCGGAATCCACTCCGTCCACCTTTATTATATTAAGGCGGTTGCCCTCCTTGTCGGTCTGCACCACCGACAGGAAGCGGTTCCAGTCCTCCGTCATGGCATCTATGAAAGCCGTGTTGTTGCGCAACTCGCCGGTCTTTGACTCCAGCTTGAACTCCGAATCACGCTTGCCCTTGTTGAACGACTTGCGTTCCCCTTCGAGCGATGCGATCCGCTTTTCCAGTTTCGCCTTGTCCAACAGGTCGGTATTGCCGGAGAGCAACGCCATGTATTCCGAGAAATTCATGCCCGATTTTTCGTCCATTGCCCCCTCGTCGATGGTACGCGCACCCATCGCACCGCTTTTGAGCTGGCTTATGAAAGTCTGCTTGCAGTGCAGGAGGTTGAACTTGTAGCTGTCCAGTGACTTCTCCACCGCGTAGATGATTACATCCACGTTGTTCCCGGCGAAATGTTTGGCAATCTCATTACCTGCCCTAACTCCGCGTCCGTCACGCTGTTGCAAGTCGGACGGTCGCCACGGCGTATCGAGATGATGGATAGCCACACACCGTTTCTGGGCGTTCACACCCGTTCCGAGCATAGAGGTAGAGCCGAACAGCACACGCACCGTCCCGGCGTTCATGGCGTCTATCACCGCCTTCCGCGCCTTGTCGGTCTTGCACTCCTGAATGAAGCGCACCTCGCTTGGCGGTATACCGTAGTCCTCCGTCAGTTTGCGCTTGATTTCCGAATAGACGTTCCACCCGTCGCCCGGCTGGTATGTCCCCAAATCAGAGAAAACGAACTGCGTGCCTTTCTGGGCGTCGTATTTTTGATAATACTCCGCGATCATCTTGGCACAGTGACTCGCTTTGTTGTCGGGATGATCTTCGTAATTCGGGTCTATCATGCGCATGTCGAGTGCCATTTTCCGGGCATAGTCCGTGGCGATGAGCATCTTCGCCTTTTCTTCCGTTTCCGAAAGCGGCAGCCTGCCCAACAAGGTGGCATCGCCCGTCTTGGCGAACTGCATCAGTTTCTGTATGAAGTCCTCCTGTTCCGGCGTGGGCGGTATATGGTGCAGTATCTCGTTCTTGGCAGGACGGTCAACGCCCACATCCTCCGCCGTGCGGTAGTCCGTGATTTCATTATAGAAGGCGGCAAGCTCCGGCACTTTGATGAAGTAGCGGAAACGCTCCTTCTGGACCACATTGTTCGTCACGTTAAATTCAAAATCCGTCGTCTTCTTGGCAAATATCGCCGCCCAAGCGTCGAAACACCTTATGTCCTGCCGTTCCAGCTCCTTCGGGCGCAGGTACTTGAACAGCAGGTACAATTCAGTCAGTGAGTTGCTGATAGTCGTGCCGGAGAGGAAGGTCGCACCCAAGTCTTTTCCTGTGCGCTCCTGTATGGTGCGTATGGCAAAGAGCATGTTAAGTGCCTTCTGGCTTCCCTCGCTGTTTCCCAATCCCGCCACACGGTCGTGGCGCGTGTTGAAAGTCAGATTCTTGAACTGGTGGCTCTCATCTATGAAGATGTGGTCGATGCCCATCTGCTTGAAATCCACCACGTCGTCCGTGCGTGACTTTATGGCGTGTTCCACCTTCTCCAGCTTCGCTTCAAGGTTGTGCTTGCGCTTCTCCAATCCTTTCAGCATCGCCCGCGACACGTTCTTTCCCTGCTGCCGTAGCACTTCGAGGTTTTCCTCCACCGTGTCAAGCTCTGCTTGCAGGATGCGCTGCTGCAATTCCGGCGACTGCGGTATCTTGCCGAACTGGTCGTGCGACATGATGACGCAATCGTAGTCGTTGTTCTTTATATTATTGAAGAAGCGCACACGGTTGGCGGTCGAAAAGTCCTTCTCCGAAGCGTACAGAATACGTGCGTTGGGATATGCCGCCTGATAGGTGGCTGCAATCTCCGCAACGTTGGCTTTCAGCCCGATAATCATCGGCTTGTGTGCCAAATTCAGACGCTTCATCTCATGCGCGGCGATGCACATTATCAGCGTCTTACCGGTTCCACAGGCTAAGCGCAAAGCGCCTTGCCGTCCTTTCGGACGGTAGGTTTCTAAACGCTCGCCACCGAACCGTACGTACACGTCTCCATGTATACGGCTCTCCATGGTTATTTTCAGTCTATTTCTTTTCATGAATCTTACGATAACAATTTTCACATACTGCTATTGTTTTTCTCTGTCTGGCAATCATGAAGCGTTCCCACTCCTGTTTGCCTTTCAGGTCTTTTAGCTTGCGGACATGCACCATTCTAAGGTTGTCCTCCGCTCCGCAATATTCACATTCACGGGCTTTCAACCGAGCCATAAGGCTGGTACTTTCAGTCCCGCGATAACTGGGCATGATATGCGCATTGTCAATACGCGCGTCTTTTCTCTGCTTGAACCCTCCATGATAAATAGTACGTTCCAACATTTCGCCCTTGTTGTTTTCATACCTTACTGTAAAGACTTTATTCCGGCAATATTTACGGATTATTTTCCTTACGGTTGATTCATACTTGGATGATAATGTTTTATACATACTCTCTTTCATGTAGTAATAGAAACTATTGAGAATGTTGACATTGTTTGCAATACAGTAGTAGTTATAGATTCCCCGAATTTCCGAATTGTATCGGTTGAGTATTTCAAGGTCATCATTACTACGGAGATACGGGCGTGAGGTCGATTCCCATGCTTCCTTGCCATTCTTGATTATTATGCGCATCGCATTATAGTCAAGCAGTTTCTTTCTCATAACCTCATAAGGCAGGAGAAGAACCACTTTATGGTCAAGTGAGCGTATGGGGATTCCTCTGAAATCCTTTCTCGTCTTGTCCGTACTGCGGACTGTAACATCAAAGCCGAGAAATTTGGCTGCGTCGTGTGAGTTGGTGATTAACGTCTTTTCATCCGAAAGTTCGAGTTTCAACGTATCTTGCAGAAAGGTCTTAATGTCCCCCTTTGCTTTTACACAGTCCTCTTTACTTCCGATTACGCAAATCAGAAAATCATCGGCATAGCGTACATACCTCATGCGTTTGAAGTTTTCGTCCATGTCAAGAGTTGCAGGAAGTTGTTGCATCTCACGGTGGAGAATGGCTATCTCCTTGCGCAATGCTTCTTTCTTCTGCTCGTCTGTTTCATTCTTCAGTTTCTTTACACGTTTGTCCTTACGATTTGCAACCCTTTTATATTCGGGGTTGCGTACACGTGCTTTACCTTTATTGAAGACGTTTATGTAGTTCCGCATAAATTTATCGAGTTTGTCAAGATAAATATTCGCCAAAATCGGACTTATTATGCCTCCCTGCGGTGTTCCGATATAGGAATTTTTGTACTCCCATTGTTCCATGTAGCCTGCTTTGAGGAATTTACGTATCAGTCGCAGGAAACGCTCGTCATTGATTCTTTCAGCAAGGATTCCGATTAAAACATCATGGTTGATGTTGTCAAAGAAACCCTTGATGTCTCCCTCGATGAACCAACGTGCTCCCGTACCTCCCTTTTGTAAGGAAGCCATAGCCGTATGACAGCCACGGTGTGGTCTGAATCCATGCGAGCAGTCTTCAAAATGACCTTCGTAGATGGATTCAAGAATCATCCTTACAACTTCCTGTACAAGTTTGTCCTTAAAGGCTGGTATGCCTAAAGGACGTTGCTTGCCATTCTTTTTGGGAATGTAAATTCTCCGTGCAGGGCACGGACGGTAACTTTCGTCTTTCAACTGTCCAATGATAGAGTGAATGTGCTTTATGCTCATTCCGTCTATGGTCTGCCCGTCTGTGCCTTTCGTATAGTTGCCCGCATTCTGCGACAACTTTTGATAGGCAAGTGCGTACAGATTTTCATTGAACAGCAGTCGGTAAAGCCGTTCAAACTTGTAATTAGGGTCTTGGCTGTGCCCAGCCAGACTGTTTAATACATTTGCTGAATCTCTCATAATGTCTCACACATCATTCGTTAAACATATTAAATAATAACTCACTGTCTCCCTTCGCCATGTACAAGGCTTTCCCTTGCTCGGACTACTACGGAGACTCTGTTGTCATATAGGATATTCAGAGGGCAAACCCCATAGCCTTTCGGCATTCCTACTTAGACAATCCCCATTTAGACATATAGTAACATAGCTCAATAGATTGTCGGATGCGATTTTCGTCCTTTTCCGCTTATTGCGGCTGTTCTGCAATCGGTTTTCGGCTCTCGTACTTGAGGTAGGAAAGTAGAAGTATTGCAGCCCGACGTTTGTAACTATCTTCCGTCGGGGTTTACCAACTAACAACTCGGACTGTCGTTCAAACAGTATAGTCTTCATCCTCATATCTATCATTTCATTTAGACATTCAGTAGCAGCATGATAGTTAGCTGACTTATGCCGTTTCCAACATGCGACACTCCCCACCGCCTTTCGGCTAAGTGGATAAGTTGGCTAATGACCGGCGTTGAAAACCCTTGCCGGGTAGGTTGCTAAGCCTACATTTACTATATGCCCTTATGGGCGCAGCACCTCGTGGTCGCAAATTCCGCCGCCGTTCTGTTTCAACATCCAGACGCAATCCATCTGTGAGGGATAGACGCTCTTGATACCCCGGCTTGCCAGCCCTTTCAGGTTGAGGTCGGGAAAGGTCTGATGGGAGCCGTCGTAGCGCGGGCGCACGAAACAGTTGAACTTGCGGTTATACATCGTCACAAGCCGCTCCTTGAACTGCGGCGACTGCTCTTCGAGCCATTCGGAGAAGCCGTTTCGTATCTCGTCAATCTTGGCGTTGGCGAGTTGTATTCCCTCGCTGTCGCGCATCTTGATGTCGTTGCCATGCTCGTCCTTGCCGATGGACTTCATCATGTCAGGGCAGGTGTTGTGCAGGGCGTGTTTTAGGAGGTGCATACCGTCATAGTTCCGGTAATACCCCTTCACCAGAAACTCGTCCGTGATTTTCATGGTGCGGTAGCCGCACACCACCGAAAACTCGTCCATGCTTGCGGAATAGGCGATTTTCACCTCCGTGTCGAACAGCCGGCTCATGTAGGCGGCATAGACACCCGTCGGAATCCAGCGTTCCCCGAAATTGAAGTCCAGATCCTCGAAGGCGATGCGCTGCGGCTCGGCATCTTTCAGAGCCTCCAACGCCTGCTTCACCTCCGGCATACGCTCATTTTCGGGATTGTCACCCATCCATGCCTCTATGCGTTCCGCTTTCTCATCCATGACAGCAGCATTCAATACTTTCTATTGTCTGATGAGCAGGGACTTTGCGGAAAAGTCTTTCTATGATATTCCCAATGGTTTTTACGACAGCTTTTATGCCTCGCCTATATTGCAGATGGGCGATACGATGGGCGATTGGATGAAAATACTGGGTGATATTTATACAGACCATGCCAATTTGTATCACCCAAATATCCTTTCAGGTTTGTTGCACGCCTTTGCGCTCGATTACTATGACAAATGGAAACGGTGCAATGGTGACCAGCCAGTGAAAGATAACAGAAATCCGGCAGAAGCACTCTGCATGAAATTCTATAATCTCTTATTCGACCATTTCAGAGAACATCGCACTACGGCTTATTATGCAAACCGGCTTTGTATAACACCTAATTATTTGGCAATGGTTACCCGTCAAGTCTGTGGAGAGACTCCCAAACAGGCAATAGACCGTCAAGTAATTTTGGAAATGAAGTATATGCTACGCAACACTACTATGACAGCAGAGCAGATGGCACTCCACTTACATTTTCCCGATACGTCTTATATGTGCCGTTTCTTCCGCAAACAAACGGGAACATCTTTATCTGAGTATAGGAAGAATAGTGTGATGCCGTAATGATTCAGGAAACAAAAATGCACCGGATTAAGGGTGCTTTTGTTTCCTGAACTACATAACTACACTTAAAACTTTCTGGTTACTTTATAAACATGGTCATTCCTTCCGTTGTTCCCATTTGGCATACATCTCTCTCGAAAGCCCAACAATCTCCCGGCTCAACTTCACAAGGTCGATGGTACACTTCTCCAACTTATAGAGTAGAGCCATTGCCTTCTTCTCCGAGAAATGGCAGCGCAATTCTTTCACGACTTGGTTATAGTTCGTGCCAATGGCGCGGAACTGGGCATGGAAGTCGGAGAGCTTGGTGCTGTATTCAAACATCGCCTTGTCCACCTTCATCACCTTGAATTTCTGCCCGAAGAAATGCGCCTTGAGAAAGACGGCTTTCGCATATACCTGTGATTCCTCGTACATCGTGAGGAACTTATTCCATTCCACATCATCGAAACGCACCATCACGCAGTGTGTCTTCGGATTCAACACGGGATTTCTCCCGTACTTACAGTTCTTTTTCATCCTATCTTCTTTTTTCAATTTAATGGTTCATTCACTATCTAATCTCCGATTAAAAAACTTGGAAATTATCCGACTGCGGAGGATAATTCAGCCCACGGCAGTGCAAGGGTTTTCAGTTACCGGAATCAACCGGAGTAACTGAAAATATATCTTGCTGTGTCTTTGAGGACACACAAATCCTCCGTCTGTCGGATTGGGTTGTGAGTGCAATAACTCACTTGGGGTATCGGTCAAACCGATGGAGTGCATCCACCGGCTTGACCGTTTCCACCACAATCCCCTCAAAGCTTGCGCCACTGCTCGATGTCCTCCCTGTAGGTCTCAAGGTGCAGGCGGACGATGTTCTCGACCATCCCCGATGCGCTCATGCCCCTGCCGCCGAAGTAGCGGACTATCCTGTCCAGACTGTCGCGCACCTTGCCGCTGACGAACACGGGCTTACGGTCGGCAATCTTGGGAACATGGAGATAAGTGGTACGGTACTCGTCCAATGACAGCTTGCGCTGCTTGCTGCTGATACGCCTCTGCGGCATTGCCGCTTTTCCGGGCATGTCACTTACAGCTTCTTCAAGCACTTCATTCGCCGCTTCTTCCGCTGTTTCTTCCGTCACGGAGATTCCCGTTTCAGAGATACCGGGAGCATCGGTATGTTCCGGCTCGTCCGGTTCCAAACCGATACGCTTGTAGAAGTCATTCAAGGATGTCCTGTCACGGGATTCCCTGCGCCCCATTCTTTCCACGATTTCCTGAACTTCTTGTTCACTGATGACTGATTCTTTTTTTGTTGCCATAAAAACAAATAGATTAAGTTATTACTATGGTCTTGGTCAGTACCTCGACCGATTGTCGCCAGCGAAATAAGGTGCTTTAATGCAGTCAGTCAAGCGTTTGGATTCGATTCGGCAATTTTGTGTGGCTTTGCTTAATACCTGTCCGGACATCAGTGCAGACTTCACCGTTTTGCTGGAGTGCTTGGATTAAACGGGATGCGATGCGGAAGAGAAATAAGGGCTTATTTCCAATCCCACCGATGGTTTGTTCTGTCTTGTTAAGAATACGGCAATGGTAGTCCGTTCCTACACTTATTACAATATAGACACTAGACACGACAATCGGGTAGGAAAGGTGTATTTAGCCATTACTACTATGGACAACCGCTACATCGTTGTGCCACAAGCTGCCAGTTTTGAAAAAACCATTGTTTTATAAAGGTTTACCCTTTTCTTTGCGACGAGAAGAAACAATAACAAAAATGAAGTATATGGAAATAGTATCAATCGAAAGAAAGACCTTTGAAGCGATGGTCGCCAAGTTCGACCATTTCGTCCGCCGCATGGAAGCCGTCTGCCAGCGGCACGGAGAGAAGAAAATGGCAGAATGGATGGATAATCAGGACGTGTGCCGGATGTTGAACATCAGTCCGCGCACATTGCAGACCCTACGGGATAACGGCACGCTTGCTTACTCGCAGATAAACCACAAGACGTACTACCGTCCCGAAGACGTGCAGCGTGTCGTTTCCGTTGTGGAAGACAGACGAAAAGAAGCGAGATTCAAGGGAAGGACGATATGAACTTGATTCAATGAGCGAAGTAAAATAACAATACCCACTAAATCCAAAATGTATGAATGAACTGATTGACAAGGACAGCGAGTGGATAATCCACTTCATGGACAGCATTGACCGTCTGCTTGACAGCTTTGAGCGTATGACTGCCAACTACCGCCCGACACTGGGCGGCGAGCGTTTCTTCACGGACAAGGAAGTGTCGGCACGGCTGAAAGTGAGCCGTCGGACACTTCAGGACTACCGTAATGAAGGACGGATACCCTACATCCAGTTGGGTGGCAAAATTCTCTACCGTGAATCCGACATCGAAAGGATGCTTGCAGATGGCTACCGCTCCGCCTATCGGCTGACAGGCACATGATTTTCTTGAAGGAGCGCAGTTTGCCGTCTGCCCTGTGACTGCGCAGCAATGGATTTCCGACAAAAAGAAAAAAGGAACGGCTTACGGATGAAGCGTCAAAATCCTGTTCCGTCTGTAAGCCGTTCTTTTCTATCCTCTGATTTTCCGTCAGTCGCTTGTTTCCGTTACCGGATGCCTTTTAAGCGCATGGCAGGCAGTGGCAAGGTTTTCGGGCTGAATACGCTCCACAGGAGGAAGATTCTGCCCGAAACGGCACAGCCGCCCGACCTTGCCGCTGCCATCAAACCATGCGCTACCTTTGCATCCGTGCATCGGGAACGAGTGGCTGGCGGAATGAATCTCAACTATACCATCGGTTGTTACCCTTGCCACAGGAAACAAACAATGTAATCGGTGTTTCTTTCTTGGTGGCGCAGATATTATTTATTACAAACCGTCTGAACAAGATACACTCTTTACTGCATATCCTGAATGCAATGGCGATAATCATTTCAAGGCTGTAAACGTCATAACTGATTCTATTCGCTTGCCTGACATACTTCATCGTATCAAAGTCGTTCAGTTCCTTGTTCTTGTAGATGGAATGAATCGCCTTGCGGACGTGGCAGGAAAATACGCCGAACAAGTCGGCTATCTCTTGTTGCGTCATCCACACGGGTGCGGTCGGCATGGTGACTGCACCCGTTTCACTGATTGTTATTATTCCTCTTTCCATATTCTTGCGTTGTAAAATGTCCGTCAATCCTGCTTTCAAACTGTGAAATGTCATGATCAAGTTTGGTACAGGTCACTTTTGCATAAATTTGGGTTGTCTTGATATCCGTGTGTCCGAGTATCTTGCTCACACTTTCTATCGGCATTCCGTAGTTGAGAGCCATCACAGCGAAGGAGTGGCGGCTCAGATGGAACGAGATTCGCTTGCTGATACCACACTTCTCCGCCACTTTCTTTATACGGCGGTTTACCATGTCGTATGAACTGATGTTGAAAAGATGATTGTCCTTCCTGAACGGCTCATAACGCTTGATTATCCGCAAGGCTTCGTCTATCAGTTTGACTTGGAACGGAACTTTCGTTTTCTGCCGTCTCGACACAACCCATAAGGAACCGTTCATTTCCACGATGTTCTCTATGGTCATGTTCTTGATGTCAATGAACGAAATGCCTGTCATTGCCCCGAACATGAACAGATCCCTCGCCTGGGCATAGTTGGGATTGGCAAGCTCAACGGAAGCGAATGCCCTCAGTTCCTTTTCCGTCAGATATTCCCGTTCCTTGAAATCAGGATCCACACGGTAGAGGGCAAACGGGTTACGTGGTATCTTACCATTGTAATGCGCTGCCGTGACCACGTGTTTAAGGGGAATAGAGTAAATCCACACGGAAGATTGGGCAAGTCCCACCTCATTGCGGAGATACAGGCAATAGTCGCGGATGAAATCCTCGGTCAGCTCGTTCATTGATATATCACTGCGTTTGTAATGTGACCGGATAAATTCCGCAAGATACCGCCTTACCGTCAGGTATTTGCGATAGGTGCGCACCGCACGGTCTTTGCCCACCCGTTTGGCGAACGCCTCGTTCTCCCTGTCGAAAGCCCGTAGCAATGTCTCGTATTCCGTGCCGAATCCCTGATAGGCATTGCGCACCATTTCTGCCGTCACATAAGCCTCACGGTCTGAAAGCCGCTGGTAATGTTTCGTTATCTGTGCCTTGATGTTGTCCAACGCGAAGTTCACCGCCTGTGCCTCCTTGCTCTTGCCTTTGGCACGGTTGCCCTTTGCATCCCAAAGGCTCTTTAAGATAGTCTGCTTACAACTAAACTGTGCGATGGTTCCGTTGATGGTCACACGTCCCATAATGGGGACAACTCCGTTTTTCTCCTTACTTGCGTTCACATAGAACACGGTCTTGAATGTCGCTCTCATACTTACTTTTTGTTTGGTGCAAAATTAAATTATGAGAGTAGCATGACTGTAAATGAAACTTGTGCAGAATATTGAAATACAAACCGTTATAGTTAAATCAGTTTCTGTAGTCAGGTAATGGTTTGGAAACGCAACCTTTGCTGTATTCCTCTCAAACCCCATATCTCTGCCATCTGCCAATCACTACATTACAGTGCAAATATCACTGGCTATCAGACAAATACTCAAATTCGCTCATTCCTGCATTATCGGAGAGGATTTTTCCTAAAAATCGGGAGAAAAGTTGGTAGATTTCGGTACTATTTACATTACGGATGCCTCCAACGAGCTGGGGCAGGTGGAAATCGTGGCACAAAAACCGCTGGTAAAGGCTGATATTGATAAGATAGAATATAATGTGCAGGACGATCCGGACTCCAAGTCAAACTCGGTTCTTGAGATGTTGCGCAAGGTTCCCCTTGTAACGGTGGACGGTGAAGATAATATTAAAGTAAACGGCAGTAGCAGCTTTAAGGTATACGTCAACGGCAGGCCTAACAACATGATGAGCAATAACCCGACTGAAGTCCTGAAAAGTATGCCTGCCAACTCCATCAAGCATATAGAAGTAATAACTAATCCCGGTGCGAAATACGATGCGGAAGGTGTCGGGGGTATCTTGAATATTGTCACCGTAGGTGGTGGTTTGGAAGGTTACACGGCCACATTCAGCGGTAATGTGAGCAATAGGGGGGCAGGTGCAGGCTTGTTTGGTACGGTAAAGAGCGGCAAACTGACGTTCAGCGCCCGATACAATTACAATTATAATAACCAACCCCGCAGTTATTCCGGCGGCAACCGACGTACGGTTGGCGAAACAAACAGTAGTTCGTCCGATTTGGATTATAGCGGAACAAGCAAGGGAAATGGCAACTTCCAGTCCGGCAGTATGGAAGCCAGCTACGAGATTGATACTTTACGCTTGGTAACCATGTCCTTCGGGCTTTGGGGCGGCAGGAATAAAAGTGACGGCGTAACTGATGTACTGGCTACATTTCCGGGTACAGCTGACGAGTTATATAATTATACGTCCGGCAGTCACAACAAAAGTTCGTGGTATTCCATTGACGGCGGCATCGACTATCAACGTCTGTTTCACGTGAAAGAACGTATGCTTACCTTCTCCTATAAGATTAATACCCGTCCGCAGAGTTCGGATGCTTATTCCGGTTACGAGTACGATATGGATAATGTGGCTCCGGATTGGCAAGACTTTATGAGACGTATGCTCGACCAGCACAATGACGGGTCGCAGAATACTACGGAACATACTTTCCAGGCGGATTATACTACTCCTATCGGCAAGATGCATACTGTGGAGGCCGGGGCCAAATATATCCTTCGCAACAACAGCTCCGAGGATGACCGTTTCCAGCGCACTGCCGGGCAACAGTCCGATTACGAATTCGATGAAGACCATAGTTCGCATTATAAACATCAGAATGATATTCTGGCCGCTTATGCCGGTTACTCATTGAAGGTAAAGAAACTGTCCGGCAGACTGGGTGTACGCTATGAGCATACCATACAGAATGTGAAGTATCTTTTAGGTAGGGGTGATAATTTCAAGAAAGACTTTGACGATGTAGTCCCCTCCGCCAGCATCGGTTGGAAGCTGACGGATATGGCTAACTTACGTTTCGGCTATAATATGCGTATTTTCCGTCCCGGTATCTGGTACCTGAATCCTTATCTGAACGATAGCAACCCCACTAATATTACACAGGGAAATCCTAATTTGGATAGTGAGAAAAGCCACGCATTCAATTTGAGTTACAGTAACTTTACGCAGAAGTTCAATATCAATCTTTCGCTCCGTTACTCCTTTACCAATAACAGTATCGAACGAGTCTCCGAGATGATACCCGATACCGAGATTGATGGTTTGCAAGAGACTACCGGTAAGGAAGTGCTTTACTCTACCTATCAGAATATAGGAAAGAGTAGAAATGCCAATTTAAGCGGTTATATCAATTGGAATGCCACATCCAGTACTCGTATTTATGCTAATATCTATGGTAGCTACTCATATATGGAAGGGGCCAATGGTCTCAAGAACGACGGATGGAATCTTTTTGCCTACGGAGGTGCACAGCAGACGTTGCCCCACGACTGGCGAATTAGTCTGAATGTATTCGGTCAGACCCCGTGGGTGATGTTGCAGGGCAAAGGAAGTAGTTACTTCGATTACGGGCTGAGCGTCAACAAGTCTTTCTTCGATAAGCGCTTGTCTCTTTCTGTCTTTGCCAGCAACTTCTTTAAGAAGTACATGAACAATACCGATATGCTGGAGGGTACAGGCTTTATGCAGGAGAACTGGAGCAAGTATAGCCGCCAACGCTTTGGTATCAGCATCAGCTACCGTATCGGCGAACTGAAAGCCAGTGTAAAGAAAGCCGCCCGTTCTATCAGCAATGATGATGTGAAGAGTGCTGAAGGAACAGGCGGGAATAATTAGCGGGAAAGCTTATTTTGTGGTTTCTGCCTGTCGGGTAGTGAACCCTAATTTCTGCAATCCCTGTTGCACGTCGGGATGGCTCATAAAGAGTTTCCAGAGTAATCCGCTACGGTAATTCTCAATCATTACCGCTATCGGACCTTGGTCGATGGCAAGATAACGTTGCGGATACCAGTTGTCCGTTTCGCTGAAAGCGTCGTAAAAACCGTAAGGCCCGAACACTTTATCGCCCATGCCGTAAAGGTGGCGCATCACTTGCAGTGAATACTCCGGTGTATATACGATAGAAGACAGAGAGGCTGTGGGGGAGATTACTCCCCGGTCGTCGTGCTCGTTTGGTGCGTGGGCGGCATATCCGTTTACGGAGTAGCTGGCGGTCAGTCCCCAGCAATCAGGGCCGAAACCTTTGTAGTGCTTGGGATTGCGGATGCAGTAGGCGCGGTTTACAAGTGTCAGGTTACGCATCTCACCGAAGTAGCCGGGGCAATACTCGTCTTCCAGCCCGTTGGGGTCGAGTCCGAGGAAAGAATACTGTGCCCAAAACAGGGGGCCGGCCTTTGTGCCTTGATACCGCAGATGCAGTTCGATGTTTTCCACCTTGTGAGGGCTGACGATAGCGCCGTTTTGTGCCCAACCTTCATGGTATACAGCCGCAGGTACGCCGTGGGTAGGCGAGGCGGCGGCGAGGATATACATGATGAGGCATTCGTTGTAACCGTGTACGGGAAAGTCCATTTCCCAGCCATATTCGGGGCTCCAATGCCAGTAGAGCACGTTTTGGTCACCCTGCCGGTAGAAGTTCCAGTCTACTTCGCGCCATAGCTTGTCGATGCGGGCGGCAAGTGCTTTTTCTTGCGGATTACCGTTTGCGTAGTACTGGTGTACGGCAAGGAGAGCTTGCATGACGAAAGCGGTTTCTACTAAGTCGCCACCATTGTCTTTCTGTCCGAAAGGCTTTACCCGCCCTGTGTCACCATACCACCAATGGGGGTAAGCACCGTGAAAGCGGTCGGCGGTTTCGAGGAAGGAAACGATGCGTTCCATGCGTGCCAGTCCTTCGTCGCGGGTGACGTAGCCGCGGTCGATACCTGCCAATACGGCCATGATGCCGAAACCGCTGCCGCCGGATGTTACTATATTTTGATCGTTTTCGGGGTATATACCGTCCATATGGATACGTTCGCGGGCAAGCCCGCTGTTAGGTTCGGCTCCGTCCCAAAAGTAATTGAAGGTTCGGCGCTGCACCGTATCCAGCAGGGCATCGTCACTCAGCGTTTCGGATGTGCTGTCGGTTTTCTTTGTACCGCAAGCTCCTGTAAGGAATAAGAGCAAGAGAAGCGGGATATGTATGTTCATTAATTTCATCTTATTTAGGTGTAAGAATTAATACTTTGTTGAAAGAACTTTGTTCGCAAGGGAGAAACCAAAAGTTTCAAAGGGGGAAACTTTTAGTTTCAACCGTATGGTACTTAGAGTTTCAATGCTTGAAACTCTGAGTTTCCCCCTTTGAAACTTTTGGTTTTCCTGTATGAAACTGTCGGTTCCCTCCATTGAAACTAATTTATCACTTCAAAGTGAAGCGTGCCGTTCGGGTAGTTTGGCTGTTTCCACCGATGAATATATCGAATTCTCCCGGTTCGGCTACGTGGTTCAAGTCATAATTATAGAACTGTAAGAGTTCGGGAGTAATCTTGAAGGAAACAGTCTTGCTTTCGCCTGCGCGAAGGAAAACCTTTTCGAAGCCTTTCAACTCGCGTACCGGGCGGGTGATGCTTCCTACAAGGTCGCGGATATATAACTGTACGACCTCTGCGCCGTCGCGTTTTCCGGTGTTGGTTACGGTGACTACGGCGGTTATGGAACCGTTCTGTCCCATTGACGGGGTGCTCAGGGCAATATCGCTATATTGGAAGGTGGTGTAAGACAAACCATATCCAAAGGGATAAAGCGGATTGTTGTCCACATCCAGATAGTTGCTGCGGAACTTCTCGAACCATTTGCCGTCCGGTAACGGACGCCCGGTATTCTTGTGGTTGTAGAATAGCGGTATCTGTCCTACATTCTTGGGGAAAGTCATTGTCAGCTTGCCACTGGGGTTGACATCTCCGAACAATACATCGCCTATGGCATAGGCGGCTTCGCTTCCGCCGAACCATACATTCAGTATGGCAGGTACGTTTGCCTGTTCCCATGTCAGTGTCAACGGGCGTCCGGTGAAGAGGGTCAGTACCACGGGCTTGCCCGTTTTCAGCAATGCTTCCAGTAGTGAGCGTTGCACGTCGGGCAGGTCGAGGTTGGTGCGGCTGGAGCTTTCACCGCTCATCTCGGAGGATTCACCGAGGGCGGCTACGATAACGTCCGCACCGGCGGCTGTTTTCAGGGCTTCATCCAGTAGCTCCTTGTCCGTGCGGTTGTCCCGGTTCAGGGAGCGTCCGAACATGGTGGCGCGCTCTTCGTAGGCGGCATCACCGATGAGATTACTGCCTTTGGCATATGTGATGTTCACTTTGCCGGACATCATCTCTTTCAGTCCCTCGTATAGGGAAGGATAGTCGTTGAGGCGTGCGGCCACACTCCATGTACCGGGCATATTGCTGCGCGTGTTGCCCAACGGACCTATAACGGCCACGGTTCCTTCCTTTTTCAGCGGGAGCAGCGGTTCGGGCAGAGAACCCGGATGTTGCTTGATGCTGTCGTTCTTCAACAACACGAAGCTCTCGGCGGCAATGCGGCGTGCGGCTACGCGGTGTTCTTTGGTAAAGATGTCACGAGCGGGACGGTTGAGGTCGCAGTATTTATAGGGATTGTCGAACAGCCCGAGTTTGTACTTTGCCTCAAGGATGCGGCGACAGGCAGCGTCGAGAGTCTTCATGCTTACCTTACCCGACATGACAGACTTTTTGAGCGTACCGACAAATCCTTCACTCACCATATCCATATCTATGCCGGCATTGAGAGCACGTGCGGAGACGGTTTGCAGGTCGCCGATACCATGTTCTATCATTTCGGATATACCGGTAAAGTCGGTCACAACGAAGCCGTTGAAGCCCCATTGCTTGCGGAGCACATCGGTCATCAGCCATTTGTTGGCTGTGGCGGGTACGCCGTCTATCTCGTTGAAAGATGCCATTACACTTCCCACACCTGCCTCTACGGCAGCTTCATAGGGGTACATATATTCGTTGAACATACGATTGCGGCTCATGTCTACTGTATTGTAGTCGCGACCTGCTTCGCCTGCCCCGTAGAGGGCGAAGTGCTTGACACAAGCAAGGATTTCGTCGTTACGCTTCAGCTGGTCGGAGAGGTTGGCTCCCTGATAGCCGTATACCATTGCTTTGGCAATCGCTCCACCGAGGAAGGGATCTTCGCCGCTGCCTTCGCTGACACGTCCCCAGCGCGGGTCGCGGCTGATGTCTACCATCGGACTGAATGTCCAAGAGATACCGTCGGCACTGGCTTCAACGGCAGCAATTCGCGCAGATTCTTGGATGGCTGCCATATCCCAAGTACAGGAAAGTCCCAAAGGGATAGGGAAGATTGTTTCGTAACCGTGTATTACGTCCATACCGAAGAGCAGGGGGATGCCCAAGCGTGAGTTTTCTACTGCCAGCTTCTGCACGTCGCGTATCTTGGCTACTCCTTTCAGATTGAAAAGACCTCCGACGAGTCCTTGTTCAATCTTCTTGGCTACATCACTGTTTTTAGCTTGTCCGGTAGTGATTTCACCGGTAACGGGTAGGTTCAACTGCCCGATTTTCTCTTCTACGGTCATTCGCTTTAGCAGTGCATCGATAAAGCGGTCCATGTCTTGAGGAGATTTCTGTGCCTGCATCGTGGCGGCGCCCATAAAGGCGGCCGCCAGTAACAGACTTGTTTTTTTGAAAAACTTCTTCATAATATGTTTCTTTGTAATATGTTTTTAATGTTATGTTTCTTAATGCTATGCTTCTTAATAAGTAAGTGTTGATTTTTAATTTATATCAAGAGTATCTGTCATTCAGAGCGTAGCGAAGAATCTCTTCTCTGTGTATACATCAAGAGAGTAGATTCTTCGCTACGCTCTGAATGACAGATAGTATAAACTAATTATGCACATTTACTTACTATGTATTCTTAACACTATATTCTTTTCAATTAACACTTCCTCAATAAAAGACTTTCAGCCTTAGGTTGTGTTATCATGCCGCATGGTACGAATCGTTACTCGCTACCGGCTAATAATCAGGATTCTGTACCAGTACCCCATTCGATTTGTCAATCTCGTCTTGCGGCAATGGCAGTAGGGCATTCTTGTCCTGATAGTTTTTTCCGGCAGCTTGCAGTACCTCTTTGGCAATTCCCCAGCGTACAAGGTCGTAGAAGCGGTCGGGCTCCAATGCCAACTCTACACGGCGTTCGTGGCGGATGGCATCACGCAGTGTGCTTTGGTCGATAGACGTAACTTTGGGAAGTATGCTGCTGTCCGTACCGCGTGCATGGGCGCGAACTTGTTCCAGATAGTCGATAGCTTCACCCGAAATACCTTTTTCGTTGGCGGCTTCGGCGGCCATGAGCAATACGTCCGGGTAGCGGATGATGCGGATGTTTACCCAAAAGCCGTCTTTGGTATATTTCTTACGCAGCTCGGGCTCGGTGTATGCCTTTTTGTTGAAGTAAGCTCCCATAGCGGTAGATACGGGAGACTCACCGTAAGGCTTATTAGTGTTTTCCGGGGTGATAGGGTCGCTGATGCTTCGGCGGAAATAGAGCAGGGATGCGTCTTTGCGAGGGTCGCCGGGCTCGAAGGCCTGTCCTAAAAGCGTAGTACCCATATGCCAACCCCAACCGAGGTCCCAGTCTCCTGCACCGCGCACACCTTGTACTTGGCAGAATTGGCTGCCGATGACATCACTGTTTTTCAGTGCGTCGGTCGATTCGCATTGCAACTCGAATACGCTTTCACCGCAGTTCTCACCTTCAACGGTAAATACTTTGTCCACCGGAGTGTTCAGATTGTAGATGCCTGACTTGACTACTTCGGTAGAGGCGTCGTACATATTGCCCCAATCGTTGCGCATCATGTAGGTACGGGCGTGCAGCGAACGGGCGGCTCCCCATGTGATGCGTCCGGTATATTCGGAAGTCCATGTCCGCGGCAGGCATTTCTCGGCTTCGGTCAGATCCTTGTCTATTTGCTCGTATATCTTGTCCGCGGCGGTTTTGGGTACATTGGCATCGGATGCTTCTTTTATTTTGAACGTTACTAACGGCACTTCTCCCCATGCGCGTACAAGGTTGAAGTAACAATAGGCGCGGAAAAACAGGGCTTCGCCTTTGGTGCGGACGTTCTCCAAATCATCTTTGTTTCCACTGTTCTCCAAATCATCGAGTATTTCGTTGCACTGGTAGATGATTTTATAATTCTGTCCCCAATAGGCACTGAGCGTACCATTGGAAGCTGTGTACTGGAAGTCGTCCCACATGGCTGCTTGGTCAGCACCATCGCCGGCATCGCTTCCTTTCTCGGAATCTTCGCTGCGCACCATGTGTATCATGAAGGCGGGTATGCCTGCAGTGATATTATAGCTGCGCATCAGGTAGTATACGTTGTACATCTTTCCGCCGATAAGGGCGTTGGGGGCATCGTCTTCGGTGAACTGTCCCAGAGGGTCACGGTCGAGGAAGTCATTACAGGATGTCAGGGCAAAGGTGGTGAGTGTGCCTGCTATCAGGGTTAATATCTTATTCTTTAGTTTCATAATTTTCCTATTATAGATTTAATAAAATACTGTTATTCTGCAAGGGAACTTTGCTCCGGGCTATGCAGGTCAGAATGTCAGATTGAAGCCGAACGTGTAAATGGCAGGCATCGGATAGCTGCCGTCGTCTACACCGAAAGCAATGGCTGTGCCGCCCAGTTCGGGAGTGTAACCGGTATTGTGTTTCCACGTTTTCAGGTTCTGGATGTTGACATAGAGTTTCAAGGCCTGCATACCGATTCCGGATATCAGGGTCTTGTCGAAGTTATACGCTAACTGTACGTTGCGGATGCGGAAGAAGCTGCCGTCTTCGATATAGTACTCGGAATTCATATTGTTGATGGTATGCTTCGTATTCAGCAAAGGTTGGGTATTGCTTGTGCCCGGTCCGTGCCAACGATCCATACGTTGCTCCATGAAGTTGAACTGGCTCCAGTTGTAGTTGTCCCATGTACGGAATATCTGGTTGCCGCCTTGCCCCATCATGTCGATGCCGAGTTCCCAGTTTTTGTAGTTTACACCGAGGGTGATGCCGTAAGTGACATCCGGAGTGGGGTCGCCTATCATGGTACGGTCGGCAGTGGTGATTTCACCGTCACCGTTCACATCTTTGAATTTCAAGTCACCCGGTGTAACGGTTGCCAAGGTATTTTTGGGAGATTGCGCTATTTCTTCATTTGTCTGGTATACGCCTTCCACCTTGTAGCCGTAGAAGTAACCGATAGGATAACCGGCCATTGTGTAGCTTTGGCTCTTGTCTCCGGCAATGATTGAGTAACCGTCTTGTACAAGATTCAATACTTTGTTCTTGATTGTTGTGAAGTTGGCGCCTACGTTATATCCCCAGTCGCCAATCTGGTCACGCCAGTTGATAGCGAGTTCCACACCTTTGTTCTCTATGGAACCGAGATTGCCGATGCCCGGAACCGTACCGGAGATGCCCGGCACTTCTGCCAGCAGGTCTTTGGTGGTTTTCTTGTAATATACACCCTCAAAGTGCAGGCGGTTGCGGAAGAAGTTGGCTTCTGCGCCTACTTCCCAAGCTTCCACTTTCTCCCAACGGAGATTGGGATTAGGCAGGTAGGACAGCTGGTAGCCCGGATAGATGGCGGATGGTTTGCCGAATACGGCAGAGTAGGCATTGGTGAGCAACGGCTCGGCAGGATAGGCTTTATCCAGATTCTGATTGCCGAGCGTACCCCATGAACCTTTCAGCTTCAACATATCCAACCAAGTAATATCTTTCATGAATTCCTCTTCAGACATCAGCCAGCCTGCACCGACGGAATAGAAGTTCTGCCACTGGTTTCCGGTATAAGAGAATGCGGAAGAACCGTCACGACGGAACGAACCGTTGAACAGATATCTTCCTTTGTAATTATAGAGCACACGTCCCAGCATGGATACGGTGCTGCGCTCCCATTGCTTGCTTTCGTTGGTGGCGGTTGCCGCATCGCCAATACTGACGTACCACTTATCGGGATTGTCGGGAATAACCAGACCTACTCCTTGCGTACGTTCTCCGCCCAGCATCTCCAATTTATTATAATAGGTTGTGAAGCCGGCGGTGGCGGTCAGACTATGGTTGCCCCAAGTATTGGTGTAGGTCAGGAGGTAGTCGCTCTGTACTTTGGCTTCGGTTTCTTTGGATTGTTTCACTCCGGTCTTTCCGTTGCCGAGGGTTACGATGTTGCCTTCCACACTGCTGTCGAATACGGTGATGATAGGGGTGTAAGTGCGGTTGCTGTTGGAAGCATAATCCATGGAATACATCACTTTGAACTGGAAGTTCTTCAGGAAATCCCATTGACCGTATACATTGCCCGACGCACGATAGTTTTCCGCACGGGTGGTGTTGGCTTTCAAGTCCACATCGACCATAGGGTTATTCATCTGTGCTTTCTGAAAGCCGGGTAGGGTGGTGTACAGGTCGTATTCCGCATTGTATACGGGAGCTACCGGTGCGGCGCGGAGAGCTGTTGCCACACTCTTGGTATCGGCAGGCAGTATGCGTGCACCGTTAAACTGGAAGCCGACTTTGAAGTTATCCGTAACTTTATAGTCGTTGCTTACATTCAGTGTGACTTTGCTGTATTTCTCGTGCTTGATATTACCTTGCTCGTAGGCATAACCGGCACCGAGGTAGAAGCTGTGTTTGGCAGAAGCGCCCGTGATGCTGACGTTGTTGTTGGTGATGAATCCGGTTTGGAAAATTTCATTCTGCCAGTTGGTATTGCCCGTCCAGGGAGTGAAGTCGAATTCGGGATTACCTTCATTCCTCAACTGTTCGTTGTAAAGCTCTTTGAAACCGGCTGCGTCGACCATTGCAATCTTGTTCGTTACGGTCTTGAAACCGAACGAGCCGTTGATGTTGACACGCGTCTGCCCTTCTTTGGCCTTCTTGGTGGTAATGATGATGACACCGTTGGCGCCGCGCACACCGAAAATGGCGAGTGATGACGGGTCTTTCAGGATTTCCATGGACTCGATGTCCTGCGGATTGAGGAAGTTGATGTTGTCATTGAACAGGCCATCTACTACATACAGCGGTTTGTAGCCGTTGATGGAGTTTGTACCGCGCACGCGTATTTCGGGGTCGGCACCGGCTTTACCGGAGTTGATGACCTGTACGCCGGCTATCTTGCCTTGTAGGGCAGCTACCGGGTTGACTACGGGTTTGTTGGCAATTTCATCACCTTTGATGTTGGTGATGGAACCGGTGAGGTCGCGTTTCTTGGCGCTACCGTAACCGATGACGACTGTCTCGGCAAGCATCTGCGAATCATCGTGCATCTGTACATCGATAACGCTCCGGTTGCCCACCTTGATAGATTGTTTCACCATGCCTACATAGGAAAACTCCAAGATGGCTTCGGGCGGTACTTGGATGGAATACTCTCCGTCAATGTTCGTAATGACACCGTTGGAAGTACCTTGTTGCAGTACGGACGCTCCGATAAGCGGTTCGCCTGTTGCATCGGTCACCGTGCCGGTCACTGTTTTGTTTTGAGAGAAACTGGGAGTTGCCGCAAGGAGCAAGCATGCCGTCAGAAATAGATTTTTCAGCCAAAAGGCTCTCTTCATAGGAAGTTTAGGTTTTTTCTTCATTGCATAAAGTTTTAGTGGATAACTAACTTTGATAATTTCCTCTGAAACAATCAGGATGCAAAAAAGATTTCAGACCTTTATATATCTCAGGTTTTTAACACAATCCGTGGGAAAAGAAAAAAGAAGATGTATTTATGTACATCTTCTTTCCCTGTTGTTTGTCTTTTATAAAATATGTGTGCGGGTGATAGGACTCGAACCTACACGCCTCACGGCACCAGATCCTAAGTCTGGCGCGGCTGCCAATTACGCCACACCCGCAGGGGATTTTCCGTTAAGCGGTGCAAAGATAAGAAGTTTTCCCGGTTCTACAAGCAAAAGGGTAAAGAAAGTTATTCATTTCATTCCGGATTCCATTCTCCTTTAAGGAAAGCCCGGGCTTTTTCGATGATAGTGTCTATATGCTTTGCTTCATCAGCCTCGTCCATATCAATTTTGATGTCAGGCTCTATTCCCCATTCTATCTGTTCCATGTTGACATTGAAATGCGGGCTGGCAGAGAAGCGGACTGTCCACCCGTTAGGCAGTTCGGAGGTAAAAGGCATACCGGAGCCGCCACCGGTTTTGTCACCCATGATGGTGACATTAGGCAGGCAACTCATTTGGTTGACAAAATCGTTGGTTGCACTGTATGAGCGGCGGTTGGTCAGTACTACCACTTTCTTTTGCCAGCGTATGCTGTTGCTGGGTTCTAACTCTATGGGGTAGGGTTCGGAAAAGTCATTGTGTCCCTTGCCTGTTTTATGGCAGATATATCCGGTCTGCACTTTTTCGTTGGTGAAACGGGCGGCAATGCGTGTGGAGTTGGTTACATTGCCGCCGCCATTACTGCGCACATCTATGATAAGTCCGTTGCATACGGCAAGGTAGGAGAGAATCTCGTCCAGATTGCCATTGCCTATTCCCGAAGAGAAACTTTCGTAACGCATATAGCCGATATTATCTTCAAATATCTTATATTTGACACCTGCGGCGGTACGGTAGTCGGTACTGGCCTTACCCAGATAGACATCTTCTACGATGTCTTCACGGAAATTGCGTGGATAATCTTGATACCATGCGTCATAGTAAGATACATTATGGGCGGAGGCTAAGTTAACGTGCCCATCCTGCAGTTCATTCAGCATATTTCCCAGTACTTCAAAAAGCCCTTCACTACTCATTGTATTGGTAATGAGCTTACTGTATTTTGTATGGATGGCATCCCAGTCTATTTGCTTGTATTCCAAGAAACAATACTGCTCATCGATAATTTTCCATAGTGCCTCAAAGTTCCCTTTCGGAGAATTGGTAGTTTCTTCTTCGCGGATACAACTGCTTAGCAAAGAAAGCACGACAACCAGAACCATTATCTTTTTTAGAAATCCTATCATCTTATCATTTACCATTTATTATCCTATCACCTTTTCCTCTTATTTTTTAATAAATAGAGCTCCTTTATAAAGCCCACCATGAATACGTGTGAATAGACATGCGTCTTTATATCGTTCACTTTAGATTGCTGAGCATCCCATATATAGGCGAGACGCATTTTGGCTCGCCCTATCGGAAAGTCTGCCGTGAGCATTTGTCGCAATGAAGGTTGGTTGTGTAATGAGGTGAATTTCACTACTCCGCTACTGTTTCCTAATGAGAAAATTTCATAGTAGGATTGACCATAGTGCGGTGAAAACATGATACCCATTAGCGGCAGGTTGATTTGGTAACGTAATGTCAGTGGGTAGTTTCTTACACGTAAGTTCCAGATAGCCATACCCGATGCATCCAAATTGATATAGGCACGTGCCGATGCCGGATTGTTGGTATTGCGCAGGTTATAGACGAAACCGCCATTTAGGTCGGCAAGACCGCCGGCAAGTAACTTGAAGTTACTCGTTATCGGAAAGTTGTAGTGCAGACCATAGTTCCAGTTTGCCAATGCGGAGAATGTATTGTTATTATCCACTTTGTTGTGGGTATAACCGATGTCGGCTTGAAAGAAGCTTTGCAAAGACAATCTGCCGTTCATCCATTTGGTCATACGCATACTTTCGCGTGAGACACGAAAGTCGATTCCGGTATATTCTTGTGGGGACAGATAGGTGTCGAATATGTTTGTAAAACCTATACCGTACATGGTGGCACGAGTTACTAGACGGCTTTGCTCCAAGCCTTCCGTTTCTGCGGGAAGCTGGGCCTGTATGGTACTGCTGTGTAGTAACAGAACAAGGCAGATAATGGCTATCACCGGCTTAGGTAGTTTCATGTTCCTCGCTATCATCATTGTTAGAGAACAATTTCATTTGCCCTGTCAGTTCATCTAATATGTCGCTTTCACTCTTTCCATGATCCGGGTCCAGGATCTCTGTTTCTTCCTCATCAAAGCTTTCGGTAGTTTGCGGAGCTTCCGGCTGGCGGGTGGGCTCTAATTCGTTGATAGTGTCCAGTGTGTAAGTAGTCAACCGTTTTCCTTTGGCTTTGAAACCTTTCACTGCGATAAACTCATCCGCATCAATAATTAACGGTTCACGGAAATTATCATGACCACCGAATATGACTTCCAGCCGCGGATAATATTCGTCAGTTAACAGAATGAGACGATTGTCCTTATTTTCACCCAAATAGTTCTGCTTGCGGTTGCTTGCATCAAAACAGAAACGCTTGATATACGGATAACCTTGCTGGTCGGCATCATAAAGAACAGCTGTCCAAACCTTGTTCGGATCATATTTCTCCAGTACCCGTATGCTGTCTTCGTAATGATTGTTTACATCGAAATTGCTGGTGTAAAACTCACCGTTATTCAATACCACCAAGATTTGTTCGTCACTTTGGAATTCACCAAGATACTCTCCGCGACCGTCATAGTTGAGGCGCAGCACATCTTGGTCAAACCATACTTTTCGTCCGCCCAATGTAGAACCGCCGCGTTGTTTCAAGGCTATCTTATGAACCGGGTTACGGGTGAGTATATTACCCATAGCCTGGCGTCCTTTGATGTTGATTTGGCTGAAATCCTCTTCGAAGATAATGCGACGTATACGCGGGTTAGGCTTAAGCGTTACCTTGATGACCTCGGCCTCACCGTTGGGATTGGCAGTGAAATATACGATACGTGAGTCGGGTGCACCTTGTGTCACGTCATATTCGCGGTCACGTACTACGGAAGTTACGGCAAAACGTTTGATATAATGTGTACCTTCTTTTCCGTCACGGTAGACGACGTTGTAGATGGTGCGTTTGTCGTTCTTCTTAAATACGTTGGCATAGAGTATATTCTTGCCTACGAATTTTTTGTCTGCTACCGGAGTAATGATGTAACGTCCGTCGCGGAAGAAAATGATTACGTCGTCGAGGTCAGAACAGTTGGCTATGAATTCGTCTTTCTTCAAGCTTGTGCCGATGAATCCCTCTTCGCGGTTGATGTACAGTTTCTCATTGGCTTCCACCACTTTGGTAGAGTCGATGGTATCGAAGTTACGCAACTCGGTACGGCGCGGGAAGCCTTTGCCGTATTTCTCCTTCAGCATACGGAACCAGTCTACCGTATATTCCACGATGTTTGCCAGATGGCGGTCTATCTCCTCGATGTCCGCTTTCATGCGGGCAATCAGTTCTTCTGCCTTGTCGGAGTTGAACTTGAGGATGCGCGCCATTTTTATTTCCATCAGTTTGAGGATATCTTCTTTAGTCACTTCGCGGATGAATGTGGGATAGTAAGGAGTTAAACGCTCGTCGATGTGCTCGCAGGCGGCATCCATGTTTTTGGCTTGCTCAAACTCCTTATCCTTATAGATACGCTCTTCAATGAATATCTTCTCCAATGAGGAGAAGTGCAGGCTTTCCAGTATTTCGTTTTTGCGTATTTCCAGTTCTTGGCGCAATAAAGCCAATGTATTGTCCACTGACTTTCTCAGTACATCGCTCACGGTGAGGAAGTGTGGTTTCTGTTCGTCAATGACGCAACAGTTGGGTGAAATGCTGACTTCACAATCCGTAAAGGCATAAAGTGCATCAATCGTTTTGTCTGATGATACACCTGGAGCAAGGTGCACCAGTATCTCTACGTTTCCGGAAGTTAGGTCTTCTACTTTTTTTATCTTGATTTTCCCTTTTTCGCTTGCTTTGACAATAGAATCGCAAACACTGGCTACTGTTTTCCCGTAAGGAATTTCTCTAATGACAAGTGTTTTGTTATCTACTTTTTCAATCTTGGCACGTACACGTACAGCTCCTCCGCGCTCACCGTCGTTATATTTTGATACGTCAATATTTCCGCCTGTTTGGAAGTCGGGATAGAGTTTGAATTCCTCGTTGTGAAGGTATTTTACAGATGCATCACACAGCTCGTTGAAATTGTGCGGCAATATTTTGGAAGACAGACCTACAGCGATACCTTCCACTCCTTGTGCTAATAACAGGGGGAATTTGACGGGGAGCGTCACCGGTTCTTTATTTCGTCCGTCGTATGACAGCTTCCATTCTGTTGTTTTGGGATTGAACACTACATCGAGCGCAAATTTGGAGAGGCGTGCTTCAATGTAACGGGGGGCGGCTGCGCTGTCTCCCGTAAGAATGTTACCCCAGTTTCCCTGGCAGTCAATAAGCAAATCCTTCTGGCCGAGCTGTACCAGTGCGTCACCGATGCTGGCGTCACCGTGAGGGTGAAACTGCATGGTATGTCCCACGATGTTGGCTACCTTGTTGTAACGCCCGTCTTCCATACGCCGCATAGAATGTAGAATACGTCGTTGGACAGGTTTTAATCCGTCCATGATGTGAGGTACGGCACGTTCCAGAATTACGTAAGAGGCATAATCCAAAAACCAGTTCTGATACATACCGCTCAGCTGGTGCTTGATGCTTACATCATTGGTATCTGCAGGTTTATAGTCCGAATGCCCTTCACCCCTTTCAGGGAGTTCTTTATCCAAATCGTCTTTTGGTCCTTCAAAGTCTTCGCTCATATTTATTCGGGAATTGTCTATTCATGAATTGCTGCTGGTTTGGCAGTTGCAGGCAAAAATACAAATTATATTCCATTAAAGAAAAACTGTATAGGAGTTTTTTAAAGCAGGTTGTTCTCTATACTAAAATAAGGAAAACGTGAATCGTACAGGGTTGAGTATGAAACAAAGTGTTTCTTGACAAGCCTGCGTGATTCACGCCTGATATTTATGTTTTTGTCTTTGTGTCTTTTATCTCTGTAATGCTAATGTATCCACTTTTAATGATTGCGGAAATTCCATTTGGAATTATCACTGTTCATATCAAACTTACCCAATGAGGGGGTGCTGTCACCTACAGATACCAATACTAGTTCTTCATCAGTACCGGGTACTTTCTTAGGCATAATGCGGTAGGTGCCGTCTGTGAGTTGCTCTATCCGCCAAAGTTGTTCGGGAGTACCGGTGAACTCAGGTACAGTTGAAACTTCAGCATCCGCTGTGGCAGTCAATGCACGGTTGGTGCCTTCGATTACTATCTTGTAGTAGGGAGCTCCCAAATATCCGCCGGCATCAGGTACGGCAGTTATAGTCCATCTTTGGTGAGGGCGGAACATATAGTCGCCTATTCTTACATCAATATTACCTTGTGGCCATGTGCCTATTACATCCTCCAAAGTCTGTGATTTCAGCGGTAGAAGAGGTTTATCGCTTTTTTCCCAGAAACGATGTCTTTCTGCCTGCATACGTATGAAGTCAACGCAAAGTTCAAGGGCATAACCTCTACGTTCGGATTCTATTTCATATGTGCCTTCCTTAAACACTTCGCCTGCTACCGGCCAATCATTCTTCCACAAAAGCGGACGTATGGCGAGTACGCTGCGACCGCCGCGGTCGAAATCGGCTTCGAAGTGGCATGACATTTTCTCTACTCCGTCGGCCTCAATGAAACGTCCGAAGTGTCCGGCTCCCGTTTGGCGGTTTCCTGCAGCAAGCACCATTTTACCACCGCCTTCCAGCATATCTCTGCCCATATTGTCGATATATGGTCCTGTGACTTTACGTGAACGGCCTACTACAATATTGTAGGTAGAATTAGGACCGTCACAGCAAGTACCATGTGTTCCGAGCAAGTAGTACCAGCCGTTGCGATATATTAAGTCAGTGGCTTCACAGTCAATGGCGATATTGATAGGTTCGTTGCCTTCTACTCGTTTACCGGTGGTAGGATCAAGTTCTACCAATCGGATAAAACCGAAATAGGTTCCGTAAGATAGCCACAGGCGGCCATCGGTAGGATCTAATAGAAGTCCGGCATCGATGGCGTCGCAATCTTCATTGTCTTCGGATGAGGCAACTGCTATTGCTTCTGTATATTTGAAGTCGGGTGAATTGGGATCTAACGTTTTATTCCACATAGTCAGTACTGTACCGCGATGACTACCTCCAAGACCGCCACCGGTAGCACTATAGGCAATCAGGTAACGATCGCCTATTTTTACGGCATCGGGAGCGGCACCTCTTCCGGGTCTTACCCCACCGCCATTCCATGTCCAGCCATCTTCGGAAATTAGTCCGCCTCCACCTGTGCCGAAAGTGTAATATTTACCCTCACATTCCATAATGGTGGAAGGGTCGTGTATGTAGGGTTCTCCGATTTGTGCGATTGCTTTTTCTGATATCAGCAAAGATAGTAGGGTTGCAGTACCCCAAAATATAGCTTTTGTTTTCATGATTATTTATAACTGATGGTAATGTTTTTAATAGGTGCTCCCTTTTCATCCAGAAAGCGAATACAGAAATCACTCATTCCGGGACCGTTAATGACAGCTCCACGTATAATGTTTTTCCCTTTCTTCAAGGTCAGGCGCTTTGACAGGCAATCGTCTTTAACCATGCGGCGGTCTCCAGACAGAATAACAGCTTCTTCACCATTCAACCACCACATAGAAGCGGAGTTCGAGCCTACCGACATCCTGACGTTGGACATATCTTCCGGACAATTGATAACAGTAACAGCCCAGAACAGAACGCCGTATATTTGCTTTTGAAGGTTGGATGCAAAACGGAACAGTTTTACATTGAATAGATTGCTGTCAAGGGCGTGCCATCTAAGTTTTTGCTTGCCTACCTTTACTTTATCGCCATCTTTGGGTAATATAGTGAACTGTTTTGGGAAATATTCGGTAGTAAAGGCCTCACGGATATAGCTGTCTGTAAATACTGTATTGCTACGGTTAGGCTTGTCTATGGGTTCAAGTAATAGCCAACGACGTATAAAGCCTTCTTTGTCAGGATACATGACATCAGTGCTACCCGGTGAGAAATAAGGTGCTAAAGGATAGTCGCTCTCTTTGTTCTGTGCATATGTATGCACATTCATTATAGTGGCGAAACAAATCGCCAACAATGCTTTGCAATAAGGAATTTTCATTATTGTAGTGTGTTTCTCAATGATACATTAATTATTGGTTTTGAATAGAAGCGGGATAAATTCCTTCAGACATCTGCGCCAAGTAAGGAACTCATGGGCAGTACCCGGAGACTCGTAATAGATGTTATTGATGCCGACTGCCTTTAAGCCATCACTGAGTTTCTTGGTTCTTTCGGGATTCTCTTCCGAACCGATTCCTAAGAAGAATGTATGTACTTTATCATTAAAAGCTTGGCGGTCTTTAAAAACTCCGTTGTAGGTGGTGTCAATGTTTTTCAGGTCAATACTGCCTGCTCCGCTGAAACCGCCTATGTAAGCAAATTTATCCAAGTTATTCAGTGTTGTGTTGAATGTAAGAAGTCCTCCCCATGAAAGTCCGGCCATAGCGCGATTCTCCCGGTCGGTCAGTGTCCGGAAATTGGATTCGATATGCGGGATGATTTCCTTTACCAAGATATTGGGGAATTGAGCTCCGAATCTTGCTCTGGCTTCAGCGGGACTTTCACCCGGATTATTTTTGAATACTTCGATGTTACCGTTGTCCATCACTACAATCATGGGTTTGGCTTTACCCTCGGCTATAAGGTTATCCATGATGAAGTTCATCTTGCCTTGGTTGGCCCAGCTTGTTTCATTTTCTCCCATTCCGTGTTGCAGGTATAATACCGGATACTTTTTAGAGGGATTCTTGTCATATTCAGCCGGTGTGTATACAATGCATCTGCGCCATTCTTGGCGGATCTTGGAATAATACCAGCTTTGGCTTATTAATCCATGCGGTACATCTTTGATGGCATAATAGTCAACGCCTTGTTCAGGAATCTCGATTCCGCTGACCCATTTGCCCATTCCGAAGAACGGTTTGCCGTTAGGATCGGCTGTGCTTACGCCATCAACTATAATCTGGTAATAGTGAAAGCCTACAACTTCAGGTTCTTTTGATACTAACGACCAATATCCGTCTGCTTCTTTAGTCATTTCACCACGGAAACTGATTTCGACTTTTTGTGCATTGGGAGCAAATATTCTGAAATGTACTCGGCGGTCTTTTCCTATACGAGGATATTCCGCTCCGTTAATGTTGTGTTCGTTGGGAACCGTTCCTTCCGGAAAACTTTGCTGTTGGGCACACACAGCTAAAGGAAGTGCTAATAAAGATGAAAAAATAAACTTCAATGCGTTTTTCATAATTTGAATATTTAAAATAATTATAGTTTTTGATAATTCGTTGTTACTGCTATTTAAAAAGGAGTGGCGCAAACTGATACAAGCTTTCACGCCATACTGGCCAAGTATGACCGCCTGGAGTTTCATAATAAGTGTATTTGATACCTATTTGGTCAAAGCGCTTCATCATTATTTGACAATTGTTGTAGGCTATGTCTTCTTTACCACCCATGGAAATCCAGAACTGCTTTAACTTCGTGTTGTAGTCCTCCTTTTTGTCTTGTAGCATTTTGTAATATCTTTCGGTATCATTGTCTCCTCCGAAAGGAGTGGGATTAGCCCACCATCCGGAACTGAATACACCTAAATAGGCAAAGTAGTTAAGGTTGGGAATACCTACATTTAAGGTATGGATGCCGCCCATGGAAAGCCCTGCTAATGCGCGGTTGTTGCGGTCGGTCTTTACGCGGAAATTCTTTTCTACAAACGGGATGCATTCTTTGAGAAGTTCGCTTTCAAAATCGTGTGTATTACCGTCTGCCATGACAATGATCATTGGCTTTGCTTTTCCTTGGGCTATCAGGTTGTCCATGATGATGTCAGTGCGTCCCTGATTAGACCAGCCACGTTCATCTTCGCCACCGCCATGTTGCAGATAGAGTACCGGGTAGGACTGTTTGGATGTGTCATAACCGGGTGGACAGTATACAAACATTCGTCTCCAATCATTGGCTGTTTTCGAAAAATATTTTTTTATACGAATATCTCCATGAGGTACATCTGCCATATAGAATCTCACGTCATCATCGGGATACGGAATTTCGACACCGCTTGTCATCATGCTGCAGCCGTAAAAAGATTCGCTGGCCGGGTCGGCAACGGATACTCCGTCTATGATGAGAAAATAGTAGTGAAATCCTTGTGTAAGCGGATCTGTAATGCCGGTCCATTCGCCATTGGCATTACGGGTAAGGTCGTATATGCGGCCTAAATTGATTTGCACCTTTTGGGCATCAGGCGCTTTTATTTTGAATTCTATACGATTACCGGGTAAAAGACGCGGGTATGCGGAACTACGTACATTTAGTTCGTTGCGTTTGCCGGGTAAAGCGGATTCATCCTTCACTGGTCGGCCAGGTTGTGCCAGAAGAATACTTGAACATATTACTTGAAGTAATAGGAAAAAGAGGAATCTGTTCATAAAGCAATTAGTATTTTTAGTTGTTAACCACACAAAGATAGCCGTGTTTTGGCTTTTCTTCTTTGTACTTTTGAACACTTTCCTTACACTTTTAAATAACATGGGAAGGTGTATTCTCTTTTTTCTTTAATTTATCTGAAACTGTAAAGACTTTATCTGAAACTGCATACTTTTATAATTTTGTATCGTGTATTTTTGTTAAACTATTAATTTTACCTTTTGTGATATGAAGAAAAACATTTTATCATTAATTTTATTGTCGTTTATTGTCGCATATAGTGCAGCTCAGCCACGTGGCAATAACGGTTGGCGGCAACCAAATACTACTTCACCGGAAGTACATGCCGATAATAGGGTTACTTTCCGGTATTTGGCTCCGGATGCTAAGAATGTGAAGCTAAGCGGGCAGTTTGCTACTCAACCATTTGATATGGTGAAAAACGGAGAGGGAGTATGGACTGTTACAGTCGGCCCTATTGAGCCGGATATGTATCCGTATGAATTTGTGGTGGATGGCGTACGTGTGATGGACCCGGGTAATGCCGATTATTTCCCCAATGAGAATTTCAAAGGCAGTTTGCTTGAAGTTCCTGGAGATGAGTCTTTAGTACACTCCATTCAGAATGTACCTCATGGTAATGTGGAGTACGTGATATATGATGCTCCCTCTATCGGGGCTACAGGTAGAATGTTGGTTTATACTCCCCCCGGCTATGATCCGAAAGAGAATAAGAGGTATCCGGTATTTTATTGCATCAGTGGTACTACCGATACTGAAGAAGTTTACTTTAAAGTAGGGCGTGCTAATTTTATTCTTGATAATCTGATTGCCAAAGGTAAAGCAGAACCGATGATTGTGGTAATGCCTTATGGAAATCCGGCTGCTTATTTTTCAACAGTTGATGAGATGCCGAAAACAGATCTGTTCAGCACAGAACTGATGTCAGACATTATACCTTTCGTTGATAAAAACTATCGTACTATCACGGCTCGTGAAGGACGTGGTATCGGTGGCTTTTCGCGTGGCGGTGGACAAGCTTTACGAAATGGGTTGGCGCATACAGATAAGTTTGCGTGGGTATGTTCGTATAGCTCAGGTCTTGGAGTTGACGACTTTGAGAAGAACTTCAGTTCGTTCTATGCCGATCCGGATAAAACCAATCGTGAGATGAAACTTATTTGGTTAGGGGTAGGCAATAACGATTTCCTTTATAAAATGGCTTGTGATTTTGGTGATGTACTTTCCAAGCATCGCATTAACCATACGTTTTTTGTCAGTAGTGGCGGGCATACATGGATGAATGCCAAACTCTACTTGCACGAAACTTTTCAGCGTTTATTTCAAACTGCAAAATATTAACTTTTATCATCTGTAATATAATGAAGAATAGATTTACAATTATAGTATTGGCAGCATTTTCGCTTGCTCCTGTTTCGCTTACAGCGCAAGCACAGTCGGCTCGGCCTCAATCGGTATCACGTTCGAATGCTCGTTTTATCCGCATTGTATCGCCTGAAGTGCATGCCGATCAAACGGTTACTTTTCGTTATTTAGCTCCCAATGCCACAAAGGTTGAATTGAGCGGGCAGTTCCTAAAGAAAAACTTGCCGCTTATCAAAGATGACAAAGGGGTTTGGAGTGTTGTGACAGGTAAGGTAAAGCCTGATATTTATCCTTATAATTTCATAGTCGACGGCGTTGCTGTGGCTGATCCCAATAATGTGGATCTCTTTCCCAACGAACGTTTTAAGGGGAGCTTATTGGATGTAAAAGGCAAATCCCAATCAGTACAGGATCTTCAGAATGTACCTCATGGTAAGGTAACTTATGCTTTTTATCATTCTCAAAGTCTCGATTTGGAGCGTCCATTACTAATTTATACACCACCCAGCTATTCCGAGAATAAACGTTATCCTGTACTTTACCTAATTCATGGCATGACGGATACACACGAAACATGGTATAAAGTGGGTCGTATGAATAATATTCTCGACAATCTTATTGCTCAGGGTAAAGCTGAACCTATGATTGTAGTAATGCCTTACGCTAATGCTTATCCTGCTTTGATGAAGAAAGACCCAAACACACAAATGAATCTGATGAGTACGGATTTGTTTACGAACGAATTGTTGAAAGAGATTATTCCCTATGTGGAAACGAACTATTATGCTAAAACAGACCGTGATAATCGTGCCATTGCCGGATTCTCGCTTGGTGGACGGCAAACATTAGGTGCAGGTTTAGGACATCCGGATATGTTTGCTTATGTATGTCCGATGGCTCCGGCTGTCTTTCCGCAGGGAGTGGCTGAGAGTTTCCAAAAGGATTATGCTGCACCCGGACAGTTGCGTACATTGAAACTCCTTTGGATTGGTTGTGGTAAGGATGACAGCTTGTATGCCGGCGCTAAAGCCATGGCTGCGGAGTTGAAGAAGAATAAGGTTCCCTGTGAGACATTTTATACCTCGGGTGGACATACATGGATGAACTGCAGAATATATTTAACAACAATCGCACAAAAATTATTTAGATAATTATAAATATATAATTGGATGACGAGAATAGGTTCTTCCAATACTCTCTGATAGCTGATATAAAGAATACTACCTTATCCCAATTTCAATGGTAATTCGAAATTTGTCGACATACTGTTGAGGTTGGGATATGTTAGTATTGGTAATATTATTATCTTTGTCGTGTTTTGGATGAAGAAATATAAGGTATATGAAAAACTTACTATTACTAATATTTGCCTTTCTATTGTTAGGACCTCATAATGTAGTGTCTCAGGATTTTACTTTCAATAATATCAATGAATTATCCGGTATTTCTATGCGGGAGATAACAGCTGTGGTACGTGATGATGATGGCTTTATTTGGGCTGCTTCGCGTACAGGGATTTTACGTGTTACGGCCGATGATTACCGGCTTTATGAACTTCCCTATGCAACAACGGATGTGATGCAGGTAAAAATGGCTTGTCGTGGCAACCTGTTGGTTGCTGCTACCCAAAACGGGCAGATCTTTCGTTATAATCCTATTTTAAATAAGTTTGAACAGTGGTTTACAATCTCATCATTATTGGGCAATGAAGATTGGGTGACTAATTTATTGATAGATACCGACGGGAAAGTGTGGGTAAGTACTAGTGTCGGTATCTTTTTTTGGACAGGTGAAGAAGTAGTGCGATTTTTTAATGATATAGAGGGCTTTTCCAGCATCACCTTGCTGGAGGATTGTCAGGCATTGGCTTTTATACAATCATCCATTTACCACATAAATACCCGTGACTGTACACAGCACAAATTACATGGGCATTTTCCCTATCTTATCTCGTCTGTCCGTTATGATGAGCGTACACACCGTGTTTGGATAGGTACTTATAATGCGGGATTGTGGAAGTATGAGCTTATGGACCAAACTGTTCGGAAAGCAACGGTTACTCAGTTACCAAGGTTTATCGTGCGGGATATTCTGATACCTGATACCACTTCAATCTGGCTTGGTATTGATGGTGGTGGCATATGGATACTTGACTCGGAAGCTAGCCGGGTAGAACAAGTATTACATGAAAATCTTGACAATCCTATTTCTCTACGCGGCAACGGGGTTTATTCCTTATTGATGGATGATCATCAGCGGATATGGACAGCTACTAATAGCGGAGGCTTGCAATATACAGAAACGGCGCGTTCTGAGGTGGAACATCTGGTACATGGGATTAATAATCCTCAATCGTTGCATAATAATGAGGTAAACCATATTTTAACGGATACTAGGGGAAATCTTTGGATTGCGACAAATGATGGCATCAGCCTGCGCGATGCTCATACTCGTAAATGGAGACAGCTATATAATGGTTCTCAATTAGTATTCTTATCATTGGCAGCTGATAAAAAAGGACGTATTTATGCAGGTACTTACGGTGGAGGAGTTTATGTGCTGGATGAAGCTACAGGTCGTGAGTTGTATCATTATACAGGCAACGAGGCTGGTTTATTTGGTGCAGGCGGGTTTGTGTTTGCTACTTATGTTGATAGTCAGGGTGATGTGTGGATGGGCGGTGTTAAAGGGAGTGTATATTGCCGTCATTCTGTTACCGGAAAACTCCGTGCTTATGATACGCAGCCTGTTTATTGCTTTGCGGAATTTTCACCCGGGCAGATTTTATTGGGATGTGCGTATGGCTTGTTATTGTTGGATAAAGAAACGGGAAAGTTTGATGTGCTTTTGTCCGGTTATACAGTACATGATATTGCTGTGTTGGGGCATACTGTATGGATTTGTACCTCAGGTGATGGTGTGATAGGTTTGGACTTGCGTAATGCCGAGCAAACACATATTACTACACAGCAAGGGTTACCCAGTAACTATACTAAGAGTGTGCTGTTGGCTGATAATAACCTATGGATAGGTACGGACAACGGACTATGTTGTTATTATCTTCCGTACAGGCAAATTCAAAAATTTGGTACTCAGCAACAATTGGCGAATACGTCGTTTAGCGTCAGTGCAGCTTGTCAACTGCCTGATGGAAGATTGGCTTTCGGTAGTAACAATGGAGTGGTGCTGTTTGATCCTGATAAAGTTAATTCTATTAGCGCCTCGGGACGCATCTATTTCTCGGATATACGCGTATCGGGGCGTTCTATTCGGGAAATAGCTGACTTTGATTTGTCTGTTCCGATTGACAGCCTCTCCACGTTGCATTTAAGTTATCCGCAGACGTCTTTTACACTGTCGGTACTCCCACTGGGATATGTCAGTAAATCCGTTTCCTTTTCTTGGAAACTGATGGGGCAGGATGATGAATGGACTGCCTATACCACTAACCGATATATCAATTATACTAATTTACGGGCAGGAAATTATATGCTGTGTATCCGGATGTATGATGGCAGTCTCTTGTCAGAACGTCAAATTTCTATTGTTATAGATCCTCCTTTCTGGCAGACGATTTGGTTCCGGTTACTGATGTTTGCCGTTGTTGCTGGTTTATTGTTTCTTGTTGTCCGTTATTATATACAACATTTGCATCGCCGCTATTCTGATGAGAAAATACGCTTTTTTACGCGGATGGCGCATGATATACGCACCTCACTGATGCTTATTAAAGCACCGATGGAAGAATTGAATAAGGAGCAGGCTCTCTCAACATGGGGAGTCAAATGTCTGGCATTAGCTTTAGAACAAACTACACGATTATCTGATACGGCTACGCAGTTGCTTGATTTTGAGAAACTCGACATCGGATGTGAGCAGCCGGTGTTTACGGATCTTAATTTGACTGATTTAATTAGACGGCGTATAGGAATATATACGGCATATGCAGCCGGAAAACAGATAGATGTGATAACTGACATTACACCGGAAAATTATTGGGTACAGGCTGATGTACGTATGTTGGAAAGGGTGGTTGATAATTTGCTTTCCAATGCAGTTAAATATTCCACTTCAGGTGGACGTATTGAAGTAACCTTTACAGGAAAGGCAGCTGAATGGACATTGCGTGTCAGGGATCATGGTATGGGAATCAGTAAAGCGGCACAGCGTAAACTGTTTCGTGAATTTTACCGGAGTGACAATGCTGTAAACGCTCAAATTGTAGGGTCGGGAATCGGCTTGCTGATGACTAAAGAATACATTTCTATTCATAATGGGAAGATTACCGTAACCAGCGAACTTGGTATGGGGACTACTTTTGATGTGACTATACCACTACGGGTAGCTTCCAAGACTCAGACAGCTGATAATCCGGTGGAAACTAAAGCCGGCGTATTGATAAGTGATGATGTGGAAGTGCATGATATGCATATTCTTATCGTGGAAGATAATCAGACTTTACGCGAGTTTATGATGCATCCGTTGCGCGAGCATTTCCGTGTAACTACTGCTCAAGACGGACAAGAGGCTTGGGAAATGATGAATGAATTGCAACCGGATCTTGTAGTTTCGGATGTTGTTATGCCGCGTATGGACGGTTTTGAACTTTGCCGTCGAATTAAGTCTACTTATGAAACATCTCATATCCCTGTGATTCTGCTTACAGCCCTTTCCGACAAAACTAACCAACTGCATGGATTGGGGCTGGGTGCTGATAACTATCTGGTCAAACCATTTGATATGGCATTGCTGGCAAGCCGTATAACTTCTATCATTCGTAATAGACGTACTGTACTCCAAAAAGCCATTGAAGCGAAACATGACGATGCGCGCTCTATTGTGGCAAATCGTATGAATGATGAATTTATCAAGAAAGCTATTGAATGTGTGCGTACCAATATTGCTAACGAGAACTTTGGTAAAGAGGAGTTTGCTGCCGCGCTTGCTTTGAGCCAGTCATTGCTGTATAAAAAGATAAAGGCGCTTACTAACTTATCAGTGGTGGAATTTATTCGTTCAATCCGATTAAATTATGCGATGGAGAAACTTCGTTCAGGAGAATATAATGTGACTGAGGTGAGCGAGATGTGCGGGTTTAATACACCTGCCTATTTCAGTAAAGTTTTTAAGGAATATTTTGGAAAGACACCGACAGAGGTTATGTAGGGATATTCAGTAAATTTCCTGAAATAAGGTCTTGTGAGAAATATGTATTGCAGTGAATAAGGCATAAAAAATGAAAGCTGAACCTTTTAAAGTTCAGCTTTCATTTTTTATGCCTTATTCACCACTTGGGTTTTGTTTCAAGTTTGGATTAACGGAAATTGCATCAAATGGGAATGCGAAATATTCATGCTTGCCTTTTATGAAACCTGTCGTACCCTTGTTGGGATTTGAATATTCTACGTAGATACGATGCTCAGGTTCGCCTTTTGTGAAGAAAGCATCGTAAGCGGAAGGGATGTTCTTTCCATTATCTTTAACACCATCTGTGTCGCCCCAGCGTACCATGTCCGGAAAGCGAACTCCTTCAAGCCACATTTCGAAACTCTTCTCTTTTTTGACTTCGTCCAAAGTCAGTTGGGTAGAGATATGGTTTGAACCTGCACGTCGTTGGATGTCTTGAAGGCATTGAAGACCCAGTCCATCCGAGTCATCTGTTTGGGCACAAGCTTCGGCATACATCAAAAGAACTTCAGCATAACGGAAAATCGTCAAGTTTTTGAATCCCCAATTACCTTTTACGTTATCTTCTTTCCAAGCGATGAACTTATTGGCAAAATACTTCCCAAAACCATAAAGTCCTGTCTGGTCTTTAATACCAATCTGATCAGATTTTTTAAGTTGTTCAAGGGTTAATCCCTTATCCTTTGTTCCATTCCATTCCATTTCATAGAGAAACTCTTCATCGGTAAGGAATGTTGCTTTACGACGAGGAGAGTCACCGTCGTTGGCCAGCATGCGTTCAGCAAAGTCCGGACGAATGGAGTGACCGCCCCAACCATCAACACCTATGAATGAAGGCACAGAAGCTAATTTGTCAGTTCGCCAGTTCCAGAATTGGATAAACATCCAGCCTGTGCGCTGAATATTGTTGCTCCAGTCACCGATATTTGTATTTTGCACTACATTAGCTTGGAAAATCATCTCTTCACAAAGATCACCTGAGGTGTGGAAAAGATTTGCCCAGCGATCAGTAGGTACAAGTTCATATTTTCTGGATTGGATAACTTGCTTGAGGTTGTTTTTGGCACCTGCGTAGTCTCCCATAAAGAGACGAGCCTTACCTGCAAGGGTGAGAGCAAAGCCCTTAGTAACCTTTGATGCTCCAACTTGGTCTGTTGGACTTGTACGTTCATCAAGGTCATTAACAACAGCTTCTGCTTCTTTTGCACACCATTCAAGAAGTCCATTATGTCCGCCTTCATAGTTGGCAGGCTTTTCGTCTGCGGGGAGGATATGGTCAACCAATGGAGGACAATTCCAACCGATGGTAAGCATGAAATGTGCCCAGGCGCGGAGAACACGGGCTTCACCACATACACGTTTCTTGATGTCAGTAGTAGGTTCTATATTATCAAGGATAAGGTTGCTGTCGTAAATTACGCCATAAAGTCCCCAATAGGCATTCTTGATAACTTCGTTTTGTGAGTCATAACGAAATTCATTGAGCTGTGCACCGAAATCGTTGTCACCATAAAAGTTACCTGCTGCCAACATATCGTCACCGGGTTCATTGAAGAGTACGGGAAGAGCGACATAGATACCCTCATTACCAGCAATATTCAAACAAAATGACTGGTAGAGGTTGTTGAGCGCATTTTGTGCATCGTCATCGGTTTGGTAGAAGTTTTCAAACGGAATGACACCCTTCTGCCCAATGTTGAGGCGATCCTCACAAGCACTGAAGAGGAATGCAGCACCTAAAAGTGAATATATAATCTTTTTCATAATGAATATACTTTTTTTTTGAGTTTTTTCAAGTAAGACTTGTCTCGATTAGAATGAGAAACTAGCACCGAATGTACATTTCTTCATAGTGGGGTAAGAACCGATATCAAAACCTGCACCACCGTTTCTGCTTGTGGTTGCGGTTTCCGGATCCATACCCGGGTACTTGGAGAAAGTAAAGAAGTCATCCAAAGACACAAAGAAGCGGAGATTTTTGATTGCCACTTTCTGAGTAAGTCTCTTGGGTAAGGTGTAGCCGAGCTGGAGCTGCTTGATCTTGAAGTAGGAACCATTAAACATAGAAGCACTTGACCCCCAGAAATTAAGGTCTGTTGCTACTTGATCCGGTGCTGGCATGGAAGCCCCTTTGTTCTCCGGAGTCCAGGCGTTGTCCATATAGTATCTCAATGAGTTACGTAACGGGCTGTCTGCACGATAGAGGATATTGAAAATCTTATTGCCTGCTACACCGGTACCGAATGCTGTGAAGTCAATTCCTTTATATTCGAGGTTAATGGTGATACCGTAAGTGAATTTTGGAATGGCACTACCGATGTCTGTCATATCCTCATCAGTCAATTCTGAAGAGTTTACGATTTTACCTTCATGGTTGCGGAACTGAGGAGCACCTGTCTCTCTGTCGACACCGACATAGTCAAATGCTCGGAAATACCAAATGGAATGTCCTTCCTCAAATGCGGTATGTACCTTATTGTTTGTACCGTCTACACCGCCTTTGCTGGCTGTAATGCGTTGGAGGTCATCATAAAGGTATGTCACTTCGTTTTTCAATGTTGAGAAGTTAGCATTAACATTGTATGCAAGGTCTCCGATATGGTCTTTCCAGCTGGCTTCAAATTCAAAACCTTTGTTGTTCACTTCGCCGGCGTTTACGGTAGTTTGGTTTGTATAAACTTCAGGAACCGGATTGATCTTTACAAGAAGGTCTTTTGTGTTCTTGTTGTAGTAGTCAAGGCTAACCGTCAAACGATCGTTCAAGAAACGCATATCAAGACCGAGGTCCAACTGTTCGGATGTTTCCCATTTGAGGTTCGGGTTGGCAAGACCGGAAGGATAAGAACCATAGTATTGATCGGGGTTATTTCCGTATTGATACCAAGCTGAATTATAGCTGATAGGTGCGGTATACGGATAATTGTTGAGAACGTTGACATTACCATTACGACCCCAAGAGGCGCGGATTTTCAAGAATGAGAGAATATCGCTACTGATATTTTCTTTAATGAATTTTTCATTACTGATGGTCCAACCTGCAGACATTGAAGGGAATTTTCCCCAACGTTTGTCAGCCGGAAGTTTGGAAGTGTCAAATGCGTCAGCACGATAGTTGAACTGTAAACTATAACGGTTGTCATATGTATAGAGTAAACGACCGAAGTATGAGAGACTGGTTGAGACGCCCGGAAGGTTTCCGATACTTTTTGTTGTAGTCGAAGCTGAATTGACATAGTCTAGATACTTAAAGTTGTCAGCATCGCCGGAGAGAATTTTATTACCGCCTGAACCGGTAGCTGAAGCCGATACATTGTCCGAACGGTATTCCGTATAGGACATACCAATCATGGCGCCTACATTGTGTTTGTCAAACAATGTCTTGTTGAAGTTCGCAAAGTTTTCCCATTGGTAGTAGTGGTTGTTGTTGGCATTGGCCGAAATAGAGTAATCATCAGCTTTTGCCTGACCATTCATGTAGTATGGTTCGGAATAGTTATGTGAATTGCTCTGCGCAATGCGGTAAGAGAAGCGGGATGTCATCACAAGACCATCGATAGGAGTAAGATCTACGAAGGCTGTTCCGCGAACAGTGAAACCGGAGTTTTTTTGATTACGGCGGTCACGCTGAAGGAGCGGATTACCATTGTCGTCATTTTGGAATTTTGAAGTAGCGTAGTATTTGCCGTTTGGAGCGACAAGTATCTTGTCTGGGTTTGTGTTATATACATCCTTCATGCTTGTTGGAAAGTCATCGACGCTGTCCCAATATACAGGGGTCAACGGGTCGAGTAAGAGGGTTGATGCAAGCATGGAACCATAAGCGCTTTGGTGGGTAATGTTGCGGGTTGCCCATTTCTCAATAGAGGTGTTGGTACCGACCTTTATCCACTTATAAAGTTGGTAGTCCGCATTGAGCTGAGCGGTAAGACGGGTATAGGTATCTTTCTTGCCACGTACAATACCATCATTGTCAATGTAATTTATAGAAGTAAAGAAATGACCCTTGTCGTTACCGCCCTGGAATGTAACAGAGTGTTGGGTAGCCCAGCTGTTATCGAATACTTCTTTTACCCAGTTTGTCTCTTGAGGATTGTTGTAGTCAACGCCATTAGCTTCACATCGGGCCTCCATGTCGGTAAAGCCTGACATTTCTTTGTATTTAATCCAGTCTTTTGCACCGAACAGTTCGGGTGTCTTGCCAAGACGCTGGTTGATGGCTTTGAAAGAGTACGTAATTTTAGGACGACCGTTTGCACTACTACCGGTCTTTGTAGTAATGAGGACGACACCATTACCGGCTTGGGCACCATAAATTGCAGCTGAAGCAGCATCTTTTAGGACTTCCATTGATTCAATCATGGAAGGGTCAAGATATTGGATATTGTCAACCTTCAAACCATCGACAATCAATAGCGGACCAAGTTGGTCTGAGTTAGAAGAATAACCACGGATACGAATCTGTGCACCTTCACCGGGTGCACCGGATGTGTTTAAAATCTGTACACCGGCAGCCTTACCTTGAAGAGCTGCACCAGCATCAACAGTCGAAAGGTTTTTAATGTCATCCGAATTGACAGAGGCAACAGCACCTGTAAGGTCGCTTTTGCGTTGCACACCGTAACCTACAACAACAACTTCATCGAGGACTTTTGTGTCTTCTTCCAAACGGATATTGATTACACTACGACCATTGACGTTGATTGTTTGCGTTTTGTAACCTACAAAAGAAACGGTAAGGGTAGCATTGCCATTTTGTACAAGGAGAGAGTAGTTACCATTGAGATCGGTAATACAACCGTTGGTAGTTCCATCTTCGAGAATAGCAACACCAATCATTGGCTCAGAATCATTAGCTGAGACAACAGTACCTTTGACTTGGGTTTGTGCCATTGCTGTAGTACAGCAGAAAACAACAAACGCCAGCAACAACAAAATTCTTGTTTTCATAAGCATAGATTGGTAATTTTTAATAAATAATATGGTTTAGTATTAGATTGATTATATAAAAAAGTTTGCAATATATATTGTAAACCTTACTGCAAATTGTGTTTTTCTCTTTAATTTTTTCTCATAGGCAAAATACTTGTTTAGTTTAACAAAGATGAATAACTATATTTAAATAATTTATTCCTATCCTATCTCATAATAAGATAGGATAGGACAGTGAAATTTATTTTGATACCCCTTGTTTAGTTTGTATCACCGGCTGCATAGTACCGTCCGGGTTGTAATGTAGTTCGTCCACACATACGCTGCGCCGTCCTATTGCTCCGGCATGGCCATCGAGCGTTAGTGTAGCATTGTGATAGAATAGATACCATTTACCTTGGAACTCTATAATTCCCGGATGGATTGTGAAGCTGTTTTCTGCCATACCGGTCAACTCGCCTTGCGGTGTCCATGGACCTTCCATACTGGGTGCGGTAGCATAAGATATGGTTTCGCGTCCTTGTCCGAAGGATGCATATGTAAGGTAGTATAAATCTCCGTGTTTATGTAGCCAGGGACCTTCAACGTAGCGGGGTAAGTCTACTACTTGAATATCACCGTCAATTTCGATAAGATTGGGTTTCAGTTTGGCAAGGAAGCAAGTGCCGTTTCCCCAAGAAAGCCAGGCTTGCCCGTTCGCATCGATGAAAGCTGTAGGATCTATGTCGTTCCACCAGCCACGAGCACCGTTGGAAGTCATGTCGTCAGTAACGAGGGGTTTACCTATTGCATCGGTGAAAGGACCGGTGGGGGTATCACCGATTGCCACACCAATAGCTTTACTGTTGTAAGGTTCGCCGGCTTGCACGGTGGTATAGTAATAGAATTTTCCGTTGTGTTCTATCACCTGTGATGCCCATGCTTCACCTATTCCCCATTTAAAGTCAGTAGGTTTCAATACGACACCGTGGTCAGTCCATGTCTGCATATCTTGGGTGGAATAGCAGAGCCATTCGGTGATGTTGAATTCTTTGCCGCCGTGAGCGGTGTCTTGACCTTCGTAAAATTCGTCGTGTCCTACGTAAAGATAGAGAGTGCCATCGTGTACAAGCGGAGCCGGGTCTGCTGTAAATTTGTCTTTAATAAGCGGGTTGCCTGTGTTGCGGAAAGTGGGCAACTGTGGGCGTTGTGTACATCCTGTGAGAAGGACAATGGCACAAAAAACAAGGAGAAGATTCTTTTTCATATATCTTTATGTTATTAAATAGTATTAATTGTTAAGGTGCGATAAGGCATAAATCTTAATGCAAAAATAACCCTGCAATATGTTTATAGGCTTATATTTTTAGATATTCAGTTTGTAAAATTAGATATATCAGAAAAATATAAGCCGTTCTTTTACTTTAATAGCTTGTTCACTGCATTGACCAAGTAGATGTAATCGGGTGCCAGCGGAATTACGTACTCGTTCTCGCTCCAGTGGAATTGGTAATCGTCACGGTTTTCCGGGAAGTCCGGTTTAAGGAGACGAACCCCCGGCACTATACCTCCGGGGATGAATGAATGATCGGCGCGGTTGTTGCCGTAGCCTATTTTCTTGGGTTGGGCACCCACTCCCGATACAAATGAACGGTTATGATAGGGGTGGCAACCGTAGATGTAGTTTAAATTACGGAACACCAGTTCCGGGTCGACCAGTTCCGGGAAGATTTTATGGATTTGGTAATTGGTGATACCATTGCGGAGTATCGTGCCGTTGCCTGCCCAGTTGCTCAAGCTGATACCAATGCCGAAAGGAGTCTTGCTTTCCAGTTTGGTTTGTTGTGCTATATATGTTTCAATCTGCGGCTTCATCTGTTGTTTGAAAGCATCATCCATAAACGGTAACAGGCGGATAATGAAACTTGTGTTCCTGCCGAACTGTTGGGTCAAGCCGGGCAGCAGCTCGTCTACCCGCGCCTTATAAATCTCATTACCTGTGGTACGCCATAATTCAAAGGCGGCACGGCATTCGTTATTCTCTTTTTTTCCGGTTTGGCGGCTGTGTTCGTCTTTCCAGATAAATTCGGCTATGCGTAAGGCTTCTTTGGCAAGTGGAGGATTGAGGGTGGGCAGAGCACGTGCAGCTGCGGCAAGCGCAGTGGCCGTACCATAGTTGAGGGCAGGGGTACGGTTGGTGAATGCCATACGGTCGTCTTCATTGCCTACAATACCATCGGTTTTGGTCACGGCATCACCTAAATGGCGGTATTGATAGAGATGTGATTCATTGATGCCCGGAATGGCGTATCCTACAGCATTGACTTGTGCCACGAGCTGCAATACGCCATGTTCTATTTGCTGCAAAACATCCGGTTTGCCGTCAGGCAGATGTATTTCGGTGTAACGAGCTTTCTGATTGATGGTCGTTTCATCGTGGGTGAGGGCAAATTCTTCCCAAATATCCACCAATGACTGTACGGTTTGCTGTTGCGAAGGTGTTTGGATGTCGAAGTCTCCGGCATCAAACCAGCCTCCTACATTCAGTCCGGGGATGTGTTGTCCGGGCTTGAATCTGTTGTCTGTGCTCGGTCCCTGTCTCCAGCCGTCCCAATGCGAGTAGTTCACCGGTGCTTGGCGGGCATCGTCCAAGTGGGCTGCACCGTGCCATACGCGATAGGCTTCACGGACAAACATATGATCCATTTGTACCGGCATGAAGACATCCAGCGTAGGATACCAAGCGCGTTGATATACATCCGTATCAATAGGGAACGGGCCGCTTAGCTGTTCGCCGTAAGCTATTTTATAAATACCGGGTTCTTTCACTTGCGAGAAGTCGAATTGCAGGTAGTTATAGCGGGTGTATATACCCCATGCAGTAGGCTTGCCCGACAGGGCTGTTGCCAAAGAACCGTCTGCATTTACCTTATAGAGGGTGGCGTTTGAAAGTGGCTTGTCGTTTTTGTCTAATTCTATCACGGCCATTTTCTGTTGCGCAGGATGATAACCCACTTGCGAATAGCTGATGGTAGGAGTGCGTAACCAGCGGGTATCGGTTTCGGCTTGTATGAACCATTCGGCTATTTTACCTGTTTTGCCGGCAGGCAATAGGGTGCGCACCACGAAAGTTCCGTTTTGCTGTTTGTCACGTCCGTCAAAGAGCATTAGCTTGCTGTCTTCCAATGTGGTACGGATTGTGACGTGTTTCATCGGAGCATCGGGAGCTATTTCAATTTTAGTACCGGTAGCCATTGGAGTAGGTTCAACAATGCCGTTGATAACAGTCATGTTGTCGGCTGCCGAGGTGGGGAACAGTCCCGGTTTGCCGTCCATCAGGTAGGAGTGCTCAAAAAATACGGGTGGAAAGAACTCCATATTCAGTCCGGCTACTCCAACCAATGAGTCGGGTAGCGCTTTGTCTGTCGATATGCTGAGGTAGAAACCGCCATCACGGGCTTCTCCGGTCAATGTATATGCAAAAGAGTATTGGGGGTATTCCAGATTCACATCGATACGTTTAGCCTCTTTGTCTACGGTGCGGTTTACAAATCTGGGCAGCTTGTCCCATTGTCCCGGTGTGGGGTTGAGACGAACATCACCGTTGGTAGCTGTACGAACTCCATGGTGAATAATCTCGACGGCGCTGACTTTGGAGTCATCGAACATGGCATCGTAGTTGTTGTTAAAGACGAAATAGTTCAGCCCGCGAGTTTCGAAATAGCTGGAATCGTTTAACACCAAGTTATTGACCTGTGTGAATGACGGAGAGCCGCCCTGCCCGCAGGCGCTGAGCAATGATAGCCCGACGACTGCTGAGGCGGCTTTGTAGCATAATGATGAGAATGAATGGTGTTTGTTCATGAGGTAATGATATTAAAGGATTTGAGGATACCAGCCGCAGATTATTCAAAACTTATCCAGTCTACGGCTACCGGATTTCCTCCGGTTTGTGTAACAATCAAGTCCTGCATACCTGTAGGTGCATTACGCACGCTTGTACTGATTTCTGTCCATTTCTCGGATGGCTTTATGGGTAATTCGGCAATGGCCATACCTTTGTCACCGGGAGTCCGCAGGGTTATCGTCCCTCCTTTTTCTGAGCGCACACGTGCTTTGAGACGTTTTACGGGTGCATTGCCGAAATCTACTCTGTTATATGCCACCCATGTGTCTGCTCTGTGGAATAAAGTCTGCCATCCCTCGAATGTATTGGAGGGGTTCAAGTAGTCGATGGAAACTCCATAAGGGCTTATTGCAGAGTAGCGGTCAATCTGTATTTTGCTGCGTGCATCGGTTGTCCCCACGCCGCGCAGTGTCGGTCTCACTTTCTTGATAGTGCCGTCTGCATTGAAGAAAAGCGAGTCGATGCGTGCCGAACGGTTTTTGTCGAAATTGGGAGAATAATCATTATGGTGGTAGAAGAGATACCACTGGCCGTTGTATTCCGTAATAGAGTGGTGGTTGGTCCAGCAACCGGAGGGTGACTCATCCATGATTATCCCTTTAAAGTCAAACGGCCCCATCGGGCTGTCTCCCATGGCGTAAGCCAGGGTTTCGGTCTTGTCTTGTACCCAAGGGAAGGTGAGGTAATATTTGCCGTTGTGCTTAAATGCGTACGGGCCTTCCTTGAAGCCTTTGGAAGGCAAGCCTTGCACTTGCATCGGTTCAGAGGCGAGTTCGGTCATGTTCGGTTTCAGTTTGGCAACCGATAATCCGCGTCCGGACCAGTACATATATGCTTCTCCGTCTGTGTCAATGAGCACGCAGGGGTCAATGCCGAATACTCCTTTTATCGGTTCGGCTTCCGGTGTGAACGGTCCTTCCGGGCTGTCGGCAGTGGCTACACCGATGCTGAAACCGCGTTTGCCTTCACCTTTGGGAGTACTGGGGAAGTAGAAATAGTATTTTCCGTCTTTGTACACGCAGTCGGGAGCCCACATAGAGTAAGAGTCGGGCTGTACCCAAGGTACATCGTTTTGGGTGAGAATGACACCGTGGTCTGTCCAGTCCGTCAGGTTGGTTGAGGAGAATACGTGATAGTCAGCCATACAGAACCATTCTTTCAGACGGTCGATGGGACTGGGGATGTCGTGCGAAGGATACATATATACCTTGCCGTTGAACACTCGCGCCGTAGGATCGGCGGTAAATTGGTTTCTGATAACCGGGTTTTGTGCCTGCGTACTTGCGATAGTAACTGCTGCAGAGAGTAGAAGGAAAAGTCTTTTCATAATATTATAAATTGTTACATATTGCAAATGTAACGGGCATGCCCTTTCTTTTCCTTATACTTTTAGATACAACTCTTATATTTTTAAGTAAAGACTACGGTTTTTATCACAGCGGTTTGCGATATGAGCGGGGAAGAGTTGTGAGCATAATCCCGGTTTGTCAGGTTGGTAATGCGGAAGTGCACGATGGATAATGCCGCCAAGCTATAAGTAAAACCTCGTTTTCCAGCTGCGGGCTGTCCGGTTGCCAACTGCGGGACGGAGAGCCCGCAACTGGAAACCGTCGGGCCCGCAGCTGGAAAACGAAGAAAACAACGTAGGGAAAAAACATTACTTCTGAAGCATTGCCGTATTTGTGACGAAGCAAATGAACATTTACCACGAAGGAAATGGCGGTAGCATGAGCCGTGGTTGCAAACATTACCATAAATTAATACCCCTGTTGTCCTACAATATAAGATAAATCCCTATCTTTGTGGCGTTTTTAGCTAAACAAAGATTTCAAATTAATTAAGATACAACAAAAAATGGCACAAGAAGACGTTTTTAAGAAACTCGTATCACACTGCAAGGAATACGGATTCGTGTTCCCTTCAAGCGACATCTACGACGGCTTGGGAGCCGTATACGACTACGGACAGATGGGTGTGGAACTGAAAAATAACATCAAACAATACTGGTGGCAGAGCATGGTGCTGCTGCACGAAAACATAGTAGGCATTGATTCGGCTATCTTCATGCACCCCACAATCTGGAAGGCAAGCGGGCACGTAGATGCGTTCAACGACCCTTTGATTGATAACCGCGATTCGAAGAAGCGTTATCGTGCCGATGTTTTGATTGAAGACCAACTCGCCAAATATGACGACAAGATAAACAAGGAAGTGGCCAAAGCCGCCAAGCGTTTCGGCGAGGCTTTTGACGAAGCGCAGTTCCGCAGCACGAATGCCCGTGTACTGGAACATCAGGCTAAGCGTGACGCTTTGCACGAACGTTTTGCCAAAGCGTTGAATGATAACAATCTTGACGAACTTCGCCAGATTATCCTTGACGAAGAAATTGTTTGCCCCATCAGCGGTACAAAGAACTGGACGGAAGTTCGTCAGTTCAACCTGATGTTTACCACCGAAATGGGTTCTACCTCGGAAGGCGCCATGAAGATTTATCTTCGCCCGGAAACGGCTCAGGGTATCTTCGTGAACTATCTGAACGTACAGAAGACAGGCCGTATGAAGATTCCTTTCGGTATCGCACAAATCGGCAAGGCTTTCCGTAATGAGATTGTTGCTCGCCAGTTCATCTTCCGTATGCGTGAGTTCGAGCAGATGGAAATGCAGTTCTTCGTAAAACCGGGCACTGAACTCGACTGGTTCAAGACGTGGAAAGCTACCCGGTTGAAATGGCACAAGGCACTGGGCTTTGGTGACGACCATTATCGCTATCACGATCACGACAAGCTTGCCCACTATGCCAATGCGGCTACTGACATCGAGTTCCTGATGCCTTTCGGCTTCAAGGAAGTGGAAGGTATCCACAGCCGTACGAACTTCGACTTGTCTCAGCACGAGAAATTCTCCGGTAAGAACATCAAGTATTTTGACCCGGAAACCAATGAAAGCTACACTCCGTACGTCATCGAAACCTCTATCGGTGTAGACCGTATGTTCCTTAGCATCATGTCAGCTTCTTATTGCGAGGAGCAGTTGGAGAATGGCGAGACGCGTGTTGTCCTGAAGTTGCCTGCAGCATTGGCTCCGGTGAAACTGGCCGTTATGCCGTTGGTAAAGAAAGACGGGCTGCCCGAAAAGGCCCGCGAGATTATCGACGACCTGAAGTTCCACTTCCACTGCCAGTATGATGAGAAAGACAGCATCGGCAAGCGTTATCGCCGCCAAGATGCTATCGGTACTCCGTACTGTGTGACGGTAGACCACCAGACCTTGGAAGACAACTGCGTGACTCTGCGTAACCGTGATACGATGCAGCAAGAGCGTGTGGCTATCTCCGAACTGAACAATATCATTGCAGACCGCGTAAGCATTACGTCTTTGCTGAAGACGCTGCAATAAGAAATAATAGTAATTCCGTAATTTATAATTAGATGAAGAGACCGTTCCTTTTGTTTTTACCTTTCTTGCTATTTGTGGCAGGTGCGTTTGTGGCTTGCGAAGAAGTGGAGGAAGCCGGTAAGTATGATAATTGGCAACCGCGCAACGAAGCTTTTATTGACTCTATAAAGGGGAAGACAGGCGACAGGCTTGTGCTTACAGCTGAAGATGCCGATAAGATGGAAGAGGGTGAGTTGTTTGCTATACAAGTGCCGACAACCAGCACGAATATAGTACCTCAGTATGTATATTGCAAGAAACTTGTAAAGAATAACACTGGAGAACGTCCTAATTTCGACGGATATAATTCTACTGTTGAGGCTTTCTACTATGGAACTCTCATCACGGGTGATGAGTTTGACGGTAACTTTGACGGTTATGGAGCAACAGACCGCGATATATCATTGCCTTTAACCGATTCGTCCAAATGGCCCACAGTTTTCAATTCTTCGTCTGAATTTACTGTTTCGGGAGTTATTCCGGGATGGACGTGGACTTTGCAGTATATGCGGGTAGGTGAACGCTGGATGCTGTATATTCCTTGGCAAAGCGGATACGGTTCAAGCGGCAGTTCATCCGGTTCTATTCCGGGCTATACATCATTGACGTTTGATGTGTATTTGACAGGACTTGTTGAATAAACGAATTTGATACAAACAGAAAAGGTGATAAAGAATACGCTTTATCACCTTTTCTGTTTGTTAGCGGTTGCTTATGTGTATCTTTTGCTAAATCTTCTTCTTGATGGCTTTTACCCAAATCTTATATCCTTCTTCTTTTAGATGTAGTCCGTCTGTCGTCAAGTCGGCACGCAGCACGTTACTGCCCTTCTCCGTGAAGAGTGGGAAGAGGTTGATGTAGGTCAGTCCTTTCTCTTTGGCAAGTGCTTTCAGCTGTTTGTTTATTTCGGGTATCATGCTTGTCTTTCCTGCCAGCTTCTTATAGCGGCCGAAGTTTTCGTTGATGGGAAGCAGGCTTTGCAGATAGAGTCTGGTGCCGGGAGATTCTTTCCGGATGCGCTCTATCGTTGTACGTATCATCTTGACAATACTGTCGCTCGTCAGGTCATGGGAGATGTCGTTCACACCGATAAGCAGAAACAACTTGGCAGGATGTCCCGGCAATATCTGGTGGAGACGGTCGTATACCCCCATTACTTCATCGCCGATGATGCCGCGATTGCGCACGTTCTTATTGCCAAGACGGGCAGCCCAGTTACCGCCATTCTCCGTCAGGCTGTTGCCCAGCATTACGATGTCTTTATTACCGATGGCCGGTTCGTCCATAAACTGCCGAAAGCGTTTGTAGTAATGGTCTGTATAAATGCGCGGGGATTGTTCGCCGGCAGCTTCGGTCTGCAAAGGTTGTGCGACAATCGCTTGCAGGCAGGACATAATTAAAAGGATGCTGATAAGAGTTTTCATAACATTATCATTCCTTTGCCCGATATGCATCTGCAGCTTTCTTCACGGAACCGTGCATCAGCAAGAGGGCTTTGGCTTTTCCATAGTCAAGTCCTAATTCTTCAACCAACATACGTGTTCCACGGTCTACCAGCTTCTTGTTGCTAAGCTGCATATTGACCATTTTGTTGCCTTTCACGCGTCCCAATTGTATCATTACGGAAGTGGTAATCATATTCAGAATCATCTTCTGTCCCGTGCCCGACTTCATGCGGGAACTGCCCGTAACGTATTCCGGACCTACAACCATTTCGATAGGCACATCGGATTCCGCTGCCATAGGGGAGTCGGGATTGCTCGTGATGCAAGCCGTAAGAATGCCATGCTCGCGTGCTTCATGCAGCGCACCGATTACGTAAGGAGTAGTACCGGAGGCAGCTATGCCGATAACGGTGTCTTTATCCGTGATATTGCGTTCCACCAACTCTTCCCAGCCGCGTTGCGTATCGTCTTCCGCATTTTCCACCGGATTGCGCAGGGCTGTGTCACCACCGGCTATCAAGCCGATAACCAACGTAGGAGGCATACCGAATGTCGGCGGTATTTCAGATGCGTCGAGTACGCCGAGGCGTCCGCTTGTGCCGGCGCCCATATAGAAGATACGTCCCCCCTGCTTCATGCGGGGTACAATCTGTGTCACCAGTTTCTCTATCTGGGGAATTGCCTTTTGTATGGCAAGCGCCACTTTCTGGTCTTCTCTGTTGATGTCTTCCAGTATTTCACGGACAGACTTCTTTTCCAAGTCGTTGTAGAGCGAGGGCTGCTCTGATATTTTTATAAACATAAGGCTATTTGCTATTTTATGATTTATGATATTCTATTAATCCTTCCATCGGACTTTTGATGACAGTGCCCAGTTGGACACCCATTTCCTGAGCCGCTTCCGCCAATATTGCTTTATAGTAGAAAGCTACAGAACCGATAAAGTGCACTTTACTCTTGCGGTAATTCTCGTATTGCATGACATTGCGTTTGAGGAATGCCTTGAAGCTGTCCAGCACTAATGTACGTATGCAAGGCTCATCCAGATTCTGGGCGAGGAATGGAGAGAGACTTGCAAGGAAACGGTTGGGGAACGGCTTGCGGTAAACACGGTCGATGATGTCGGCAGGTGTCAGGTTGAACTGTGCGAGGAACTTTTCCTTCAGTTCCGGAGTCATCTGGTTTTTAAGAATATTACCCACCAGCAATTTTCCCAATACGGCGCCGCTGCCTTCATCCCCGAGAATGAATCCTAAGGGAGATACATTGCGTACAATCTGTTTCCCGTCATAATAGCATGAATTGGAGCCTGTACCCATGATGCAGGCAATGCCGGCTTCATGTTGGCAAAGTCCTCGGGCTGCGGCAAGCATATCTGTATTCACTTCCACTTCTCCTTTTACCTGAAGATGCTTGGTTATGGCCCGGTGAACCATGGCTATCTTGTCGGGAAATCCGCATCCCGCACCATAGAAATATACAGCATCCAACGCATTCGTTGTTAATCGGGGCAACAGTGCCGTTGCTATCTCATTGCTGATTTCCTCTTCCGACTGAAAGAAAGGGTTAGTCCCTTTCGTGAATATCTGCTGGATGAGTTGTCCATTCTCTACAACACACCAATCGGTTTTTGTAGAGCCACTGTCTGCTATTAGAATCATATTTTTAGTTGTTTAGAGTTATTCGATTATAGTTTGATATAAATCTTTCGTTTGTAAAGTTGATAGCCGATGCACCAGTTGATACCGACGAATAACAGCGCATAAGCCAGTGAACCGCCGGTTTCACCAAATACCGGCATCAATAGTATCTTGTATAAGAATCCGTGTATGCTGATGCTGCCTTCTCCCCATGGAAAGCTGATGCTGCCGAAGAGGATGCCAAGCACGCCGCCCAATACATACATGAATAAAGGATTGACACCGAATGACTCAAAGAACAGGCTCCATTTTTTATACCCTTTCACGTCGATAATCCAAATGAGGAGTGCCAAGAAGCTGGAAGCCAGTCCGCAGGTAGTGAGTACAAAGGTAGGCGACCATATCTTCTTGTTGATGGGGCATCCATAACTCAGCAGGAAGCCTGCAAATGTAAGGATAGTGCCCGCTAAAAACAGTTTGATAAGGTGTGAGTTGAGCATATTTTCACGGTCTTCGTTGGCTTTGCCGCCTTCAAGCATCATACGGCCTACGCAGAACCCCAACAACACATGGGCTATGGCAGGAATGGTACTTAACAGACCTTCCGGATCGATACCGTTATCCTTATACATATGTGCGGGGGTGAGGATGGTGCGGTCTACAACGGAAAGGATATTTGTGTCGTTATAGGCAAAGCCATTGCCGCATACCAGCAGGATGAAGTAGCCTGCCAGCAAGGCGGCAATAAGGTAAGGGATGTTCCGATGCTTTATGGTCAGAGCTATGATAGCAGTAGCGCCATAACAGAGTGCCAGACGTTGCATGACACCCAAAATACGGATGTGGTCGAATGTCCATACGGATTCCCATAGTTGTGCGCCGAAGCTGATGCCTTCGGTGGGGGAGGTCCAGTAATAACAGAACTTCGAGAACCAGCCGATGGCCATACCTATGAGGAAGATGAGTATGGTGCGTTTTAGAATCTTCATGCCAGCGGTACGGCTGAATTCAAAGTTATACTTCTTCAAAGAAATGTATGTGGAAATTCCCATGATGAACATGAAGAACGGGAAGACGAGGTCGGTAGGGGTAAGACCGTTCCATTCTGCATGGCGCAAGGGTGCATAAATGTGTGCCCATGTGCCCGGGTTATTGACCATAATCATTCCTGCGATAGTGACACCCCGAAGTATATCGAGGGCAAGAATACGCTTGTTTGTTTTTACCGGATTGCTCATAATTTTATGTGTGTTAAGTTAGTTTTGGGTGATAGGTTCGGTACATTGGTCTACGAGGTAGGCTATGGACACGTATGGAATGCCGGAGTTGGTTGTCAGCCCTATTTCGCAGGTACGGCTGTTGGAATAGCCGATGCTGATGCCGGCCGCTTCTATCTGCGGACGGAGCTTGCGCAGGGCATACGCATTCAGCTCGGGGTATGTAAAGCCCCGGTCGCCGGCAAATCCGCAGCAACCGACTTCCTCCGGCACAATGACCTTTGTGGAACAGAGACGCGCCAGAGCGATAATCGTGTCAGCCAGTCCCATTTTGCGCATGGAACAAGTGATGTGGACTGCTACGGGACGGTCGATAGGCGTGAACACCAGTCTGCCGCGTAAGAACGTATAGATAAATTCTGCCGGTTCATAAAGTTTCATTTTATGAATCTTCTCACGCATCCGGTGCAGGCATGGGCTTTGGTCGCATAGAATAGGGTATTTGCCTTGTTCGCTGGCTTCCCAAAGGGCAGTTTCCAGTTCGGCTGTTTTACGGTCGGCAATGTCAAGCATACCTTTGCTTTCCCAGATTGTACCGCAACAGAGTTTTTCCATATTCTTAGGGAAGATGACCTCATAACCGCCTTTTTGCACTAGCCCAATCATTTTGCTAACCAATGCCTGCTCTACGGGAGATTTCTTGGGTAAACCCATGGTTTGGTTGATACAACTGGGGAAGTAAACAACTTTGGCCGGTTGACCGGAAGTGAGACGTTGAGAGCCGGCTGCATCGAAATGATAGGGCTTTGGCATGGCAGGAGTCCACTGGGGAATACCGAGGACGTTGTGCATACCTTTGGTAATACTGCCCATGACTTTTGTTCCTAATACGGAGTGACCGAAGTTAGCCAATCCCAATACAGGACGCAGGGTACTCTTGATACCGGCAAAGTGATTGGCGGCAAAATTGCCGGCCTTATATCCTAAGCTGCCTTGCGGCATTTCTTCTTGGCGAATAATATGTGTCAAGTCGCCTGTGTTGATTCCCATGGGGCAGGACATGGAGCAAAGCCCGTCACCGGCACAGGTTCGGTTGCCGGGATAGCGGTATTGCTTTTCCAGTAGGGAGAGACGTTCGGGGGCTTCACCATTCTGCCGAAGACGTGCAATCTCTCTTTGCAACACAATGCGTTGCCGTGAAGAAAGGGTGAAACCGCAGGAAAGACAGTTTACTTCGCAGAATCCGCATTCAATGCAACGGTTTACTTTGGCAGCCGGGCTCTCCGCATCCAAAGGTATCAGCGGAAGCGGCTTGAAGTTTTTGATGTGGCATTTCGGGTCGTTATTGAAGATAACTCCGGGATTTAATAGACCTTTCGGGTCGAACAGCTTTTTAACGGCTTTCATTACCTCGTAGGCGGAGTCTCCCCATTCATAACGGACAAAAGGAGCCATATTGCGCCCTGTGCCATGCTCAGCCTTTAGAGAACCGTCGTATTTGTCTACAACCAGTGTCTTGACATCATTCATCAAATCTTCGTAACGTTTCACTTCGGCGTCACTGCCGAAGGATTGGTTGAGGATGAAATGGTAGTTCCCCTCCAGTGCGTGCCCGTATATGCAGGCGTCTTCGTAGCCGTGGCGGGCTATGAGTTGCTGCAATTCGGCGGTTGCCTCGGGTAAATCTTCGATATGGAAGGCTACGTCTTCGATGAGGCACGTTGTTCCCGGTTTCCGCGTTCCGCCTACGGAAGGGAAGATGCCGGATCGGATAGCCCAGTATTGTGAGTATTCTTCCGGTTTGTCGGTGAAGCGGACGGGCGTATAAGTTCGGAAATCAGCGAGACAGCATTCTATGTTGCTGATATTCTGTCTCAGTTCTTCTGCGCTGCGGGCTTTGGTTTCAGTCAGCACGGCGGTCAGTCCGGTTTCGTCTCCCGGTTCTACGCCGGGCAGGAGAGATGAACATACTTCTCCCCTATATTTCAGGAATATAGGGTCGCTGACTGAAGCTAAAGACTTCCAATCCAGAAGTTCCGCTCCCTTTACAATCCACTCGCCGTTGTTGTCGGTGAGTTTCTTCATGGCTACTACGGCACGGCAAGCGTCTTTTATGGTTTTGAAGTAGAGCATGGCGCTTGCCTTGCAAGGATAGTCGTACTCAGTCTGCATGGTTACTTGGGAAAGGAATGCCAATGTTCCTTCCGAACCAACCATGAGGTGGGTTATTATATCGAACGGATCGTCAAAGCGGACGAAGGGAAGCAAATTAAGACCTGTTACATTCTTAATGGAATATTTGTAACGGATGCGTTCCGCCAGCTTTTCGTTGGCACGCACTTCATCGCGAAGGGTGCAAATACGGCGTATAAAATCGCGGTGTGTCACTTCGAATGCGGCACGGCTGACACAGTCTCCGGTGTCAAGCAGTGTTCCGTCCGGCAGGATGATACGGGCGGAGAGAAGCACCTTGTCACTGTTGGCGTGCGTGCCGCAGTTCATGCCGGAAGCATTGTTCATGACAATACCGCCTACCATGGCGCTTTTTACGGAAGCCGGGTCCGGAGCGAATTTTCGTCCGAAAGGAGCTAACAGTTCATTTACCCGTTGCCCGATAATGCCGGGTTGCAGGGTGATTTCCTTGTGGTCGGGAGATATGCTGTATTTCTCCCAATGCTTGCCGGCTACGATAAGTATGGAGTCACTAATGGCTTGTCCGGACAGGCTTGTTCCTGCCGCTCGGAAAGTAACGGGCAGGCTGTAATAATCAGCCAGTTTCAGCAACCGGGAGATTTCCTCTTCTCCCTCCGAACGGATTACGATTTGCGGGATGAGGCGGTAGAATCCTGCGTCAGTTCCCCAAGCCAGCCGGCGGAGTTCGTCGGTATAAATCCTTTCCTGCGGGATGAATTGTCTCGCTTCCTGCAGGAAAGCCATATAGCTACTCTTTTTCATGTCACTTATACAAATAATATTGTTTCGATAGTTTACGGAAATTCTCGACATCCTTATACCAATAGTCCCGGACATCTTCCCAACGGTTCCGCTTACTGAAACGCTCACGTATCTGCTTCGAACCGCTTACTTTATCGAACATGGAGAAACGGCCTTTGTCTGCATGGTCGAATACGGCGCGGTCGGGATAGAGTGCGGCAACTTCTTGCATAACGAGGAATTGTATTTCACTGAGCGGGGCTTTGCCGAAGTCCATGATATGCACTTGTACGCCTTGCAGCAGTTCTCCTTTGCCTACGGAGTAGAAAGGTTTCAGGTACATCGGTCGGAAAATGACACCCGGTACGTTCAGGTTATTCAAGTTCTTGGCAAGCTTGTCAGCCTCTACCCATGGAGCGGCAAACATCTGGAACGGAATCGTGTAACCTACTCCGATGGACATATAGCCCAGCTCGCCTAAAATACCGCTGACGGGATAGAAAAATGCGGAATGCGGATGCGGAATGTGCGGGGAAGAAGGCACCCATTGCAATCCGGTCTGTGTATAGTCCATTTTGCGTTTCCAGCCTTTCATCTTTACAACCTGCAGTTTGCATTGCTTGCCCTCTTTCAGCATCTTCTCTCCATTCAACATTAAAGCCAGCTCACCGCAAGTGAGTCCGTAAAGGTACGGAATTTTAAATTGGCTGACAAAAGAAACGCAGTCATCTTCCGTCAGATTACCTTCAATCTTCAGTCCGCCTACGGGATTGGGGCGGTCCAGTACGATAAGCTCTTTTCCGTTTTCGGCAGCGGCTTCCATGGCAAGTCCCATGGTGCTGATATATGTGAACGAACGACAGCCGATGTCTTGGATATCATATACCAGTACATCGATGTCTTTCAGCATTTCCGGTGTTGCTTTGCGTGTACTTCCGTACAGGGAGTAAACGGGCAGTCCGGTGGAGGCATCTTTCATATCCGTTACGTGGTCGCCGGCATGCACGTCACCGCGTACGCCATGCTCCGGACCATAAAGGGCCACGAGGTTTACGTTCGGTGCTTCGTGCAGAATATCAATCGTGGATTTCATATGGTTGTCTACTCCGGTAGGATTGGTGATTAATCCTACACGTTTACCTTCCAGGCATTTGAAGTTTTGTTCTTTCAGTACTTCAATACCGGTCTTTATTCTTATTTTTTGTGCCTGTACCATGCTTCCGCAAAGGATACAAATCAGGCAGATTGTCATTATCTTCTTCATAGCTGATTATTAATTATTAGTCACTAATTACTTTTTTCCATATTCCGGGTCTATCTTTCTGTCTGCAAAGACGGTAACTATCACAGTGGCGATACAACACACGATTACCATCCAGAAGAAGTTGGTGTATCCGATAGATTCCTGAATGTAACCCGCAAACATACCCGGAATCATCATACTCAATGCCATGAATGCGGTACAAATAGCGTAGTGGGATGTTTTGAACTCTCCTTCGGAGAAGTACATCATATAGAGCATATAAGCTGTGAAACCGAATCCGTAACCGAATTGTTCGATGGCAATGGCAGTGGATATGGCAAACCGGTTTTCGGGTTGGCAAATGGCAAGATAGACGAAGGTCAGGCAAGGTAGTGTCATACATGCCGCCATCCACCAGATGGATTTCTTTAACCCTATGCGTGATGCGAATACCCCGCCGAGGATACCGCCCAACGTGAGGAATATTACTCCGATAGTACCATATACGATGCCTACTTCTGCTGTGGATAGTCCTAAGCCTCCTGCTTCTTTGTTGGCAACAAGAAACGGCATACACATTTTGATGAGGAATGCCTCAGGCAGACGGTAGAGTAGCATGAATACAATGGCAAGCAATACGCCGGGCTTGGTGAAATAGGTAGCGAATGTGCGTCCGAATTCCTTGAAAATAGCTTTTGCGCTGGCTGTTCCCGGTGCCAGGACAGACTTGTCGGAAGTCGGCTTGGGTATTGCAAAAAGATGGTAGAGGCTTACCGCGCTGAACATGACGGCTGTAACCAGCATCGTGATGGTCCATGATAGCGGAATATTGTCGTATTTCAGTTCGATAGCACCGGCAATAGCTACGAGCACTCCTTGACCGAAAATAGATGCAAGACGGTAGAAAGTGCTTCGGATACCGACAAACTCTGCTTGTTCGCCCGATTTTAGCGCCAACATATAGAAACCGTCCGCTGCAATGTCGTGTGTGGCGGAAGCGAATGCCGTGATTATAAATAATACCAGCGTGAGGGTGAACATACTGATGGGTGTGGTTCCGGCTGCCATGGTTGCTTCATCCGGACGCGGTATACTCAGCGTCAGTAAGATAAAGGCTATCGACATCAGAATCTGCATGGAAACAACCCACCATCTTTTGGTTTTGATGATATCGACAAACGGACTCCAGAAGGGTTTGATGGTCCAGGGCAAGTACAGCAAACTGGTAAATAACGCCATGTCTCCATTGGGAACGCCCATCTTGGCAAACATCAGTACGGAGATATTGTTCACGATAAAGTAGGGGATACCTTGTGCAAAATACAAGGTAGGAACCCATGCCCAAGGTGATATTTTCTTGATATTGTTCATTCTATTAATTGTTTTCTGTTATTAGATTAGTCATATAGTTTATCAATGCTCGCACCTATATAGTAGTGCAACAGTATAGCATCATATTCGTATCCCTGTTCGCCCATTACGGCAGCGCCTATCTGGCAAAGCCCTACGCCATGTCCCCAGCCGGCTCCGGTGAGGATAAAACGTCCGGGTACACCTTCTTCCGACACCTCTGTACGGTCCACGACAAAGGCGGAACTGTAAAGGTGTGAGGGAGAGAGTGTCCGACGAATTTCCAACTCTTTTCCGATAGTCAGTGTTTTCTTTGTACCGACAATCTTCAGTTTCCACAGACGTCCGGAAGTGCCGCGAGCAATAGGAATAAGGTCTATAATCTGTCCGTAGTCTATGCCGGAGCGTTTCAAGATGAGGGCAGAGAGTTCGTCTTGGGTGTATTCTACTTTCCAACGGTAGAAATCTGTAGTTTCCTGATCGTAACTGTTGAGTACCTGCGATAGGATTTTCTTATCCGTGGTATTACAAAACGCCTCGGGAGAAGTACGTATCCATCGCTCAGCCTCGGCTTCTTGCGTCAAGTCGGGTAATTTTTCACTATCAACTCTATAGTCGCGTTGTTTGGCAAGATAAGGGTATTTAATATCTTCCCAGCAATATTGAAATTCTTCGAAAGCGCCGCCACAGCATTTGGAGAAACGGGCGTCGCAGATTTTGCCTTCCGAGGTAAGTACCTGTCCGCGAGTGGCGGCTATCGCCTGTCTGACTATATCGGTAGAGGCGCGGGTTATTCCTTGATAGCGTTGGCAATGGTCGTCTGCACATACGTCGAAATGAGTATGGTCTTCACGGTCGTACCAACGGATGAGTTCTTCGTCTGTTTGGGTAAAAGCGGAATAGTCGGTTTGCGCTTCTGCTACTTCTTTGTTTTTCTGTATCTGTGCCAGTAGCCAGCTACGCGAAATGACTGCATGGGCTTTCAGCAGTTCCAAAGAAGCCGTTGCGCTCATTTCACTGGAAATGACACTGGTCAGATAGTCTTCGACATGGATGACATTGATACCCGTCAGTTTGCCGTTTTCCACAATAATCTTTAAGGAGCCCTGAAAGCGTTGGTCTTCTTTCCGTTCCCAATGAAAGTTTATTCCGATAGTTACATCCAGCAATTCGAATGCCGCAGCAGATTCCTGCAGGGGTTCAAATAGTAACTCGTCATATTGACGACCGTTCCAAAGGATTTTTCCTTCGTCATAGGTGACAACTTGCTTGCCGCTGACTTCCTTGCCGGATGTGCGGTAAGGAGCTAACAGGACAAACTCTATCTGCGACTCGAATAATATACCAACTTCTACTTTGGGCTCTTTCATATTCATCTGTTTAAGGAATAACGGATATTATATTTGTTCTTTGATACGTTGCCGTACTTTCTGGAAATCTGTAGGTGAAAGACACACCTCACTTAATATTTGCGCAATGTCCTCTACCGTTATTTTGATAAAGTCTTTTTCAACAGGCGTAATGAATACGCCGCCTAAATCAACGGATGCGGGACTGCTAAGCAAATTGGCATCACCCTCTGCTGTGTAACAAGCTGGGCGATGCTTGGCGCGGGGAAAGATGAAAACAATCCATTTATCGGCTTCGTACATTGCGAGAACGTTCATCATCGGTTCATCTTCATCGGGCTGTATATCCAGGGAATGATAGATGATGTCGAACAGTTTGAGTGCTGTTCTCCGGTCGGCAGACTCAATGACAAGGGTAGTGCGCGGGGAGTCGTTCAAATACCAAAGGGTAGCCTGACCGTAATCCCCTACTTTGCCCGCTATTTGTTCGCGCCAGTCTTGCTCGATGGGCATAAAGCCTTTGTTTCCGGCTTGGAAATGTGCATGATCGGGAGCGGATGCGCCGCATTTAGGTCCGTTATAAAAGATTGTATAATCGGTCAGATGCTGTGCCAGGTCCAGCATATCTCCGAAACGGGGAGCTATGCGTTGGTTGACGTGGGCGGTTTCCGGTACCGTCAGGTGACGGGGAAATATAGGAAACGGATTGACCAATATATTATAATGCCCTTCAAAGGGAATGCCTTTTTGTTCTGCCGGCAGGTTGGCAGGGCAGAGAAAACATCTACGCTCTTTTATGGATTTGGCATCTACCTTGGCTCCGGAAGATACAATACGTGCCGGATTGAACTGCACCTTATAAGGAATACCGTTCACATTCAGCTCTTTCACCTGCACTCCGGAAAGGGCGGCGTAGTTGTTACGCGCCATTTCCCAAGAAGCAAGTTGTTCGGTCAGAAGATTGTGTATTGTCTGGTTCATATATTATTTCTTGTTTTTCTTGTTCATTGCCACGCGTGCCTGCAATTCCCAAGTGCGGATGCGGTCTTTGTATAAGTTGTGTCCGTTCATTTTAACGATGTCTAATGAAGCGTCTGAATTATCATCCCAGCGGCGGCAGTTGTAGACAACATCATAAACACGGCCTATCTGGTATTGGCGTGAGAAATTCAATCCCAAGGCATAGTCTTCGCCGTAGCTTGTGTTAGGTACTTTCACCTCACGCAGTACCGGAGTATAGAATGCACGCGGTGCACCCAAACCATTGATGCGGAGAGCATTGTTCCGTCCGTTATCCGGCGTCCATTCTTTGTGGTCGATGATACCCGGGGCAATCATATTCATATTGAAATCTGTCATCATGTAAGTACCTACTACCATAGCGCAATTCTGCTCATAGAAAGCACGTACCATTGTAGTCAGTGTGTTTTCATTGGCATATACATCGTCACTGTCCAGTTGTACGGCAAATTTGCCGCATTTGGGGTGATGTACACCCATATTCCAGCAGCCGCCAATACCAAGGTCGTTGCGTTCAGGGATAATATGGATGAGGCGTTCGTCATTCTTAAATTCATTAATAGCCTCAGTTGTACCGTCTGTGGAATGATTGTCAATGATGATAAGGTTGAACTTGAAGTCTGTTTTCTGGTTTAAAACGGATTGAATGGCATCGCGAATAGTGCGTATGCGGTTACGTACGGGGATGATAACAGATGCTTCGTACTCAAAGTTTCCGGCAGAAAACTCAATCTGTTTGAATTCCGGTTTCAGATAGCCGCCGATTTCTTTCAGATGCTCTGTACACGCTTCTTCCATTTCAATCTGACGGTTACGGTTCTTCGGGTCAACATAATCAAAAATCTTTTCACCGCTCTTACGCGTATCATTTTCTACTTCACTGTACAGATATTCATTGATATGTACAAGGTCGGCTCTTTGGCTCAACTTCAAGCGTAAGTCGTAGAGGCCGGCAAAGTTGTAATTGGATGTAAGACGGTCGGCGGCTTCTTTCAGTTTGGAAGTTTTGAAAAGGAGCACTGAACCAAAGTTGAAATCATCTCTCAACGAACCGAATTGATAGTCTATGACGGGTGCATTCGTTTGCTTGCCGTTAGCTATCTGGTAATGGTCGGCATAGACCATTCCTGCATCTGAATCTTCTGCAATGTGCATCATGCGTTCCAATGCGAACATACCCAGCTCAAGAGTAGTCTCTTTGGTATAAAGTAATGTATATTCCGCATTGGCTCTTTGAGCTATGGTTTTCATGGTAGTACAGCTGTAGGGCATATCTACCAATAGGACTTCACAACCGGGTAGCGTTTCAAGGGTAGCGTCGGTCGTTACTAAATGGATGTTTCCAACGAGGCCTGCAGCCTGTAATCCTTGTACTGTTTTTTCAGCTTGTTCTTTTCCTGCGTAAGGAATAAAGCAATCAATCTTCTTCATATCTATAAGGTGTTATTTTTTATTTTTTTATTTTCAGCAGTCCGGTTTCTCCACTGGTAGCGGTAAATAGTATCCGGTCATTACTAAGCGGAACCACAGTATTTATAAGTGAATTTCCGATTTTGTGTTTCCATAATACTTTCCCTGTTTTGGCTTCCAATGCGAAGATAAGCCCTTCTTTAGTGCTTCCAAATACGACGCCTTCTTTTTCTACCTGCATGGAGGGTGCGTGTTCGTAGCCGAAGCCGACGTTGGATGCCCATAATTCGCACGGTTGGTTGCCCTTGGCGGAATAACAGACGATACTGTCGTTCATCGTCTTGCTGTAAATACGTTCTCCGTCTTCAGACAAGCCTATCGTTTCCCGTACCATAGACTGGAAAGTGCGCCACACGGTATTACCTGTTTTTAGGTCAATAGCTGTCATGGCACGTTGCGGATCGGTAATGAATACCTTTCCGTCTGTGGCTACCGGCCATACGGCTGCCGGAGAAAAGTGCATACGGGTCAGTCCGCCTGTCCATTTCCATAACTCCTTGCCGTCTGCCTTGTCCAAGGCATATAAGGTGTTGTCCCATGCACCGAAAATCACTTTATTTTCTGTTACCAGAGGCTTAGTCTCAATATAGCCCTTTACGCTTGTAAAGTTCCACTTTACGTCTCCCGTATAGATGTTTATGGCACGGAATGTATGGTCGCTGGCACCGATATAGGCAACTCCATTGTCTATGGTTACTGCCCCTAATACGGGTTCGGCGGCTTTTACTGTCCACAGCAAGTTACCGTTTTGGGCGTTCAGACCATATATTTTACAGTCTGCGGAGCCAAAGACCACAATTCCCTCACTTACGGCAGGCGTTCCGACTATCCTTTTCCCGGATTGGAAGCTCCATAACTTTTTACCGTTTTTAAGAGCGTAGGCTGTCAGATAGCCCATGTCGTCACCAACGAATACTTTATCTTTCTCCACAGCCGGCGAGCAGTAAATACCTGCTCCGGTTTGTACCGTCCATTGTTCTTTTACCTGTGAATACTCCTTGTTTACGGAAAAATCCGGATATTTCTCGGCTTTTCCGTTATGGTCATAGTACGAATCTGTCAGAGAGAAAGCAGCCCATTGTTTTTGGCGCTCTCCGATACGTTGGGTATAGACGAGGATGGAATCTTTGGTTATCTCATAAATGCCATAGCCGGGCTTTTTATCCTTGTCGCGCAGGTTACTGCGCATCAGGATTCCCGGAATGCCGTCATAGCGTAAGTTATGATTACGGTGATAGTGTCCACCGATGAATAGGCGTATATTATACGGGCGTACGGCATCCGTTACTTCGTACCAGTTGTCTACATCCCCTTCTATCATCGGATAGTGGGTGACAAGTATCACGGGCTTATTCAGTTGGAGATTACCGGCATTGTATTGGTCCATTCTCTTTTTCATCCACCGGATGTCTTGAGGTACAACATGACCATAGGCCATACGCATCAGCGGACCGGAGTTGAAGCCTAAGAACAAAAAACCTTTATGCTCGAAATCAAATCGTTCGCCACCGAATATTTCTCCGAAAGCAGTGCAGCCGGAATCGCTCCATTTGGTCTCGTGGTTACCCAGTGCTACGTAATATTTCACTTTCAGCAGGTCAAGGCATGATTTTACTTTTTCCATGGTTGCACGGTCACCTTCTTCAGTGAGGTCACCTGTTACCAATACGAAATCAATACTGTCGGTTGCATTGATTTGTGCTACAGAGCGCAACAGATCTTCCGTCGGATTGGGATTGTTCGGACTCAGATGGAGGTCCGTCAATTGCGCGAAACGGAATGTCCCATGTTGTGCCTGTACCATAAATGGTAACAGGCAAACAAACAGGGCGCTGATGAATAATCTTCGATTCATAAATGATGATTGGTGTTATAAGTTCTTTTTATTTCTTGGCTTTATTGTCGAAGAATGTCAGAATAGCGTTCATCAGACATTCTCTTTCTTCTGCTGTACGCAGTGACTCGAAGGGGAATCCTAAGACGCAAGTCTTATAGTCTCCTTCATAGGCTACTCCGGCGCTTAGGTTATTCTCGGAATAGCGCATTACCGTATAAGCTTCTTTGGTAGCCGGTTCAATGGCGTCAGGAGATTCCACAATGTAAGAATCTGAGCTCAGCTCATTGTTATATGTGTAGTTTCCTGAGAGAACCGGGAAGGGGGAAGCTACACACTTCACTTTGCCCATTGTGGCTGCTTGCCCCACACGCCATTTGTATTTCAGTACTTCCATAGCAAATTTCTTGTCTTCTTCTTTGGCAGGAATAAGACGGTTGTCCCACAGGTCTGTTCCTACGTAGGAACCTGATACGAAGATATTGCCGCCTTGGTTACAATAAGCTGTAATACATTCCTGCATTGGTTGGCTGAATGTTTTGAACTCCAAAGGATTTACTCCGCCCCTGCCCATTTTGGTCTGGCACTCTTTGCCAAGGATAAGGTCGGTATATTTATAATCGTTCAGGGTGATTTGTTTGTTTTCAACTGCTTCGTCACTGCTGGAGACAAAGGAATAGCCGGCTTTTAATATGGCGGCTCCATGCAGAGCTGGATAATCGAATGTGTTTCCGGCGATAACCTGTGTTTCATAATTGCCGTAACTGTCACCGAAGCCGGATGCGTCATCGTCCATCCACGGAATAGAGCGACGGTACTCTTTCATCTTTCCTATATAACTGATGTCCTGTATGTAGGGTACTCCATGATCCAATTCATCTAAAAAACCGGCAAGCAATGTATCTGCCGGTGCGGCAGCTACAAAATCTGCCGGTGCACTGATGCGATCAAATCCGTTGACTATTAATACAATGCCTTTGCTATTGAAGGCTTGTCCGGCTGAAAGTATCTCGGAGGGGAAACTTTCTCCGCCTTTGTTGAGGGCAGTCACTTTATAGCTGCATACGATGCCGGCAGGAAGAGTGGCCCGATAACTGTTTTTGTCTACCACTACACCGTTATCAAAGTCTCCGTCACCGATACGGGTATAGACGACATATCTTTCGGCAACGGCTGTAGGCTCTAAAGAGTCGGCTACCGGTTGCCAAGTCAGTTCAATCTCATTTTCGCCAATCATGCGCAGACTCATATGGTCCACCGGTAAAGGTTGTACTATATAATCCATCTTATATTGCGAACAAAGGAATTGTAGCATTCCCTTATAGATGGCACGGCTCACCGTAAAACGGAAACGCGGGTCGAGTCCATAGCGCATATCAGCAAAATTCTGGTGGGAAAGCAGTTCAAGCAGCATTGTCGGAACTCGCGGAACACGTGCTTCGTAGTAGGATTGATTCCATTTGCCGCGGCGTGTCCATTGAGGCTCGTAAAGTGTGCGGATGTCACGTACGATATTGGACTGAATCAAGTCTGTCAAATCATGTGAGAGATAGCGTGATGCACCGTTGGCAAATACGCCGTTATAGGCATCAGTCTGATAGATGCCGAGTGTTCCGATAATGGAGTCATTCAGCGTAGTACCGGCGTCGGAGTGGAAAGCGAATGCCATATCCACCGGAATATTCAGACCTTTCTCTGCGGGATTGACGGCAGAACCGCCGGCAAGGTAATTCACCCATATGCCACGGCTCTTATAATCATCAGTGTAATCATTTTTACCATTACTGTCGGAATACACGCTGTCCGGGATACCCGCCCATTGCATCCAGTAACGGGCTGCTTCGCAGAAGCGGGGATACCCGCTCTTCTGGTATTCGGCAACATAGGAGGGCTGATGTGTTGCCGGAGCGCTTCCTGTTCCGTTTGATGAATTGACGGCTTTATCGGAACTTTTCAAATTATCTGTTGCGCCTTCTTCGGAGATACGTCGGGCAATGTTTCCCATGCCGCCGCCAATCTTTACGGCATCGGCGGTTACGATTTGTCCGGCTTTGACAGAGCGGTTGCTCAGGGTTACTTTACAGGCATTATTCTTTCCGGCATCGAAACCGAACGTTCCTAAGTAAATCCAAGTGCCACCACCCATTTGCTGGTTCACTTTGAATTGAGATACCCCGCCTTTATGATAAATGGTGTAAAGTGCGTCATTGCTGCTGTTTGAAACAGTCTGATAAGAGACATAAACAGCATAATGTCCGCTTTGGGGAATTTCGGGAATCCATTCGGCAACACTTTCTTTTCCCTTCTTAATGGTCTCTATGGCGCGGAATGTTCCCTCTTTAAAAGGATTCTCAAAATCCGTATATTGAGGGCGAAGATGTGCAAAGCCTTCACCATTGCCTTGTATCCATCTCTTGTCGGCACTGTTTTCTGCATATGTAGAGCGTGTGTCGAGGCAACCGTCATTGTCGATAATGATTTCGGAGGTCTGGCAGTCACGTTCACGTGAAATCAAGACATTAGCTCCTGCGTTTTCCAGCATCGGAACGAGGTAGGGTAGTACATAACTCTGTGTGTACAGGTCTTCTACGGTCTGGAAGATGCGTGCGCGTTGCCATTCCCAACGGTTGAGTTTTGATTCATAGTAGTAACCGTGGCTTTGCCATAAAGCAATGTGACGGTTTTGCAATCCGTTGGTTGGAGTATAGGGTCTGGATACTTTGGTTACTAAAGGGTGCTGCACTTGTTGGCTGAAAGTCAACGCCTTCTTGTCTTTTTTCAGGCGCAATATTTGCGGTATGAGTTCTTCAATACTGTGTTTGTTGGTGCGCAGCTGTAATTTGTATTTCGAGAATTCGGCAGGCAGTAAAGCACTGATTCCTTGATAAATTTCCGCTACATTATTCTCCCGGAAAGGAATATAAGAGCAGTTCATGTTGGCAAAAAGTTTCAGAGTATTTTCCTCTATGGCTACAGAGTCAATAGTGATGCGTCCTACGGATATTTCCTTCCGTGCGGTATTGTCCAGAAACTGTCCTATCTCTTGACGGGTTTCTGCCGGAAGCTCTTGCGCGCCGCCTATCTGGGGGATGAGGGCGGCGGCGAGCATACTAAATAAAAAGTGAAGTCTTACACTCATGATGATGTATTAAGTTAAATGTTCTTTTTGTCTTTCCTTATCAATATGCAGAGTCCGATGAATGTGAACAGTGCGTTGAATATGAGTAGTTCATAACTGAACTGGTAACCATTGAACCATGCTTCCGAATTCTTTTGCAGGATAAAACAAAAAAATGGAGAGGCGACAGCTACGAATGGTATATACTTGTCGCGTACCTGTTGCTTCATGAAAATGCCAAAAGCAAACAAGCCCAAGATAGGACCATACGTGTAACTTGCCAAAATATATACGGCATCAATTACACTGGTATTATTCAGCAGATTGAATACATAAATGGTTATGCCCATTATTATAGCCATTCCTATATGTACCCGTTTCCGGACTTTTACAACTTCTTCTTCTGTTTTTCCTTTCGTACCGAGAATGTCTACGGTGAAAGAAGTGGTGAGGGCCGTCAGTGCAGAACCGGCTGCCGAATAAGCGGAAGAAATGAGACCGATAATAAACAGGATGCTAACAATGGCAGGAAAATAATTCCCTGTGGCGATTACGGGGAAGAGTTCATCACTCTTATTCACCTGTATGCCTTGACTGTCGGCGAATATGTAAAGTAATACACCCAGCATCAGAAATAGCAGAATAACAAAGAATTGTGAAATGATACTGGTAATCATATTCTTCTGTGAATCTTTGAAGTTTTTGCAGCTAAGGTTTCTTTGCATCATATCTTGGTCCAGTCCTGTCATGGCTATCATGGTAAATGCTCCGGCAAAGAACTGCTTGAAGAAGTATTGTTTACTGTTGACATCGTCGAAGAAGAATATACGGGACATATCACTGTCGGCTATCGTGCCAATCATACCGGTGAAGGATAGATGAAGGTCGGATGCTATGTAGTATATGCACAATACAACCGATACCACGAGACAGAATGTCTTTAAGGAATCTGTCCAGATAAGTGATTTAACTCCACCGCGAAAAGTGTACAGCCACACTAATACTACAGTGATGGCTACATTTAGGATAAACGGAAGCCCGAATGGCTCGAACACCAGTAATTGCAATGTTAGGCAAACAAGGAATAAACGTACGGCTGCCCCAAGTATTTTAGAGATAAAAAAGAACCATGCTCCCGTGCGATATGAAGACATCCCGAAACGGTCTTCCAAGTATTCGTAGATAGAAATTAAATTCATCCGGTAGAATAGGGGTGTCAGAATAAACGCAATAATTAGCTGTCCGGCGACAAATCCCAACACCATCTGTAAATAGCCGAAACTGCTTGCGCCAACCATACCGGGCACAGATACATATGTTACTCCCGATATGCTGGAACCAATCATTGCAAAGGCTACCACATACCAAGATGATTTGCGGTTGCCTACAAAGAACCCTGCATTGTCGGCTTTTCTGCCCGCAATATAGGATACTGTAAAAAGTATCGCAAAATAGGCGGCAATAGTAATGATAACGGATAGTGGGCTCATTGTGGTGATTGGATGTTAGTATTTACAAACTGATTCGTAGTTGTTTTTTATAAATGATTATTCTTTATAAAGGAGATAGGGCTTTCGTTGCTTTTTGAACTTTTCCACATCACCTTTCCAACGGCTTTTAATTTCTTCAGCGCTTTTTCCGTCCACTATCATTTTACGGACATAGTCCGTACCTATCAACAGCTCGAAGAACGGACGGAAAAAGTGATTGCCCATATTCAGGTTCTTGTAAGCATCAATGACATAACTCAAATCTACTCCGCGCTTCCATATTTCTTCGTCACTCATATTGCTGAGGTTTACGCCGTGGCATAATTTGTTCAGTTGAGGTGGATTCTTGGCTCCGGGGGTGCTTTTAGGTGTAAAGCTATAGCTGTAGCCCCTCATATTGGGATGACCGTACACTTGAAAGGGAAGTGCAGTGCCTCTGCCCAAGCTGACGGGAGTAGCTTCAAAATAGCAAGTTGCCGGATATAGATAGATGGATTTCATGTTCGGTAAGTTGGGAGACGGCGGAATCGGCAACGTGTATTTCGTTTGGTGCGTGTAGTTCTTGCAAGGTATAACGGTGAGGTCGCATACGCGAGAAGCCGGTAACCACCGTTCGCCGTTTACCATTAATGCCAGTTCGCCCAGCGTCATGCCATGCACAATCGGGATGGGTAGCCAGCCTACTCCGGATTTATATTTCATATCCAGTATGGGTCCGTCCACATAATGTCCGTTGGGGTTAGGGCGATCCAGCAGCAACACCTTGCGGTTATATTCGGCGCAAGCGTCCATTAAGCGGCACATTGTTATATAATAGGTATAGAACCGCAAGCCTACATCTTGTATGTCAATCACCAGTATGTCGAACTTTTTCATAGATGCCTTACTCGGCTTTTTGTCTTTTCCGTCGTAAAGGGAAAGAATAGGGACGCCTGTTTTCTTATCGACTGAGCTGGATACGTGCTCGCCTGCATCTGCATCTCCGCGAAAACCGTGTTCTGGTGAAAATATAGCTGCTACATTGAATTTATTTTCCAGCAGGATGTCCAATAAGTGTTTGTCCCCCACCATTCCTGTATGATTGGAAAAGATTGCAATCCGTTTACCTTTCAGGATTGGAAAATACTCAGAGGTCTGTTCATCGCCTAAAATTATGCGCTCCTTCTGTGCTTGGCACAGCAATGAGCTACATAACAGAATGGTCAATAGTAGCAGTTTCTTCATAATAGTATTATTAAGGAAAGTTCGTATGGACAAAGATACTTTTTATTTTAATATCAAAAACAATTATTTGCGAATATTTAGCATTATAATTATTAATTTGCAATTAAGGAAGTGGTTTAAAAGAATAAAGGTGACAGTTGCAGTCACCTTATATGTTTTTTAAATTTGTCATATAGTTCGTACATATAAAAATAAATTATTCAGTAGGCAGATACGCTTTGTGGCTTATAAGAAGATAAACTTTTTGATGATTTATTCTCGGAATATTAAAAATAACTATATATTTGTATTCAATTCTAAAACTAACTACCTATGAAACTGATTGCGGAGAGTGGTTCTACAAGAACTGAATGGGCCCTGGTTGAGGACAATCACTTGATACAGCGTGTTTTCACCGAGGGGTTGAATCCTTTCTTTCAAACGAGGAGAGAGATTAGTCGGAGTGTGCGCTTAGGTTTACCCGAGATTTTTTTCAAAAGGAAATTAGAGCAAGTATATTATTATGGAGCAGGATGTACCTCTTATGAAAAGAAAAATATATTAGGAGCGTCATTAGTAGCACAATTTAAGACGCCTATCCAAGTGGAGAGCGATCTTCTCGCGGCGGCACGAGGCTTGTTTAAATGTGAGGCGGGTATTGCCTGCATTTTAGGAACAGGCTCTAACTCATGTTTTTATGATGGGAAAATAGTAGTTAAGAATGTAAGGGCAGGTGGTTATATCTTGGGAGATGAAGGCAGTGGAGCCGTACTGGGAAAAATGTTTCTGTCTGATGTCTTAAAGGGATTGACGCCTAAGGATGTGATGACCGATTTTTTTGAAAAGTTTCGTATCAGTCCTAATGAAGTCATGGAGTCGGTGTATAATCGTCCTTTCCCAAACCGTTTCCTCTCTACGATTTCTTATTTCTTGGCCGACTATACCAATGATGATTATGTATTCAATTTGATAACCGGTAATTTAAGGGCTTTCTTTACCCGAAACGTATGTCAGTATGACTATAAGAATTATCCTATTAGATTTGTCGGTTCATTGGCCAATAGTTATGCAGCCATATTAAGGGAAGTGGCCGGTGAATTCGGAATAGGATTGGACGTTATTGAAGAAACTCCTATGAATGGACTGATAGAATTCCATTCTTTAAGTATTGAAGAACCTTAAACTCATATATATAATAAGGTATATATAGTCTGTCTTTGCAAATTTAAAAGTATAAGGTTAAAAAAGTGCAAAGAAATGTTCTTGATATTGAATAATAATATATCTTTGTTACGTGTGAAGTACACAGAATACTTTATCACCTTTGTTAATAACGCGTTTTATCTCTTAAAACAACCAATAAAGTTAATAATTTAACTGAAAATCAATATATAACAAGTTCCTGATGGACTTGGATTGAATTGAAAAAAATAAAGAGATAATATAATAGTTATGAACCTTTAAATTAAAAACGCCTATGGAGTAATCAAGAGCCTATGAGAAGAATAGTTACCCTATTCCTAACCTATTTTCCCTTATCTATTTTGAAAAACATTTTAATTAACAACAAAATCATCAATCATTTATGAATGAAGATCGCATAAAACGAGGATTGGCTAATGGCAAATACCTCACCGCAGTGGCTATCAGTGCCCTGTTTTTAAGTAGCGGTAATGTGATGGCTACTCAAACTGTCTCAAACAGTTCGTTGGAAGTAACAGAACAGATGCAAACTCAGACGGTAACAGGTCTGGTTGTAGATGCTAAAGGCGAAGCCGTCATTGGTGCCAGTGTAGTGGAAAAAGGCACTACGAACGGTATTGTAACTGATCTTGACGGTAAATTTACTTTGAATGTAACCCAGGGAGCAACCTTGCAAATCTCTTTTGTAGGTTATCAGACTCAGGAAGTAAAAGCGAGCAAGAGCATGAGAATCACGCTTAAGGAAGATACTGAGCTTTTGGATGAGGTTGTAGTTGTGGGTTATGGTGTACAGAAGAAAGCCAATCTGACCGGTGCCGTATCTACTGTAGATGTATCCAAGACATTAGAGGCTCGCCCGCAATCGGATGTGACTAAAGCTCTGCAAGGCGTTGTTCCGGGCTTGTCTATCATCAACACAAGCGGTAAACTGAACAGTGAACCCTCCATAACAATCCGTGGTACAGGTACTTTAAGCAACAGTGCCAAAAGTGCTCCGCTTATTGTAGTGGACGGTGTGCCGATGGAAGATATTTCTTTCCTTAATACGCAGGATATTGAAAATATTTCTGTATTGAAGGATGCGGCTTCCACTTCTATTTACGGAACGCGTGCCGCTTTCGGTGTGGTATTGATAACTACCAAAGCAGCTAAGAAAGTGGATAAAGTAAGCGTTAATTATACCAATAATTTTGCATGGGATACCCCCAGCATTTTGCCTAACTATCCGGATGTAGCCACTCAGGCGAGAGCATTGCGTTCTGCCAACTTGCGCGCCGGACTTGACAACGAGTTGTTCGGTATGTACATGAACGATGAATTCATTTCCAAAGCTGAAAGCTGGAAAGAACGTCATGGCGGCAAGAAAGCAGGCTACCGTGAAATGGTTCCCGGTGATGACTTTGATTTGCTTGCCAACGGTAAAGGATTATACTATGCGGATTGGGATGTAGTGGGTATCATGTTCCGCAACTGGAAACCTTCACAAAGCCATAATATTTCGGTACAGGGAACCAGCGGCAAGACAAATTACTTCTTGTCATTCGGTTACAATCACGAAGAGGGCGTCATGACATTTAACCCGGACGACCTGAAGAAATATAACGCCAACATCAACCTTACAACAGACATTACCGATTGGTTGCAACTGGGAGGTCGTTTCAGTTATAGTGACAAGACTTACACCGAACCCAATACCATGCGTGACACTTATACTTATATGTGGCGCTGGGGTAGCTTCTTCGGCCCTTACGGTACTTACAACGGCATGGATATGCGAAATGATATCGCTTATCGCAAACAAGCCGGTGATGACCGCACTAAAGATTCATATACCCGCTTGGGAGCTTTCTTGAAAGCAACTATCGTTAAGGGATTGACTTTGAATGCCGATTATACATTCAATCTGCAAAACACCAATGAAAAGAGTGTAGGTTTGCCCGTAGTAGGTTATAACTCTTGGGGTGGCGATATTACCAACCCGTCTACATTCGTAACCAATAAGAGTACTTATGTATTCCAAGGTTCAGGACGTGACCATTCTTATGCATTGAACGTATATGCCAACTATGCACTGACTGTTGCCAAGAAGCATAATTTCAACGTTATGTTGGGTGCTAATGCCGAAGAAGGAGAATATGAATATCATTCTTCACAGCGTAAGGAGTTATTGGACGGAAACGTGCCGGAATTTAACCTTGCAGTCGGTGACCAAACCGTTAGCGGAAAGCATTCGGAATGGGGAACTGCAGGCTGGTTCGGACGTATCAACTATGACTATAACGGCATTTGGTTGCTGGAATTAAACGGACGTTATGACGGCTCTTCCAAATTCCCCAATGGAGACCGTTGGGCATTCTTCCCCTCAGGTTCGGTAGGTTATCGCTTTAGCGAAGAAAAATACTTTGAACCTCTTAAACGGATTGTAAATAATGCCAAACTGCGCGGCTCTTACGGTGAAATCGGTAATCAGGCTATCGGAGACAATATGTTTATTTCCACACTGAGCAAGTATACCGATGCTAAGACTCATTGGTTGGATGGTAGTGGCACTAAACTGGTTACCTATGGTATGCCGACTCTTGTATCTCCTACCTTAAAATGGGAACGTATTCAGACATTGGACTTGGGTATCGACCTCGGTTTTTTGAATAATGAATTCAATGTTACATTCGATTGGTATCAACGTACAACCCGTGATATGTTGGCTCCGGGACAAACCATGCCGGAAGTATTGGGAGCAAGCGCTCCTAAAATCAACGCAGGAACATTGAGAACACGCGGTTGGGAATTAAGCTTGGATTGGCATCATACTTTCAATGAAGTAAGAGTGTACGCTAATGCCAATATCGGTGACTTTAAGACCGTTATAACCAAATGGGATAATGACAATCCGTTGTTAAGTGAAAATTATAGTGGCAAGGTCTATGGTGATATCTGGGGCTTTGAGACAGACAGGTTGTTTACGGCGGACGACTTCAATGCTGATGGTTCTTATAAAGCCGGTATCGCTTCACAGAAAGGTTTGGAACAGGACGGTTTTGTTTATGGTCCGGGTGACATCAAGTTCAAGAATCTGGATGGCAACGACGTAATTGACGGTGGTGACGGTACGGCCAATAACCATGGTGACTTGAAAGTAATCGGTAATACCACTCCGCGTTATCAATATAGCTTCCGTCTCGGTGGTGAATGGAAAGGTTTCGACATCGATATGTTCTTCCAAGGTGTAGGCAAGCGCGATGTATGGACACAATCCGCTTTTGTAATGCCGATGATGCGTGGCGCAGATGCAATCTATGACAATCAGACGAATTACTGGACGGAAGAGAATCCTAATGCTAACGCAGAATTCCCTCGTTTGTGGCCGGGTAATGCAGGTAAAGGAACCATTTCCGTATTGGAGAAAGGTAACCATAACTTCTACCCTCAATCCAAATACTTGGTCAACATGGCTTACCTGCGTTTTAAGAATCTGACAGTAGGTTATACCCTGCCTAGAAATCTCACTCGTAAAGCCTTTATAGAGAAAGCACGCGTTTACTTTAGCGCTAATAATATCTGTGAACTTATCAATAAAAGCAAAGCTCCGGTTGACCCCGAAATTGATAGCGCTCAGGGTTATAAGTCTGCTGATGACAATGACTATGGAAACGGAACTTGGGGACGTATTGACCCGATGTACCGCACCGTATCATTCGGTCTGCAGGTAACTTTCTAAACACTTTATGTTGAACTTTAGAATAGTAACAATTATGAAGAAAATTAATATATTACTCTTAACATCGCTAATAGCTTTCAGCGGTTGTGACAGCATATTAGATAAGGCTCCATTAGATTCGTTTACAGACGATAATTTCTGGACCAATGAAAGTAACGTGTCAGGTTATGCAAATGCTTTCTATGAAGAATTTACCGGTTACGGGAACGGTGGTGGCGCCGGATTGTTTTACTATAAAACCCTGTCGGACGACCAAGCGGGAAATAGTTTTGCGGATTGGCCTAATTTGAACGTACCTGCCACTGACTCTAACTGGAAGAGTTGTTGGGAAGAAATCCGTCGTGCTTGCATTATGATGGAAAAGATACCTGCAATTACCAGCATGGATGAAGCTACCCAAAATCATTGGATTGGCGTAGCGCGCATGATGAGGGCTTGGGAGTATTATCACCTTGTACGTATGTTCGGTGACGTTCCTTGGATAGACAAATCGTTGAATATCAATGATGGGGACGTACTGTATTCTAAAAGAGAAAACCGTGACATTGTTATGGACAAAGTGTTGGAAGATATTAACTTTGCCTGCACTAACATGATTGCCGGTAAGGGTAGCAAGATTACTTTCTCTGTAGATATGGCGAATGCCATCAAAGCTGAAATATGTTTATATGAAGGAACTTTCCGTAAATATCGTAAGGTGGAAGATAAACAAGCCGCTCCCGATTTGGAAGGTGCTAAGAGATACTTGGCAGAAGCAAAAGCAGCTTGTAAGGTAATTATGGGTAAGGAATATGAGCTGAACGCATCTTATCAGGGAAATTATAACTCAACAGACTTGAGCTCTAACCCTGAAATGATTCTGTACAAAGCTTATAAGCAAAGTTTGCTCACCCATTCTCTGGTTGACTATACTTGTTCTTCTACTCAGATTAGCGGTATGACTAAAGATGCGTTTGAGGCCTATTTGTTCAGAGAAGACGGTAAGCCCTTGTCACTGACATCCGCCAATACAAGTGATTTGCCTACGGAAGTGATGGAAAAGAAAATTATAGATAAAGGTAAAGACACAGAAAAGGAAGTCACTGTCTATCGTTATTCTATCAAGGATATTTTAAAGTTGAGAGACGCGCGTTTGGAACAAACTATTGACACTTGTGTATTCTACAACGGACGTGGATTTACCCGTTTCAATGTGGGTATGGAAATGACTTCATCTACCGGATACGGTGTATCTAAATATGATAATGCAGCCATCCCTGTAAACTTTAGAAATCAGACCAGTTCCAACTACACTCATTGTCCTTTATTCTGGCTGTCTGTTATCTATTTGCAATACGCTGAAGCATCTGCAGAACTATCCGAACTTGGTGGAGAAGCTATAACACAGGCTGATTTGGATATTTCCATCAATCTGTTGAGAGATCGCGCCAAACTGCCTAAGCTGAATAAAGACGTTGATTACAAAGACCCGAAAAATACGATAGGAGTTAGTAATCTCATTTGGGAAATTCGTCGTGAACGTCGTTGCGAACTTATGTTCGACAATTGGACTCGTTATTGGGATTTGATCCGTTGGCATCAATTGGATAAATTGGATTCAACTAAGAATCCTGATATTTTGCTTGGTGCAAACCTGTCTGCCGATAAAGAAATCGCCAAGAATGAAAAGGTGACACTTGTAGGCAACTATATGGATGGCTCAAAAGATAAGACTCGTACGTTTGATGTTAAATATTACCTCTATCCGATTCCATCCGGTCAGATAGACTTGAATCCGAACTTGGCACCTAATAATCCGGGTTGGTAAGGGTTATTCAATGAATAGTCTATTATAAAAAAGTAAAGGATGTGTCCGCAGGACACATCCTTTACTTTTTTAAACTTCTTTTTCCTTAATCAGGTATTCTGCAATTTGGACGGCGTTCAATGCGGCGCCTTTTTTTATTTGGTCTCCTACAATCCAAAATGTCAGTCCGTTCTCGTTGCTGAGGTCTTTACGGATACGTCCTACGTATACAGGGTCTTTTCCGGCAAGGAACAACGGCATCGGGTATTCTTTTTCTGCCGGGTTGTCCATTAATACCAGTCCGTCACCCTTAGCAAACGCTTCGCGCGCTTCCTCGATGGAGACTGGACGTTCTGTTTCTACCCAGATACTTTCCGAGTGGGAACGAAGAGCGGGTACACGAACGCAAGTTGCGCTGACTTTAATGTCGGAATGCATAATCTTGCGTGTTTCGTTGTACATCTTCATCTCTTCTTTGGTATATCCGTTTTCTGTGAACACATCAATCTGAGGAATCAGGTTGAATGCCAACTGATAGGCAAACTTTTCAACAGTGACAGGTTCACCCGCCAAAACTTGGCGGTATTGCTCGTACAATTCATCCATGGCGGCAGCACCTGCACCACTGGCAGCTTGGTACGTAGATACGTGTACGGTCTTTATATGAGAAAGCTGTTCGATGGCTTTCAGCGCCACTACCATTTGGATAGTAGTGCAGTTAGGATTGGCGATAACACCACGCGGACGGTCTTTGGCGTCAGCGGCATTTACCTCGGGTACAACCAAAGGCACATCAGCGTCCATACGGAAAGCGCTGGAGTTGTCAATCATCACCGCACCGTACTTGGTAATGGTTTCGGCGAACTCTTTAGAGGTGCCTGCGCCTGCGGAAGTGAAAGCGATATCAACCCCTTTAAAGTCATCGTTGTGTTGCAAGAGTTTAACCTCGATCTGTTTACCGCGGAAGGTGTATTTAGTGCCGGCACTGCGTTTAGAACCGAACAACACCAACTCATCCAACGGGAAATTCCTTTCATCGAGCACTCGCAGGAACTCTTGTCCCACGGCTCCGCTTGCTCCAACAATAGCTACTTTCATTTTTCTTTTGTTTTAATATAGTTTATAAAATAGTTCTAATCTATCTATAAATGATAGAATTGGGTGCAAATTTATAACAAATTGCTGTATGACACCGCATAAAGTGAAAACTTTTTCGTTATTTTGCAGTTAAAACCTAAAACTCGCTGCGTATGGACTGGTTCAATCTCAGTTTAACACTTCCTATAACAGACCCTACATGGATATTCCTCCTTGTACTTCTTATTATATTGTTTGCGCCTATATTGCTGAATAAATTGCGTATACCTCATATTATCGGTATGATTTTGGCAGGCTTGGTGATTGGAGAACATGGCTTCAATATTTTGGTGCGCGACAGCAGTTTTGAATTGTTCGGTAAGGTCGGGCTCTATTATATCATGTTTCTGGCAGGTCTGGAAATGAATATGGGTGACTTCAAGAAGAATCGCGGAAAGGCTGTGATGCTGGGATTGCTGGCTTTTGTCATTCCGATAGGCATCGGTCTGGTCACCAATATGATGTTGCTGAAGTACAGTCTCGTGACGTCCATATTGTTGGCAAGTATGTATGCTTCGCACACGCTGGTGGCTTATCCGATTGTGATTCGTTACGGTGTATCCCGTCATCGCAGTGTAAGTATTGCTGTGGGAGGGACGGCGGTAACGGATACGCTTACGTTGTTGGTACTGGCAGTGGTGGGCGGTCTGTTCAAGGGAGAGTCCGGCGGGTTGTTCTGGCTGTGGCTGGTGATTAAGGTTGTCTTTCTCGGAGCTCTGATTATGTATTCGTTCCCGCGTATCGGACGTTGGTTTTTCCGCCGCTATGATGATAATGTGATGCAGTTTATTTTTGTGCTTGCCATGGTTTTTCTGGGAGCGGGCCTGATGGAGTTCGTGGGCATGGAAGGCATCTTGGGAGCGTTCTTGGCAGGGTTGGTGCTGAACCGTCTCATACCGCATGTGTCACCGTTGATGAATCATCTGGAGTTTGTGGGCAACGCTCTGTTTATACCTTATTTCCTGATAGGGGTGGGTATGCTGATTGATATTCATGTCATCTTCGGACAGGGAGACGCCTTGAAGGTGGCTACTGTTATGATTGTTGTGGCATTGGTGGGCAAGTGGATTGCTTCCTGGCTGACGCAGAAAATCTATAAAATGGCTCCCATAGAACGTGAGTTGATGTTCGGCTTGAGCAATGCACAGGCTGCGGCTACGCTGGCGGCGGTATTGGTGGGTTATAATATCATCTTGCCGAACGGTGAGCGTTTGCTGAATGAGGATGTGTTGAACGGTACGGTATTGCTGATTCTCGTTACGTGTGTGGTGAGCTCTTTTATTACGGAAAGGGCCGCGCGTAAGATTGCTATGTGCGAAGCACATCTGGAAGAAGAACGTACGGTTGAGGCGGAAAGGATTCTTATTCCGGTGGCGAATCCTGATACGATTGAATATCTGATGAACCTATCCTTGCTAATACGTGATACCAAACAGAAAGATAATCTGTTGGCATTGAACGTAATCAATGACAACAATACTTCCGAGGGCTTGGAACTCCGCGGCAAGAGGTATTTGGAGAAGGCGGCCATGATTACGGCTTCCGCCGATGTGCCGTTGCGCCAGATTACCCGGTATGACTTGAATATTGCTGCGGGCATTATCCATACAGCGAAAGAATACGAGGTGACTGATGTGATTATCGGCTTGCACCGTAAGGTCAATATTGTGGACTCTTTCTTCGGTATGCTTGCCGAGAACTTGCTGAAAGGTTTGCACCGTGAAGTTATGATTGCTAAGTTCCTGATTCCGATTAATACGATACGACGGATTATCATAGCCGTCCCCCCTAAGGCGGAATACGAAGCCGGATTCCAGAAATGGGTGGAGCATTTTTGCCGGATGGGCGGCACGTTGGGCTGCCGGGTACATTTCTTTGCAAATGAGGAAACGACTGTACAGTTGCAGGCATTGGTAAAGAAGAAGCATGGGCAGACCTTGACGGATTTTTCTCGTCTGGATGATTGGGGAGATTTGCTGATATTGACCGGGCAGGTGAATTATGACCACCTGTTGGTAGTGATAAGCGCGCGTAGAGGCTCTATCTCTTACGATAGTTCTTTCGAGAAACTTCCGGCGCAGCTGGGCAAATATTTCTCTAATAATAGTTTGATTGTACTTTATCCCGACCAATTGGGCGAACCTCAGGATGCTGTTTCTTTCTCTAATCCGCGTAATGAGGCGCAACACTATGAGAAAGTAGGGAAGTGGGTTTATAAATGGTTTAAGGAGGATTGAGAGGATAAGTGATTAGTGGTTAATAATTAGCGGTTAGCGATGATGGAGGATTGGAGACAGAGAACCCGGCTTTTGTTGGGCGAGGAGAAAATGGAACGGTTGCGGCAAGCGCACGTGTTGGTGGTCGGTCTTGGAGGAGTAGGCGCTTATGCGGCCGAAATGATATGCCGTGCCGGTGTGGGGCGAATGACGATTGTAGATGCGGACACGGTGCAGCCTACCAATATAAATCGTCAGCTTCCTGCTTTACACTCCACTATGGGAAGGGAGAAAGCCGAAGTTTTGGCGGCACGTTTTAAAGATATCAACCCGGAGGTACAACTGACAGTATTGCCTGTATTCCTGAAAGACGATAATATATCCGAACTGCTTGATGCTGCCTGCTATGACTTTGTGGTAGACGCTATTGATACGCTTGCTCCTAAATGTTATTTGATAGCGGAAACACTGAAGCGGCATATCAAGATTGTGTCGAGCATGGGGGCGGGAGCCAAGAGTGATATTACGCAGATACGTTTTGCCGATATATGGGATACCTATCACTGCGGATTGAGTAAGGCGGTGAGAAAACGCTTGCAAAAATTGGGGATTAAACGTAAACTTCCGGTCGTTTTCAGTACCGAGCAAGCCGACCCAAAGGCGGTGCTGTTGACGGAAGATGAACAGAACAAGAAATCCACTTGCGGAACTGTAAGCTATATGCCGGCAGTGTTTGGATGTTACCTTGCGGAATACGTCATTAAAAGATTGTAACAAGACTATCAAATAGTCAATAGTCAAATAGTAACTAAAACGATGATACGATTAGAAGGAATAACGAAGAGCTTTGGCAATTTGCAGGTATTGCGGGGTATCGATTTGGAAATAGAAAAAGGGGAAATTGTAAGTATTGTCGGTCCCAGTGGTGCGGGAAAGACTACTTTGTTGCAGATTATGGGGACACTGGATATGCCCGATAACGGTTCGGTGGCGATTGACGGTACGTTGGTGAATCTGTTGAATGAAAAAGAACTCTCCGCTTTCCGTAACAGGCATATAGGTTTTGTTTTTCAGTTTCATCAATTACTGCCGGAATTCACTGCTTTGGAGAATGTGATGATACCGGCTTTTATCGCCGGGGTGGGGCAGCAAGAGGCCAGAATTGCAGCTATTGAGATGTTGAATTTTATGGGGTTGGCGGAACGGGCTTCGCACAAGCCTAATGAGTTGTCCGGTGGCGAGAAGCAAAGGGTTGCTGTTGCACGTGCGCTCATTAATCATCCTGCAGTGGTGCTGGCGGATGAACCATCCGGAAGTTTGGACACCCATAACAAAGAAGAACTACATCAGTTGTTCTTTGATTTACGTAACCGCTTGGGACAAACGTTTGTCATTGTAACGCACGATGAAGGATTGGCACAAATTACAGACCGCACTATTCATCTGAAAGATGGGGCGGTATGTAAGGATTAGATTTTGTTCCTATTCAAAACAAACATAGTGGCTCAACTGCTCCAGATCACTCTCGGTGAATTCTTCGTAGAGGACAAATGGCTTGAGATTATGTAGTGTACCTTTCTTTTTGCGGTATTCTACAATGGCTTTTGCTTGGTAAAAGTTTATGTAAGGATGGTGGCGGAGACGTTCTATACCGACGCGGTTCAGGTTGATGCGACTGATTTCAGAGGGCGCAACAATGAACCATGTTTGCAATTGGCGATAGTCCAAATGAATATCCTGCAATTGCTCTATTTGGTAAAAACCGCCCAAACGTTGTCGGTAACCCACTATTAATCGTGCTATGCCGCTGCCTATGCCGGGAATCTTCTTCAACTCGGTGGTATCTGCATGGTTTAAGTTGAGCACTGTGCCTGCCGGATATTTATAAAGACTGTCTTTCTTTGTTTGCGGGAGAGTAAGTAGAGCGGTTGCCTTTCTTATAGTGTCTTCTGCCGTAAAATAGATGTAAGGGGAGAGTGTCCGGTATTGTTCTTCTGTCAATCCGTATACCTTTTTGAAATCTTCTGTTTTGCGGAACTTTCCCCCTTTGCTCCGATAGCGTAAGATGTTCCTTGCTATCCATGCAGGAAGGCCTAAGCGGCAGAAGGTAATGGAATCCGCACGGTTAGGGTCAAAGGGAGCTAATATGACTGTTTCCCTTTTATATCTTCCAGGCTTATTGAAGCGGGCATTCGCCTTTTTTTCTTGTTCCCGTATAGAACTGATAAAGCTATCGTATTCTTTCAGGGCGGCAGCCTGTTCCCGAATTTCTTCATCAGAAAGTTGCCGGTTGTTTTGCAGGAAAGAATAAATATGCCCGGAGAGAAAGATTAGGATAATTCCAATGATAAGAACAAGGATGCCACGTCTTTCTCCCCGGGAGAAGTATAAGAAGTCTTTAAACGGGTTTTTCATGATGGTTTATTTGAGGAAACCCAATTCATTGATGAAAATAAGCCCGATACCTATTGGAGCGATGAATTTTAGAATGAAGATTAATAATTTGTATATATGTATGTTTAAAGTTCCGTTATTGCTGACTTCTTCCCAGACAATCTTTTTGTCTAGATACCAACCGGTAAAGATGGAGATAAAGAAGCCACCCAGCGGTAACATGATTTTGGCGGTTACAAAGTCGAATAAATCGAATAGGTTAAGACCAAAGATTGTGTAATTCTTTCCTACGCCTAACGACAACGAACATAATATCCCCAGTATGATACAACCGGCCGTGACCAATCTCGCCGCCTTACCGCGTGTGAATTTGAATTCTTCATGCAGGTAGGCCGTTACAACTTCGTGTAAAGAAATGGTTGAAGTCAATGCCGCAAGTGCCAGTAAGATATAGAACATGAGTGACAGGGCGATTGCCAACCAAGGTATGCCGCCGAATGCTTGTTGAAACACATTGGGCAGTGTGATGAACAGCAAACTCGGTCCTGCATCCGGCTGGATACCTACCGAAAATGCGGCGGGGAAGATGATGACTCCTGCAAGAATGGCAACTAATGTATCGATAGCGGCTACGTTGAGCGCCGTCTTAGGCAGGTTGGTGTCATTCCTGAAATAAGAAGCGTATGTGCAGAGACACCCCATGCCAAGACTTAGTGAAAAGAATGCCTGCCCCATTGCTCCTAAGAACACGTTGCCATCCACCTTGCTGAAGTCCGGTTTTAACAGGAATTCGATACCTGCGCCTGCACCGGGCAGTGATATGGAACAAATGGCAAGTACTATCAGCAGAATGAATAGCATAGGCATCATTATTTTTGCTGATTTCTCGATACCCTTTTCCACTCCTTTTACGATGATGAAGTGGGTGGCCAACAAGAATAAAATCAACCATAGAATAGGACGCCACGGATTACTGACAAAACCATTGAAGGAAGCGATGAACTCTGCGGCTGATTTGCCGGCAAAGCTGTTGGTGGCGGCTTCTCCTATGAACTCCAAAGTCCATCCCGCCACTACCGAGTAGTAACCCAAGATAAGGAATCCGGCTAATACGCCCATTCGTCCCACCCAGCGCCATTGGGTTCCCGGAGCCAGTTTGTGATATGCTCCGGCTGTGTTGGCGCGCGAACGGCGTCCGATAAGAAATTCCGCCATCATGATAGGGATTCCTAAGATAAGAACACAAACCAAATATATCAGTATGAAGGCTGCACCGCCATGGTTGCCTGTCTCGAAAGGAAACCTCCAGATATTACCCAAACCAACTGCGGAACCGGCTGAGGCAAGTATCACTCCCAGCTTGCTTCCAAAGTTCGCTCTTTCATTTCTTGTCATAAAACGTGGATTTTTCTTACAATTCGTTATTAATAGCTCTTAAAACGTGCAAATATAGAAAATGTTCCCTACTTTTGTGCACAGATTGTTCATTATTTGAGATATGCTATATTATATTAAGAAATATCCGGTATCACTTGCGGTGATACTTACCGTAATTTACTTGTCGTTTTTTAAGCCGCCTGCCACTGAACTGGGCACTATCCCTTATCTTGACAAGGTTGTGCATATCTGTATGTATTTCGGTATGTCGGGTATGCTGTGGCTGGAATTCTTGCGGGCGCATCGCAGAGACCATACCCCTATATGGCACGCGTGGGTGGGAGCATTTGTTTGTCCGGTGTTGTTTAGCGGGGCAGTGGAGTTGTTGCAGGAGTATTGCACTACCTACCGTGGCGGTGATTGGCTGGACTTTGCAGCCAATACCACGGGAGCTGTTCTGTCATCATTGATAGCTTATTTTGTATTGAAGCCGGGGATGATGCGTAAATCTGTGGATTAGAGATAGTCTGTTACGGTGTTCAGTTTGATTCCGTTTGAACCTTTTATTAAGATTGTTTTTCCGCAGGGCTTATTCTTCCGGAGTTCGGCTATTAATGCCGGAGCGTCGGGGTAGGTGGGATAGGTGTGACGGGTTTCGGCAAACAGTTCACCTACCAGCGCTACATCCTTAAAGCCGCATTCTTCCAGATAGTCTACTATCTTTTGGTGTTCCTCGGGGCTGTCTTTCCCCAACTCGCGCATATCTCCCAATATCAGCATTTTTTGTGAGGCTTGCATATTGTGAAAGTTGCTGATGGATGCCAGCATACTTGTCGGGTTGGCATTGTAAGCGTCAATAATCAGTGTGTTGTCCGTTGTCTTTTTCAGCTGCGAACGGTTGTTGTGAGGCTCATATTCATTCAGGGCTTTGTCTATTTTCTCCGGTTCTACTCCGAAGAAACGCCCGATAGTGATGGCTGCCAAGGCATTGGGGAAGTTATATTCGCCAATCAGTTGGGTATGCACTTCATGACGCTCTCCTTCTTTCCCGGCTTTCCATTCAAAAGCAAGATAAGGGGAGTTTCCGGTGACGTGTCCATTGACATATAAATTGTCCGCTTCTCCATAGGTTATCGGATTCAGCCCCCAGGCTATTTCTGTGAGGTGAGGATTGTCCTGATGAAGAAAGATTGTGGAGTTGCTTTGCCGGCGCAGATAGTCGTACAGTTCACCTTTAGTCCGGACAACGCCTTCAAAAGAACCGAATCCTTCTAAATGGGCTTTTCCTACATTGGTGATGATTCCATAATCTGGTTCGGCTATTTCTACCAGTTCCTTGATGTCTCCGGGATGGCTGGCTCCCATTTCCACCACGCCAAGCTCGTGTTCGGCTTTCAGGCGGAGAAGGGTGAGCGGCACACCGATTGGATTGTTCAGGTTTCCCAGTGTGTACAGTATGTTGTACTTTTGCGACAAGACGGCAGATATAAGTTCCTTGGTCGTAGTCTTGCCGTTGGTTCCGGTGATGCCGATGATGCGTGTGCCCAGTTGGCGGCGATGATAGTTGGCAAGTTGCTGCAGGGTATGCAGGCAGTTGTCCACTAATATATAATGTATATCTCCGGCGGGGGCATAGGCGGCTTCGTCCACAACCGCGTAGGCGCTTCCTGCTTCCAGCGCTTTGGAGGCAAAGGCATTGCCGTTGAATGTATCGCCTTTCAGGGCGATAAACAATGAGCCTTTCGGGCAGCTGCGGCTGTCGGTGGTGACGCCGGTGCAGCTAAGGAATATTTGATAAAGAGTGGTTATATCCATGATTTTCTATTCTTTGGTTTTCAATGGTAAGGTTAGCAAGAACCGGCAGCCGTTCGTGTAGTTCGGGTCGAGCGTAAGGTTGCCACCCATCTTTTCTGCGCAAATGCGTCCGATGGACAGTCCCAGTCCGGTGCCTTGCGCAAAGGTATCTATCTTAGTGAAACGTTCGAATACAAACTCTTGTTTGTCCGCGGGGATGCCTATCCCGGTATCTGTCACACTGAAGATGATATGTTGCTGTTCCTTGTCCGTGTGCCAACCAAGAGTAATATTACCGTCTGACGTGAATTTCGAGGCATTCTTCAGCAGGTGAGAGAGTATTTGGCAGATGCGCTTCGGGTTGGTATAAAAGCCAAATTCCTCCTGCTCTGCCTGCAGTCTGAGCGTAACTCCCGGTTTAAGGTCGTTAGTGGCTTTTTCAAGGCACTCCCGGCATAATCTCGTAGCATCTGCCGGAATATCGGTCGGTATCTCTGTGCCACTGTCCAAACTCGAAATATCCAATACGTCTTCTACCAGTTGTAGCAGGTTGTTGCTGCCTTGCTCTATGATACCGGCATATTCTTGCGCTTCCGTACTTTCACCGCTGATACTGCTTAGTATCTGGGAGAAACCCACGATAGAGTTTAGGGGAGTACGGATTTCGTGACTCATGTTCTGTATGAATTCCGTTTTCATTATGCTTGCCTGTTCGGCGCGCTCCTTTGCGATGAGCAGTTCCTGCTCGGAGATAAGCAGCCGTTTGTTTTTCTCGGAAATTGCTTTTTGAGATGTCTTGAGTCTTCCGTTGAGCAGGTGCTCACGGTAGAAGAATATCGAGCCGAGGATTAGCAGTACAATTAGCAGTACAATGATGCGTTGCTTATTTGCCAGATCTTGCTGTTGGGCCTTTTGCTGAAGTTCCGCTTTTTCAATGTTGAGCTTTTCCACTCCTAATATGGCGGAGAATTCTCCGGCGGCAATATCCTCATGAATCCGGTTTATGGAATCGGTCTTCTGGATATATGCACTATAATATTCGACTGCTTTGGCAGTATTTCCCATTTCCCTGTAGATGATTGCTTTGCTCAATAATTCATCTCCCCAAGAGACTTTATTTGCATAATTCCGGGAGATATATTCCTGTACGGATAGCGCTTTGGCAGGTTGGCGGGTAGCCATGTAATAGTTTCTTTCGTTCTGATAATAGTCAGTAGCCATTCGCTGCACTTCTTTTTCCTCATCCAATAGCTTTTTGGCTTTCTGCAGGCATTCTTTTGCTTTGGGATATTCTTTAAGGGCTTGATAGTAATCGGCGTATCTTAAGTAAAAGTAATATTCCTGCTGAGCGCTATATATATACTTTTCGGCTTTGTCCAGACATTCTTTGGCTTTATCCATCTCTCTCAAAGTACAATAGAAAGAGGCCAGCAGGGAGCATGTATTTCCCAGATTATAGGTGTCGATGTTGTACTTCAGGGTAATTTCTATTTCTTTTTCCCGAGCTTCGGCAGCCTGCTTAAAAAGTCTTTTGGTTTGGTAAATGGAACTCAATATATTGTAAGCATTTGCCATTCCGGCGGGATAGTTGTCTTGCTCAGCCTGCTTCATCATTTTATCGGCTTCGTACAAAGCCATATTGTATTGGCGTTGTTTGATGTAATAGTTGATGAGCCTTTTGCTCCATGCAAAATAGTAATACTTAGGCTGGTTTGTCTCTGTAGAGAACTTCTTTACCAGTTCTACGTAGTACAGGATACTGTCTTTGTTTTTGTTTTGAAAGTAATGGTGGTCCAGCTTGTTGGTTAAGGCTACTGCCTGCATACGCAAGTCTTTTTTTTCGCCTGCCATGCGGAATAAAGTATCTGCCATCTGCATGATGGCGGGAGATAAAATCTCTGCCTTGCAGCGCAGATAATAGTCGTATAGAACACTATCCACGTTGTATTCCTTCATTGCGTTCTTTTGTTGTCCTTGCGCAGATGAGCCATAGAGCATAAAAGAGAAGCACAGAACGCAGAATAAGATGGTAAAGAATTGTTTGGAACTTACCTTCATGATAAATACTTGTATATTGTGAACAAAGATACTTTATTTTTTGAACTTGGTGCACCAACAAAGGCTTTTTTGTTTACATTTGCAGTTATCTAATAAAAAAGAACTGTCAATGAAAGCTCTGCAATCCAAATATATAAATGTCAACGGTTTCTTGTTAGACCTTTCTTCTCCTTGTGTCATGGGGATTCTCAATGTCACTCCCGATTCTTTTTATGCCGGTAGCCGTATGCAGACGGAAATCGATATAACGCGCCGCATAGAACAGATAGTGACCGAGGGGGCGGGCATCATCGATGTCGGCGCTTACTCTTCACGTCCTAATGCGGAGAATGTGTCGCCCGATGAAGAAATGGAACGTCTGCGTATGGGACTGGGTATTCTCAGGAAAGTACAGCCCGACGCGGTTGTCTCGGTAGATACTTTCAGGGCGGATGTGGCGAGGATGTGTGTTGAGGAGTATGGAGTGGCAATCATCAATGATATTGCAGCCGGAGAAATGGATGACAATATGTTCCGTACTGTTGCCGACCTGAATGTTCCGTACATCATGATGCATATGCAGGGTACGCCGCAAAATATGCAGCTGCATCCTCATTATGATAATCTGCTGAAAGAGGTATTTATGTATTTTGCCCGTAAAGTGCAGCAACTGCGTGATATGGGCGTCAAAGATATTATTTTGGACCCGGGGTTTGGCTTCGGCAAGACCGTAGAGCATAATTACGAACTGTTGGCTCATTTGGAGGAGTTCCGTATTTTTGAACTTCCTTTGTTGGTCGGTGTCTCACGTAAATCGATGATTTACCGTCTGTTGGGAACTACCCCTCAAGATGCGCTGAATGGTACAACCGTATTGGATACCATTTGTTTGCTGAAGGGGGCTGATATACTTCGTGTGCACGATGTGCGGGAAGCGGTGGAAACGGTGAAAATCGTGGAAGCAATGACTGCTGCCGGTTCTGCATCGGGTGCAAATTATTAATCGCTAACCATTAATCGCTAACGACCGTGTTTTTTGAATTTGGCATAAAAGATTTTATAGACATCCTGCTGGTGGCTTTCCTGCTTTACTATACGTACAAGCTGATGAAAGCCTCCGGGTCTATCAACGTGTTTACGGGTATTCTTGTGTTTATCCTGATTTGGCTGGTGGTCTCCCAAGTGTTGGAGATGAAACTTTTAGGGTCTATCTTCGACAAGTTGGTCAGTGTGGGCGTGCTTGCGCTTATCGTCCTGTTTCAAGACGAGATACGGCGTTTCCTGCTTACGCTCGGTTCACATCAGCATGCCAGTGCGCTGGTGCGTTTCTTCACCGGGAATAAGAAAGAGAGCATGGAGCATGATGAAATAATGCCTGTGGTAATGGCGTGTATCAGTATGGGGAAACAGAAAGTAGGTGCGCTGATTGTCATTGAACACAATGTGCCTTTGGACGATGTGGTGCGGACGGGAGAGGTAATCAACGCCGATATAAACCAGCGTCTGATAGAGAACATCTTCTTCAAGAACAGCCCGTTGCACGACGGGGCTATGGTCATCAGCAAGAAGCGCATCAAGGCTGCGGGATGTATCTTGCCTGTGTCGCACAATCTGGATATTCCGAAGGAACTGGGGCTGCGCCATCGTGCAGCTATGGGCATATCGCAGGTGTCGGATGCTCATGCGATTATTGTGTCGGAAGAGACGGGTTCTATTTCTGTTGCCTATAAGGGGCAGTTCTATTTGCGCTTGAGCGCGGAGGAATTGGAGAGCCTTTTGACAAAAGAAATTTAAATGAAACCGGATGTTTCTATCGGCTTGTAAGTGGTTGATAACCAATGCGGTTTCTGTAGGGTAGTCTCAGTCGTATACTGAGATGCCCTAAGTATACGACTGAGGCTACCTCCATATACGACTTATTTCCCATGATTCTGTGTATGTAAAGATAAGTAACTTATAATTCATAATTTATAACTGAATAGAATGGATAGACGAAACTTCTTACGAACCGGCGGAATGGCCGTCTTGGGTTCACTGGCTATGCCGTCGTTGGCTATGCCGGAGTCTGTGCGCGGAGCGTTGGGCGGGGCGGACAATAAGTCAGCTGTTGCTGCTGCCATCAATCATTTTGGCGTGACGGAAGCCGATTTAAAGAAAGTAATGGCCGTTGCTTTGGAAAAAGGAGGCGATTACGTAGATTTGTATTTTGAGCATACGTTCAACAATGATGTGAGTCTGATGGACGGCAAGGTAAATAACTGCGGTTCCAACATTGATTTTGGTATGGGAGTGCGTGTGCTTGCCGGCGACCAGAGCGGCTATGCATACGTGGAAGGTGTTACTTTGGAAGAGATGTTACGTGCCGCGCGCACTGCCGCCCGCATTGCATCCTCGGGCAAGGCGGGCAAACCGGTAGGGCTGACGGAGAAGACAATAGCCCGAAACCGCTATGTTGTGACCTCTCCTTGGGAAGATGTGAGCGTAAAAGAGAAGATTCCTTATCTGGAAAAACTGAATGAGAAGATTTTCTCTTTGGATAATCGTGTCCGCAAGGTGCAGGCCTATTTGCAGGATAGCACGTCGCACGTGTTGTTCTGTAATTCGGAAGGCGTCAGTTACTACGATTACCGTCCGATGGTGTCTTTCATGGCGGTTTGTATCATGGAAGAAAACGGTAAGATGGAAAACGGTTATGCCGGCAGGTCCTATCGTCGGGGTTTTGAGTTTATGACAGACGATGTTGTAGACGTGATTGCCCGCGAGGTGGTGGACCGGACAGCTATCCTGTTTAAGGCCATCAAACCCAAAGGCGGTGAAATGCCTGTTGTAATGGGTGCAGGCGGTTCCGGCATCTTGTTGCATGAGGCTATCGGTCATGCTTTTGAGGCGGATTTCAACCGTAAGGACATATCCATATTCTCCGGCCAGTTGAATAAGAAAGTGTGCAACGAGCATATTAACGTGGTGGATGACGGTACAATCCCCTTCAACCGCGGTTCTGTGAACTTCGACGATGAGGGTGTGGAGGGACAGAAAACGTATATTGTCCGGGAAGGTGTGCTCACCAGCTATCTGCACGACCGTATCAGCGCCAAACATTATGGCGTGAATCCCACCGGAAACGGTCGCCGCGATACGTTCCGCAACCTGCCTATTCCCCGTATGCGCGCTACGTATATGGAAGCCGGCAATATGAAAGAAGCGGATATTATTTCCACTGTGAAGAACGGTATTTTCGTAGATACGTTTACGAATGGTCAGGTTCAGATTGGAGCCGGTGACTTTACTTTCTTTGTGAAGTCCGGTTACTTGATTGAGGACGGCAAGCTGACGCAGCCCATTAAGGATATCAACATCATAGGCAATGGTCCGAAGGCATTGGCAGACATAACAATGGTTGCCGACAACGACAAGATTGACAATGGTACATGGACTTGCGGCAAAGACGGGCAGTCTTGTCCCGTGACGTGCGGTATGCCGTCGGCATTGGTCAGCAAACTCACTGTAGGAGGAGAAAATTAAATACTAACGGATAATTGATAGCTGATAATGTTTCTCTAATTATCAACTGTCAACTGTTAACTATCAATTAAGAATATGATTACGGACAATAATAAAAAACTGGCACAGTGGGCAATGGATTATGCCCTGAAGAACGGATGCCGGGCAGCAAAGTTGGTGCTGTATTCCAACTCCAACGCTTCATTTGAACTGCGTGATGCCAAAATGGACAAATTGCAGCAAGCTTCGGAAAGCGGGCTTAGCATCAGTCTGTATGTCGATGGCAAGTATGGCTCTTACTCAACCAACCGTTTGGATAAGAAGGAATTGGAGTCGTTTATAAAGAATGGTATCGAGTCCACGCGCTATCTGGCTGTGGACGAAGCGCGTGTATTGCCGGACGCTTCCCGCTATTATAAAGGTGGAAAGCCTGATTTGCAATTGTTCGACAAGCGATTCGAAACTATCAATCCGGATGATAAGGTAGCCGTTGCACGTGCTGCCGCAGAGGAGGTTTTGGGTAAGGATAGTCGTATCATCTCCGTAGGTACTTCGTACAGTGACGGTGAGAATTCTTCTTACCGCTTGACAAGCAACGGTTTTGAGGGAGAGTCCAAATCCACTTGGTTCTCAGTGTCTGCAGATGTAGCGATGCGGGGAGAGGGAGAAGCCCGCCCGTCTTCTTATTGGTATGAGTCGGCTTTGTTCTATGATAAGCTGGTGAAGTCGGGTATAGGCGTGAACGCTCTGGAACGTGTCCTGAAGAAACTCGGACAAAAGAAGGTGGCTTCCGGTAAATACACGATGGTGGTAGACCCTATGAATTCGAGTAATCTGCTCAGTCCGGTATTGAGTGCGTTGTACGGTTCTGCATTACAGCAAAAGAATTCTTTCCTGCTGGACAAACTGAATACAAAAGTAGGTGCGGGATTGCTGAATCTTATGGATGAACCTCATATGATAGGTGCAAGGGGCGCACGCTATTTTGACAGCGAAGGCGTGGCAACAGAACCGCGTTCTGTATTTGAAGACGGAGTGCTGAAAACATACTTCATCGACACTTACAATTCCAAGAAGATGGGAGTGGAACCTACCGTTAATTCTCCTTCCTTATTGATACTCAAACCGGGTAATAAAGATTTGAATGGTCTGGTGGCGGATGTGCAGAAAGGTATCTTGGTTACCGGTTTCAACGGAGGTAACTGCAACAGCAGTTCCGGAGACTTCTCGTACGGCATTGAGGGATTCTTGATTGAGAATGGCAAGCTGACCCAACCAATCAATGAAATGAACGTGACAGGTAATATGATTACCCTTTGGGCTTCTTTATCCGCTGTGGGCAATGATCCCCGTATGTCTTCCTCTTGGCGTATTCCTTCATTGGTATTTGAGGGTGTAGACTTCAGCGGATTGTAGCAAATGCTAATTCAGCATCAGACTCATATAAGGGTATACTGGTGATAATATTTTTTCGGCAAGTTCGCCGATAGTAAGTGCCAAGTGGCTGCCCGGCAGACGCTTGGCACTATTCATACATTTACCGTTGTTCAGATAATAGTAACCGTTGTTGGCACTGATTTGCAGGTCTGTAAGTGCGATGTTCATTTCCTGTTCCGGATGCTTGGCTGCATATTGTTGCAGTATCGTTTTGGCGTTGATGATGCGTGCCATGCCCAGTACTTGTGAGTCTTGCTGTGCCGCAGGCGGAGCAATGACCCGGGCGGACGGGATATTCAGCTGTTCGCAGATACGTTGCAATAATAATGAGTGCATATCGGGTGTTTCCGCAACGACCTCTCCGATTTGCCAACTGCTCTCTGTCGGATATGCGACAGACATAGCCAGAATCTTATCGCCTTGATTTAATGTGTAAATACATCCGTTGCCTAACTGCAAATCAGCGATGATTACCCGAAAGTCCTCTTCCGTGTGCTGGATGCAATAAGAACGTTCCCTCAGCTTTCGGTCTAAATAGCGGTATGTCTCTTCTTGATAGTCATTAATCTGATGTAGGACAACCGTTTCATCAGCGATAATCTTGTCTGAAGCAGTGAAGAGAGTTGAGGCATACTTGAATACAGGTGCGTACCCCACACCGGCATAATAGCCGAACAGCCACGGCTCTGCCGGAATCAATGTAGAGATACACACATCATCCCGTTGCATACGGGCAAATGCTTGTGACAGCAACTCACGCATAGCCCCGCGGTTACGATAATCGGGATGCGTACAGGCGCCTGATATGTAGCCGGTCTTGATTTCTCCTTCTCCGAAGGTCATGGGATAAGGTAATATTTGCAAGGCGGCAATCACTTCTTCACCGCTTTGAATGGCTATGTTGACGTCATTGCTGTAACGCAAGCGGAAATACATATCCGTAAATTCTTCGCTGTCGTTAAAACATAGTTTCCATAAGTTCTTTACTTTTTCCCGCATCGTTTCACCTCCTTATCATAACCTTACCACTTAATGGCTTCCACCGGATGTTCCTTTAAGCAGGCAATGTATTTTTCCAAGATAATGGCGGGTTGGTAGGAGAGTTTGGCTTTTCGCAGTCCCTCAATACCCAAGTCCTCTTCCCGGTTGATGTAGATGTATTGTTCCGGGATATGGTTGGCAAATTCATAATTAATCATGGCATAAGCGCCGTCTATACCGGTGTCGGCCTTTTCTACGTGTACTCCAAAGGTGTCCTGGTTGATAGGCATACCGAACGTAAAAGCCGCAATTTTGCCTTCCACATGAAGAATGCCTCCCGTCAGTCCCAACGCATCAAAATTATGCAGGGCATATATCAATGCGCGGCGTTCGTTGCCTGTGCCTTCATGCTGGTCGCAGTTGTTGACTTTGCACCATTCCGCTTCCAAATCGAGGCATTCCTGAATGCGGTCGGCTGTAATGGGAGTATACTCGTAATTATAAGTCTTCTTGAATTTATTGATATGGTTTCGCTTTGCTTGGAACTTCTTGCCGGACAGGGTTGCGAGGTCAGAGCGCAGATACACATAATCGGCATAGTCCCGATCTGCCGTGAACTGAAATCTGCCGGGCATAAAAGTTTCCAGTTCGGAACACATTCCGGCACAGATACCTAACAGGCAAAAAGGCTCTCCTTCACGGTTGGCATCTTCTATCAGCGCATCCAGTACCTTGTTTAAATCACCGTTGCCGATAGGCATCATATATACAAGTTCTCCGTCTGCCCAGAATTTCAATAACAGGAATCCGTCCATAATGGCAAACTTTGTGTTGTATAAGAACCGCCAACTGCATAAGTTGGAGAATGAAAGATCGCAATTCCGGCGCGGACTGTTCAGCGTGAAAGAGGTAATAACATCTTTGTCTTTTAGTTCGATATCTTTAAATGGAATCATAAATAATTTCTATTGGTTGAGAATATAATAACAAAAATAAGAAGATTTTGTTAGAGCAACCCTAATAATCGCAAAATAGTTGGAGTTAACAGGGCCGTAAAAATTCCATTAAGTGTTAGTCCGAGACTGGCGAACGCACCGTATTTGCTGCTGACGTCCATTGCAGCTGATGTTCCGACTGCGTGTGCGGCCGCTCCCAAAGACAGCCCTTGTGCCATAGGGCTTCCTATGTGGGTAAGTTTCATTGTCTTAAAGCCGAGTATTCCGCCCAGCAGTCCTACGCAAACCACTACGGCGGCTGTTAGTGCGGGAATACCACCTATTGATTTCGTTACTTCCATGGCTATCGGGGTAGTGACGGATTTTGGAGCCAGTGAGTAAATAATCTCATCGGAAGCCCCCATTAGCTTTGCTATCAGGACTACGGAGATAACCCCTACAATACATCCTGCCAACTGTGAGAGCAAGATAGGCAGCAGTTGTTTTTTGATGGTTTCCAATTGCAGGTACAAGGGAACCCCCAGTGCAACTACTGCGGGCTTTAGCCAGAACTCAATCAGATGCCCGCCTTTGTTATAGGTTTCATAGCTGATATTTGTCATTTTCAGGAAGATGATGAGTATGGCAATGGTCAGTAGGATGGGGTTCAGCAGCATGATTCCTGTTTTCTTTTGAAGAATTTTGGCTAAGAAGAATATCCCGAAAGTGATAGCCAACAGGAAGAATTCATTTTCTAAAAAGTTCATTTGATTTTACGTGTTAATTGGTGAACCCAGCCGGTAACTACAAGTACTAACAGGGTACTGACTAATGAGGCGATAACAATAGGCCAGAATTCGGCGGCGATAATGTCGAAATAAAGCATAAGCGCCACACCGGGCGGGATAAAAAAGAATCCCAGATTGGCAACCAAAAAGTCGGACATACCTTGCACCCAGTGCAGTTTTATCCAACCTAACTTAAGGAAAAGGGTGAGCAGCAGCATACCGATGATGCTGGATGGAAGTTTGATACCCGTTAAGAATACAATCAATTCACCCAAAGCTAAACATCCGAAAAGGATGGCGCATTGACGGATCATAATACCTGATTATTAAATAATATCTACCTATTGAATATTCGAAAACGCTGCAAAGTTAGCTATTTGAAATGAGGAACTCTCTTGCAAATCATCTGTTAGTGTTAAATATTATAATAATTCTCGTTTGGTGTAGAAAAAGGCTCGAAATTGCAATGTGTATATTGCAAAATTGTGTACTTTTGCGGCGTGAATAACACGAACTACCGATTCTTATACACAATTAAAATATCATGCAAAGATTAATTAATGAAATTTTAGAGCGTGCGAAAGCCGATCGCCAACGCATTGTTCTTCCTGAAGGTACGGAAGAACGCACATTGAAAGCTGCCAATCAAATTTTGACAGATGGTATTGCAGACCTGATTCTGTTGGGTAATCCAACTGAAATTAACGCTTGCGCAACAGAGTGGGGACTTGGCAATATTTCCAAGGCTACTATTATTGATCCGGAGAACAACCCGAAGCAGGAAGAATATGCACAGTTGCTGTTCGAACTGCGTAAGAAGAAAGGCATGACTATTGAAGAAGCTCGCAAGTTGGCAACCAATCCGCTTTATTTAGGCTGTTTGATTATCAAGAACGGTGATGCGGACGGCCAGTTGGCAGGTGCTCGCAATACTACCGGCGATGTGCTTCGTCCGGCTTTGCAGATTATCAAGACTGCTCCCGGCATTACTTGTGTTTCCGGTGCGATGCTTTTGTTGACACACGCTCCCGAATATGGTAAGAATGGTATTTTGGTGATGGGTGACGTTGCCGTTACTCCGGTTCCCGATGCTTCTCAGTTGGCGCAAATAGCTGTTTGTACTGCACGTACCGCTAAGGCTGTTGCAGGTCTTGACCCGAAAGTGGCTTTGTTGAGCTTCTCTACAAAGGGTTCTGCAAAACATGAAGTGGTGGATAAAGTAGTAGACGCTTTGAAGATTGCTAAAGAAATGGCTCCTGATATTGCTATCGACGGTGAATTGCAGGCTGATGCTGCGTTGGTTCCCGAAGTTGGCGCCAGCAAAGCTCCGGGTTCAGCCATTGCAGGCAACGCAAATGTACTGGTTGTTCCGAGCCTTGAAGTAGGTAATATTTCGTATAAACTGGTACAACGTTTGGGACATGCCGATGCTGTCGGTCCGATTCTGCAAGGTATCGCCCGTCCTGTAAATGACTTGTCACGCGGTTGCTCCATCGAGGATGTTTATCGTATGATTGCAATTACTGCCAATCAGGCTATTGCCGCTAAACACGCTAAATAACTTTAAATCTGATATAATATGAAAGTCTTAGTATTGAACTGCGGTAGCTCGTCCATCAAATACAAATTGTTTGATATGGATCACAAAGAGGTTATCGCTCAAGGTGGTATTGAAAAAATCGGTCTGAAAGGCTCTTTCTTGAAACTGACTTTGCCTAATGGCGAGAAGAAGATTCTTGAAAAAGACATACCGGAACACACAGTGGGTGTAGAGTTTATTCTGAATACGTTGATTAGCCCCGAATATGGCGCCATCAAGTCTTTGGATGAAATCAATGCAGTAGGTCACCGTATGGTGCACGGTGGTGAGAAGTTCAGCGAATCTGTATTGCTGACTCAGGAAGTGCTGGATGCATTTACCGCTTGCAATGACTTGGCTCCGCTTCATAATCCTGCCAACTTAAAGGGTGTGAATGCCGTTTCGGCTATTCTGCCTAATGTTCCGCAGATTGGTGTGTTCGATACTGCTTTCCACCAGACAATGCCTGATTACGCATATATGTATGCCGTTCCTTACGAACTGTATGAGAAATATGGCGTTCGTCGTTATGGTTTCCACGGAACTTCTCACCGCTATGTATCAAAGCGTGTGTGCGAATTCTTGGGAGTGCAGCCGGAAGGAAAGAAAATCATCACTTGCCACATCGGTAACGGCGGTTCTATCTCAGCCATTAAGGATGGCAAATGTATAGATACCAGTATGGGTTTGACTCCGCTGGAAGGTTTGATGATGGGTACTCGCAGCGGTGACATTGATGCCGGAGCCGTTACTTTTATCATGGATAAGGAACATCTGGATGCAAACGGAGTGTCCAATCTGCTGAACAAGAAAAGCGGTGTTATGGGTATCTTCGGTGAGTCAAGTGATATGCGCGATTTGGAAAATGCCGTAGCAGCGGGCAATCCGAAAGCTATTCTTGCAGAGAAGATGTATTTCTACCGCATCAAGAAGTATGTAGGTGCTTATGCTGCCGCTTTGGGTGGCGTGGACATCATCGTATTTACAGGCGGTGTTGGCGAAAATCAATGCAACTGTCGTAGCGAAGTATGCGAAGGTCTCGAATTTATGGGTATCAAGATTGACTTGGAGAAGAACAATATTCGTGGCGAAGAAACTGTAATCTCTACGGAAGACTCTAAAGTGAAGGTGGTAGTAATCCCGACCGATGAGGAGTTGATGATTGCTTCGGATACAATGGCTATCTTGAAGAAATAACAATATTGTTACAAGAGTTTTAATAAAAATGCCGGAGACAGTTGAAGCTGTTTCCGGCATTTTCTTTTTAATAACATCGTCATATGCGAATGACTTAAAATTCTTATCTTTGCTTGTTCGTTGAGAGAAAGTACTGATAATATGATAATTTAAATAGTATAGATTTATGAAGCGATTAATGTATGTATTGCTCTTTGTACTGCTGGCAGGTGCATCCTATGCCCAGCGGGCAAAGTATGTATTCTATTTCATCGGTGATGGAATGGGTGTGAATCAGGTGAACGGGACAGAGATGTATCTGGCGGAACATGAGGGGCGTATCGGAGTAGAGCCGCTTTTATTTACCACATTCCCGGTTGGTACTATGGCTACCACATTTTCCGCCACCAATTCAGTGACCGATTCTTCAGCAGCCGGCACAGCTCTTGCCACCGGTGTAAAGACATATAATGGTGCTATCGGTATGGATGATGATAAAAACGTTCTTCAGACCGTTGCTGAAAAGGCGAAGAAAGCCGGTAAGAAAGTAGGTGTGGCTACCAGTGTCAGTGTAGACCATGCTACTCCGGCGGCATTTTATGCACATCAGCCGAATCGTAGTATGTACTATGAGATTGCGCTCGATCTTCCGAAATCCGGCTTTGACTTTTATGCGGGTGGCGGCTTCCTGAAGCCCACTACAACAGCAGATAAAAAGGAGGCTCCGAGTATTTTTCCGATTATAGAAAGAGCAGGTTATACCATTGCCAGGGGGGTGGATGAATATAAGGCTAAATTAGCAGATGCTAAGAAAATGGTGCTTATTCAGAAAGAAAATGCCGAATCTCCTGTTCTGCCCTATGCCATAGACCATAAAGAGGGAGACTTGACCCTGCCGGAGATAACGGAGAGTGCCATTTCTTTTTTGACGAAAGACAATAACAAAGGCTTTTTCCTTATGGTGGAAGGTGGCAAGATAGACTGGGCATGTCACAGCAATGACCCGGCTACTGTTTTCGAAGAAGTTATTGATATGGACAATGCGGTTAAGGTTGCTTATGAATTCTACAAAGAGCATCCGAAAGAAACTTTGATTGTTGTAACGGCCGACCACGAGACCGGTGGAATGAGTTTGGGAACCGGAAAATATGAAATGTTCTTAAAAGCTCTACTGCATCAGGAGCAATCCCAAGATCTTCTTTCCAAAGCGATTACTGACTTACGGAAAGAAAAGCCCGGTAAAACTTCTTGGGACGAAATCAAGGATTTGCTTGCCAATAAGATGGGCTTCTGGAAAGAATTGCCTTTAACTTGGGAACAGGAAAAGCTGCTTCGTGATGAATATGAAACGTCTTTCGTGAAAAATAAGGTGGTATTCGAAGAGAGTCTTTATTCCAAGACCGAACCTTTGGCTGCCGCTGCCAGAAAGGTGATGAGCCAGATAGCGATGGTGGGGTGGACCGGCTATAGCCACACTGCCGGATATGTCCCTGTTTTTGCAATAGGTGCAGGCTCCAATCTATTTGTCGGAAAGATGGACAATACCGAAATTCCGAAACGCATAGCGAAAGCTGCCGGATATAAATAAAGTGAAAAGAGATGTGTCAAAACAAAATAGCGTTTACTATTTTGTTTTGACACATCTCTTTTCACTTTATCTCTTTTTTGATGATTTCATCCATCTCTTCAATAAGTTTTTTCCGTTCTTTGGCGGATTTTACCTTTTTATCTTTGTAGCCGATACTTGTCCGTTCGGACACATCTTCACTCCATTCTTCAAACTCGTTTTTTGCCGGGCGGCCGTTCGGGTCTATATTCTCTTCGGCAATAGAATCGTTTCTGTAAATCATATCATCCATAATAATGCTGTTTTTAATGGTTATGATGATACTACAAGATTTCGGGCAAAAAGTTCCGGCTTTTCGTCCTTTTTCGTAATCATTTATAAGAATAAACGATTCTTGAAAGTTGTGCTAAATGGTTTATAGCTTGGTTTCTCCCTCGATGAACTCTTCCAAAAACAGGTTTTCGCCGTCAAATACGGCATATGAGAAGTAATTTATCCAGTCTCCGAGGATAAGGACGCGGGCAGTGGTGCTCAACATCAAATCCAGCTCGATGTGCCGGTGTCCGTAGATGAAGAAATTTATATTCGGGTGGCTTTTCAGGTAGTCTTTGGTGTACAGCACCAGATGTTCATTGTTTTCGCCCATGTAGTCTGGTTCTTTCCCGTCTATCCTCTTCAGGCGGCTGTGTTTGGCCCACGTCAGTCCGAGTTCTACGCTCCAGCGGGGATGAAGGGCGGAAAACAGGGTTTGGAGCGTACGGCTGTGAAACATGGTACGTAGTAGCTTGAATTTCTTGTCCGGGTCGCCCAGTCCGTCACCATGGGCAAGGTAGAACTCTTTGCCGTAGATTTCCGTAGTGAGAGGTTTGCGGTGGATGATGACTCCGCATTCTTTAGTCAGGTAGTCTCCGCACCAAATGTCGTGGTTGCCGGTGAAGAAGTGTACTTCCACGCCCATGTCCGTCAGTTCGGACAGCTTGCCGAGAAAGCGGGTGTAGCCCTTGGGCACAACCGTACGGAACTCGTACCAGAAGTCGAACATATCTCCCAGTAAATATACGGCGGATGCCTTATGTTTGATACTGTCCAGAAAGTTGACTAACCGTCGTTCTTGCGTCCGTCCATGTTCAATGGCACGTGAGCCCAGATGTGCGTCTGATAGGAAATATACGTTCTTCATAACCGGTTGATTGTTTAAAGAAATCCCAGTTCCAGTTTGGCTTCTTCACTCATCATATCCTTGTCCCATTCGGGCTCGAATACCAGATTGATGATGGCGGAACTTACTCCGTCTATCGATTCTATTTTCTGGCGGACATCTTCCATAATGAAGTCTGCGGCAGGGCAGTTGGGAGCTGTCAGGGTCATATCGATTGTGGCGTCGCCGTTGTCGGAAACATCTATCTTGTAGATTAGTCCCAAATCGTACACGTTTACCGGAATTTCCGGATCGAATACGGTTTTCAGCATGGCAACTATTTTCTCTTCTATTTCAAATTTGGTCATATACGTAAGGTTTGTTGGTTTAGCGAAGCAAATCTAAAGATTTTAATTGAAACTACAAAGAATGTGTGTACCACATTACAGTATGCCTTCATCATTAAAACTATAATATTTGCCGTCCGTGATTATAACATGGTCAATCAGGCGGATGTTCATGGTCAGTGCGCCTTTCTGTATGAGTTGCGTCAGTTGGCGGTCGTTCGTACTGGGGTGCGGGTTTCCGGAGGGGTGGTTGTGTATCAGTGCAATCTGTGTGGCGCGTTGCAGCAACGCTTCGCGCAGGATGCTTCTTACGTCGGCGCTGGTTTGGTCGATGCCGCCCCGGCTGATGCGTACTTTGTCTATGACGCGGGAGGCTTGGTTGAGGAGGAGCACCCAGAATTCTTCTATGGTGAGGTCGCACAGTAGCGGATGGAAAATTTCATATATGTCGTTGGACGAGCGTACGATGATACGTTCCGGATACTCTTGCCGCTTTCTGCGTTTCCCCAGTTCGAGGGCAGCCATGATGGCGATGCTTTTGGCAGGTCCGAGGCCTTTGAAACGGGAAAAGTCACGCACTTCCCATTTACCCAACTGGTTCAGGTCGTTGTTGCAGCAGGCAAGTGTCCGTTGCATCAGTGTCACGGCACTCTCTTCCGTGTTTCCGGAGCCTATCAGTATTGCCAGCAGTTCCGCGTCGCTTAGGGCTTCTGCGCCTTTCAGCATCATTTTCTCCCGCGGGCGGTCTTCTGCTGCCCACTGATTGATAGTCAATTTCTCCATTTTTTCTTTTGTTTGTCCCGCCAACTCCTGATCACTTATAAAAGTTCTTCTTGAAAGCCTCGAACTCATCTTTGCCAAGTATGCAGCGGTTCCACCAAGCACGCCAGAAACCTGTTCCGTATCCGATAAGCTGGATGAAGGATGCGGCAATGGAAAAGATGCCGATACGCAGGCTTTTGTTCTGAATGGCAGAGTCCGTGCAGACGAGCAGTGCATACAGCGCAATGGGAAGCAGGCTGTACGGGCAGAAAGGTGCGCCTGCCAATAGCATAGCTACTCCTACTGTGAATACGGCAGGCAGCAGATGCACTATCTTCAAGGATTCGGGATATTTCTTGTAGAGGTTGATGCGGGCGATGCCGGAGTTGTGTACTTGCTTGAAGAATTTCTTCAGGTCCGTCCGCCGCTTGTGATATACCCATGCCTCGGGAAACAGCCTGCATCTATATCCGTCTTTGAAGATGCGGATGCTGAAATCAATATCCTCCCCAAAACGCATCCGTGAAAAACCGCCAAGCGTTTCGTAAACCTCACGGCGTACGCCCATATTGAAGCTCCGCGGGTAGAATTTGTCCATTTTCTTTTTTCCGCCACGGATGCCGCCGGTGGTGAAGAAGGAAGTCATGGAGTAGTTGATGGCTTTCTGTATGTCGGTGAAAGATGCGTGTGCCCGGTCCGGTCCGCCAAAGGCGTCGGCAGGAGTTTTTTGCAACTCCTCTTCCACTGCTGCAAAATAGCTTCCAGGAAGAATGCAGTCGGAGTCCAGTATGATGAGGTATTCCCCCCGGCTGCGTTCGGCACCGTAGTTGCGTGTCTGCCCCGGTCCGGAGTTGGGCTTTGTATAATAATGTATGTCCAGACTGTTCCGGTACTTGTCGGTGATGTCTTTGCAAGGAACTGAGGAACCGTCTTCTACAACGATGACTTCAAAGTCCTTGAAGCTCTGCCGGGTGAGGCTCTGTAAAAGCTCGTCCACTTCGTCGGGACGGTTGTACACGGGGATGATAACGGAGTATCGCATATCTGTTCTTTTAGTTCGTTTCCTATGACAAAGATACAGCTATTTATGCAATATGGCTTTAATTCGGGATATTTCTGTTTCGGTTGCTATGAAAAACTTACGGGTTGTACAACCGGTCATGTATGAGTTGTACAACTTGTTATGCTCCAGTTGTACAACCGGCAATTCTTTCGTAGTGAAGAGAAAAAAGGGAGGGCGTATGGGAATAAAAAAAGGGTATCAAAGTTGTTTGATACCCTCTCCGTATGTTTTGAAGAATAACTTTCTTATGCTTTTACGCGGCCTACGTAAGAACCGTCACGAGTGTCGATTTCGATAGTCTCGCCTTCATTGATGAATAACGGTACACGTACTGTTGCGCCCGATTCCACAGTTGCAGGCTTCAGTGTGTTGGTAGCTGTATCGCCTTTCAGTCCCGGTTCGGTGTACGTAATCTTCTGTTGAACTTTCACAGGTACGTCAGCGTACAGAACTGTTTCGGTAGAAGCGTCGGATACTACGTCCACAACCATTCCTTCCAACAGGAAGTCCACGCCGTTAATCAAGTCGTGTGCGATAGGAATTTGGTCGAAAGTTTCCTGGTTCATAAACTGGTAGTTGTCACCATCGTGATAGAGGTATTGGTGAGGACGACGTTCTACGCGTACGTCTTCCAGTTTTTCACCGATGTTGAAGCGACGTTCAAGAACATAGCCGTTGACTACATCTTTCAGCTTGGTACGCATGAAAGTATTACCTTTTCCCGGTTTTACATGCAGGAAGTCAATGCAGAAATACAGCTTGCCGTCCATGCGGATGCAAGTTCCGATTTTAATGTCTTGGGCATTAATCATAATCTTTATAGTCTTTATTATTATTATGTTATTAAGATGTTTCCCTTGATTTGCGAGTGCAAAAGTAATGGAAATCGGTAAAAAACACAAAAAGTTTTGAGATAAAATGAGTTATCTCTTGGTTATTTTAGAAAAAGTCTCTATTTTTGCAGCCCGATTACGTAGAATAATAACATAAAACAAGATACAGTAATGAAAAGAACATTTCAACCTTCTAACAGAAAGAGAAAAAACAAACACGGATTCCGTGAGAGAATGGCTACAGCTAATGGTCGTAGAGTATTAGCCGCACGTCGTGCCAAAGGCAGAAAGAAACTGACTGTTTCTGACGAATACAACGGAGTGAAAGCATAAGTCATTCCTTGATTAATAGAAAAAAGAAAGCCGCAAAGTACTGGTGACAGTGTTTTGCGGCTTTTCTTTTGTGAAACTTTCAAGAAAACATCATTGCAATGCGCCTAAATTACATTATCTTTGTCCCCAAATTGTAGTGATTATGACTATAAAGGAATTTTTTTCTTTTCGGCAGAACAAATACTTTTGGATAAACATCATGGCAATGATTGTTGTGGTGGCGTTGTTGCTGTTCGGAACATTAAAAGGAATAGATATATATACTCACCACGGCGAGGCTGTGGTAGTACCTGATGTGAAAGGCATGACCGTGGGCGAGGCCGGAACGGTGTTTGGAAACAGGGGACTTGCCTGTGTTGTTTCCGATTCTGCGTATGTCAAAGACAAACCCGCGGGCTGTATCTTGGACTATAACCCGGCTGCCGGACAAAAAGTGAAGGAAGGCCGTATCATTTATCTGACAATCAATGCCATTAATATACCTTTGCAAGTAGTTCCCGATGTGGCGGATAACAGTTCGCTGCGTCAGGCGGAAGCGCGTATCTTGGCTTCCGGCTTTAAATTGAATGATATTGAATATGTGGCGGGCGAAAAGGACTGGGTGTACGGCGTGAAGTATCAGGGACGTATGCTTGCCATCGGTGAAAAAGTACCTATGGGCGCAACGCTGACCTTGATGGCGGGTAATGGCAGCAAAGAACTGCTGGAAGGCGATTCTTTGTCAGTGAATGAAGGAACGGAGACTCAGGAGCCTGTCAGTTCCGAAAATTCTGCGGCTGATGAGTCTTGGTTTTGATATGGAGTGTAGGTGTACGGGAATGAAGGTGTCTTTAATTATTAAAAAGGACAAACGATGATCGAAGAGTTACCGGACGACATAGAGAATGATGTACTGGACGATATAGAACCCGTTGGTGATGAGTCGCAGCTTTATGAACACTTCCGCGTGGTGGTGGACAAAGGGCAGGAAATGATGCGTGTGGACAAATATCTGTTTGATCGTCTGACCAATGCCTCGCGTAACCGTATACAGAAGGCTGCCGATGCCGGATTTGTAATGGCCAATGACAAGCCGGTCAAAAGCAGCTACAAAGTGAAGCCTCTGGATGTGATAACGGTCATGATGGACCGCCCCCGCTATGAAAATGAGGTTATCCCCGAAGATATTCCCCTTGATATCGTGTATGAAGACAAGTACCTGATGGTTGTCAACAAACCGGCAGGGCTGGTGGTGCACCCCGGACACGGGAACTATCACGGCACGCTTGTCAATGCCATCGCCTGGCATATGAAAGATATTCCCGATTATGATGCCAACGACCCTCATGTGGGGCTTGTGCACCGTATCGACAAAGATACATCCGGCTTGCTGGTGATTGCCAAGACACCGGACGCCAAGACCAATCTCGGTCTTCAATTTTTCAATAAGACTACCAAACGCCGTTACCGCGCCCTCGTCTGGGGAAATGTAGAACAAGACGAAGGTACAATTGTCGGTAACGTGGGCCGTAATCCTAAAGACCGTATGCAAATGACCGTTCTTCCCGATGACCAGGGCAAGTATGCCGTTACTCATTATCGGGTACTGGAACGTCTGGGTTATGTGACGCTTGTGGAATGTGTTCTCGAAACGGGCCGTACCCACCAAATCCGTGTGCACATGAAGCACATCGGGCATATCCTCTTTAATGATGAGCGCTATGGAGGCCATGAGATTCTGAAAGGAACTCATTTTACCAAATACAAACAGTTTGTAAACAATTGCTTTGATACTTGTCCGCGGCAGGCGCTGCACGCCATGACGCTGGGGTTCGTACATCCCGTAACCGGAAAAGAGATGTACTTCACCTCGGAGCTACCGGACGATATGAGTCGGCTGATTGACAGGTGGAGAGGCTATATTAGTAATAGAGATTTAGAATGAAACGCACAATTGCTATTGTATGCGGAGGTGATACTTCTGAGTTTGAGGTTTCCCTGCGCAGTGCACAAGGAATCTACTCCTTCATCGACAAGGAGAGATACACATTATATATTGTAGAGATGCATGGGCTGGATTGGCACGTGCAGCTTCCTGACGGAACGAAAGCTCCGGTGGACCGTAATGATTTCAGTTTCAGGCTGAATGGCGGGAAGGTGGTGTTTGACTTCGCATATATCACCATTCACGGAACTCCGGGGGAGGACGGACGTTTGCAGGGGTATTTCGATATGCTCCATATTCCTTATTCCTGTTGCGGAGTGCTTGCGGCTGCGCTGACTTATGATAAGTTCGCCTGCAACCAATATCTGAAAACATTCGGTGTGCGTATTGCCGATTCTCTGTTGCTTCGCCAAGGACAGTCTGTTTCCAATGAAGATGTGATTGAAAAGATTGGCTTGCCCTGCTTTATCAAGCCCAGCCTGGGCGGTTCCAGTTTCGGTGTGACAAAGGTCAAGACGAAGGAACAGATACAACCTGCCATTATGAAAGCATTTGAAGAAGCCCGGGAAGTACTGGTGGAGGCTTTCATGGAAGGTACGGAAATTACCTGCGGATGTTACAAAACCAAAGAAAAGTCAGTGGTATTTCCTATTACGGAAGTTGTGTCGCATAATGAATATTTTGACTATAAAGCCAAGTATGACGGCGAGTCGGATGAAATAACTCCGGCGCGTATCTCCGACGGAGTGCGTGATCGTGTGCAAAAACTTACTTCCGCCATTTATGACATCCTCGGTGCCTCCGGAATTATCCGCGTGGATTATATCATCACCGAAGGAGAGAAGATAAATCTGCTGGAGGTAAATACCACGCCGGGTATGACTGCTACCAGTTTCATTCCGCAGCAGGTACGCGCAGCGAACTTGGATATTAAAGATGTAATGACAGATATAATAGAAAACCAATTTTAGATATTAACTATTAGGTATCAACCGACTATTAGATGCCCGTTTATTAGTCTTGAAACCAAATGCTTATTGTTTAAAATTTAAAATTGCATATCATGGAATTTGAAGAAATCCGCCCTTATCATGACGAAGAACTACCTCAGATTTTTGAGGAATTAATTGCTGACCCGGCATTCCAACAAGTGGCTTGCGCCGTTATGCCGGGTGTTCCTTTTGAGGCTATCGCGCAGAAGATGCGTGCAAGCAAGACCAAGCAGGAGTTCCAGGAAAACCTTTGCTACGGCATCTTGCATAAATTGGCCAAAGATACTACAGACGGACTGATACTGGAAAGTATGGCTGTGTTGAACAAACAGTCTGCCTATACCTATGTTTCCAATCACAGGGATATTATTCTCGACTCCGGTTTCTTGTCTGTTCTTCTGGTGGAACAGGGGCTGGATACTGTGGAAATCGCTATCGGTGACAATCTGTTGATTTACCCTTGGATTAAGAAATTGGTCCGTATCAATAAATGTTTCACCGTACAGCGTGCGCTTACCATGCGCCAGATGTTGGAGTCGTCCATTCGTATGTCGCGCTATATGCATTACACCATTGCGGAAAAGAAGCAATCCATTTGGATTGCCCAACGTGAGGGACGCGCCAAAGACTCCAATGACATTACGCAGGACAGCGTTCTGAAGATGCTGGCAATGGGTGGAGACGGAGATATCATTAGCAATCTTCAGGAATTGAATATCGTTCCGCTTTCCATTTCGTACGAGTATGACCCTTGCGACTATCTGAAAGCGCAGGAGTTCCAGTTGAAACGTGATATACCTGACTTTAAGAAAACTACGGATGATGATCTGCTGAATATGCAGACCGGACTTTTGGGATATAAAGGCCGTGTATGCTTCCGTATGGCATCTTGTATTAATGAAGATTTGGGCGAATTAGATAGGACATTGCCTAAACCTGAGTTGTTCGTAGCTATATCCGCTTTGATTGACAAGCGTATTCATGCCAACTATCGTATTTTTGCCAATAACTATGTGGCTCATGACCTGTTATACAATGAGGAAGAGTTTGTAGAGCACTATACGGCAGAGGACAAGAAACGTTTTACGAGTTATATTGACGGTCAGCTGGAGCGTGTTGCCATTCCTAACAAGGACGTGGATTTCTTGCGCGAGAAGTTGTTGCTGATGTACGCCAATCCGTTGACAAACTATCTGGCTGCAACCAAATAGACTTTGCCGGTTTGCAGTAGTGAGGAATCATAATTGTGTGGAGCAAGTGAGTATGAAGAAGTACTGCCGTGGACTGTTTGTAGTCGTTATGTCTTGCCTGTTGTCGTCTTGCGGTGACGATGACTATCATTATCCTTCCGTGAAGCAGGATTTTCTGACTGTGTTTTCCAATGCGGAAGGGCGGCTGGAGTCGGCTTTGGCTGATGGGGGCGAGGCTTTCCGGATTGTTGAGAATCTGTCGGGCTTGCAGCAGGTGAATGCGGATACTGCCATCCGAGTGGTAGCCAATTATGAAACGATGGTGACTGACAACGAAGTTGCGGATGTAAAATTGTATGCTTTATTACAGACAATATCTCCGGTTCCTCTGGCTGCCGATGAATTTAAGGAGGGTGTGAAAACAGAACCTTCGGAAATGCAAAGTGTTTGGTTGGGGCATGATTTTCTGAATGTTATTGTGAAGGTGAAGCAACAAGGAAAGCATCTGTTTCACTTTGTGGAGGAGGGGGGGTCTGTGGATGAAAGTAGCGGGCGTGCCAAAGTGCGGCTGACTTTGTATCACGATGTGACCGGTACCGTACTGGATTATGGTAAACGCGCTTATTTGTCTGTTCCTTTAAAACAATATATGACTGAAGGTGTGCGGGGTGTGGATGTCTGTTTTAGGATTTATACTTACTCCGACTGTTTTAAAACTTATATTTTGGATGCAACGGGACTTCATGTGGAGGAGGATTGATTTTATACATTATAATATATAATATGCAAAACAGGTGTCATAAAAATCTTATGGCACCTGTTCTTTTTTGCTTAGATATTGTTGTGATGGACTGCATCGGCAATGGTAAGTTCGATACCCATTTCTTCGATACGTAAAGCTGTGGAAGGAGGTATCCGGGAGTCGGTGATAATATGGTCGATGTCTTCCATATCGGCAATTTTGCTGAAACCGCGCCGTCCGAATTTGGAAGAGTCCGCCAGTACGATTGTTTTTTGCGCCGTCTGCATCATAACGCGGTTGAGGCTCGCTTCCATCATGTTGGTGGTGGTGATGCCGAAATCAAGGTCAATACCGTCTACGCCAATGAATAACTTGCTGCATGAAAAGTCCGCCAGAATGTTTTCTGCGTATTTCCCTACCACAGAGAGACTGCTGTGCCGCAACACTCCTCCAAGCTGAATGATATATATGTTTTTCTCGCACGCCAGAATATTAGAGACTTCCATGGAGGCGGTGATAACCGTTAGCTCATCTACCGGAACTATGCAGCGAGCCAATGCGTGCATAGTAGTGCCCGATGCTATTAATATAGAATCTTTAGGGGTGATGAGGCTGGCGGCTTTCATCCCTATGATGCGTTTTTCTTCGACATATAGCTTCTCTTTCTCGCTGACATTCCGATTGTCGATATAGGGATCTATCAAGATTGCTTTGCCGTGATTACGATACAGTTTCTTTTCTCTTTCGAGATCGGTTAAATCCTTTCGTATCGTAACTGACGAAACGTTGAGATGCGTAGCTAAATCTGTTACTAACATAGAATTGTGTTGCATCAGTAACTCTAAGATGATGGACTGTCTCTCTTCTTTTGTCATAATAAGCTTGGAAATTGTATTTAATGCGCTAATATACTTGAAAAAAATAGCATAGAAAAACTCTAAATGCTAAGAAATGGTAAAACAATCTGCCGAAAGCATCCCCTTGTGAAACGTAAGCATTCTAAGGGCTTTTTCCATGCAAAACTTCCCGTTTACATTTTTTTTTCTGCTTTTCAGTGAAAAAATAAGGAAAATGTTTCGCTATTATAAAAATAGAACTTATATTTGTTGCGAAATGAAACCTAAGCTGTTTTGGTAAGAAAGTGTAGATGTTACTTGATATACATTTTAAAACTAACGGCGTTAACTAATATTATAGAAACATGGTACTTAATGACGGAATTAACGAATTTGACATCATTATTGTTGGTGGAGGTGCGACCGGAGCAGGTACAGCAAGGGATTGTTCTTTGCGTGGTATGCGTGTTTTACTTGTAGAACGTTTTGATTTTGCTGCCGGCGCCACCGGACGAAACCATGGATTGCTTCATAGCGGAGCCCGTTATGCGGTGACTGATAGAGAATCGGCTGCCGAATGTATCAAAGAGAATATGATTCTTCGAAAGATAGCGCGCCATTGCGTAGAAGAAAACGGTGGTTTGTTTATTTCCCTTCCGGAAGATGACCTTTCGTATCAAAACTTATTTGTAGAATCGTGCCGAGCTGCGGGCATCAATGCAGAAGTGATTGACCCGGCGGAAGCAAGGTTGATAGAACCTTCTGTAAATCCTTTAATAACAGGTGCGGTGAAAGTTCCTGACGGTTCGATAGACCCTTTCAGGCTGACTCTGGCTAATGTTATTGATGCTAAGGCTCATGGAGCGAAAGTGCTGGTTTACCATGAGGTGACGGCGCTGATTCAAGATCAGGGAAATGTTGTTGGAGTTACTGTATTCGATCATAAAACAAAAACCGAACATAATTATTACGCACCTCTGACTATTAATGCGGGAGGTATTTGGGGACATGGCATTGCTGCAAAAGCAGGCGTAAGGGTGGATATGTTCCCAGCAAAAGGCTCATTGTTGATTTTTGGGCATCGAATCAACAATGTTGTGCTTAACCGTTGTCGCAAGCCTGCCAATGCGGATATTCTTGTTCCCGGAGATACAATCTGTCTGATTGGAACAACGTCAAGCCGTGTGGGCTTTGATGAAGTGGATGATGTACGGGTTACATCGGAAGAGGTTGATTTGTTGTTGTCGGAAGGTGAGAAGTTGGCTCCCGCTCTGGCTACAACCCGTATCTTGCGTGCATATGCCGGCGTTCGTCCGCTGGTGGCGGCAGATAACGACCCTTCCGGCCGTAACATTAGCCGGGGTATCGTGTTGCTGGACCATGAGGTGCGTGATGGTGTGGCGGGTTTTGTTACTATCACCGGTGGAAAGTTAATGACTTACCGGCTGATGGCGGAATGGGCTACAGATTTGGCGTGCAAGAAACTTGGTATAGACAAACCTTGTACTACAATGAACGAGCCTCTTCCCGGTTCGCGTCTGGAAGAGGGACAGGGCAATGGCAAGCAAGTGGTGACGGAGCATCCCAAGCGGTCTTCGGTAGGACGTCATGGTGAGATGGCTGCCAAGATTGCATCGGAAAGCAAGTATGACAACAGTTTGGTGTGTGAGTGTGAAGATGTAACGGTGGGTGAAGTGAACTATGCGGTGAATGAGCTGGATGTGCATAATCTGATAGACTTGCGACGCCGTACGCGTGTAGGTATGGGTACATGCCAGGGAGAACTCTGTGCTTGCCGTGCGGCAGGATTACTTGGTGAGGCGCATAACTGTTCGCAAAAGGCAAAGGCTGATTTGGCTTCGTTCCTGAATGAACGCTGGAAGGGACTGTATCCCGTGGCATGGGGTGAGGCATTGCGCGAAAGCGAATATACCCAGTGGATATATAGTGGAGTTTGTGGAATGGAATAAAATGAATAGAGATGAAATTTGATACTTTAATAATAGGTGGGGGACTTGCCGGTTTGACGTGCGGAATCCGTTTGCAGAAGAACGGTATGAAATGCGCTATCGTTTCCACCGGACAAAGTGCATTGCATTTTTCTTCCGGTTCATTCGATTTGCTTAATGAACTTTCCGACGGGACAAAGGTGGATAATCCTGTGGCTGCTGTTGAAAAGATCAACATGAACCATCCTTATGCAAAGTTAGGCAGTAAGTTCGCTTATTACGCAGGTGAAGCAAAACAACTGTTCGCGGATTGTGCTATTGAAGTGAATGGTGATGCTGCACATAACCATCTGCGCATAACCCCGATGGGTACGTTGAAGCCTACTTGGCTTACCTTCTCTGATTTTACACCGCTTTCATCGGCAAGTGACATGGTCGGCAAGAAAATCCTGATAGTCAATATGGCGGGATTCCTTGATTTCAATACAAAATTTGTGGCCGACAGCTTTGAGAAGTATGGCACCGAGTGCCGGATTTCTTCTGTCAACCTCCCTGAACTGGAAAGGTTGCGGATTAGTCCGACGGAGATGCGCTCTACTAATATTGCCAGAGTATTGGATAACGAAAAGACTCTTGAGGCCCTGATTAAGGAACTGACCGGGCAAATATCCGGTTTCGATATCGTTGTTTTGCCGGCTGTGTTCGGATTGTCGTCTGCAGAACCGGTAAGGAAGTTGAAGGGGGCATTGGATATTCCGGTATGGCTGATTCCTACGATGCCGCCGTCTGTTCCCGGCATCCGTGCGCAGCAACAGCTCCGCCGTTCTTTTGAAGAATTGGGAGGTGTCTATATGTTGGGTGATACAGTGGTGAAAGCCGACTTCAAAGATAACAAAGTGCAGGCTGTGTACTCTGTCAATCATGGAGATATTTCTTTTGTGGCGGAAAACTTTATCCTCGCTTCGGGCAGCTATTTCAGCAATGGTTTGGTGGCGCAACAGGACAGTGTTGTTGAGCCGGTTTTCGGCAGTGATGTTGATTTTACTCCCGGGCGTGACGGTTGGTATGACAAATCTTTCTTCAATAAACAGAACTATATGACATTCGGTGTAGCTACCAATGACAAGTTGCAGGTGAAGATTAAGAGTGAAATACAACAGAATCTGTATGCTGTTGGATCGGTTCTAGGCGGTTCCAATACAATACATGAAGGTTGTGGCGCAGGTATTTCTATGCTTACGGCATTATATGTAGCGGATAACTTAATAAATGGATGATGTCATGAATATGCAGCAGAATAATATAAGCGAGAATAATTTTGAGCAATGTATCAAGTGTACGGTTTGTACAGTATATTGTCCGGTTATTCCGGTGAATCCTAAATATCCCGGTCCTAAACAGGCAGGTCCGGACGAGGAACGCCTTCGTCTGAAAAGAGGTGAATACTTTGATGAGGCGCTGAAGTATTGTTTGAATTGCAAACGTTGTGAGGTGGCTTGTCCGTCGAATGTGAAGATTGGTGACATTATCCAACTGGCACGTATCAAATATAGCAAGAAGAAACCGGCATTGCGTGATATTATGCTTGCCAATACGGATTTTGTAGGTACTATGGCATCTGCTTTGGCTCCTGTAGTGAACACTACGCTGTCTTTGAAACCGGTGAAAATGGTAATGGACGGAGTGCTGAAAATAGATCACCATCGTGTTTTTCCGAAATATTCTTCCCAAACGTTTGAGAGTTGGTTCAAAAAGAATGCAATGGTTTCGCAGGAGAACTACAAGAAGCATGTAAGTTTCTTCCATGGCTGTTACATCAATTATAACTTCCCTCAGTTGGGTAAGGATATGGTGAGTGTACTTAATGCGATAGGCTACGGGGTACATTTGCTTGAAAAAGAGAAGTGCTGCGGAGTGGCTTTGATTTCTAACGGCTTGATAAACCAAGCGCGCAAACAGGCTGAAGAAAACCTTCGCTCTGTCCGTAAGTCGATTTTTGCGGACAAGCGTCCGGTTATCGGAGCCTCGTCTACTTGTATCTTTACCATGCGTGATGAATATCCTCATCTGCTTGGGATTGATAATGCGGATGTACGTGACAGTATAGAATTGGCTACCCGTTTCATATTCCGTTTGCTTGAAGAGGGAAATGTGAAACTGAAGTTCCGTGACGATGTGAAGATGAAGATAGCCTATCACACACCTTGTCATATGGAGAAGCTGGGTTGGGCATATTATTCCATCGCTTTGTTGCGCAGTATTCCTAACGTGAATCTCACCGTACTTAACTCTCAATGTTGCGGAATTGCAGGTACGTACGGTTTTAAAAAGGAAAATTACGAAACATCACAGGGAATAGGCGCTTCATTGTTCCGTCAGATTGAAGAAGTGGCGGCCGACTTTGTCGCTACAGATTGCGAAACTTGTAAATGGCAGATTGAAATGTCCACTTCGGCAAAGGTAAAACATCCTATATCGGTACTTGCAGAAGCGTTGGACTTGGAGGCAACCGGGAAGTTAAATAGTAACAAATAATATTACTCTTAAAATCTTAGTACTATGTGGAATTTTTTAGCACCACCTGCCCATAGGCAGGAACTGCCGGCAGAGAAGATTGACTCTACGTATAAGAGTTATCGTTGGCAAGTTTTCTTAGGTATCTTTATCGGTTACGCAGGTTTTTATATCGTGCGTAAGAACTTCTCAATGGCTATTCCGGAGCTTGCCCAGTTTGGCTTTGAAAAAGGAGAGTTAAGTATCGTCCTTTCTATGAACGCTGTGGCTTATGCTCTGTCCAAGTTCTTAATGGGAAGTGTGTCCGACCGTAGTAATGCACGCGTGTTCCTTCCATTGGGTTTAGTTTTGGCTGCTGTTTCCATGATGTTTATGATTGTGCCGGTACAGTTCTTCGGTCCGGAACAGAAATCATTGGCTATCATCGTAATGGCTGCCCTGAACTTCCTTGTGGGTTGGTTTAACGGTATGGGTTGGCCTCCTTGCGGACGTGTCATGACCCACTGGTTCTCTGTGACCGAGCGCGGCACAATGATGTCCATCTGGAACTGTGCCCATAATGTGGGCGGTGCATTGGTAGGTCCGATGGCTGTTTATGGTGCACTGTGGTTCGGCTCTTGGTTCTATGGCGCTGATGCATCCCGTTACTTCCTTATCGGTACGTATGTGTTTCCGGCAGCAGTGGCTATCCTTGTGGCATTGGTGGCATATTGCCTGATTCGCGATACTCCACAATCCTGCGGTCTTCCCACTATTGAGAAATACCGTAATGACTATCCTAAGAATTATAGTGAAAAGCAGGAAGAAGTGCTTACGGCAAAAGAAATTTTCTTTAAGCATGTGTTCAATAATAAGATGCTTTGGTACATCGCTATTGCCAACGCATTTGTGTACATGGTACGTTACGGATGTCTGGACTGGGCTCCTACTTTCCTGAAGGAAGCGCAGGGATATGACATCAAGCAAGCCGGTTGGGCATACTTTGCTTATGAGTTTGCGGCAATACCCGGAACATTGGTTTGCGGCTGGCTCAGTGATAAAGTTTTTAAGGGCGGACGTGCAATGACCACTATCATCTTTATGGCTATTGTTGCACTGTTCATTTTCCTCTATTGGCAATATTCCGATAATTATGTTGTTGTAACCTTGTCTCTGATAGCTATCGGTTTCTTTATCTATGGACCGGTAATGCTGATTGGTGTCCAAGCGCTTGACCTTGCTCCCAAGAATGCCGCAGGTACGGCTGCCGGACTTACCGGTTTCTTCGGATATTTCTTCGGGACAGCTATCCTTGCCAACGTGGTTCTCGGTTATGTAGCTGAGATGGCAGGTTGGGACTGGACTTTCATACTGTTGCTTATAGCGTGCGCCTTGTCCATCTTGCTGATGTCTTTCACTTATAAAGACGAAAAGGCATTACTTGCAGAAAGAAATAAAAAATAATCTTTTTAAGATAATATAGAATGATTTTAAACCAGTATTTACCTTAAAAATTAAACTATGTTGAAGAATCCAATCAAATTAAGTGCAACCTTGTTAGGTATGGCATTAGTAGCTTTCACTTCCTGTGAAGACCAAGATTTTACAGATGTGAATAATGATGCAACACGTGTTGAAGTAAACACAATCTCTCCAGAAATGGCGAAAGTGCGCGACTATGTACCCGATTATGCCGTAATGGCGCATCGCGGTTCTACCTTCTGGGCTCCGGAAGAAACAGAATCTGCATGGCGTTGGGCACGCGAAATGGGTGTAGACTATCTGGAATCGGATTTGCAATGTACAAAGGATGGTGTTATCCTTGCCAATCACGATGATAACTTGAAACGTACCACTAATATTGAGAATGTATATAGTGAGTTAGTACCGGCTACTCGTAAGGCTTTCTATATGCGTCATGGAGTGAGTGAGGCAGATGCTGAGAAGCTTGTTGCGGCTGATAAAGCCAGTTTCCGTCCTTACTATGCAATGTCCTATATGTACGAAGAATTACTGGCGCTTGATGCCGGTAGTTGGTTCAACGAAACAAGTATTGAACAAGCTCGTGAGGAGTTTTCAGAACAACATCAGTATGTATCAGCTCTGGAAGACCAGATTCGTTACGCTGAAGGTAAAATGTTGAAACGTGATAGTAACGGTGAACGCGTATATACTGTTACCGGTACATGGAATCCTGATAAACCTCGTGATTGCCTGACATATAAATTCGAGTATGTGGACGACCCGCAGGATACCGGTCATCGTCCGGGTGTTTACATTGAGTTCAAGGAGTCTTGGCTGAATCCTTCGGATTTTGAGAAACGTGTTTATGATAAACTTGATGAACTTGGCTGGAACATTATCACTAAACCTTGTGACGGAGAACCTTTCTACAAGAATAATAAAGTAAATGTAGGTAACACTAACGGTAAAGTTATCCTTCAAACATTCTCTCTTGAAAGTCTTCGTCGTACTGCAGAAGAATTCAAGGGTAAAATTCCTATGTGTTTCTTGTTGTGGGAAGGCAATGGGGCTACCGACTTGAAGTATGACACTCCTCAGGGTTATGCCTCTTTCATTAATCTCGGTTTGGAATATAAGGCTCATATCATTGGTCCTTGTATTGCAGGTGCTCCTAATAATTATCCGGAAATGAATGCTCCATGGCAGGCTTATCTTATTAAGAAATCCGGTATGCTCAATCATCCGTACTCATTCGACTCTTATGCGCAAATGGGAAAATACTTCGGTCAATACAACTGGGGAAATACTGTACAATATGATGAAGTGCTACATGGTATTTATGGTGACGGTTTGTTTACTAACCGCTCAGAAATGAGTCTGAAGTACTTAATTGACAATGGTCTACGTAAGGCTCCGGCACCTCAGGAAGTTCCTGATGCAGTTAAAACGCTTGAAAGACTTGGTTACTAATTAATTTATTAACACTAATACAGATTATATTATATGAAAAAGTATATTTTAATGCCGGTATTGGCTGCATTGTCACTGTCAGGATCGGTAGTCCAAGCTCAGGACTTTGATAATAAGCCGGTTGTTAATGTTAGCAACGCCAAGGAAAATTTGAACTTTACGATTGGTGCACGTTTTATGATGGACGGTGCATACTATCACTCTGATTTTACTCCTGTTAAATCGGGAGCTGCCATCACTGATGCCCGTATTCGTACTTCAATGAGTTATGAAGATTGGTATTTCTATGCAGATTTTGACTTCTCTAAAGGTAAATTCTCACAGAAGAACATATTCCTGCAATACTCGCTGGAAGGTGCAAAAGGTACCCATCGCTTCAAAGCCGGTTACTACAATAATCCGGCATCAATGGCAAACAATACCAGCCGTGGAAGTTTGCACTTTATTTCCCGTTCGGCTGCAGCCAATGCTTTCTCACCCTCTCGCGAACTCGGTTTGAGTTATATTTTCTACAATGATCATTTCTTTGCTAATCAAGGTGTGTTTGCCGAAAATAAGTACAATGACCAGCCGTCAGGTTATCAAGGAATGTCATTCGGTGGCCGTTGGTTATGGCGTCCTATCAATAATGAAGACAGGACATTCCATGTAGGAGCCGCTTTCCGTTATGCTAATATTGCTACCGGTACAGTAGAAAATAATGTGTTGAAAACAGAGTTGAATATTGGTTCTTCCTTGGAGACTTATGTAGACCCTACTCAAGACTTCTTGTCTGCTAAATTGCCATGGGCGAAAAATGTGTTTGATGTTGGCGCTGAGTTCTTGTACAAAACAGATAACTTCTTTACTCGCGGTGAGTATATGTACAAGCATGTTACTAAAGACCGCGATGATCAGGCTTTGTTTGAGGCCAATTTGGGATCTATCGATTCTTGGGGAACGCTTGAATCATGGCAGAAGGGTAACCCGCTTGGCGAAAACTCTTTCCATGGCGCTTATATTGAGGCAGGTTACAAAATCTTCGGCGATCCGTATCAATACAGCAATTCGGACGGTTTGTTGAAAGGCTTGAACGGCAGAGCACTTGAAGTAGTTGCCCGTTATAGCTATACAGGTCTGAATGACCTCGTTGATGGTGAAAAGTATGTTCCCGGACGTGACCAATACTATCCTAACGGTATATTGGCAGACTATCCTGCAACATCATTAAGCATCGGCGGCGGTAATATGCATTCGGCTACTTTGGGCGTAAACTACTCTTTCAACAAGTTTGCTCAGGTAATGTTGAGTTACACATACAATCGTCTTGACCGTGATAAATTCCAGTACGATAAGAATTTCCACGTGCTTCAAGCTCGTTTGATGTTCCAATTCTGATTGTGTGCATTTGTTTATAATAATGGTTAGTGAGCCTCTGTGGCAGAGGTAACAAAAGAAGAGAGGATGCTGCTTATTGCATCCTCTCTTTTGTTGTACAGTAAAGTCTCTTTGATATTTCTAGATATATATAGTGCCGCAAAAACGAAAAAGTTATAACTTTGGTACATATTCAATTCTGACTAAAATGAGTAAATTAATGAAAGCATTCTTTGCAGGTATTTGCTTGCTTTTCTCCGCGTTTGTTTCCTGCCAGCAAAAAGGGGGAGACTTCAAATCAATTTCAACCGATGAATTTGCAATATTGATAGCCGACCCTGAAATTCAACGGTTGGATGTACGTACGGTTGCCGAATATTCGGAAGAACATATTCCGGGCAGTATCAATGTCAATGTCTTGGACGAACAGTTTGCTGCCATTGCCGATTCGACGCTTCAGAGGGACAAACCGGTAGCTCTTTATTGCCGGAGCGGAAAACGCAGCAAGAAAGCCGCAGATATCCTGAGCCGGAAAGGATATACGGTTTATGAGCTTGATAAAGGCTTCAACGGTTGGAAAGAAGCCGGGAAGGAAACGGAGAAATAATTATCACAACTATATACTTTAGTGTGTCAAGTATTTGTGTATAAAAGCTACTTGCTCGAAAGTATATAGTTGTGAAGTGTTGTTTATAAGTTTTCTATCAGTCGTTTCAATACGACTGTTGCAGAAATCTCACGGTTGGCAGCTTCCGGTATCACGATAGACTGCGGACTTTCAATGACGTCATCTGTTACAATCATGTTGCGGCGTACCGGCAGGCAGTGCATGAAATAGGCATTGTTGGTTACAGCCATTTGGCGGTCGCCTACGGTCCATTCCCGGTCTTTGCTCAGTATTTGCCCGTAGTTGTCGCCGGTGTAGGTGGCCCAGTTCTTGGCATATATGAAGTCTGCGCCTTCAAAGGCTTTCATCTGGTCGTACTCTACGCGGGCATTACCTACAAACTTAGAATCGAGTTCATAGCCTTCGGGATGGGTAATGACGAAATCATAGTCTGTTGCATTCATCCATTCGGCAAAAGAGTTGGGAACAGCCTGTGGCAACGGACGCGGATGCGGCGCCCACGTCATAACGACTTTGGGACGTGCTGTTTTCTTGTATTCTTCAATCGTGATAAGGTCTGCAAAGCTTTGTAGCGGGTGGCGCGTAGCGGCTTCCATTGAGAATACCGGACGACCGGAATATTTAATAAACTGGTTCAGTATTACTTCATTGTAATCATATTCACGGTCTTCAAAACGGGCAAAGGAACGTACACCGATTACATCGCAATAGCATCCCATTACGGGGATGGCCTCCAGCAAATGTTCCGGTTTGTCACCGTCCATGATGACACCGCGTTCAGTTTCCAGTTTCCATGCTCCCTGATTAATGTCCAGTACAATGACGTTCATGCCCAGATTGAGGGCGGCTTTTTGAGTGCTGAGGCGGGTACGCAGACTTGAGTTGAAGAATATCATCATCAGTGTCTTGTTACGTCCCAGCTCCACATATTTGAAACGGTCTTTTTTGATTTCGAATGCCTCGTCCAGTGCAGTCTTCAGGTCACCGATGTCCTGCACGCATGTAAAGTTCTTCATACTTTTTTTAGTGATTAGTGATTATTTTCTTACCTGTCCTTCTCCTTCGACAATCCACTTGTACGTGGTGATTTCCTCTAAAGCCATAGGACCGCGTGCATGCAGCTTCTGGGTGCTGATACCAATTTCCGCACCCAGTCCGAACTGTGCCCCGTCCGTAAAGGAAGTGGGGGCGTTGACATAGACGCAGGCCGCATCCACTTCGCGGCAGAACCATTCGGCGTGTTCTTTATCTTCGGTTACGATACATTCACTGTGTTTGGAACCGTATCGTTGTATGTGCGCCATGGCATCGGTTATACTGTCCACAACTTTCACAGCTATCTTATAGTCCAAGAATTCCGTACCGAAATCTTCTTCCGCAGCTTCCTTCAGCAGTTCGGCGGGATAGTGGCCCTGCAAAGAGGTGTATGCGGATGTATCTGCGTAGATAGTAACGTTGCTTTTCTGCAGCGGTGCGCAGAGTGCGGGCAGGTCTTTTGTGCGGTTGCCGTCTACAAGCAGGCAGTCCAAAGCGTTGCACACACTGACACGGCGTGTTTTGGCATTGTTGATTATGGCGGCTCCTTTTTCTACGTCTCCATAACGGTCGAAGAATGTATGGCATATGCCTGCACCGGTTTCTATCACCGGAATGGTGGCATTCTGTCGGACAAAGTTGATGAGACTGCTGCTGCCGCGCGGGATAATCAGGTCTACATAGCCGTTGGCATGCAGTAATTGTGCGGTGGCTTCACGGTCGGCAGGAAGCAGTTCCACGATGTGCAGGTCTACTTCAAACAGTTTCAGTACATCATGTATTACGCTGATGATGGCACGGTTGGAATAGTCCGCGTCACTTCCGCCTTTCAGTATGCAGGCATTGCCACTCTTGAAGCAGAGTGAAAACACATCAAAACTGACGTTGGGGCGTGCTTCGTAGATGATGCCGATTACTCCGAAAGGTACGCTCACACGTTTTATTTTCAGTCCGTTGGGCATTACATCTTGTTTTTGTATGCGTCCCACGGGTGAGGGGAGTTCGGCGACTTTACGGATGTCGTCTGCGATGCCTTTCAGACGGTCGGTGGTGAGCTTCAAGCGGTCGTACTTCGGATTGGAAATGTCCATACGTTGCAAGTCTTTCCGGTTTTCGGCAAGAATGAAGTCTGTCTTTTCTTCAGCTGCATCTGCAACAGCCAGCAATATTTGGTTAATCTTTTCGTCGTTCAGCGCCAGTAGCTTGCGGCTGGCGTCCTGTACAGCGGAAAAAGTCTTCTGTAAATCCATTTTGTGGTTCCGTTAATTGATTATTTCGCAAATGTAGTGATTATTATTGGCATTAATCGGGCTTACTCTATATAAAGATAATCGTAGTGCACTACGGGTTTTTTACCATGTTTTCCCATAGCTTCGCGCGCTTGTTCCGAGTTGCAATTGGCTTTGCCTACACCTATCGGGTTTCCTTCGAAGTCAATGATGCGTATAATGTCGTCTTTCTCGAATTCACCCCGTACCTCGGTGATGCCTATGGGGAGGATACTGACTGCCTTGTCCGAGGCAAGTACTTTTGTGGCGCAATCGTTGATGTGCAACTCTCCTTTGGCGAATCCTTCGCTGTGGGCTATCCATTTTTTTACGCTGGATACGGGCTGGGGGGCGGGGATGAAGCGGGTGTATTTCAATGAAGAATTAAGAATTAAGAATGAAGAATTGGGCTGCGCTGTCATATCGGATGAAGATTCTTCATTCTTCATTCTTAGTTCTTCATTCCTCAGGATATTGACAAGGATGTTGTCACATTTGCCGTTGGCTATGATAACAGTGATTCCTTCATCGGCTACTTTACGGGCGATGTTGGTCTTGGTGAGCATTCCGCCGCGTCCGAAGCTGGATTTGGAAGTCTGTATGTAAGAAGACAAATCCTTGCCGTGCTCTATTTCACGAATGACTTCTGATGCAGGGTCGGAGGGGGGGCCGTTGTAGATGCCGTCGATGTTGCTGAGGATAATCAGGGCCTGTGCGTCCATCATGGAGGCTATCAGCCCGGAAAGTTCGTCATTGTCGGTAAACATCAGTTCGCTGACTGAAATGGTGTCGTTCTCGTTGACAATGGGGATTACTCCGTTTTCCAGCATCACGGTCATGCAGTTCTTCTGGTTGAGGTAGTGGCGGCGGGTGGCGAAGTTCTCTTTCATGGTGAGTACTTGCCCCACGGGGATGCCATGCTCGCGGAATAGTTCGTAATAGCGGTTGATAAGCTTGGCTTGCCCCACAGCGGAGAATAGCTGGCGCTGGTCTACACTGTCCAGTTTCTTGGCGGGGTGTATCTCGCTTCGTCCTGATGCAACGGCTCCGGAAGAAACGAGGATGATTTCTACGCCTGCTTTGTGCAGTTCGGCTACTTGGTCTACGAGGGCGGACATACGGGTCACGTCCAATGTGCCGTCATGGCGTGTCAATACATTGCTGCCTATTTTGACAGCAATTCTCGTTAGTTGTTGTTCCATATTTGTGAATTTCCCGTTTCGGGAGGGTTTTAATCTCCGTCTTTATTCTTTTCGTATTCGCGGACAACCTCCATGGCGGCCTCGTAGTTGGCTTCATTGACGAGGACAGCTATATCCACTGCCGTTTCGGGCAAGACGATATTTACTACCATCCCGTCTTTCAAGGTTGATTCGATGTCGTTGTTCTCCAGCAAACTTTTTACAAGTTGTGCTTCCCAAAGTGATCCTTGAAACACTTCGATGAGTTTGCTTTTATCTTCTTCTTTCATAGCGGTATGAATTTAGAGTTCCTGTTCTACAAATATAACAAGTTTTTTTGATTTATTGTTTAAACTCCGGCAATTTGTGCCTATAACTCAATACGCTGTACCGTTACCGCTTCGTTCAGGAAGATGGATGCCGATTCGATGAATTTTTCTTCCGCTTCTGTGGTGTAGTAGGTGCATTTACCGCTTTGGGTACACTTGGCATCTATTTCGGGATGGCGGTGGAGATACTCTTTCAAACTGTCCGCCACTAATTTTCCTTGTGCCACTATGGTGATACCGGCGGGCATATATTGTTGAATCTTAGGCAGCAGTATCGGATAGTGTGTACAGCCCAATATGGCGGTATCTATCTCAGGGTCTTTGGCAAGGAGTTCGTTTATGTATTTACGAATGAAGTAATCTGTTCCATCGCCTTGCGCTTCGTTGTTCTCTACAAGTGACACCCATAGAGGGCAGGCTTCTCCGCTTACTTTGATGTCGGGAAAGAGCTTGCGGATTTCCAGCGGATAGGAGTCGGACTTGATGGTGCCTCCTGTGGCAAGCACTCCCACGTGGCGGCTGCGGGTGATATTGCCGATACATTCTACGGTAGGGCGGATGACACCCAGTACGCGGCGTGCCGGGTCAAGGTGTGGCAGGTCGTTTATCTGTATGCTGCGCAGTGCTTTGGCGGATGCCGTGTTACAGGCAAGGATTACAAGGTGGCAGCCCATCTCAAACAGCTTGGTGACCGCCTGTAATGTGAATTCATAGACAATTTCAAACGAACGTGTTCCGTAAGGCGCACGGGCGTTGTCGCCCAGATAGATATAATCGTATTCAGGTAGGGCTTCCCGTATCTTACTCAAGATGGTAAGTCCGCCGTATCCGGAATCGAATACACCGATGGGACCGGGAGTGGATGGTAGTTTTTGTTTCATAGGACTGCATCATGATAAAAAAACACGAATTACACGAATATTACGGATGAAAAAGTGGATATCCGTATAACCTCGTGTAATTCGTGCCCGAAATTTCTATTATCTATCGGCTCTTGCTATTATTTGATGCCGAGTTGTGTCTTGACTTTAGCTGTTACATCTACACTTTGTGCACCTACATAAGGTATCGGAGTACGGGCCAGGTCGAAGATATATACAACACCTTCAGCTTTACCTACAGCTTGAATAGCTTCGTCCAGCTTCTTATAGATAGGAGTCATGGCATCTTGCTGTGCTTTTTGCATGGATTGGTAAGCTTCCTGTTGGAATTGCTCTTGGCGTTGTGCCATGTCCTGCAATTCTTTCTGACGTCTTTCTGCGATGTTTTTCGGCAGTGAGTCAGCTTGTGCTAAGAATTCTTGATACTTCTTATTGAACTCTTCCTGAGTGCGTTGCATTTCTGTTTGATACTCTTTAGACATAGCATCCAAGTCGGCCTGAGCTTTTGTGTATTCCGGCATGGTGACAATGACTTCTTGAGAGTTCATGTGAGCGAATTTAGTTTGCGCCATGGCTCCCAGAGGGAGGGCAAACATAACTACGAGCAGTGCGATTTTTTTAAGCATAATGTTTATTATTTATTTGAATGATTATTCGTTGTATAGGGTGCAAATGTATGAAATTAATTTGAATATCCTAATTTTGTGAGCACTTCATTACTTATATCGATGCTTGGAGAAGCAAAGATAATGCTTGATGCAGATGCCCGGTCTACTACTGCTGCATAACCTTTCTGTGTGGAAATTTCCTTTACGGCTTCGTAGATTTCATCTTGGATGGGTTGCATCAGTGCTTCACGCTTTTTGAAAAGTTCGCCTTCCGGACCGAAGTATTTACGGCGTAATTCTGCCGCGGACTTTTCTTTGGCGACTATCTCTTCTTCTTTCTTGGACTTTTGTGCTTCGGAAAGGGTTTTAACGGACGATTGGTAGCTGTCGTACAAACTCTTGGCTTCCTTGCCCAGCTTTTCAACTTCGCTTTGCCATTGTTGAGAGGCTTGGTTCAGTTCATCGGTTGCACTCTGGTAAGCCGGGATATTTTTTAAGATATATTCCATGTCAATCAGGGCAAACTTCTGTGCATTGGCTGTCATACCTGCGGCAAACAGCAGAAACATGATTAATAAACTCTTTCTCATAACGTTCTGGTTTTAGTTAAACAAATTAGAACTCTTGTCCTAAGATGAAGTGGAACTGGCTGCCGCCGTAGTCACTTCTTCCGAATACTTTGTCGAAACCGTAAGCCCAGTCAATACCCATCATACCAATCATCGGAAGGAAGATGCGGACACCGACACCGGCAGAACGTTTCAAATCAAACGGGTTGAACTTGTTAACATCTTGCCAAGCGTTACCGGCTTCAACGAAAGTTAACGCATAAATACTGGTACTTGTTTCCAGCATCAGCGGATATCTTAATTCCAGGCCGAGGCGTGCGTATGCATAGCCTTCATATCCATAAGGAGTAAGAGAACTGTTTTCATATCCGCGCAGGGCAACGCTTTCGGTTGCATAGCTGGAATATCCTGTCATACCGTCACCACCCACGTCAAAGGTTTCAAACGGAGATTTCTTGTACTTGTTATAGTGCCCTAACAAACCGAACTCTACGCGTCCCATTAATACCGGAGTACGTTTTACGGTTATGGGGTCCATCAACGGGATGTATACTTTGGATTTGAATTTCCACTTGTGGTACTCTATCCATTTATGCATTTTGTTCATGTCGTCTTGGTTGCTGGTACTGTACTTGCTGTAGTCTGTGCCGTCAAATAAAGAGTAGGGCGGTGTCAACTGTGCCGACAGTGAGAACTCGGAGCCTTGACGCGGATAGATAGGATTGTCGATAGAGCTACGTGACAAAGTCAGGTTTATACTCAAGTTGTTACATTTACCGTTGGTAACGGGGAAATACTGCCAGTCGCTCAGGATATAGCGCTGATAGGACAACTCTGCCGTGAACTGGAAGTAGTCATCCGGCCATTTCAGACGTTTACCGAACATTACTGCCAATCCCCACATTTGGATGGACTTGTCAGGGTCGTAATAGTTTTCGTAATTGTTGTAGTTACCGTAGTTGTACATACCATAACCGTACATACCGCTGTAATAGCTGTTGTAGTAGCTATTCATGTATGCGTCGTTATAGTAACGGCTACTGATGTCCGTCTGGCGGGAGTAGAATGCAGATACGGAGAATGCATTCGGACGCTTGCCCCCAAACCACGGGTCGTAGAATGACACACTGTATGATTGGTAATATTTGGCATTGGTCTGTCCGCTGATTGTCAATGTCTGTCCGTCACCTTGCGGCAGGATACCGCGATAGTTTTCGCCCGGATGCAGGAGGTTGGCAACGGAGAAGTTGGTGAATTTCAAACTCAGCTTACCGATGATACCTGTCTGCCCCCAACCGGCGGAGAACTCAACTTGGTCATTTGCTTTGGAGATGAGGTCATAACCGATGTCTACCGTACCGTCTTCCGGTTTCGGCTGGATATCCGGTTGGATTTGTTCAGGGTCGAAGTGTCCCATTTGCTGGATTTCACGCATGGAACGCATCAGGTCTTCACGGCTGAACAATTGTCCCGGACGGGTACGCAACTCGCGACGGACTACATTTTCATACAGGCGGTCGTTACCATTGATGCTAATCTTGTTGATAGTAGCCTGGCGACCCTCGAAAATGCGCATCTCCAAGTCAATAGAGTCACCTACGATGTTTACTTCCACGGGGTCAAGTGAGTAGAACAGGTAACCGTTGTTGTAATAGAGGTTACCGATTGCGTCTTCATCTGTGCTGGTACGTTCTTCCAATAACTTCTGATTGTAAACGTCACCTTTCTTCATACGTAGCAGGAAGTTCAACTGTTCGGAAGGATAGAGAGTGTTACCAACCCACGTCACATTACGCAAGTAGTACTTTTGGCCTTCTTCAATTTCCATTGAGATATCTACCGTACGTTCGTCATAAGGCTTGATGCTGTCCGTTACAATGATAGCATCACGATAACCCAATTCATTATATTTGTCGATAATCAGTTGCTTGTCGGCTTCATAGTTCTCTTCTACGAATTTCTTGGTACGGAAAAGGTTGAGGAGCTTGCCTTTTTCGTTCGTCTTCTTCATCACACGTTTAAGTTTCTTGGTGGTGATGGCTTGGTTACCGGTAATGGTAATCTTGTGTACTTTTACTTTCTCCTTTTTGTCGATATTGATGTCAACCAAAACTTGATTGGCATTGTTGGGGTCGTCTTTCTGGGTAATGATGACATCGGCATTCTTGAAACCTTTGTCGTCAAAGTAACGTTTAATCAGGGTTTTGGCGCGGTCTATCAAGTTGGGAGTAACCTGATTGCCTTTTATCAAACCTACTCTGGCCTCCAAGTCCTCACGCTCTGACTTCTTTACGCCATGATAGCGGATATCGGAAACGCGGGGGCGCATTGTCAGATGGATTGTAAGCCAAATCTTATCGCCTTCAATCTTGTCTGCAGTAACTTGTACGTCGGAGAACAGGCCGTGACGCCAGTAACGTTTACAAGCTTGCGTTATTTCATCACCGGGTACGGTAATTGTCTGGCCTTTTGATAATCCGGATAAACCGATGATTACATAATCTTCATAATTCTTGGCTCCTACCACTTTTATATCTGCAATTTCATACTTTTTGGGCGTTCCCGAATAAAGAATAACCGGTTTTTCGGCTTCATCGGTGTTGCTTGTGTCCTGTGCCGCGCTGGTCAGTACACAGCTAAAGAGGCAGATAAACGTTACGAGTATGGAGAAAATACGATAGTACATCTTTTTATTTACTATTTTACAATTTACTATTTACTATTTGTGTCTGTCCGGTCAGCTGATTTGTTCACTGGTTTTTCCGAACCTGCGCTCACGCTGCTGGTAGTCATATATGGCTTTGTGAAGTTCCTCTTCACGAAAGTCGGGCCAATAGGTGTCGCAAAAATAAAGTTCCGAATAAGCACATTGCCACAGTAGGTAATTGCTTAGACGGATTTCACCGCCCGTACGAATCAATAAATCCGGGTCGGGCATAAAGTTGGTAGCAAGATGCCGGGACAACAGGCAGCTGTCAATCTCTTCGGGATTTAGTTCGCCTTTTTGCACTAAAGTCGCAATCCGGCGGGCGGCTTCCGTTATCTCCCAACGGGATGAGTAGCTTATAGCCAGCACCAAAGCCATGCCCGTATTGTTGGCAGTATGTGCTACGCAGGTTTCCAAGCGCTCCCGTACGTTGGCGGGTAACTTGGCTAAGTCCCCGATAATCCGGAAACTGATGTTGTTCTTCATGAATGTTTCTTCTTCGATAGAGTCGAAAAGGAGTGCCATTAATGCGGCGACTTCATTGGAAGGACGGTTCCAGTTTTCGGTGGAGAACGTATATAAAGTCAGATATTTGATGCCTAAATTAGACGCTTCTTCTGCAATGATGTGCACAGTCTCGGCACCGGCTTGATGACCGTAACTGCGTTCTTGTCCGCGCAGCTTAGCCCAACGTCCGTTGCCGTCCATGATAATTGCCACGTGTTGTGGAATTCGGCTTAAATCAAGTTTTTCTGTATTTAGCATCTTTACTTATACTTACATCTCTTGTCTTTTTTTCTTCTCTTATACCTTATTATATAGGAAACGGTTCTATTGTATTGCAAACAACAGCTTATTTTGATGTCCGCGCCAAACCTCATTGGCTTTTCCGTCGCCACCGAATATTACCCATATATAAGGAGTGTTCACAACAATAGAGTAGGGAGCGTTTATGCCTGTTATGTCTTTGCTTAATAAGAATTTGCTTTTTGTCTGACGCCATGATATGCCGTCCGGTGAAGAGTAGATAACATTGAGTTTGTTGTCTTCTTTACTGCCGAAGATGTAATACTTTTCACCATAGTATGTCACAACGGGATTCTTTAACGCCGGGCAGAAAGCTTCATACGACGTGTTGTCAAACTCAACCCAATAATTGCCGTTTTCGGACACCCACGGAATGGTTTGCTTTAGTTCGCTGTTGGGAGCGCCTACTACCATTACCCGTTCTTGGTTGTTATTCTTAAAGTTGGTGAAGTATATGTGTTCGGCAGGGAAGCCTGTGTAGGTATCCGTTCCTCCTGCAATGTTCCATTCGTTGTCGTTATAATCCCATTCGGCGGAATAAATTTTGTTTTCGGTAGTGATGATGGTAAGCGTATTGGTGAAGCTTGGTATTACGCTGCGGATATTGCTTATTCCGTTCCAAGCGGTTGCTGCCCATTGAACCCCATCGCCGGAAGTATAGACATTATTGTCTTCCGTCACGATATAGAGCCGCTCCTTGGCGTTTTCGGCTGTAGACGACTCTTGGTATTTAAAGCTGACGAGTGTCGATAATTCGGCATTGGCTGGGAAGTCAATATAGGCTTCGGTTTCCTGCCAACCGTATTCGCCCGGTTTTGTAGAGGTCTTATAAGCTTTGCTTTGTGTGAATACCCATAAATCGTTATTGAAAAGTACGGCTTTTTGTCCTTGCGCAGAAGGAACTGCAGGAAGAGCCGGTTCCATAAGATTCCAAACCAAAGAGTCCGGATCTTGTTTGTGCATTCTAATTTTAAGGGTATATTTATTCACGTTAACACCATCCGGCGCATGTACTTTAAAATTCATCCCCTCATTACTATTGATTGCTCCGGTCAAATCTACCGAGTCGGTATTGACAAATATTGTATCGTCGATTCCCGCAGTAATCCAGCCGCTTACAAGAAAAGTATCAATTAATATACGGTCAAGGATTGTATCAGAGCCGACAGGCAATGAATCTTGGTTATAAATTTCCCTCTTTAGTTGGTCTATCGTGAATTTATAGTACTTGCCATATATTGTGTCAATGCCAAAAGCGTGTACCGTTGCGTCAGAACTGAGTTCTATTGTATTGTCATCAGAGTCAAGGCACGAACTTATTGCGATTGATACAAAAATGAAACTCGCGATTATTGCTAAAAACTTTATTCTCATTTTAAAAGATAGTGTTTATTTACAAGTTGCAAAAATAGGAACATTTTTTTCTATAAACAGCTTTATCGGCAAGTTTTATATAAAATTATAGATAATATGGCTGTTTTTCTCGATTAAAATGCCCTTGAATAAGGCTGTTAGCCTAATCTTGCAGCGGTGTAATGCCGAAAACTTCGCCCGAAATGCCGCTCGCAGACATAAGGCGTTTCGTGGCTCATTTCGGGTGCCGGGACACCGGAAAACAACATCGCGGGACTTTCTTCGATAAATGCTTCATCCCATAACTCTGCATCAATGAAAGATTGTAATAAGATGCTGCCGCCTTCTACTAAAAGCGATTGTAATCCTTGTGCATACAAGTAGCCCGTGATTTGTGGCAGTATGTTCTGTTGATAGTCGATAGGGATGTATTCTACATTGGGGCGTGCCGGATGTGGCTTTTCTGTAAAAACAAGCGTACGGACATCGCCGTCAAACAGATGTAACTCAGGAGAGAGCAGCTGTTGTCTGTCCAAAACTATTCGCACAGGAGGCCGCCCCTGCCAGTTGCGTACGGTCAGGCTGGGGTTGTCCAGTTTGGCAGTGCGTGTACCTACCATAATTGCGCTGTACTCTGCCCGCTTTTTGTGTACAAGCATGGAAGTCAACGGGCCAGATAGGATGACCGGCTTTCCGCTTTCCCGATGCTTGTCGATGTATTTATCGGCGGATTCAGCCCATTTCAGTGTGATGTACGGGCGGTGCAGGGAGTGGAATGTGATAAAACGCCGGATTAAATTTCTGCACTCCTCTTCCAAAACTCCTACAATAACTTCCCGCCCTGCGTCTTTCAGCTTTTGAATGCCACGTCCGGCTACTTTGGCAAAGGGGTCTTGGCAACCGATGACAATGCGGGGAATTTGTTTTTCTATGATAAGGTCGGCGCAAGGCGGTGTCTTGCCATAATGGGAGCAAGGTTCCAGACTGACGTAGATTGTGGAGCGTTTCAGCAAAGAAGAGTCTTTTACGGAGCGGATGGCATTGACTTCGGCATGTGCTTCGCCACAACGTATATGATACCCTTCGCCGATAATTTTCCCATCACATACGATTACCGCGCCTACCATCGGATTGGGAGCTGTGTTGCATAAACCGTTTTGTGCCAGTTGAATGCAGCGGCGCATATATTTTTCTTCTTCCATACTTTGTATTACTCTTAAACTTCCACTATTTTTGCAGCTCGAAATGCCGAATGTTATGAATATCTCTGTATCTCATATTCGCCGTGCTTTGCAGGAGAGTTACTCTGCACAAGAAGCTGCCAACTTATCCCGCATCGTCTGTTGTGAAATGCTGGGACAGACCGCGGTTGATTATTATTTGGGCAAAGATATAATTTTATCCCCAAAAGAGATGCAGAATTTAGATAGCATTCTTACCCGTTTGCATAATTTTGAGCCGATACAATATATACAAGGTACCGCCCGCTTTTTGGAGCGCACTTATCATGTAGCTCCCGGCGTACTGATTCCCCGGCCTGAAACGGAGGAGTTAGTGGAGGTAATGCTAAAGGAAGTCCCGTCCGACGCACGCATTCTTGATATTGGGACGGGAAGCGGGTGTATTGCCGTTTCTCTTTCCAAAGCGTTTCCGGATGCGGAAGTGGAAGCATGGGATATTTCGGATGAAGCTTTGACTATTGCCCGGCGGAATAATGATATGCTTGGGGGGAATGTCCGTTTTCTCCGGCAAAATATATTGACTTATGCACCGGATGGCAAGGAACATTATGACGTGATTGTCAGTAATCCGCCATATGTCACGGAATCGGAGAAACAGGCTATGGAACGCAATGTGTTGGATTGGGAACCTTTTTCGGCATTGTTTGTTCCGGATAATGATCCGTTGCTTTTTTATCGTCGGATTGCAGAATCGGGCAAGACGATGCTTGTGCCCGGCGGCCGTCTCTATTTTGAAATCAACCGGGCTTACGGAGAAGCTACGGCGGCCATGCTTCGTGAACAGGGGTATGCCGGCCTGAGGGTTCTAAAAGATATTTCCGGAAATGATAGAATTGTAATCGCAGAACGATGATAGAAATTACAGAAACAGATGCTTTAGGCCGTTTGGCGGCTTATTGTTCCACAGCAGAGCATTGCCGGGCGGAAGTCACGGAGAAAATGCAGCGCTGGGGTATTCCTTATGATGCCATAGACCGTATAATCCATCGTTTGGAGCAGGAGAAATACATTGACGAAGAGCGCTTTTGCCGTGCCTTTATCCATGATAAGTACCGCTTTGCCAAATGGGGAAAAATAAAGATAGGTCAGGCGCTTCTGTTAAAGAAAATCCCTCAACGGGTTTTCTCTCAGTATTTGAATGAGATTGATAAAGATGAATATCTGGCCGTTTTGAATGATTTGTTGGCGGCGAAACGTAAGAGTGTTCATGCGGAGAATGAATTTGAGCTGAATAACAAATTAGTGCGTTTTGCATTGAGCCGGGGATTCGAAATGAAAGATATTCGTCATTGCATTACGCTTTCTGATGAAAATGACGATTTGGAGTAAAAAATATCCGTATTCTTTTTTTTATTCTCGTTAGCTTTCTGTATTTTTGCAGCATATTTATCATAATAGTTAGTTTAGCTATGAAAACTTTAGAAAGATTGTTTGCAGAGAAGTTGCTGAAGATTAAAGCGATTAAACTACAACCCGCTAACCCGTTTACTTGGGCATCAGGATGGAAATCTCCGTTTTACTGTGATAACCGTAAGACTCTTTCATATCCTTCTCTCCGTAATTTCGTAAAGCTGGAAATTACGCGTCTGATTCTGGAACGTTTCGGTCAGGTTGATGCGATAGCCGGTGTTGCTACGGGAGCTATTCCTCAGGGAGCATTGGTGGCTGATGCATTGAATCTGCCGTTTGTATATGTACGCTCTACTCCGAAAGACCACGGTTTGGAGAACTTGATAGAAGGTGAACTTCGTCCGGGCATGAAAGTGGTAGTGGTGGAAGACTTGATCTCTACCGGTGGAAGCAGCTTGAAAGCCGTTGAAGCTATCCGTCGTGACGGATGCGAAGTAATCGGTATGGTTGCCGCTTACACTTATGGATTCCCCATTGCAGAAAAGGCATTCAAAGAGGCTAAAGTTCCTTTGGTGACATTGACTAATTATGAAGCTGTTATGGAAGTTGCCCTTCGCACCGGATACATTGAGGAGGAAGATGTAGCTACATTGAATGAGTGGCGTAAAGACCCTGCGCATTGGGAAGCCGGAAAATAAGAATTATTTTATATAATGATAGATTATGACGAAAGAGCCATTCGGATAGATACTGTCCGGATAGTTCTTTTTGTCTTTTAAAGACCATTGGATTATGACTAAATTTGAGAGTGCGGTGAAGGTGATACCTGCTTCGCAAAATGCTGTTTATGAGAAACTTTCAGACCTTAGCAATTTAGATAAGGTAAAGGATCGTTTGCCGCAGGACAAGGTGAAGAATTTGAGTTTTGATGCGGAAACACTGTCGATAGAAGTACCGCCGGTTGGGAAAATCGTATTGCAGATTGTGGAGAAAGAACCTTGTAAGTGTATCAAGTTTGCAACAACAACCTCACCTCTGCCGTTCAATCTGTGGATACAGATTGTACCCGTTACGGAAACGGAATGTAAAATGAAACTCACAATCGGAATGGAGTTAAATCCGTTTATGAAAACGATGGTGCAGAAACCCTTGCAGGAGGGGTTGGAGAAAATGGCGGAGACTTTGGCAATCATTAATTATTAATGGTGTATCTCATTAATTACTAATCACTATTTTATTATGGCTCAGAAACTTTGGGAAAAATCCGTTCAGGTGAATAAGGATATAGAACGTTTTACGGTAGGACGCGACCGTGAGATGGATCTTTATCTGGCAAAGCATGATGTGTTGGGTTCCATGGCACATATCACGATGCTGGAAAGCATCGGCCTGCTGACAAGAGAAGAACTGTCTCTGCTGCTTGCAGAACTGAAGAATATCTATGAGGCGGCCGAGAAAGGGGAGTTTGTGATAGAAGAGGGCGTAGAAGATGTACACTCCCAGGTAGAACTGATGTTGACTCGCAAACTGGGAGATGTAGGAAAGAAAATTCATAGCGGACGTTCACGTAATGACCAGGTATTATTGGACTTGAAACTTTTTACTCGTACGGAGATAAAGGAAATAGCCGAAGCGGTGGAACAGCTTTTCCATGTGCTTGTTATGCAGAGCGAGCGTTATAAAAATGTATTGATGCCGGGATATACCCACTTGCAGATAGCGATGCCATCGTCTTTCGGACTGTGGTTTGGTGCATATGCCGAGAGTCTGGTGGATGATATGCTGTTCTTGCAGGCAGCTTTCAAGATGTGCAACCGTAACCCGTTGGGGTCTGCAGCCGGGTATGGCTCATCTTTTCCGTTGAACCGTACTATGACTACCCGATTGCTGGGTTTTGATTCGCTGAATTATAATGTGGTATATGCCCAGATGGGTCGCGGCAAGATGGAGCGTAATGTAGCTTTTGCTTTGGCAAGCATTGCGGGAACAATTTCCAAACTTGCATTTGATGCCTGTATGTTCAATAGCCAGAACTTCGGATTTGTGAAGTTGCCGGATGATTGTACTACTGGTTCGAGTATCATGCCGCATAAGAAGAACCCGGACGTGTTTGAACTGACACGCGCCAAATGCAATAAACTGCAATCATTGCCTCAACAGATAATGATGATAGCCAATAACCTGCCTTCCGGTTATTTCCGCGATTTGCAGATTATAAAGGAAGTCTTCTTGCCTGCTTTCCAAGAGTTGAAAGACTGCTTGCGGATGACAACTTATATTATGAATGAAATTAAGGTGAATGAACATATTCTTGACGACGATAAATACCTGCTCATCTTTAGTGTAGAAGAGGTAAACCGTTTGGCACGTGAAGGTATGCCTTTCCGTGATGCGTACAAGAAAGTAGGCTTGGATATTGAAGCCGGCAATTTCTCCCATAGCAAGGAGGTGCACCATACGCACGAAGGCAGTATTGGTAATTTGTGTAATGATGAAATTTCCGCTTTGATGCAGAAAGTCGTGGATGGCTTTAATTTTGAAACAATGGAGCAGGCTGAAAAAGCATTGCTCGATCGGTAATCATAGTAAATTAACTTCCTGCGGTGTACGATGTTAACTTCCTCTGTTTAGGATGTTAACTGATTAATAACAGTTCAGTTAACATCGTATGCGCTACTTAGTTAACTTTTTTCCGGTAAAAAGTTTGGCTGTAACGGGGAAACTGTTTATCTTTGCACCCGTTCTCCGGAAACCTGCGGAAATAGCTCAGTTGGTAGAGCATAACCTTGCCAAGGTTAGGGTCGCGAGTTCGAGTCTCGTTTTCCGCTCTCTTTGAAAGGATGCTCGAATGGTGGAATGGTAGACACGAAGGACTTAAAATCCTTTGGCCATTGCGGCTGTGCGGGTTCAAGTCCCGCTTCGAGTACTCTAAGGGACGAATCGTGTTTTCCACGGTTCGTCTCTTTCTTTTTATCTCCGTTACTTGTTGGATATGAATACTTTAGAAGAAAGAATTGGTTCACTCTTTTAGGTTCAATATGCTCGTTATTTTTGTCGTAAATAAATCCGTCAGGAAACACGAGTTTTTGTAGTCTTCTTCTTCCTTCTAATCCTTGCAACTCCCACAATTCAAATAAGTTAGAGCGCATTTTAAAAGCAAAATCAATGAATTTATCGAGGTTCAATATTTCTGTGTTCACTTTTGAAAGTTCGGTCTTTAAATCTCTGACTTCTTTCTCTAATTTCGTCATAACCTTTTCGCAAATGCTTTGTTTTTTCGCATCGGTACAGAGTGCATAATTTGTTTCTACTTGTTCCAACTCTTTTTCTTTAGCTTTGATGTTCGCTTTGATAGATTTGGCTCGTTCTCTGTTTTCTTGATTCATATATTCAAATGTGATGGTAAGTTGCATTTTTAAGAGTTCACTTACTTTGTCTGATAGGGCATACCTGTTTACTTCTTCTTCAAAGGCTTCATGTACCTTTTTAGTAGAACTGTTGTACTTGCATCCTTTTCGGCTGCAAACGTAATAGCCTATATCAGTGCGTCCGAATCTCTTTCGCATTTTGGTTGATATGCTGGCAGATAGATTTTTTCCGCAACATGGGCACTTGATACTACCTAATAATGGGGCATATTCCTTGTCTATCTTTTGTTCGTACCCACTATGATTTTTGGATAACTCTCCATTTACTTTCAAGAAGATTTCTTTTGGTATCAATGGAGGGTGATTTCCTAGTATGATGTCCCCCTGCAAGAATTTGTGTGCCATATAGCCACAATAAAAAGGGTTCTTGAATAGTTCTGATAGCTTCTGTTTACAGATATGGAAACCTTCTGCTGCCAGTCTATGCCTAATTTCTTCATTGGATAACTTGTTGTTTGCCTTCCAAAGAAATGCTTTCCGAATCAGTTTGCCTTCTTCGTTAATAGTTATAATTTGTTCCTTTTTGGTTGTTTTTTGGTCATATCCTCTAGGGGCTTTTCCAATCCATCTTCCTTTTAATAACGCTTTTACACTGTTTTCAATGGTAGTTGCCCGTTTTTCGTCATTCTGAAACCTTGCATTTGCAAGTTCCATGAGTTGCAGATACTTTCCTACTGGAGTACGTGGGTCATAGTTGGAGGTTGCAGATACTACGTATGCTCCTCTAGCCTCAACTTCTTCAATGATAGTTGTACTTCCCGTTCTGCTGAAACGGGAGGTACTAAACACTATTACTGTTTTTACGGGTTGGCTGCTGCCTTTCTTATTACTTTGTTTGATGAAAGCAAGCATACGGTTAAACTCCTTACGTTCTTTGTCGCTTTTGGCACTTTCATACGTGCCACCAAATTCACCAATGACAGTGTATGAACGTACTTTGGCATACTTTCTGCATTTGTCAATTTGTACTTCAAGGCTTTGCCCATCAACTTGCTCGCTTGAACTAACACGAGTATAAATGATGGCATTACCGCCTATTTGCTCTTTTTGTTGCTTTTTGCCTTTGGCAAAACCTTTTAAATCAAAATTCTCCATGTTGTGTATCTTTTTTAGTATATGCTTCATAGCTTAGAATTGAAAAAGCATATAGTGTATCAATTAATTCTTTGGTGTCTTCTTGGGTTATTCCTTTGAAGTTACGGTTTTCTCTGATTGTATCTATGTTTAAATGCTGTGCATCCATATTGTACTTTATTACAAAATTGATTATTATTAGAATAAAGAGAAAAAGTAAGTGAATGTCAGATTGTTTATTAGCAATATTTTGCATTTTACTACTCCGCACTCCGCATTTCCGCACTTTCTATCTCATTGCTTCCATTTGCTTGCTCGTTGATGGCTTTTGGCTCTGTATGATATTCTTCATATTCATCTACCCATTTTTTTATGGTCTTATCGCTGATGCCCGTCATTTTGGCAACCTTTCTATAACTCTTATGCTCTTTGTAGAGTTGATATACCTTTTCTTTTTCGGGGGTAATATTACCTGTTCCTTTAATCAAATCTTTTTCTCTTGCATATCCTTCTTCATTGAAGTATAGAAAGTTATCTTCTCCTTTTTCAATAGAGCAAACCAATACGTGTTCTTCGTTTAATATGATTTGGCTACTTCTGTTCTTTAACTGTTTTATGTATCGTTTTTCGTCACCGTCTGTTTTTGCTTGCCCTATGCAAAAACAACTGTCAATGAAGTTTCCAACATTCTTAGACCCTGCTAAATTGTCTAAAGTAATAGGAGAATTATCTTTTTTCTTGGGTGAATGTCCCAGTAGCAAGAAACTTGCTCCTAAGCTGTTCATGAATGTGCGTAGTTCGAGAATGAAGGTAGCCGCTTCATTTGCTTTGGATAGATTGGGGTGCAAACAAGTGATATTGTCTATAATGAATAATTTGATTCCTTTTTTTGTTACCGCTTCTTCGATTCTCATTCTTAGGTAGGCTCTGCGTTCTTTGAAATTTTTAGCCATATCAAAATCAAGATTAGGGCGATAGATATTTTGAGGGAATTTGCAGGGGATTGTGCCATCTTCGTTTGTATATCTATCACAGATTTGTTGAATATTCAATTCATAATCAAAATATAGAATTGGTTGTTTCTGAGCTACATGTTTGGCTATCTGCATTGCATAAATGCTCTTTCCACAATTACTTGCACCAAATAAAACACATAGTTCATTTTCGTACCAAAGGTTTTTGTATAGTGGCTCTCGCTTTGGCTGCTTCATACCTTCGGCTATAATATCATTCATTGTGGTGTATTCAAAACTATCTTCATTGAAAGTATTTTTTAAATTCATCATAATCATAATTTTTTTTAATGGTTATACATAGTGTCTTTGGTACCTTTTGACATTGCAAAGGTATAGTGATATGATGAATTGGGGATAGGACTTTTTTATACCTCACTTGTATTTTGTTGTTTCTTAGCGAGTTATATTTTGAAAGGGGATTTTGTGGGGGATTTGTAGGGGAAAATGAGGGGATTATGATAGATTGACTTATGAATTGTCACTATCAAAGCGATTGATTATGTTTCTGATGTCTTGGAATGAAGTGATTTTGAAGATTTCATTTCCGATTTCTATATATCCGTTGATATTCTCTTTTTGTTTTTTTTCAAAAAGTTCTTGAATTGGTACTTCTAGGGCTGCTGCAATTTTTTCGAGAACTGCGACAGAGGGATTACCGTTGATATGATTACTTAATCCAACACGGTTTATTCCCATCTTGTCCGCTAAAGTTTGGACGGTCATACCTTTTTCTTTAATAACTTCTTTGATTCGTAGTCCCATACCTATTTATTCTTGTTATATATGCAAATATACGTTTATTCTTAAAATGTATATTGATGGCGGTACATAAAATAAGTTAATGTAATGCTAATAATATACACTCCTGTTTGTTTATGTCTATTGAAAACACTACATTTGCGGTATAATAATAAATCAATAACACTACAATAAGATGAAGCGATATAATAAACAACAGGTGATGAAGGATGCTCACAGGCTTTACAAGAATGACTTTCAACGTAGGGGGCGTTCATGGTCGGAGTGTTTAAAAGCTGCTTGGAGTTGGGAACGAGATGCTGTTAAAACACGAGAAGAAAAAGCCGCAAAACTCGATGCGATGATTGCAGCAAGTTGGGCAGCGCATAATGCACGTAAAAATGAGAGTGTTCATAAGAATGAGTTTGAAGGTTTATCTGCTGATGCGGTTTCCTGGGCAATGGGATATAATCGTGGTAATGGATTTTATTGTGGGGATTAAGTATTCATTATTATAACTTTTGAATATAAGTTGATTATCAATGCTTTAATAATAAATGGGTTCGTGTTAGATTCAAAAACAATAGATTTCAATTAAAAAAGAATATTATGAGCTTAAAAAATAGTTATGTTACTTCGGATTATATTGAATGGGATACAATGCTCTCATTGGTTAGAAAGTTATATCGTGACAAGGAATACCGTTTGTCTTTGCTTATTGGTTGTGGCTCTTTCTTTGGGTTGCGTATATCAGACCTTTTAACTTTAACTTGGTCAATGTTGCTAGACAGTCACTCTTTTGTTATTATCGAAAAGAAAACGGGAAAACGCAGGGAAATTAAAGTGAATACTAACTTTCAGAAGCATATTGCAGACTGCTATGCGGCTTTGAAGATAATGGATAAAAATGAAAGTTGCTTCATTAGTCGCAAAAGGACGGTATATAGTACGCAGAGAATCAATGTTTTGTTTAAATCAATAAAAAGTAAATATGGATTGAAGATAGAACACTTTTCTACTCACTCAATGCGAAAAACATTTGGAAGGAGAGTTGTTGAGGCTGCTGGAGAAAATTCAGAATTTGCTCTTATCAAATTGTCAGAATTGTTTAATCATGCTGATGTAATGACTACACGTAGATATTTAGGATTGCGGACGGAGGAATTACTTGAAACCTATGATATGTTGTCTTTTTGATTAGAAAATAGTTCTTTTACATTAAAATAAGCCGTTCACAAATAACGTTTTCGCTGAACTTTTACTATTTTTGTACCGTTGCAAATTGCAACTGCATAATTTAGGAAGCGTTTAGCTATTCTGCATTAGTGAATCTCGACAACTCACCATGTGGCAGGAATAACGGAAAACGTTCTCCTTAGGTGTGTTATATATGTTTCCAACAACATATACTGCCTAAGGTGTGAGCGGCTTTTTCTTATTCGTCACAGGGCAGTCGAGAGCCTACTAATGGAATAAGTTAAGTTGGCTCACACTTCTTTTTATAATCTTCCCTTTAGAGCCTACGGGAAACCTTTTAATAATCAGATATGGCTTTTATAAAATGCTTTTCCAAAATCATGGAAAAATCCACATGTTTACATGGTATTTATCTTCTATTATCAATCTTATTGGTAACACTCTTTATTGGATGTGATTCTAATAAAAAAATAGAAAAGGGGAATATTGAGGGTATTTCACAAAACATTCAAAATTGTGAAGAAGTATATCCATTTAAAGAAGGGTTAGCACTAGTCTGTCAAAATGGTAAATATGGATTTATCTCTAAAAAGGGAGAAATGGTAATTCCTTGCCAATATGAAGATGCTCTATTTTTCTCAGATGGTATTGCAATAGTTTGTCAAGAAGGCAAATATGGAGCTATTAATAAAATAGGTGAAATGATAATTCCATTTCAATATGATTATAGTCTGAAAACATTAGATTGTTTAGTCATATTAAATCAGAATGGAGGATATGAATTAGTTGATAGTCAACGTTCAGCAGGGGTGTTTTCCTTTAATAATTCAGGTATTGCCAGCTTTTCAGAAGGATTGGCTAAAATCTTTTCAGATGGCAATTATGGTTTTATTGATACCAAAGGGAATAGGGTAATAGCTTGTCAATATGCTGATGCAGGTACTTTTGCTGATGGTTTGGCAATAGTCAAACAAAATGGTAAATGTGAACTAATTGATAAGAAGGGAGATTTAGTATTATCAAGTCAATATGATTTCCCATATCTAAACTACTCAGAAGGCTTGATTCATATCATACAAGAAGGTAAATATGGTTTTATGAATACCAAAGGAAATGTGGTTATTTCATGCCAATATGATAATGCTTTTATATTCTCGGAAGGATTTGCTGTAGTATGCCAAAATGGTAAATACGGTTTCGTAAACACTAAAGGAGATTTGGTTATTTCATGCCAATATGATAATGCGTTAAGTTTTACAGATGGCTTGGCTCGGGTTTGTATGGATGGTAAATATGGTTTTATAAACACTAAGGGACGTTTGATTATTCCTTATCAATATGATGCCGTTGGCATGTTTTCAAATGATTTGGCTGTAGTTGTGCAAAATGGTAAGTATGGATTTATAAACACTAAAGGAGAAATCGTAGTTCCTTGCAAATATGAATTAGCCACTGATTTTTCAGAAGGATTAGCAGTTGTAAAATTGGATGGAAAATACGGTTATGTAGATGGAGAAGGAAATGATACATTTCTAAAGGGTAATTCTGATGAACTTGAATATTCTGCGATAAATAATGCGATAACGAATCTTTCTTCTGAAAGATATGATTTAGTAAGTTGTAATGGTAAATATGGAATTTATGACACGGATAAAGCTGAAATATTGCCACTATATTATGATATGATACGGAACACGATAGAAGATGGGAATAATGATTTTTTTATAGTGGAATTAGATGGGAAAAAGGGAGTGGTTTTGAAAACGGGAACTACATTAATACCAATAGAATTTGATAATATTGATTATTCAGACGGAATATATCATGGCTTTTTTGAAGTTGAAAAGAATGGTAAATTAGGGCTATTTGATAAAAACGGTAATAATATAGTTCCTTGTCAATATGACAATGTACAATTGAATAGAACTGGGTATCCGTTTGGGATTTTTGTTGTACGACAAGATGATAAATATGGTTGTGTCGTTAATGGCGAAGAAAGAATACCTTGTAATTATTATAGTGTTATTGTTACAGAGGATTATATAATAACAAGCCTTGACGGGGAATTAAATCCTCGGAGAGCTATGGATATCACAAATAAACATCAAGTGTATGATAATGGCTATAGAATTTCAGAAGATGGATATTTCATTGATGATGAAATAACAAGAAATATGGATGATGAATATTTTTCCTCTGATGGTAATCGCGAAGATGATAATTTAACGAATAGATTGTTGCAAAAAGAAAAAGAAATAAGGTCTGCTGTTGATGAACTTGCACGTTTAGAAGAATCTCCGTCACTTTCAGCAAATGAAATATTAAAAATTCAGTTGTTAAAACAAACTATTGCACGTAATTGCGATGAAGCTCTTAATATAGCCAAACAATCAGGAGACAAAGATTTGGCTCGCGAATATGAAAGACGAAGGGATAATACTGTTAGAGCTTTACAAATAATGAAAAGATAGATTATAATATGAAAAAGAATATATTATTGTTCGTTCTTTTTGTTGTTCTTATATTAATAATAGGAGAATGTGGTAATAGAAGCAAAATAGCAACCGAGCAAGTAGACAATTCGAAAATCGTTAAAAAGCAAAAAGATGATTTAAGTTGGTTAGTTGGTACTTGGGTTGGACATGATAATTATATGAATCAAGACTGTGCTATTGTTTTAAAAGCTAATGAAGATGGTTCCTTTCTTAAAAAAGGTGGTGGGTATGATACGTTTTATATTTTAGGCAGTTGGTATATTTCTGATAATGGCAGACTGTGTGTCTCGTCAGGTGAAAGAAAGGTGTATTTTGATATAGATAGAGAAAATATATCCTTAATTAGTAATAATGGTACGACTTTCAGGAAGAAGTGAACAATGTTAAGCGGTGGTATTTTCCACCGCTTTTTTATAAGATGATATTCGCAAATCTTGAAAGTGAATTTATACTTTCATCTTGTTTTAGTCTTCTTGTATTAATTTTAAAATAGTTTCTGGGATTTCTTGGACAACATCACTTGTTACTATGGAAGAATGATTTTTCTTAGGGTTATATTTCCAGTGGATGGAAGTCACATTACAATTTCCAACCACTTTGAATAGATTTATAACTTCATTTATGTCGATTTTATATAAATAATCTTTTTTGGAATCCGATGTAAATAGTAAAGCCATAAGTATATATTTGCGTCTTGGCTTCTCATTTTTGACATCTATTATAGGGCAGAATATGAAACTATGAATAAATTGATTTATTAAAAAATCAAGAGCAAAAGTTGCATCTAAAGGATTTTCTAAGTCATAAAATTCATCCAAATGGTAATTGTTAAAATGATGAATTCCAGCTTTTATTAGTTTGAATTTTGTTCCACGAATATTAGTTGAAGCTATTTTGTTGGTTAATTTATGAGACTCTATTAATTTTCTAATGATATAAAATCCTATCATAACATTTTTTTCTAGATTCCCATATTGTACGCTAGTCCATCTTTTTTTGTTACATTGACTTTTCTCTATAAAAGTAGCGTATTTTATCAATTCGCTTTTCCAATAATAGCTTTCTGAAATCATAATACTTCAATATTATATAAAATGTAAGAAACAACCATTATCTCTCTATAAGTTTTGCTTTGGGATGATGTGTAGAACAAATCTCTTTAATTTCTTTTTTATGCTCGTCAGTCATATTCTTTCCAAGAATAACTTCAACGATAGTATTCTGTGGTAATTTTATATTTCTAACGTCATTAGAAACTTTTGTACTCCACATTTTTGTTAATCGATATTCTTCTTCAAACTCCCATTTCGACTCTTTGTATACAATTTTTTTTATAATTTTCTCATCATTATTATCCCTAATAAAATCGACAATAGGAAGTTTGTCTACATATATACACGGAACACCACCCCCCACAACGCTTGAAAGCAAATCTGTATCAAAACCAATACACAGTCCTTTATGGTTGTCTGCGTATTTTTCCCACATTTCTTCTCGATTAGAATTCGCTGTTGTGCTTAATACTCCAAATACATCATTAAATTTCTCATTATATTCCTTTACTAGTTCTTCTAATTGTTTAGGATTAGCTAGTGGAGAATTTACTGACCAATGTTTTGCAAAATATTGATGCTGTTGTGGTGTATAGTGAATATTCTTTGTTTTAGAAATAGACAGAAAATAGCTAAAAAGTTCTTCTCTTGAAGGAAATACTTCGGGAACATTGCAATCTAAGTTATCCTCAAAATCTCTAGGTGAAGATAAGTAAACTTTATTTTCTGTTAGAATAGTTTTGTGATATTCATTACTCCATGTTCGATATTTATATAATACTTTGGGGATAGTATGTTTTATATCCTCATAATTTACATATTTCAAATCCATAGTCTATTAATTATTAAATATATAAAGTACAAAGAAAATAATAATTAATGGAATACGCTAGAAAATGGCTTAAATATAGATATCCTAAATACTAATTTTATAGTTACAATATTCACTAAGAATAGAAGTGAATATTAGAAATGGATTTATATTATTGATTATGAGTGTTTTATGTGAATTGGCAAGAAGTGCGTTAAAACTAATATTCACTTTTAGCTAATAAGCTGTCTTTTTGAACGTTTTATATCAATATGAGCCAATATCCATGAAAGCCAATTTTGTAGGCTTACAATGAAATTTGTATCTTTACGGCAGTTTAAATGCTGTTGATATGATACTATCACAAGAAGAAAGAGAATATATTCAATTATTCAAAGATATGACTGTGGTTCTATATGCGGATAGCGATATAGAGCCACTTTTAACTTTTTGCAATCAGTGCATAACAAAAGAAGCTGAAATCTTTTCAAGTATGTCAAGACACTTGGAAATGATGCGTAAAAAGAATAATGACATTCAGAATGCCCAGTATCTCAAAAACGTGATAAATGGTGTTATAGCCATGCTTGGCAATGAAAATGTAATTTTATATGATAATATTGAACAATTGGATGTACTGTTTAGAAAGCAAATAAAAATCACTCTTGCAATCTTTAATAGTTTAGATAAGGAGTATATAAGTAGTCATTCATTGGAGGAAATTAGCCAATATATATGCGATAATTCATTTATTAAGAACTTGGATATTAGGTTAATATCTTTTTTAAAGAAGTTGTACGCTAAGAATAATACCATTGATGAAAGTGATAAAGATATTCTGATTGCACTAATTAAGTACTTTTTGTATGACATGCAGCATAAGATTAAATATAACTATATCAATATGCTGATTATAGAAAATCAAGAACAGCCAATCATAGAAGATAAAGCCAAAACATTGCAGTCATTTCTGTTTTATGCCCAAAGAATAGCGGGGATTCGTTATCAGAAAATAGTTGTGAATGAAGCTGTTTTACTTAATGATGATACTATTATGGAAATCGAGAAAGAGGCTTCTGTGGATAGTATCTTATCTAAAGATTCTTCTCAGACTTTAACAGAAAAAGAAGGTCTTTCAAATAAAGCCGTTCAACCGCTGGCGAATGAAAAGAAAAATAGTAGTACAATATTGGATAAAGAAAAGTTATTGGAAAAATTATGCCCTTCTTTACATAATCGGGAACAAGTCAGAAAGATACTTGAAAAAGTTGATGAAAGGTTTGAAATATCCAATGGTGAATGTTCTAAATTGGATATTGCTACGCTTTGTCTTATATTGAAAGAAAAATGCACCTTGTTCAATAAGAATATTAGGAATTTCTCGGACTTTAAAGGATATATTTGCTCGTATTATGGTGTTGCTAATCCTTCATATAAGAAGAATGATTGCCTTGTTTGTGATGGAATGTCCCCATCTCGTTTTGATGAACTGTATAATGATAATGGGGCTTTTTGGAACTTATGTTTACGTAAAAATAACCAATATTGATAGATTATATGCGGAAGTGCGGAGGTGCGGAGTGAAATATAGTAATTGCTATTTCTGATTCCGCACTCCGCATATCCGAAGTTAATGTTTAATTTTCGCTATATTGTTTTTTTGAACTACGTTTTTTAAAGAGGCTTTTCTCTGTATTTGAATTAGTTACCCTAGAAAACTGCCGTTGGCAGGGGTGGTTGTTATACCCTTCTGATAAGAGGTCTGTCCAATCTATTGCTTTTCCGTCTTTTTCAAATCTGATAAGGCTGTTTAAAGTGTAACCAAAAAGTTTTGCTAGGAATTTTTCATCAGCTAAAGAATAAAATGATAATTCATACCTGGTTTTCGCTATATAATCTTTGATTTCTTCATTGTTGAGATGAACTTCTAAACGGTGCAGTTTTGCAGGATTGTTATAGTGGTTATTTATGTATGTTTTATCCGAACTATTGGTTATTTCAGCACCCTTATTATATGCTATAAGGGTGCTACCTTTGCTCTTATCTTTTATAGCTTTTTTCTGTTTAATGTTGACGGTTAAGTATTTATCTTTATCCATATTTCCACTGAAAGTATATGTGATTTCGGGGCGGTCTTCTTTACGATTGGTGATTCTTTTTCCGTTCAGAAGCGTTGTTATTTGTGGGTTTCGGATAAGTTTTCGTATCAGTCGGGCTATGTCGTTTGACATATCAAGACATAGGTCTAGGGTTGTTATATTGTGTAATTCTAAGCCTAAGTTGTCTTCAATAAAATCTAAATAGTATATCTCATTACTGTATAATACACGATTGGAAATACTAATCCATGCTTTTTTATATCCGTTTTGGTGGGTATTGCTTTCTTCTTGATTGTCATTGATGCCTAAACGTAGTTCTCCAAACAATTTATCTTTTCCCATGTCATTATAACGTATTTCATAAACAAATTTGAAGTGCTTTCCTTCTATTCGTCTTAGGTAGAAATACAGAAAATCAATTTCTTCTCCAATCTCTTTGTCTTTTATGACATTGATATTGTTGGGTTCTGTCACTTCGTAACAGAGCCTCAACGCATCTATATTTAAACCGTATATTTTATTCATGTTCTTCATTCTTATTTTCATTATTAGGTTGGTTGGGTACTGTTGCCCAATACTTTTTCAGTCCGTTAGATATAGCTTGGGTGTGAGTGGCTGATTTTGTTCTACCTCTTAGACTTTGGCTAATCTTTTGTTTGGTTGTATCATTCAGTTGTCGATACTGTCTTTTGTAGTTGTTATCCATACTTTATTTATTTAATGTATATATAAATATGTAGTTTGGTAAAAAAGTAAAGTCTAATAAGCTGATTTCTCAAAAAAAATATCTGGAATTTTTTTAGTATGGCTAACAGTTTGCTCTTTATCACACCTACTGAAATAACGGTGTTTCAGTCGTGGGTTACCTCTGCAATCAATTGATTAATAATGTATTAATAAGGATATTATATACTTTCTTCCTTGATTGTCATATATTACCGTACTTGCTAAAACTTTCTATAATTTTGTAGATTTGTGGTGTCGGTTGTGGATAATCTGCTGTTTCTAAAAGGGTATTAATTTATATTGTTAAGAATCTAAGTGCTTTTCTTTACATAAGTGTCTTGCTGATGACAATATGTTTAAAATTGTTTGAATTAAAATTTGTAATAGTCAGTCAAATTTACTTCCTTTATGTGCTTAAATATCAAATCTGAATAAAAAAAAGAAATATATTATGTTTGATAAAGAAAGATATAAGATTAAAGCTTTGCAGATATTGTCACCGATAAAACCTGTAGATAAAAACACTATTGCCACTAAAGACTTTTTATTACGTGCGAGAAGAAGTCGTGCAAGTTACGATTTGCCACTATATTATTTAGTCTATTTTTTATTTGCAGAATTATTAGATTTTGAAAATCTTGGTCAATTTGAGAAAGTTGCATGGTCATTTCCGATTGATTATAAAGGGAGGGCTTTTTTAATTGAGTTTCGTAAATTCGGTATAGGTGTTTTTGTACAAGATATTGAGAGAGATGAAGATGATGCAGCTCAAATAGTAAAAAGGATAAATGGGGCAGTTAAGTGCGCAAGACCTTTTTTTGATAATATTGCAGAAGAAGCGGTAAAAGCATCTTTATTGAATGTTACAAATAAAAATAGAGAATTATATCAAAGATATGAATATTTGTTGGGACTGTATGAGGCTGAATATGAGAAGTATTTGAGTTATAAAGAAGAATATTCTACTATAGAATCAGGTTCAGTGACTACATATAAATCTTTGGGCTTTGAATATAGGAAAAGAAGTGATTGGTTGGCAATTTCATGTATTGAAGCTTTTTTTAGTTGGACAGAGCATCTTTTTGTTCATTTAGCAATTGTTGCTCAAGGTCTATCAGACGGAGAAGAACTGTCAAAATTGATAGACTCTGAGTGGAAGGTCAAATACAAAAAAGCTATACCAGATGATACTGTTGAAGCTAATAAGTTTTATGATGAGTTGTTAATTGTAAGACAGCAACTACGTAATTTTGTCGCACATGGTGCATTTGGAAAGGATGGCAATGCTTTTGCATTTCATTCTCACACAGGAGCTGTACCTGTAATGATGAGCTATAAAAGACGGAAAAATAGATTTTCACTTTATGGAAGTTTGTCTTTTATAGAAAAAGATGTTATCGCTTTTGTACAGGAGTTTATAGATTTTCTATGGAAAAATTTTCCAGCTGCAATGTATTATACGCAAGAGTTATGTTTGCCAACAATATTAACTTTGGCGGCTGATGGGACCTATAATGATGCATCTAAAGATATGGAAAGTATGAAATTGTTTTCTGATAGATTAATGTCTATGATGGATGATTCGGCAAATATGGACTGGTAGTGTTTTCACTTTACTCTTCTATAATGATTCGATTAGTTTAAGTATTTGTGGTGTCGTTTGCAAATAATCCACTATCTTTAGAAAATGATTCCAAAGGTTCAATATTTCATCCGTTAAGGGTACAGGAGTAATCCTTTAATCGCCTGCAAATCAATGTTTGCGGGCGATTTTCTTTTTATTGCTGAAACATTTCTGAAACTTTTTTTTTTGCTGAATACGGCGAGAGTTAAAGTCGGATATTGGGAGAGTAGGGCGAAGTGAGGCTGTTTACAATCACCCAATCATATTATTACGAGGGTTACAAGCCGGAATAAACTGTTTATCAAGCACATCAAACAGAATTATCAAGCGCGTCAATTTTTTTTTCAAGTATATCAAACGGATTCATCATCGTAGGAAAACAGATTATCTGTTTCATTAGAACGCATGGTCTGTTTCATTGAAATACATTATCTGTTTCATTGAAATACATAGTCTGTTTTATCAATACACATTATCCGTCCTGTCATTCAGAGGAGCTTGCGACGAAGAATCTCTTCTCTTATCCCCCTTCCACCCTCCACAAGTCCCTATCCATGGGGAATAGCGGGTGGAAGGGGGTGATGCCGCACATCATCTCCCCAAATGACGTACGTTACTTCCCCAAATGCCTGTGGTTTGCCTTACTGAGATGCGTGGTTTCGGGTACTGAGATGCGTCATTTGGGGAGACAACGTGCGTCATTTGAAACGCTATAATATACTGTTTTGAAAAGTATATGGAAAGTGGGTTCCACCCTCTATCTCTCATGGGCAGGGATATGCAGAGGGTGGAAGCGGGGGCGTTTATTATTAAACCGATAACCTATGCCCAACATCAGATAGTTGGGTTCATGGAAATCTTTGAGATTGTAGCCGATATGTAGAAAAGTGTCATGTGGCATATCTATTTTGAGCGCCAATATCTGGTAGAAAGATTGCAAATCGCCCCCGCCATGCAGAACATTGGCTCCAAAACCTATGCCGACGGTAAAATAGGGCATCACCCATTCTCCACGTGCGGAAACACCTAAAGAGAGCTGTTTGCGCAGTGGCGGAGTACCGAATGCTTCTTCCTCATTGCCACCGTCGAGCGGAGTAATGTAATCTTTGGCATAAATATTGGCGCCGGCATCGTACACACCGTCTAAAGATACTCCTGCACGGAATTTATAGCCAAGATTGTACATAGGGGCAAAACTGAATCCGGCTACGGCATACTTGCCGGGTGCAGGAATCTGTCCGCCCGAAACATCGACGGCTTTCCGCCGCCATGAACCGAATAAGGTAAGGTCGTAGCTGACGTGTTTGTGAAATATCGGGACAGGAACCTGTTGTGACGGTTGCAGCACTTCGTTTATGTTCCGGTTGAAATTATACACCACTCCGATTTTAAAATCTATTGTGTTCAGTCCCGTATTGGGATACCGGGTGTTACCGTTGGAGAAATGTACTGCCGTTGTACCGATATTAAGGTCGAACTGTGGAGAGAGTATCCAGTTCAGATGAATTCCGGCGCTGATATATGCATTGATTTTACTTCCTATGACGGTATTATTGGGATTGTTGTAATAATCGTAAGGTTTCCAACCGAAAGATGCCCCGAATCCCCATTCGTAGTTGAGCGACAGGCGGGGAGTGAACTTGGCGATACGTGCTCCCTGAAATGCGTAGAGGGCAACCGGTGTTCCTGTTTCTCTGTGGTTGCCGAAATCAAAATAACCGAGTCCTATTCCTTGGTAAGAGCTTCCATATATAAGGTCGGCAGCAGTGCCCGGCTGTAGTTGGAATGAGTATTTCAGATGGGCGGAGTAGGCGGAACTCAATCTTTTGCGCATATCGTTTTCTCCCCGCAGGAAAGAACTGGTGGGAAATATATATCCCGGTCGGCCTTCGATGCCGAGGCGGTGGATATAATTGTCTTGCGCAGATATATTGTCGGACAGGAAGAGGATAATCATTAAGAGAAGTATGCCTCTTCCGGTCCGTTTTTCATTACTCATGATGTCGTGCTGTTATGCCTTTTCTTATTTCGAAGCGGTTATTTCGCATCGTTCTTCCGGATTTCCACACGGCGTATCTTACCGCTAATGGTTTTGGGAAGTTCGTCTACAAACTCTATGACGCGCGGGTATTTGTAAGGGGCAGTCACTTTCTTTACGTGGTTCTGCAGTTCCTTAATCAGTTCTTCGCCGGCGCGGTTCTTATAATCCTTAGACAGTACAATGGTAGCTTTCACCACTTGTCCCCGGATTTCATCGGGAACTCCGGTAATGGCACATTCTATCACTGCGGGATGCGTCATCAGGGCGCTTTCCACCTCGAACGGGCCGATGCGGTAACCGCTACTCTTGATAACGTCGTCGGCACGTCCTACAAACCAGAGGTAACCGTCCTCATCTTTCCAAGCAACGTCTCCGGTATAGTAGATGTTGTCGTGCCATGCTTCGTGGGTGCGGTTGGCGTCGCGATAGTACTCTTTGAACAGACCGAGCGGTTTGCCTTTGTCGGTACGGATTACAATCTGTCCTTGTTCGCCGGCTTCTACCGAACGGCCGTCATAGTCTATCAGGTCTACATCGTATTGCGGGTTCGGCAATCCCATGCTGCCCGGTTTGGGCTGCATCCACGGCATGGTGGCTACGGTAAGGGTGGTCTCGGTCTGTCCGAAGCCCTCCATCAGTTTGATGCCTGTCAATTTCTTGAATGTATCGAATACGGCGGGGTTCAACGCTTCGCCGGCAATGGTGCAATACTGCAATGAAGAGAGGTCGTACTTCGTCAGGTCTTCGTGAATCAGGAACCGGAAGATGGTAGGCGGCGCACAAAGCGAGGTGACGTGGTAGTCCTGTATCTTTGTCAGAATATCGGCGGGAGTGAATTTTTCGTGGTCGTATACAAAGATGTTGGCTCCGGCTATCCATTGTCCGTATAGCTTGCCCCATACGGCTTTTCCCCAACCGGTATCGGCAATGGTGAGATGCAGGCTGTTTTCGTGCAGATTATGCCAGAAGCATCCGGTGACGATATGTCCCAAAGGATAAGTGAAATCGTGGGCAACCATTTTCGGTTCGCCGGTTGTTCCGCTGGTGAAGTACATCAAAGAGATGTCGTCGTTGCTGTTGGCGTGTTCCGGTCTTACGAAAGGAGCGGCATCGGCTATGCCTTTGTGGAAGTCTTCAAATCCTTCGGCTATCTCCGGGCCTACGCTCACCAGTCTCTTCACACTCGGAGAGTCCGGCATGGCGGCGGTGATGTGGTCGGTAATGACGCTTTCGCCTGCACAGACAATCATTTTGATGTCTGCGGCATTGCAGCGGTATACAATATCTTTCTTGGTGAGCAAATGTGTGGCGGGAATAACGACAGCGCCCAGCTTGTGCAGTGCGATGATGCTGAACCAGAATTCATAACGGCGTTTCAGAATCAGCATTACCATATCCCCGTGCCCTATGCCGAGACTCCGGAAATAGGAAGCAGTCATATCCGTATAGCGTTTCATGTCGGCAAATGAGAACTGGATTTGTTCGCCCTTGTCGTTGGTCCAGAGCAATGCGGGCTTGTCGGGTTGTTCGGCAGCCCAGGCATCCACTACATCATAGCCGAAGTTGAAATTCTCCGGTACGTTAATCTTTAAATTCTTGATAAAGTCCTCTTGAGATGTAAAGGACGTTTGCGATAAAAATCTTTCCTTCATTCTTCGTTTATGTTGTTACATGATTACGGCAAGGAAACGTACTTTCTTTCCGTCCAGTGCTTTCATGCCGTGCGGCAGTTTGGAGTTGAAATATAAACTGTCTCCTTCGTTTAAAATTAAATCTTTACCGTCGATGCTCAGCATCATGCGGCCTTCCAGAACGAGATTGAATTCCTGTCCCGAGTGGCTGTTGTAGTGTATCGGTTCGTTCTCCGGTTTGGGCTCTACGGTAACGATGAACGGGTCGGCGTTGCGGTTCATGAAGCCGGCGGCCAGTGATTGGTATTTATAGGCTTTGGTACGCTCAATACTGGTTCCTTTCCCTGCACGGGTAAGGAAGTAGCTGCTCATTTTCGGTTCTTCGCCGAACATCAATGCGTCCAGTGCAATACCGTAGCGGCGGGCTATCTTTTGCAGCATACTTACGGAGATGTCAAATTCTCCTGTTTCTGCAAGCCGGTATTCTTCTGCCGAGATATCGCAATCGCGGGCGATGTCTTCGGTAGTCAATTCCAATACGTCGCGCAATCCGCGCAGGCGCTCGGCGATTTGTTTAATCTGTTCGTCCATGTGGTTCTTATTAAGTGGATTAGTTTTATTATTTGCTTGCTTTTATGGCGTTGATAATGGCGGAAGAGAACCCCTGATGTTCCAGTTCATTGATGCCCTTGATTGTAATTCCGCCGGGAGTGCATACTTTGTCAATCTCCACACCGGGATGCGTGTCGTTGTTCAGTATCAATTCGGCAGCGCCTTTTACCGATTGGGCTATCATACGCATTCCGTCTTTGGGGTAAATGCCCATCTCTATTCCGGCTTGCATGGCTGCTTGGATATATTTCAATACATAAGCAATGCCGCAGGAAGTCATGGCGGTGGCAGCGGCTATTTTCTCCTCGGGAATCAGCATGGCAAGTCCCATCTGATTGAAGATGTCGAGCAGCAGTTGCTCCTGTTCTTTGCTTGCATTCCGGCTCGAGATAAGCGTCATGCTCTCCATTTCGCTGATAGCGGTGTTGGGGATGAGGCGGAACATAGTCATTTCCTTATCTGCCACATAGTGTGCCAATTCCTCAAAAGGTATGCCGGCTGCCACGGAGATAAGTATCTGCTTGCTTTTCAGCTTGAGTTCGCTTACTACGGGCTTTATCAGCCACGGTTTAACGGCGAGTATGATAAGCTCGGCTCCGGTCACGGCTTCCTGATTGTCGCGTGTGGTTTGCAACGCCGGAAACTCTGCCTTCAGTACATCCAATTTACTTTGCGTAGGATTAGAAACAATGATATCATTGGCCGGGATGATAGTTCCTTTAGCCAAACCGCGGGCAATAGACCCGCCCATATTTCCTGCACCGATAATTGCTGTTTTCATATCATCTTGTAATTTGAATTGTTGTCTTCTGGCAAAGGTATAGATTTTCTATAAAAAACGACCGAAACAGGAAGGTATTCTTCTTTCGGTCGTCTCTTTTGTTGGCTGATTATTCTTCAAATAAGTAAATTAATTCTCAACATTTACTTATCAAAGTACTTTCTTAAAACGTTCCAAGAAAAGCTTCGCTTCGTCCATGCTGAGGCACAGAGGCGGCAACAGGCGGAGTACGTTCGTGCCGCTCACACCCGTAAACACGTGCTGTTCTTTCAGTAGCTTCAGACGCAGTTCTTTGATAGGTTCTTCAAATTCAAGACCAATCATCAACCCGCGTCCGCGCACTTCTTTGATTTGCGGGAATTTCTTCAGTTCTTCCAGCAGGTATGCGCCTACTTTGGCGGCATTGGCTACGAGTTCTTCCTGCTCGATGACATCCAGTACGGCAAGCGCTGCGCTACAAGCCAGGTGGTTACCGCCGAAAGTCGTTCCAAGCTGTCCGTAGACAGGGGTGAATATCGGACTGATAAGTACGCCTGCCATCGGGAAGCCGTTTCCTATACCTTTGGCTACGGTGATGATGTCGGCTTTGATACCGTTGTGCTGGTGGGCAAAGAACTTGCCGCTACGTCCGTAACCGCTCTGAATTTCATCCAGAACCAATATGGTGTTGTGTTTGGTACAGGTTTCGCGCAGGGCTTGCATAAACTCATCGGTCGGTAGCTGTATGCCGCCCACTCCCTGAATACCTTCGATAATTACAGCGCATACATCGCCTTTTGCCAGTTCGGCTTTCATTGCCTCTATATCATTCAGCGGGAGATAGGTCACGTGTCCGCAGTCGTTGATAGGAGCGATGATTTTGGGGTTGTTGGTTACTTCTACTGCCAATGAAGTCCGTCCGTGAAAAGCTTTTGAGAAAGATACCACGCGCGTCCGTCCGTTATAGAACGAAGCGAGTTTCAACGCATTCTCGTTGGCTTCGGCTCCGCTGTTGATAAGGAACAGGGAGTAATCGTCGTATCCGCAGACCTTTCCCAACCGTTCTGCCAGTTGTTGTTGCAGTTTGTTGATAACGGAGTTGGAATAGAATCCGAGTGTGGCTACTTGTTTGCTGATAGTCTCTACGTAGTGCGGATGTGCATGTCCGATAGAGATTACTGCATGACCGCCGTAGAGGTCGAGGTATTCCGTACCTTTGTCGTCCCATACATGGCAGCCCTTTCCTTTGACAACATTAATGTCAAAAAGAGGATATACATCGAATAGTTTCATTTCAATGAAGAATTAAGAATGAGGAATGAAGAATTGGGGGAGAGTACAATCCTTCTATCCTGCATTCATGTTATTTTTAACTGTTTTGATTGAGGAGATGAGCAAAGCTATCAGTTCTCCGCAATCGCTATCTATACTGTCGAACGAATTATTGGCGATGTAATCTGAGTCTTTTAGCAGATTCAGCCAATAATCCGTTTCGTTGGCTTCTTTCAGTGCAACACTTAACTTGTTAATGAAATCGGGGCGGCTTTGGGGAAACTCGGACTCTCGAACTAACGCTCCTATTGCCGTGCCTGAACGAAGAATTTGCTTACTCAAAATGAATTCTTGTTTATTCTCTCGCAAGAATTTTGTCATGCGTATTATCCTTAATGCAAATATATAGCTTTTGGAATGTAGCAGTGAGTCTGTTCTGTTACGTGAATTCTTCATTCTTCATTTTTCGTTCTTCATTAAAAAGCGCTGGGTTTCAGCTTGAGTCCGACCGTTTCTTCCAAATTGAACATCAGGTTCATGTTGTGTACGGCTTGGCCGCTGGCCCCTTTCAGCAAGTTGTCTATGCAGGAGATGATAAGAAGCTTGTCACCATGCTTTTCCAAATGTATAAGGCATTTGTTGGTGTTGACAACTTGCTTCAAATCTATGTTCTTCTCGACGATATGCGTGAAGGAGTCTTTGGCGTAATACTCTTCGTACATACGGACAATCTCTTCCAGCGCCACTTTGGTCTTTATCACGATAGTGGTAAAGATGCCGCGGGGAAAATCGCCGCGGTAGGGGATGAAATCAATATCCGAATCAAAGCTGTTCTGAAGCTGTTTGAGCGATTGCTTGATTTCGGGCACGTGCTGGTGCTCGAAAGCTTTGTACACACTCATGTTGTTGTTGCGCCAGCTGAAGTGGCTCGTCGCTCCCGGCTTGACGCCCGCACCGGTACTGCCGGTGATGGCATTCACCATAATGTCATCGTTCAGCATCAGATGCTTGGCAAGCGGAAGCAATCCCAGCTGGATGCAGGTTGCGAAGCATCCGGGGTTGGCAACATGCTTTGCCGTGCAGGTGGCGCGGCGGTTCAATTCGGGCAGTCCGTAAATAAAGTCATGGTCATCGCTTTTGATGCGATAGTCCATGGAGAGGTCGATTATCTTCAAGTCCTCCGGCAGGTTATGGCTTTCCATGAATTTCTTGGTGTCGCCATGTGCCGTGCAGAAAAAAAGCACATCAATCTCGTCCAACGGAAGCTCGTCGGTGAATACTAAATCTGTTTCTCCGTACAGTCCTTCGTGTACGTCGGTAATTTTGTTGCCGGCATTACTTGAGCTGTTGATGAATACGATTTCCGCTTCGGGATGGTTCAGCAACAGGCGTATCAGTTCGCCTGCCGTGTATCCGGCTCCGCCGATGATTCCTACTTTAATCATATTGCAGTGTCTTTAGGTATGATGATACAGGCCAAGATGTAGAGCACGATTCCGGGAAACCCGGCAGTGAATATCGAGAGAAAGGCATATCCCAAGCGTACCAGCGTAGGGTCCAGACCGAAGTATTTGGCGAGGCCGCTACATACACCGCCAAGCATTTTGTCGTTGACGGAACGTGTCAGTTTCTTTTCCATATCAGATGTTTTCTTTTTCGTCTTTGTGGTTTGAGTAATAGGCGCGCAGTGCGGTAGAGGTTACTTTGATGAAGCCTTTGGCATCTTCCGCAGTCCAGCCTTTCTGCATTTCGCCGTATTCGCCGAATTTGTTCTTTACGAGGTCATCTTCACTCTCCACACCTACGGTAAAGAAGCTGAGCGGACGGAGTTCGAGAATGGCAGTACCGTTTACGTTGCGTTGAGAAGACTCCAGCATGGCTTCAATATCGCGCATTACCGGCTCCAGATATTGGCTTTCGTGCAGGAACATGCCGTACCAGTTGGCTACCTGGTCTTTCCAGTATTGCTGCCATTTGCTCAATGTGTATTTTTCAAGGAACTTGTGCGCACCGATAATAAGCATGGGAGCGGCAGCTTCAAAACCTACACGACCTTTGATGCCGATAATCGTATCGCCCACGTGCATATCACGGCCGATGCCGTAAGCCGCGCCGATTTCCTCTACCTTCTGAATGGCTTTGATGGGGTCGTCAAACTTTTCATCGTTGACTGCTTTAAGTTCACCCTTTTCAAAGGTCAGGCGCAACTGCTCGCTGCCTTCTTTGGTGCAATGTTTCAGGTAAGCGCTTTCAGGAAGTCCCTGTGCGGAGTCCAGAATTTCACCGCCGCAGATGGAAGTACCCCACAAGCCTACGTTATAGGAATATTTCAGTTTGGCGAAGTCGGCTGCAAAACCGTGTTTGTTCAGATAGTCTATCTCTTCCTGGCGGCTCAATGCCATGTCGCGTGTCAGGGTGATGATTTCCACGCCCGGAGCCATTACAAGGAAAGTCATGTCGAAGCGTATTTGGTCGTTGCCTGCACCGGTAGACCCATGTGCAATGGCATCTGCACCTATTTCGTTGGCATAGCGTGCAATGGCCAATGCCTGGAAGATACGTTCGGAACTTACGGATATGGGATAAGTGCCGTTACGCAATACGTTGCCGAATACCATGTATTTCAAACTCTTTTCGTAATATTCCTGCGTTACGTCCAAAGTGATATATTTTACAGCACCCAGTTTGTAGGCATTCTCTTCGTTAGTCTTCAATTGCTCGGGGCTGAAACCACCGGTGTTGGCGCAAGCCGCATATACTTCGTATCCTTTCTCTTTGGCCAGATACATAACTGTGAATGAAGTGTCCAGACCGCCGCTGAATGCGACCACTACTTTTTTCTTCTTTGCTTCCATAAGTTTTAAATTAAGAGTGAAGAATTAAGAATGAAGAATTTGGCTGCGCTTTATGCTGCATAGTAATTCTTCATTCTTCATTCTTCATTTATTTATATTTTATCTTCTTCGTGTAATTTCGGGTCGTAGAGCATTGCCGTGCAAATGCAGAACTTCCGGTTTTTGGCTACTAATATATCGTGGTTGATGCAGCCTTCGCAACCTTTCCAAAAAGACTCGTCGTCTGTCAGTTCATTGAAAGTAACCGGTACATAGCCCAGTTCGGTATTCATCTTCATGACAGCCGCTCCGCTGGTCAGACTGAAAATCTTGGCTTTGGGCCATCGCAGGCGTGCCAGGCGGAAGGAAGCCGTCTTAATGCGCTTTGCCAGCCCCAAGCCGCGGTAGTCGGGATGTACGATAAGTCCCGATGTAGCCACATATTGCTTGTTTCCCCAACTCTCGATGTAAGTGAAACCGGCAAATTCATCTCCACACAGAGCTATAATAGCTTTTCCTTCTTTCATTTTAGTCGCTACGTATTCATGCGTGCGTTCTGCGATGCCCGTTCCGCGTACCTTGGCAGCTTCTCGGATGGTATCCAAAATCTTATCCACGTAAACTTCATGTGAGGCATCAGCTACCATCACATCAATTTGTTTCGAATCCATTTCTTTTATTTCGTTATATTATAGTTATACTAACTTACTTCATGTTAGGAATGATTTGTGACAGAAAAACACGTACTTCCTCATGGGATGCAGCCTCGTGCAGAACCAGCATAATCGTATCGTCTCCCGCAATAGTGCCCAGTACGGCGGGGCATTCGCGGTTGTCGATGTCGTAGGCCATACTGCTGGCATAGCCCGGACGCGTGCGGATGACGGCAATATTCTTGGAGAAATGGAGTGAAACGAACCCGCTGGTCATCAGCATCTCGCTGGCGCTTTGGTCGTTGCTGCGTTTGTACATGATGTTGTTAGGCAGTACATATACATATTTCCCGTTCATATTGGCGGCTTTGGCTACTTTCAGTTGTTTTAAGTCGCGTGACAAGGTGGCTTGCGTCAGTTCAAAGCCCTCTTTTCCCAAAGCCTGCAACAATTCTTCCTGAGAACTGATGTCTTTGCTTGAGATAATCATCTTGATGGCATCTAACCGATTGGCTTTCTTTTTCATGTTTCTGTATAATTATTCTTAGAACGGCGCAAAAATAGGGAATATTTTGGAAAGAATATACAGAATTGAGATTTTTTTTATTCTTTATATGCAATAAATGTAAAAGTATCAGTATATGTATGCATATGTGGAACCTGTGAAATCCGGAGATTGGTTTAACGGAAATCGAACATCAGATTCAGATGCAGCCCTTCATCTCCGGATTTGATTCGGATATTGCCCGGCTGGCTGTTAGGTCCTTGCTGCTCAATGGGTTTGAAAGAACAGATAGCCGGAATGTCGAGCAGGAAGGAGATGTCACCTTCCGGGAATTTAGGCATGGTGTCTTTGACGCGTCCGGCAGGTTCTTCGGGCGTAAAAATGTGATAGAAGATTCCGTCGCTGCGGGAATAGACTGTGAAAGGTGCGGTGTCGCTTTCCAGTGTAGCCCAGTACATATTGGCGTGATAGCCTTTGAATTCGGGATAAACCAAGTTCTCGTAGCTTTCGCCGGTAATAGTATTGTTATACTCTTTTTGCCAAATGCCGTAGGTGGTTCCTGCAATGCGGTTTTTCCATACGCGATAAGGACCTCGTCCCATCCATCTCATTCCGGTACAAGCTTGTTCGGGATAGGAGAAGGTCAGTCCGAGATTATAGACTTGGGTATCCATAAAAGCATCGTCAAAACCGCCACCGCCCGAAGCGCGGTTCAGCAGGATGGCGTCCATATAGAGTAATCCGTTGCCGGTGAGTTTCCAGACGATAGAGTCTGCGCCTCCCCGATACTTGGCGCAGAATATGGCTCCGTCCTCAGCCGTACGTATATAGCTTGAAGAAGGCTGATATTGCATCTTCATACCTATGGGGCGCGGACCGTTCTTGAAAGGAATCTCCTTGTCGCCCGCTTTCACCCTGCGGAGCAGACCGGTCGTGGCGTCGAAGGTGACGCATACGCTTGTGCTGTTCAAGATTACTTCATCTGTGGTTTGTGTGGCTGTAGCCTGTTCTGTAAGATTCAAAGACATGGGGGGCTGCGACAGTTTCTGTTCAAAATACTGTTTGGCCAAATGGATGGGGTAAGACCACTCGCAGATGCTTTTTCCTTCTTTGTCGAAAGCTTCAAGATGCAGGACATCGCCATTGTGGAAACCTTCGGGAACGATGAAACGGGCGGTTCCTGTCTCTCCCGGACTGATAGCGGGAAGACGGACTTCGCCTTCGGCAAGTATTGTCGTTTCGCCTTTGTCCTGCAAGGGAGTGCTGCATGACAGTACCTTATATATCATCCGGCACTGCGACAGGCTAGTATAGGTATATTCGTTTGTCAGCAGGAAGCTGCCGTTAAAGTGGGTGGTGATGAGCAACGGTTTCAATTGTATAGGCGACCATTGGGCGCGAATAGCATAGAAGCTGCCTTCCTTTTCGCGGCGGGGACCGACAATGCCGTCGGGGGCGTTGGATTTGTCGGAATCGAGGATGCCACCCTTGTCTGTACGCTTGGGAGCTTCATCGCAATATACCCAGATAAAGCCTCCGGCAAACATGGGGTTAGTGAGCCAACGGTTCCAAAAATCGCGCAGACCCGCTCCGCCGCCTTGGTCGTACATGGCGTGCATGAATTCGGTGGGCATAAAAACCTTGTAGCCGTTGGTGAGGCGTGCCACTCCGGTCAAGTAAGCCGGATAGTGGTGAGTGTCAAGTTCGTTAAAGTCGGCCCACGGGTGTACCACATGACGCTTTTGTAACTTGTCGTATTTGGCAAACAAAGAGTCGAGGGCGTAGTTCCAACCACCTTCGTTGCCATTGCTCCAAATAATAATACAAGGATGATTGACGTCACGCTCTATCATCTCCTTTACAAGTCCCGGTCCTACTTTGGAGTCATAACCATTCTGCCAACCGGCAAGTTCGTCCATGTAGACAATGCCCAGAGAGTCGCACATATCGAGAAAGTGCTCATCGGGAGGATAATGAGAACGGACTGCATTCATGTTCATTTCCTTTATGAGCAATGCATCATGGCGGCTCATGGCAGCACTTGTGGTACGTCCTCCGTCTACGGAGAAAGAATGGCGATTGATTCCTTTTACTACTAATTTAACACCGTTCAGGTAGATTCCGTCTTGGGGGAAGAACTCAACGGTACGGAAACCGATGCGGGTTTCACGGGTTTGAATTGCTTTGCCGGACGGGTCTTTCAGCGTGAGGCTGGCAAGGTAGAGTTGAGGGTTTTCGGTATTCCAAGGCTTCACGGACTTATAGACGCCTTTTAGTTGCTGCTCGCTGTCAGAGTTTGTAATCCGGTGGGTAAGGAGGGGCTGGTTATCCTTTGTGAGAATTTCCTTCCCGTCGTTCAACTCTCGAATGGCAACGGACAATTCATAGCCTTGCGCATCTCCCTCCATTTCCACAGCCGCGCTGAAAGTTCCGTCGTGGCGGGCATCAAGGATGAAATGTCTCATATTGATTTTCGGAACTACCTCTAACCATACGGGGCGGTAGATACCGCCGAAAAGCCACCAGTCCGCCTTGCGTTCAGCAGCGTTTATCGACTTGTTGGAAGATTCTTTGGCTATCTTCACTTCAAGGGTATTCCGCTTGCCGAATTCAATGAGTTCTGTAATGTCGTAACTGAAGCGGTAGAACCCGCCTTGGTGAATGGCTCCGGCACTTTGACCGTTTATCAGTACTTCAACATCGGTCATTACACCGTCAAAGTAGATTTTTATCCGCTTATCTTTCCAATGTTTAGGAGCTTCAAATTTATGCCGGTAAGTTCCGATTTCGTCACTCGGCTTTTCGCCCGGAACTTTGTACCAGCGGCCATAGGTATATTCTCCAAAGCCTTGAAGTTCCCAGTTGCAGGGAACTTCTATCTTTTTCCATTTACCACTGTTCTGCCCCTTAGTACAGAAAAACTCCCAAGTTTTCGTATCGTCAATACCGGTCCCCGAAAGGTATATTCTTTCCGGATGTGGGGCTTGGGCGTACACGCCATGTTTATGTATTTGGTTATAGTGTTTTTCCAGCCTTTCATATTCCTCTTTGGTGAGTCGCATGAATGAGCCATGCTGCGGAGCATCCACTCCTTTGATGTCTTGAGGGGAATGAAAATTTCGCAGATATTTGTCGGCCTGGCAGATGCGATACCGTTTAGGATTGGAAGAGTATTCTATATAGCCCACACGCCAAGTGGAGTCACCCGCTAATTGAAAGGCTGACACACCTTCGCATTTCTTGTTACCTTCAAAGTCCACGTAGTCTTCTTCTACGGGCTCGCTCCATGGACCGGTCAATGCAGGGGCAGTGGCTGTGAAGAGTCCCGGTTTGCCGCCTTCCTTCTTTATCATCAGGTGGAACAGCCCGTCCGACTCTAAATAGTTGATATCAGCATCAATAGTAGCATATCCCCAGTCGAACAGCAGGCGGGGTTTAGTGAGGGTGGTAAAAGTCTCATCGGCATATGAATAATACATTCGGTCGTACTTTTCTTCGGCACTGTTCCAAAGTGAGTAATAGACGAAATAACCGCCTTTCCGTCCGTCAGTCCATTGATAATCGGCATCCCAGATGATTTGAGGTGCCCAAACACGGTTTATGGTGGAGTAGTTGGTATAGCTATCGGGTGAGCCTGGGTCGGAGAAGAGGGCGGATCCTTTGCGGAAATCGAAGGTGGTAGATTCCCAATGAATGAGGTCGTCACTGGTGAGGAGATTTATGCCGTAGTTGTTCCATACCTTGCTCTTGCGTACACACATATCAGTAGTGGCCATCAGGTATCCGCTGCCATCGTGTTTGCGGCAGATGTAAGCATCGCGTGTTCCGCCTTCGATGGCTGCCTTTTCGGTGGAACTGAATATAGAGTCACCGTTGAGGAGGTCGTGGTAGTTCAGTCCGTCACGGCTCAGAGCGTAAGCTGTCCATTCGCCACGTCCGCTCATATGGCAATATAGATAGCCGTATTCTCCTTTTTGCAGATTTTGTGCTTGAAGGGAGGCTGTTGCCCACAGACAGCAGAAGAAGAGTAGAAAGTTCAATGTCTTGTTCATGGTTTATATTGTTATTGGAGACAAAAATAGGAAATTATCCGTGAATATTATCTCTTGTCCGAGCACATAGTGCCTGAAACAACAAAAACAATAAGAGAACTGCCAAAAGACTCAGAATCTGTTTGCTTGGAAACTCTTATATTTGCCACACAGAAAAATATTTGTTTCTTAATACTATAAAACTATTAAAGACACATGAATAGACTACTTGGATTAATTTCCTTTCTTTTAGTGTTGGCGGGTTCTGTTTCTGCCAAGGTGGTACTTCCGGCTATCTTTTCCGATAATATGGTTTTGCAGCAAAACGCACAAGTCAATCTGTGGGGAAAGGCAACACCCGGCGAGCGTATTTCGGTAAAAGCATCATGGGCGGATAAGGCTGTAGCTGCCAAAACGAATGCTGACGGTAAATGGACTGTAAAACTAAAAACTCCTACGGCAACAAAGGGACAGACTGTTACGGTGAGTGGTGAAAACACCATTGTTGTTAATAATGTATTAATAGGGGAAGTCTGGCTTTGTACCGGACAATCTAATATGGAATATCCGGTTTCTAAACATCCTGACAAAAAATGGATGACCGGCATGACCACGGAAGCCGAAGAGATGAAAGATGCCGATTATCCGGAATACCGTTTGTTCCGGGTTGAACATCAACTGGCTCCTGATGGGGAAAAAGATGATTGTCAAGGCCGTTGGCTGGTTTGTACTCCGGAGAATTTATATGATTTCTCGGCGGTAGGTTTCGTTTTTGGACGCAGGTTGCATAAGGAATTGGGAGTACCGGTAGGCATGATACAGTCTACATGGGGAGGTACGCATGCCGAATCGTGGACAAAGATGAGTGTCATGAAGAATAATCCGCTTTATGCAGATGTTCTTGAAGATTTTGCGCTGAAGAATGTGAAACAGGAAAAGGGGTATTGCAAAGTCCCTTCTACACTTTGGAATGGAATGATTCATCCCATTTTGGGATATACAATAAGAGGAAACATCTGGTATCAGGGAGAGTCTAATGCCATTCGTTATGAAAAATATCAGCAGGTATTTACGAATATGATTAATAGTTGGCGGAAAGAATGGAAGCAACCTGATATGCCTTTCTATTTCATGCAGATTGCTCCACATAAAGGGCAGCCGGCAGGTATTCGTGAGGCACAGCTCAAAACGTGGCAAAGCGGTCTGAAGAATGTGGGTATGGCAGTTGTTACCGATGCGGCAGACTCTACGGATATTCATCCGCGTAATAAGCGTGTAGCCGGTGAACGTATGGCTTTATGGGCACTTGCCAAGCAATATGATAAAAATGTGGCTTATTCAGGTCCGCTCTTTAAGTCGATGAAGGTTAGTGGCAGTAAGGCTGTGCTGAGCTTTGAATATGCCGGAGACGGATTAATGACACCGGAGAACGCTCCAGTAAAGGGTTTCTTGGTAGCGGGTGCCGATAGGCGTTTCTATCCGGCAGAGGCTGTGATAAAAGGTGCTCAATTGGAAGTTTCCGCTTCGCAGGTGGCTGTTCCGGTTGCCGTACGCTACGGATTCTGTAATTTCTTTCGTGTAAACCTGTATAATAAAGCCGGTTTGCCGGCAGTACCTTTCCGTACGGATACATGGGAGCAGGGTTCATATGCCCGTTGGTTTGCAGATTCTGAAATGATGCGTTTTCCGCAGGCTTATCAGTTGGATCATGGTAAGCGTTTGTTTTTCGGTTATGCTCAAGGAGTAGGTTGTTGTGCTATGTTGCAAATGTGGAAGGCTACGGGAGAGCGCCGCTACTATGATTATGTGAAACAATGGGCTGATTCTCTGATTAATGAGAAAGGGGAAATTCATTTGTATGATATGTCCACCTATAATCTGGATTTCATTAATTCGGGAAAGGTGTTGTTTGACCTCTATCGTGAAACCGGCGATCGGAGATATAAGTCGGCGATGGATATTCTTATCAAGCAACTGAAGAATCAGCCGCGTACTTTGGAAGGCGGTTTCTGGCATAAGCTGATTTATCAGCATCAGATGTGGCTGGATGGACTGTATATGGCTTCACCGTTTATGGCACAATATGGTGCGGAATTCAACAAGCCGGAATGGGTTGATGAGGCGGTGAAGCAGTTTCGTCTCTGTCATAAGCATACTTATGATGCCAAAACAGGACTTTATCATCATGCTTGGGACGAAAGTAAAAGTCAGCGTTGGGCTAATCCGGAAACAGGACATTCTCCTAACTTTTGGGGACGTAGCATAGGTTGGTGGTTCATGGCATTGGTAGATGCTTTGGACTTTGTACCGGAAAATCATCCGGGACGTGCCGACATGATTGGATATATTCGCGGATTAGCGGAGACGTTACCGAAATATCAGGATAAAGCAGGACTTTGGTATCAGGTTATTGACCAGCCTAAGCGTAAAGGTAACTTTCCGGAGGCATCTGTGACTACCCAGTGTATGTATGCTTATGCGAAAGCTGTGAATAAAGGATATATTGATGCCAAATATCGTGCAGTGGCAGAAAAGGCCCTGCAAGGACTGAAAGACAAATTGTTGATAGAAAAGCAGGATGGAACTTTAACTTTGACCCGTTGTTGCCAAGTTGGCGGTTTAGGCGGTCATCCGTATCGTGACGGAAGTTTTGAATATTATATAGGTGAAAAAATGAGAGATAATGATTCCAAGGCAACAGGTCCGTTTATTATGGGATGTTTGGAGTTAGAAAAATAAGATGGGTATGAATCGACTGTGTAGTATTGCCATGATTGTGTTTTGCGCAGGAACTTTGTCTGCACAAAATCTTGCGTGGCCGGAAATTAGTTTGGAGGCCAAACCTGCTGCCCGTTGGTGGTGGATGGGAAGTGCGGTAGATAGAGATAATCTGACCCATAATTTGGAAACGTATGCTGCAGCGGGAATGGGAACCATGGAAATTACTCCAATCTATGGCGTGCAAGGAAATGACGCGAATGATATTCCGTTTCTTTCTCCTCGTTGGATGCAGATGCTGCAATACACGGAAGATGAAGCTTCACGTCTGGGTATGCAGATTGACATGAATACCGGTACCGGCTGGCCTTTTGGCGGTCCTGAAGTAGGTGTGGAAGACGCTGCCTGCAAACTGCTGATTGCGGAGTATCGGGTAGAAGGAGGAAATACGTTTGATAAGAAAATAGAAGTCGCTGATAGAAAGCAGCAGCCTTATGCCAAGTTAGAACGTCTGATGGCTTTTTCTGATGCAGGGAAGTGTATGGACTTGACGGCTAAGGTAAAAGACGGAGTATTGCGTTGGAAGGCTCCGAAAGGTTGTTGGCGCTTGATTGCCGCTTTTTGCGGCAAGACTTTTCAGAAAGTGAAGCGTGCTGCTCCCGGTGGTGAGGGGTATGTGATGAATCATTTTTCCGCCCGTGCCGTGAAAAACTATCTTGGACGTTTTGAACGTGCTTTTAGCGGAGAGTTTAGGAATACCAATGGTACTGTCACTGCTTATCCTCATAATTTTTTCAATGATTCCTATGAAGTTTATGGGGCAGACTGGTCAGAAGGTCTTTTTGATGATTTCCGGATACGTCGCGGTTATAAATTGGAAGAACACTTGCCGGAATTTCTTGCAGAAGGAGAACGCTCTGACGAAACCCGACGCATTGTTTCCGATTATCGTGAAACTCTCAGTGAATTATTACAGGAGAATTTTACCCGTCAGTGGACGGAGTGGGCGCACCTGCACGGTTCTAAAACAAGGAACCAGGCTCATGGTTCACCGGGAAATCTGATAGACCTTTATGCTACGGTAGATATTCCGGAGTGTGAGGGGTTCGGCTTGTCTGATTTTGGCATACAGGGACTGCGCAAAGACTCGTTGACACGTCCTAATGACTCTGATCTCTCCATGCTGAAATATGCTTCTTCGGGCGCTCATATTGCCGGAAAACCTTATACATCTTCGGAGACTTTTACTTGGTTGACAGAGCATTTCCGTACCTCTTTGTCACAATGCAAACCGGATATTGACCTTATGTTTGTGTCCGGTGTCAATCATGTTTATTTTCACGGCACAACTTATTCTCCCGCTGAGGCTGCCTGGCCCGGTTGGAAGTTTTATGCTACGGTAGATATGAGCCCGACAAATAGTATCTGGCGGGATGCGCCTGCGTTCTTTCAGTATATATCCCGTTGCCAAAGTTTCTTGCAAATGGGACAGCCTGACAATGATTTTCTGGTGTATCTTCCTGTGTATGATATGTGGCAGGAACAAGACGGCCGTTTGTTGATGTTTGACATTCATAAAATGGCAAAACGCGCTCCTCGTTTTATAGAGGCGGTACATCGTATTAATGATGCAGGTTATGATATGGATTATGTTTCCGATAATTTTATCCGTACAGCTACTTGCCGTGACAAAAAGATTGTAACATCCGGTGGAACAACCTATAAGGCGTTGGTTGTGCCCGGTGCCCGTTTGATGCCTGCAGATGTACTTGCCAGACTTCTTGACTTGGCTAAGGAAGGTGCAACCATTGTGTTTTTGGACCGGTATCCGGAAGATGTTCCGGGTTATGCCAAATTGGAACAGCGTCGTGCGGAATTTAAGCATACCTTAGGGAAGATAAAGGAATTAGGAAATGAGAATGGCAACGGCAAAACGGTGCTCTTTGGTATGGATTATGTTCGTACGTTGGCACAGACTACAGCTATGCCGGAAGCGATGAAAACTTCCTTTGATTTGAGTTGTGTCCGTCGTAAAAATTCGGATGGTTATCATTATTTCATTTCTGCGCTGACAAATAGAGATACGGAAGGTTGGATACCATTGGCTGTGCCGGCACGTTCGGCTGTACTGTATAATCCGATGAATGGAACTTCCGGTAAGGCTTGTTTACGGCAGAATAATGGAAAGGCGGAAGTTTATCTGCAATTGGTTTCCGGAGAATCTGTCATATTGAGAACTTTTACAGAAGTCGATGTGCAGGTTCCGGAATGGAGATATCCGGCTGTTTCAGAGGGAGCTGTTGAATTGTCCGGTTTGTGGAACCTACGCTTTCTGGAAAGTATTCCTGAAGTGCATAATCTTCCGGATTCCGTATCTTTAGGCTCATGGACGGATATATCTTTTGAAAACGCTAAAACAACTATGGGCACAGGCTGTTACACGACTATTTTTAGAATTGAGAATCCGGCTTCCGCTCAGGATTGGTTGCTTTCGCTTGGTGATGTTCGTGAGAGTGCCCGTATACGTATCAATGGCCGGGAAATTGCTACTTTATGGGCTGTGCCCTATTCTTGCTCTGTCGGACAGTACCTGCTTCCGGGAAAGAATACTTTGGAAATAGAGGTAACCAACCTTCCTGCCAACCGCATTGCAGATATGGATTGTCGTGGAGTGAAATGGCGTATTTTTAAAGATATCAATATTGCAGCGCTTGGTTATAAAAAAGGAACTTATGCCCATTGGACACCTGTGCCAAGTGGCTTATTAGGTCCTGTACGTATTGTTCCGTTGAAACTGATTAACAAAGAAATACAATGAGAAAGTTTGGTTTGGTTTGGATAGCGTTGGTTTGTACAGTTTGCTTCCTATATGCTCAAGACCCGCGTGAGAGATATTATTTTTATGAGATTCTTGAGCCGAAGCATGAGCCGAAACCATTGGTGGAGGGTTTTGCTCAGGAACGGATTACTGAAAAATTGAATCGTGGTCTGGTGGCTGTTCCTTCCCGGAACGGCAAATCTGTATATCTTAGTTGGCGTTTGCTGGAGTCGGATGCTCCTGCAACTACTTTTCATGTTTATCGCGAGACAGACGGAAAATCTTGTCGTTTGACGAAGAAAGCCGTTTCCCGTACCTGTGATTTTCTGGATACCACTCCTCACAAGCAGGCTGTTTATTGGGTAGAGGCCGTTGTAAAAGGGCGAAAACCGATTGCTTCAGAAAGGCGGAAGGTGGTATTGGCCGATTTGCAGCCCTACACTTCTGTTCGTTTGAAAGATAATGCCAAAGCCGGAAAGATAGCTTTAGCTGATTTGAATGGCGACGGAGCTTACGATTATGTAGTCCGTACTCCTGAAACAAATGTTGATCCGGGGATGCCGGGTGATACTACCGGCAAGACTTATAAGATTTCAGCTTACTTGAATGACGGTACTTATTTGTGGACATATGATATGGGGCCGGGTATTGAGCCGGGTATCTGGTACTCGCCTTTTATTGTGTACGATTTCAATGGTGACGGCAAAGCCGAGGTGGCGATTAAAACGGCAGATACCGATTATGTGAAAAATGAGAAAGGGCGTGTTTGTGGTGGTAGTGAATATCTTTCTGTTCTTGACGGTATGACGGGAAAGGAAATAGACCGTGTGGATTGGCCAGAACGTAATGATCGTTATGGAAATCTGATTCGTCAGAATCGTAATCAGATGGGAGTAGCCTACTTGGACGGAAAGACTCCTTTTATATTAGCGGCGCGCGGTACGTACAAATTGATGGTTGTAGATGCATGGATGTTGAAAAACGGTAAACTGGAACGTGTGTGGCGTTGGGACGGTGACGAGGAAAACCCCATTGTCCGGAGTATGGGTGCACATAGTATGGTTACGGCTGATGTAGACGGCGACGGTCGTGATGAAATAATGCTGGGATCTTGTATGCTTGATGATAACGGCACGCTTTTATGGTCTTCCGGATTGGGGCATAGTGACAAGGCATATCTTTGCAAGTTGCGTCCTGATGTGGAAGGTATGCAGGTGTTTATGGTCAGCGAGCCGAAGAAAGAAGATGGTCGTGGCGTTTCGGTGGTAGATGCCGCTACAGGTAAGTTAATATGGGGTATCGGGCATACTACCTATCATGTAGGTGACGGTATGGTAGCGGATTTTGACCCAGCTTATCCCGGTTTGGAATGCTTTGCCAGTGAAGACCGTAAGGGAGGAAGCACTGACAGGTATCTACTTACAGCTGGCGGAAAGAAATTAGAAGTGGGTCGGGACGAGATACCCGGTTGCCGTAATTGGATATGGTGGGATGCCGATCTGTTGCGTGAGACATTCAAGGGGGATGATAACCGTTGGGGAGCCGGTTCCTCTTCCGGAGGACGTAGCCAGAGTATTTGGAAATGGAAAAGTGAAGTATTGACAGAAAACATACAGGGGGATATCTTGTTAATGGCTGATATGGAGGGTGATTGGCGCGAAGAATTGATAACGGCTTTACCCGGTGAACTTCGTATATATCACACCAATATTCCTGCAGCTGATCGTAGGGTGACGTTGATGCAAGATGCACTGTACCGTAGCTACGTGGCCCATCGCAGTATGGGGTATCCTCAAGCGCCTGTACCTTCTTATTATTTGGGAAATAATTAATGTGTATGAGAACCTGTTATTTCTCATACGTTTGCTAACTTTTAAAATGCTATTAAGAATGACAAAACAATTGTGTGTAATTGCGGCTGTTTGTTTATGGATATTTAGTTCTTGTCAGTCTACGGGCTATAAGTATGAGGCTATTTATCGTAATTTGCCTTTTGATATGCCTCGTGTGGAAGCACCTGAATTTCCTGATCGTACGGTCAATCTGAAAGAGTTTAATGCTGTTGGTAATGGAGAAACTTTGTGTACGGAAGCCTTTGCCAACGCAATCAATGCCCTTTCCGAACAGGGAGGAGGGCATCTTATTGTCCCTGCCGGCGTTTGGTTTACAGGACCTATTGTATTGAAAAGCAATATAGACTTACATCTGGAAAAAGGAGCGGTCATCCTTTTTTCCCCTGATGTAGACCTTTATCCTTTGGTAGAAACTGTATTTGAAGGTTTGGATACCCGCCGTTGCCAGTCTCCTATTTCCGGTCATAATCTTGAGAATGTGGCTATTACGGGTAAAGGAGCTATTGATGGAAATGGCCATTATTGGCGTCCGTTGAAACGTGAAAAGGTAACGGAGAGTGTTTGGAAGCAGACAACATCCCGTGGTGGTGTGTATAAACGTCCCACCTACTGGTTCCCTTATCCTGAGACCTTGAAAGGAGATACTATCAGTAATATGAATGTTCCCCAGACTTTGAAAACGGAAGAAGAGTGGCAAAGTGTCCGCCATTTCCTTCGTCCTGTAATGGTAAGCCTGATAGAATGTAAAAATGTATGGTTGCAAGGAGTGATATTTCAAAACTCTCCGGCATGGAATCTGCATCCGCTGATGTGCGAGAATGTATTGATTGAAGATGTGCAGGTGCGCAATCCGAGTTACGCACAGAATGGTGACGGATTGGACTTGGAATCTTGCAAAAATGCTCTGATTGTGAATTCTACTTTTGATGTGGGTGATGATGGCATTTGCTTGAAAAGCGGTAAAGATGAAGATGGGCGTCGTCGTGCACGCCCTTGTGAAAATGTTGTGGTAGATGGTTGTACGGTATTTAAAGGGCATGGCGGTTTTGTTGTTGGCAGCGAGATGAGTGGTGGAGTGCGTAATGTATCTGTAAGCAATTGCCAGTTCTTGGGAACGGATGTAGGATTGCGTTTTAAAAGCAAGCGCGGGCGTGGCGGTATTGTTGAAAATATATGGATAACCGACGTGTCTATGATGGATATTCCGACCGAGCCGATTACTTTCAATCTTTACTACGGCGGCAAATCAGCTGTTGAAGTATTGGAAAGCGGCGAAAAAGTTCCGGCAAAAGTTGAACCGCTTCCTGTGGATGAGACAACCCCTTGTTTCCGTAATATCCATGTAAAACATTTGATATGTGCGGGAGCGCGACGTGCGTTGTTCTTTAACGGCATTCCTGAAATGCCGATTGAAAATGTGGTTTTGGAAGATATTGATATTACTTCCCGATTAGGGGCCGAGTTTATTTATAGCAAGGCTGTCACGATGAAGAATGTGACTATACGCAATACGGAGGGTGAGAAGATTGTTACGCGGTTTTGTGAGGATGTGAAATAAGGGGTTGAATGTAATAATTGTGAACGAAATGGATTGTCAAATCTGACACCCTTTCAGTCAAAATAAGTACAAAGAGTAGGGGATGATTCCCCTATTTTTGTATCATAAAATAGTGACTAAAACTAACTACCATGAAACAATGTTTTTTTGCGGTCGATTTGGGTGCTACCAGTGGCCGTACTATTTTGGGCACTTTCACGCCGGAGGGGTTGGAACTGGAAGATGTGAATCGTTTTCCGAATCATCTGATTGAGACCGGCGGACATTTTTACTGGGATATTTATGAACTTTACCGACATATAATTGAAGGGCTGAAAACTGTTGCCCGAAAGAAAGATGTTGAAATTACCTCCATTGGCATTGATACATGGGGGGTGGATTTTGTTTGTGTAGGTAAAGACGGTGGATTTCTTCGCCAACCTTATTCGTATCGTGATCCTCATACCGTCGGTGCACCCGATGCCTTCTTTAATAAAGTGGCTCGTAAGCAGGTTTATGAGTGGACAGGTATCCAAGTAATGAATTTCAACTCTCTGTTCCAGCTTGATACGTTGAGACGTAATGAAGACAGCGCATTGGCTGCTGCCGATAAGTTACTTTTTATACCGGATGCTTTGAGTTATATGTTGACCGGTGAAATGGTAACAGAGTACACTATTGCCAGCACGGCGCAGTTAGTGAACGCGAAAAACCGTAACTTGGAAGAGGCTTTATTGCGCGAGCTTGGGCTTACCAATACTAATTTCGGCCGCTTTGTTTACCCCGGTGAGAAGGTAGGAACACTGACAAAAGAGGTACAGCGCATAACCGGACTTGGTGATATACCTGTGATTGCAGTAGCCGGTCATGACACTGCTTCTGCCGTAGCTTCAGTTCCTGCTGTGAATCCTGATTTTGCATATCTGAGCAGTGGAACCTGGTCTTTGATGGGTGTGGAGACGGAAGGCGCGGTTATTACAGATGAGACTGAGGCTTTGAATTTCACTAATGAAGGAGGTGTGGACGGTACAATCCGTCTGTTGAAAAATATTTGTGGAATGTGGTTGTTGGAACGTTGCCGGGCTGCATGGGGTGAAACTTCTTATCCGGAGTTGATAGCCGAAGCGAATGTAAGTGAACCGTTTCGTAGTTTGATAAATCCTGATGATGCTCTGTTTGCCAATCCGGTTGATATGGAGCAGGCTATAAAGGACTATTGCTCTGATTGCCGCCAACCCATTCCGCAGACTCGGGGACAGATTGTTCGTTGTATTTTTGAGAGCCTTGCTCTGCGCTATCGTCAGGTGTTGGATAATCTTCGCACTCTTTCTCCCCATCCGATAGAGACTCTTCATGTTATTGGCGGGGGAAGCCGTAATGATTTGTTGAATCAATGGACGGCTAACGCCGTCGGTATTCCTGTAGTGGCCGGTCCTTCTGAGGCTACAGCAATCGGAAATGTTATGATTCAGGCTCTTGCGGGCGGAAAGGCAAAAGATATTGCTTCTATGCGTCGGTTAATCAATCAGTCAATTTCTTTGGAGACTTTTTATCCGAAAGATACGGAAGCGTGGGACGCCGCATATTTGCACTTCAAACAGGTGACAAAGAATAATTAAAATTAATATTTAAATAAATCAGTATCATGAAAGAAGAACTAATAACAAAGGCGTATGAAATAGCCAAAGAGCGTTATGCAGCTCTTGGTATAGATGTGGAAAAGGTAATGGAACAACTCCAGAAAGTTGCAATCTCCATGCACTGCTGGCAAGCTGATGACGTTATAGGCTTTGAGTCCGGCAGTTCGTTGACCGGTGGTATTCAGACTACCGGAAATTATCCCGGCAAGGCCCGTAATCTGGAAGAACTTCGCGGTGACATCTTGAAGGCAGCTTCCTATATCCCCGGTAAGCATCGGTTGAACCTGCATGAAATTTACGGTGATTTTGGCGGTACATTTGTTGACCGTGACCAAGTGGAAGTGAAACATTTTGAGAGCTGGATGCAATGGGCTGCGGAAAACGGAATGAAATTGGATTTCAATTCCACTTCTTTTTCTCATCCGAAAAGCGGTAACTTGTCTTTGTCTAATCCGGATAAGAGCATCCGTGATTTTTGGATTGAACATACCAAACGTTGTCGTGCCATTGCAGAAGAGATGGGACGTCGTCAAGGCGATCCCTGCATCATGAATCTTTGGGTGCACGATGGCAGTAAGGATGTCACGGTAAACCGTATGAAGTATCGTGAATTATTTAAAGACTCTCTCGACCGTATTTTTGCTACGGAGTATAAGAATATGAAAGACTGTCTGGAGTCTAAAGTATTCGGTATCGGCTTGGAAAGCTACACGGTAGGTTCCAATGAATTCTGTGTTGGTTATAGTGTACAGCACCAAAAACTGATTACAATTGATACCGGGCACTTCCACCCGACGGAAAGCGCTGCGGATAAGGTTTCATCCATGTTGTTATTTGTTCCCGAATTGATGCTTCATGTAAGCCGTCCGATACGTTGGGATTCTGACCATGTGACCATCATGGATGACCCGACTCTTGAGCTTTTCCAAGAAATTGTTCGTTGCAATGCCTTAGACCGTGTACACATTGGCCTCGATTATTTTGACGCTTCCATTAATCGTATCGGTGCGTATGTCATTGGTACTCGTGCTGCGCAAAAATGTATGTTGCGTGCGCTGTTGGAACCGCTGGGTACACTCCGCAAGTATGAAGCTGCCGGTCAGGGTTTCCAACGCCTTGCTTTATTGGAAGAGGCGAAAGCATTGCCGTGGAATGCTGTTTGGGATATGTTCTGCTTAAAGAATAATGTTCCGGTAGGCGAAGAATTTATCGCTGAAATAGAGAAATATGAAGCCGAGGTAACATCAAAACGTAACTAAGTTAATTAAGATAAATGATAGTGTTTAGCGGGGAAAGTATACCTTTGTCCCGCTACTTTCATTGCTCAATGAACATTAACCATTGATTATCATGAATACACTGATAGGATTATTAATTATCGCTGTGGGAAGTTTTGGACAAAGCAGCTCGTATGTGCCCATCAATAAAGTTAAAGGCTGGTCATGGGAAAACTTTTGGTTGGTACAGGGAATATTTGCCTGGCTTGTTTTCCCGCTGTTGGGGGCTTTGCTTGCCATTCCCGCTGATGGCAGCCTGATAGAACTTTGGGGAGCCGGCGGTGCATTGCCGGCTGTTATTTACGGACTCCTTTGGGGAGTAGGCGGCTTGACGTTTGGGTTGAGTATGCGCTATTTGGGTGTTGCCTTGGGGCAAAGCATTTCTTTGGGTACTTGTGCCGGTTTTGGAACTTTGTTTCCGGCCTTGTTTGCAGGAAAGGACCTGTTGCACGGTGATGGTTTGATGCTTCTTGTCGGTGTATGCATTACTTTGGCGGGAATTGCCGTTATCGGCTATGCAGGCAGTTTGCGTTCCGGCAATATGAGTGAAGAAGAAAAGAAGGCTGCCGTGAAGGATTTTGCATTGACAAAAGGGTTACTGGTTGCTTTACTGGCAGGTGTGATGAGTGCCTGTTTTGCTCTCGGACTGGATGCCGGGACACCTATAAAGGAGGCTGCATTGGCAGGTGGCGTAGCTCCGTTGTATGCCGGGCTTCCTGTCATTTTTCTGGTGACATTGGGCGGATTTTGTACGAATGCAGCTTATTGCATTCAGCAAAATATAAAGAATAAAACGGGCAAGGAATATTTGTCGGTCAGAGGTAATGTATTCGTGAATAATCTCTTGTTCTGTGCTTTGGCCGGAGTATTGTGGTATTCGCAATTCTTCGGTTTGGAAATGGGCAAAAGTTTCTTGGGTGGCAGCCCTATACTGCTTGCTTTCTCTTGGAGCATATTGATGTCACTGAATGTCACATTTAGTAATGTATGGGGAATCCTGCTGAAGGAGTGGAAAGGATGCGGTTCCCGTACAATAAGCGTACTGGTATTGGGGCTGGCTATTCTCATTATTTCTATAATAGTGGTGGCGATGGCTCAGGCATAATAGTATCTAAATAAATTGTAATAAAATAAAGACATGAAATCAATTCTTGAAAATCGTCCGAAACTGGCTCATCAGGTCAATCAGGTGGCTGAAGTAGCCGGATACCTTTGGCAAAAAGGCTGGGCGGAACGTAATGGAGGCAATATAACCGTGAACATCACAGAATACATTGATGATGAAATCAAGGCATTGCCGGCCATTAGCGAAGTTAAACAAATAGGCAAGCAACTTCCTTATCTGAAGGGTAGCTACTTCTATTGTAAAGGTACCCAAATGCGTATGCGTGATTTGGCACGCCGGCCTATGGAGAACGGCTCGATAATTCGTATTCTGGATGACTGCGCCAGTTATGTCATCATAGCCGACCATCCGGTGATGCCTACATCGGAATTGCCGTCTCATCTTGCCGTCCATAATTATCTGCTTGAGAATGGTTCTCCTTATAGAGCATCCTTGCATACACATCCTATTGAACTGATTGCTATGACCCATAACAAGAAATTCATGGAAAAAGATGTGGCTACAAACCTGCTTTGGAGCATGATTCCGGAAACAAAAGCCTTCTGTCCCCGTGGTTTGGGCATGATTCCTTATGAATTGCCGAGCTCCGTCAAACTGGCTGATGCCACTATTGAGGCCTTGCGCGATTATGATGTGGCCATGTGGGAGAAACACGGAGTCTTTGCTGTAGATGTGGATATTATGTCAGCTTTTGATCAGGTAGACGTATTGAATAAATCAGCATTGATTTACATTGCTGCCAAGAATATGGGCTTCGAACCGGATGGTATGAGTCAGGAGCAGATGAAAGAGATGACTGTAGCTTTTAATTTACCCAAATAAAAGCCGGATATAATTATGTATAGAATGATATTGAACGAAACCTCTTATTTTGGAGCCGGCTCTCGCGAAACGATTGCGGTAGAAGCTATGCGTAGAGGTTTTAAGAAAGCGTTCTTTGTGACGGATAAAGACTTGATCCGTTTTAAGGTCGCGGATAAAGTGATTGAAGTTTTTGAAAAGAATCATATTCCCTATGAACTTTTCAGTGATGTAAAAGCCAATCCTACTATTGCCAATGTGCAGAATGGGGTAGCTGCCTTTAAAGCCTCGGGTGCCGATTTTATTGTAGCGCTGGGCGGCGGTTCTTCCATTGATACGGCAAAAGGCATCGGTATTGTAGTGAATAATCCCGACTTTGCAGATGTGAAGTCATTGGAGGGCGTGGCCGCAACACGCTATAAGGCTGTCCCCACTTTTGCTTTGCCTACTACAGCCGGAACAGCCGCTGAAGTAACCATTAATTATGTGATAATTGATGAAGATGCGAAGAAGAAGATGGTCTGTGTAGACCCCAATGATATTCCGGCAGTAGCGATTGTCGATTCAGAATTGATGTATTCTATGCCGAAAGGCCTGACTGCGGCAACAGGTATGGATGCCCTGACTCATGCCATTGAAAGCTATATAACACCGGGCGCTTGGGCTATGTCTGATATGTTTGAGTTAAAGGCCATTGAAATGATTGCCGCCAATTTGAAGGCGGCTGTTGATAATGGCAATGATGCCATGGCTCGTGAAGCGATGTCACAGGCTCAGTATATTGCGGGTATGGGATTCAGCAATGTTGGTTTGGGCATTGTCCATTCAATGGCGCATCCGTTGGGCGCTCATTATGATACCCCTCACGGAGTTGCCAACGCATTACTTTTACCGTATGTGATGGAATACAATGCTGCATCTCCTGCATCTCCCAAGTATATCCATATAGCCAAAGCTATGGGAGTGAATACCGTTGGCATGACCGAATCCGAAGGAATACGCGCTGCGGTAGATGCAGTCCGAAATCTGTCGTTGAGTATCGGCATTCCTCAAAAACTACATGAGATAAACGTAAGAGAGGAAGATTTACATCAATTGGCTATTGATGCCTTCAATGATGTTTGTACAGGCGGTAATCCTCGTGCTACTTCTGTCGAAGATATTGAGGCATTGTATCGTAAGGCATTTTAATTATAATTTTAACAAGACCATGAAAAAAGTTATTATTTCGTGTGTGCTGTTTTTAACAGCTGTTGCTGCTTCCTCACAAACAACGATGAAGACAGCTGCTGACGCTAAGCTCTCGGCTTCTGAACTTGCTGTGAAAATAGCAGACCGTATTCTTGAAACCACCACTTATGAGTTTAAGAATACCAAGACCGGCAAAACATATAAGTCAGTCAAAAACCTGCCTTTGGATATGAATGTAAAGGTTGCGTGTAAATATAATAATTGGCATTACACCAATGGAGTGACTCACATCGCTTTAATGGAATTGGCGGATAAGACCGGCGCCAAGAAATACGACGATTATGTTCTCAAGAATATGAACTTCGTATTCAATGACGGTAATCTGGAGTTCTTCAAGAAGCAATATGACCGGGCCATGGAAGACGAAGGCTGGTATGGAGTTCGCAAATTGAGTTGGCACATGATATTTCGTGGAAAGCGTTTGGACGACAACGGACCTATGGGGGCCAGCCTGATTGACTTGCAGATGAAGCATCCGAATGGTGCTTTCCTGAATTATATCAACGAAACTGCAGAACACCTGAACTATGGTGAACCCCGTTTGGCGGACGGTACTATTGCCCGTATCTGGCCCCATGAAAATACCATTTGGGCAGATGATGCTTTCATGGCCGTCTCTTTCCTTTCCCGTATGGCTAAGATGACCGGTGACATGAGCTATATCAATGACGCTGCCAATCAGATAATTAAATATCACAAATATTTGTGGTGTCCGGAAAAGCAGGTTCTCTACCATTGCTACCATACGGATACGGACGAGCATGGTGTTGCCCACTGGAGTCGTGCCAACGGTTGGGTTTTTATGGCAACCGCCGATTTGCTTGCAGTAATGCCGCAGAATCATCCGATGCGCCCCGAAGTGCTGGAGTGCTTCCGTCGCCAATGCAGCGGCGTAGTGCGCTATCAAGGCAAGAACGGTCTTTGGCACCAGCTTCTCGATAAGGAAGATTCCTATGAGGAAATAACGGGTACGGCAATGTTTGTCTTCGGCATTGCACGCGGTGTAAAACACGGTTGGCTGCATCCCGACTTCATCTATGCTGCCGAACAAGGGTTGAAAGGTATGATGATGTTGATGTCCGACAAGGGCGATGTTACCAAGATTTGTGTCGGAACAGGCATCATGCCTTCTCCTGCGTATTATTATAATCGCCCTACCCAAGAAAACGACCCGATGGGCGAAGGCCCTGTCCTCCGGGCTTTGATTGAAATGATGGATGCGCCGAAGTATACAGAGATTAAGGCTGAGCAACAATACGATAAGATTGTCGTAAAGAAATAGTAGTCCTTTTACGAATATATGAATCCCGGCCGGAAGAGTATTTGCCTTCCACGCCGGGATTTTTTATTAAATCTTTCATCGTTATCTCTTATTTCATAAATATTTCCTATTTTTGTATCGAATCCATTATGAAGGGCACGTATTATGACAAAGAATTACAATGATTTAGGAGTAGAATTTAAGTACCTTATTGTAAATGATATGGACCAGAAATTCGGTTTGTGGGTAAATACGGTTGGCTTTCAATCTATTCAGCCGGATACTCCATATCCTTTGAAGGATCATCCCTCCGGTTATTTCTTTAATGCTCAGAAAGGGCGCGTTTTACGTGAATATCAATTTGTTTATATAACGAAGGGGCGAGGATTGTTCTCTTCGGAGACGACCCCGGAAAAACAAGTCTGTAAAGGACGTCTGATGGTACTCTTTCCCGGACAATGGCACACTTACCATCCTTACCGTCAGACGGGGTGGAACGAATATTATATCGGTTTTGAAGGACCTGTCATAGATAATTTGATAAAAGGCGGTTTCTTATCAAAAGAAAATCAAGTGCTTGAGGTTGGTTTGAATGAGGAGTTAGTTTCTCTTTTCTCCCGTGCCTTGGAGATAGCCGAGGCGGATAAAATATCTTCCCAACAGTATCTTGGAGGTATAGTGCTGCATATAATGGGTATGATACTTTCCATTTCTAAGAACAAGATTTATGAGATAGGTGATGTTGACCAGAAGATAGAGCAGGCCAAGATTATAATGAATGAGAATGTCTTTAAGGATGTTGACCCTGAGGAATTGGCTATGAAGTTGAATATCAGTTATTCTTGGTTCAGAAAGGTCTTTAAGGATTATACCGGTTATGCCCCTGCCAAGTATTTTCAAGAATTGAAGTTACGTAAGGCCAAGCAGTTGTTGGTCAGCACCTCCCAATCTGTCAAGGAAATATCTTTTATGCTTGATTATAAATCTACCGAACATTTCTTCTCCTTATTTAAGAAACGTACCGGTTTTACACCTTTGGAATATCGTTCTTTCGGTCGGGAGACGGAAGTGCAGGATGAAGAGTAGTTGGGCTGATGCCACTTTTTTCTCGTCACTCGTCACCGATTCTTCTCGTCCGCCTGTTCATCAGCGATTGCGGGCTGATGAGAGCACTGGCGAGTAGGTGATAACACAATTTGGTTGTCACTGTTATTGATAGCTAAATTACAAATTCCATCCTTATTTTTCCTTTTTTGTTATGAGTAAAAGGTTGTTATGCTTGTGCTAAAACCTCGTTTTTCAGTTGCGGGCTGTAGGGTTTACAGCTGCGGGCTCTACAGCCTGCATTTGTAAACCCTACAGCCCGCAACTGAAAAACGAGGTTTTGGTAGAGACTTTGAGATAAAATGTATATGGAAAGTTCTGTTTCTAAATGGTATATATTGACGTTTCTCGCTGAATATAGGCACTTTATACTACATTGGAATAACTAAAAATCAAAAGAAGAAGTGTTTCGGTCAAAAGAGGTATGTTGTGCATTTAGGATGATTATTACTTTTGCATTCGTAAGCTTTGTGCTCGATAACGGGTTTTGCCATGTTGAACTTAAATTTATTTATTAATCAAATATATATTAATAATCTATGAGAATCTTACACAAAAATCTATGCTTATTGATGCTTCTGTTGATAAGCTGTCCTCTCAGCATTTTTGCTCAGAACAAGACTATTACAGGTACGGTTCGCGATGCGATCGATGTTGTAATAGGTGCTTCTGTAACGGTGAAAGGTGACAATTCTATTGGTACTATTACTGATATGGATGGTAACTTCAAACTGTCTATCCCTGCTTCAGCTAAGGAGTTGGTGGTTTCCTTTATTGGTTATGATAACCAGACGGTGGCTATTGGTAGCAAGACTAACTTTAATATTACACTGAAAGAGTCTTCAGTGATGTTGGAAGAAGTGGTTGCGATTGGTTATGCGAAAGTAAAACGTAAAGACTTGACGGGATCTTCTGTATCAGTCGGTGCTAATGAACTAAAGATGTCTCCTGTAACTACAGCTGCACAGGCTTTAGCAGGTAAGGCTGCCGGTGTGAATGTAGTATCACAGAGTGGTGCTCCAGGCGCGGATATTAACATTACAGTACGTGGAGGTACTTCTATAACTCAAAGTACTTCTCCATTGTATATTGTGGATGGTTTCCAAATGGAAAATGGATTACAGAATGTAGATATTAATGATATTGAAAGCATTGATGTAATGAAAGATGCTTCTGCAACAGCTATTTATGGTGCACGAGGTTCTAATGGAGTAATTCTGATTACTACTAAATCAGGGAAGTCGGGAAAGACGGAAGTGAACTATAACGGGTATGTGAGCTTTGAGAAATTAGGGAAGAAATTGGACATTCTTGGCGTTTTGGACTATGTAAAATATCAGTATGAATTGCAGACTCTGAATGGCAAAGAAAACAATTTTGCATCCATGTTTGGCGGTGACTTAAATGCTGCGGATTTCTACACAGGGGCATATGATCGTATTAATAGTGAGTATGCTACTCGCGAAGGTATTGATTGGCAGGATTTAGTATTTGGATCTACAGGACTAACTCAGAATCACAATGTAAATGTTAGCGGTGGTACAGATAAGACCAAGTATATGCTCAGTTACAACTATACGGGGCAAGATGGTATTATGGATAAACATGGTTATGCTAAAAACAGTATTCGTACTAAGATAAATCATGAATTATGGAAAGGTGTACGCCTTGATTTTGCTTCCAGTTTTCAAAACACGGAAGTTGAGGGCGGTGGCTCTTTGGGTGGTGCTTTGAAGCAGACTATTTTGCAACCGGTAACGGGTGGTATTCGTTTTACAAATGAGGATTTTATAAAAACGGATATTAGTGATGAAATGTCATTGATTGATTCCCAGTATGATATAAATAATCCGATAATAACGAATGATGCGGTTGATAATACGAAATATACTCGTTTGTTTACTACTAATGTTGGTCTGGAAATTGATTTGCTGAAAGACTTAACATTCCGCACTTCTGGTAGCTATATGTGGCAACAAATTCGTCAGGACTATTGGGATGACGGGCGTACGAAAACAGCCGAAAATAATAAGGGACCTTATGGCTATCGTAATAATAGCGAGAAGTCTTCATGGCAAATTACCAATACATTGAATTATAATTTTGATGTGGCAGAAAAACATCATTTTGGAGTTCTGTTAGGACAAGAAACATATTATCAGGAATCAATGAAATTGGATAATGAATATCATGAGTTTCCGGAAGGTAATTTTGAACTGAATGATGTAAATATGGGAACGGCTTATTCCAAATCTTCTAGTAAAGATAAAGTTGGATTGGTTTCCGCCTTTGGACGTATTTCCTATAATTATAACAGCCGTTATTTATTCTCAGGTACTCTTCGTGCGGATGGTTCTTCAAAGTTTGCCCGTGGTAATAAGTGGGGATATTTTCCTTCCGCTTCTGCGGCATGGCGTATTTCTGAAGAGGCTTTCATGGAAGATTTAGACTTTCTTGATAATTTAAAATTACGTGTAGGATATGGTACTTCCGGTAATAACAATATTGATAGTAATATGTATGCAACAAGCTATCAATCTGGATACTATGCCGTTAATAATAAGAATTTTGTAACATTTGTCCCTGGTGATGTTATTGGTAACTCAGCTTTGAAATGGGAGAAAACAACAACGTCAAACGTCGGTTTGGATGTGTCTGTATTAGGTAGTCGTATAAACCTTTCTTTAGACTGGTATAATAATGAGTCTTCTAATTTGTTGATTAAGAATGATATTCCGACATCTACCGGATATAAATCTCAATATCAAAACATTGGTTCTATTCGTAATCGTGGTGTCGAAATTGTATTGAACTCGACAAATATCCGGACGAAAGATTTTACATGGACAACAGACTTTAATATAGCTTTCAATCGTTCCAAGGTTCTTTCCCTTTATGGAGATGATAGTGATGCTGTTATGATAAAGGATTACGAGTCTCGTATTTGGTATCGTATAGCAAAAAATGAGCCTCTTGGTCAATTCTATGGATATTTGTATGACGGTGTTTACACAACAGATGATTTCAATCAGAATGCGGACGGTACATATACTTTGAAAGATGGTGTGCCACGTTTAAAAGGAGCGAAAGCTGGTAGTATTAAGCCTGGTGATGTGAAATATAAATGTATAGCTGGAAAAACAGATAAGCAAGATGCTGATGGTAACGAAATAGGTAATCCGGTTTGGTCTACAGACGATCGTACAGTGATTGGAAATGCGCAACCAAAGTTTACGGGTGGTATGAACAACACCTTTACTTATAAAGGTTTTGACCTGAATATATTCTTTAATTTCGTATATGGAAATAAAGTGTTCAATATGAGTTCACAACGTTTCATTGGTCCGTATCTGCCTAATCAGAATACATTGGCTGTGATGAAAGACCGTTTTGTGTTGGTTGACCCCACAACCGGTAAGGAAACGACTAATCTACAACGTTTGGCTGAATTAAATCCTGGTCAATATAGCAAAACTGCGATGTGGAGTTTACACTCGGATAATAAAATAGCCATATCCGATCCTCTTGATTATTATTTGGAAGATGGTTCTTATCTGCGTTTGAATACCATTACATTGGGATATACATTGCCGAAGAAACTGGTTCAGAAAGCACATCTCAGCAATGCGCGTGTTTATTGCACATTGAATAATATCCATACATTTACAAGTTATAGCGGTTATGACCCGGAAGTGGCAGCTACAAGCAGTGCTCTGACTCCAGGTGTGGATAATTCATCTTATCCTCGCTCTAAAAGTTATGTTGTAGGTATAAATCTAACATTTTAATCATTGAATATAAATATGAAAAAGATAATAAATATATTGGGCGTATCGGCTATGCTGCTGGCTTTCACTTCTTGTGAAGACTGGCTGGATATGCCTTCTGAAGCGAAAGCTGATAGCTCGACGATTTTTGAAACTGTTGGTCGTGCAGAGATGACTGTTGTAGGATGTTATGCGAATACATTCAACCGCGAGTTGTATTATCAATTTGGTATGGGTACGGATGAATGTATCTCTACAGAAGGTACTACAAACTCTAAGAACCAGGTGGCAAACTATCAATATACCACTTCTAATATTCCTACTTCAACCTATGCTGCAATGTATAAAGGTATAGAGTATGCCAATGTTTGTATTAAGAATCTGCCATTGATGAGTGGTGCGTCAGAGAGTGAACAAAAGAAGATTAATTCTTTATTAGGAGAAGCGTTAGCTATTCGTGCCATGAATTATTGGAATCTGGTGCGTTTCTTTGGTGATGTTCCTTATTCGGATGTGCCTGTTGCCGATTTGAGTACTTTCTCTTCTTCGCGTGTTAGCCGTGATGTGATTTACGATCATTGTGTTGAAGATTTGCAACGCGCTGTAGAGTTATTGCCTTGGGCAAGTGAAGGAATGGTTGCCACTCCGGAGCGTTTTACTAAAAACTCGGCTTATGGTATTCTTGCTCGCGTGGCATTGTATGCAGCTGGTTATTCATTGCGTTGGGATTTGAGTACGGTTCCTTACAATGTAGGTACTGTACAGATTGCTCGCCGTAGTGATGCTGCCCGTGTAAAAGAATTGTATGAAATTGCTGCCAATGCTTGCAAGGCTATCGTAGAGCAGAAGGAAAATTCTCTGCTGGATGATTATGATGATGTTTTCCGCAGTTTGATGCTGGGTGAGTACAATGACGAAACAATGTTGGAATATGGTCAGTGGGGAGCTGATGTAAACGGTTCAGCTGTAGGTTATACGAATGGTGCTTTTGCGCATACAAACTCTTCTTTCAAGAAATCTGCTCCTCAGATGGTAGCTATTCCTACTTATTATTTTGAATTTGAAGACGGTGATGTACGTCGTGATGTAACTATTTGTAATTATGGTATTACTGCATCAGATATTCATCAAATGAATGCTTATTCTACCGGTAATGTAGGTAAGTTTCGTGTAAATTGGAAATCTGAGGTTGGTACTGCACAAAACAAACGTGATATAAACTGGCCTGTTTTGCGTTATTCAGATGTTTTATTGATGTATGCCGAGGCTTTGAATGAACTAAATAATGGTCCTACTACTGAGGCTATTGATGCCTTGAAGGCGGTTCGTAAACGTGCTTTTGGCGGTGATGAGTCTAAGATAGGAACTATTCCGACAACACATGATGATTTCTTGAATAAAATTATTGAGGAAAGAAAGCTGGAATTAGGCTTTGAATCTTGGCGTAGAACAGATTTAGCACGTTGGGGTATATTGTATGAAACTTTAACAAATGAAAAGGCAAAACTGTTACAGTTGGCTAAGCGTGAGGGAGAATATGCAACCGTAGATAAATATCGTGCTTATAAAGAAAGTAAGGCAACTTTTGAAGATCCTACAATAGCAGTTAAATATCTTTCGGTTCCTGAAGATAAGTTGGATGCTAAAACACTTGAAACATTAGAAAAAAAGGGTGTAGTTGATATAACTCTTTATGAAGACAAAAATGGTAATACCTATTTTTCTGAGGCTGATGTTCCTGCCAACGCAGAGACGAAAGAAGTTGCGTATAAAATTCTGGATATGTTTGGTAGCGTATCCACAAATAATTCGAATAAGGTAGCTGAAGACCAGGCTTGGATGACTACCCAATTATTCCGTGGCTTAGAAAAAAATAAGGTGGAAATTCTGCCTTTAAATACTACAAGTATTATTGATATTAATCCGGGACTTGCCGGTCAGCAACATCCTTGTTATTAGAATAATGATTGAGTTTTAGGTTAGTGTGGAGGCGGTTGGTCTGGAAAGACTAATCGCCTCCTTTTATTAATATTTCTTCTTATATGAAAAACATATTTTCTTTTTTCTGCCTACTGGGAGTGATTACTTATGCCCAAGCACAGTCCATAGCCTTTCCCGGTGCCGAGGGGTATGGCAAATATACCGCTGGTGGACGCGGAGGTCGCGTACTTATAGTTACAAACTTGAATGATAATGGCGTAGGTAGCTTCCGTGATGCGGTGGAACAGAAAGGACCTCGTATTGTGGTTTTCGCCGTGGACGGGACTATTGAATTGAAATCTCCGCTTCGTATCAATAATGATAGTATTACCATAGCCGGGCAATCTGCACCTGGTGATGGTATTTGCCTGAAGGACTACCCGTTGGTAGTGAATGCAAGTAATGTGATTGTTCGTTATATCCGAGTCAGAGTAGGAGACCGTCATCGTTTGGACAGCGACGGTTTGGGGGGAGGACGTTACGGACAGAAGAACGTGATTTTGGATCATATTTCTACAAGTTGGAGTATAGACGAATGCCTTTCTATCTACAAGACAGAAAATCTTACAGTACAATGGTGCCTTGTCTCCCATAGTTTGAATACATCGGTTCATACAAAGGGTAGTCATGGATTTGGTGGTATTTGGGGAGGGTATAAGGCCACATTCCATCATAACTTGTTGGCAAATCATGCAAGTCGTAACCCTCGGTTTTCTTCTGTAGATGGAACAAAATGGGTGGATTATCGTAATAATGTGGTGTATAACTGGGGATTTAAAACCGCATATGGTGGTGGACATCATGGTGAGATAAATATGGTTGGCAATTATTATAAGCCGGGGCCAGCTTCTCAGCATCATCGTTTACTTGATGTGGCAGAAGACGGTACCGGTCGCTACTATGTGGCAGGAAACGTAATGGAAGGAGATGATACTGTGACTCGTGACAATCATTGTGCGGTGACGGATAAATTTTCTTGTCTGGTTGATACCCCCTTTCCTTATGAACCCATCAATGAAGATATACCGGTGGTGGCCTATCGTAGGGTATTAAAGGAGGTCGGGTGCAGCTTCTCGCGTGATACGTATGATAAAGAAGTACTACGCCAAGTGAAAAAAGGGATTGGAACGTTCGGTATAAAGGGAATTATCAACTCTCAGAAAGAGGTGGGTGGATGGCCTGTACTGAAGACTGGAAAGCCTTTATGTGATACTGACGCCGACGGAATGCCTGACGTATGGGAGCACCGATACGGGTTGAATATGAATGATGCCTCTGATGCTTCTTCCTATACGTTGGATAAGAATTATACTAATATTGAAATTTATCTGAATGGGCTTTTGCTTAATCGATAATCATTTTTCTTAGCATTTCTGCCAAACCAAACAGAATCAGTTTGGCAGAGAAGCCTTATCTTTGTCTCTGTGCGAAACCAAATATATTACATACATTAAAAATACCATGAAAAAACTATTTTATTCTCTGCTTGCAGTCGTTCTGGCAGCTTGTGGTTCGGAAAAGCAGGCACCAATAGATCGCGAGGCGTTGGTTGCCCGCAATAATCCTCAGGTATCTTCGTTTGATTCTTTGGCATCACTTTCGGTAGGTAACGGTGAGTTTGCCTTTACGGTCGATGCTACCGGTCTTCAGACTTTCCCGTTAGCATATAAGAAAGGTGTGCCATTGGGTACACAGAGCCAATGGGGATGGCACAGTTTCGGTAACCCTAACCACTATAAGTCGGAAGAGTATTTAAAGGAACATGACTTCGGTCGCGGACATAAGGAAATATATGCCTGCCAGTTCAAAGAAGACGGACGACAGAAGGAAGCTGCTAACTGGTATCGCATGAACCCGCATCGCCTGCATTTGGGTATTGTGGGACTGGAACTGGGTGACGATGTGAAGATTGCCGATATTACTGATATTGCCCAGACACTGGATATGTGGAATGGTGTCATTAATAGCCGTTTCACATTGAAGGGTAACTCTTTTGATGTGCAGACTGTATGCCATCCAACGTTGGATATGATTTCCGCTTGCATCACCAGCCCGGCACATACAGGGGTGAAACTGCATTTCCCGTATCCCACAGGCGCTCATGCCGATGATGCCTGTAATTGGGACGCCAATGACAAACACACAACAGATATTGTTTTTGAGAATGCACAAAGCGCTGTCTTCAAACGTACGCTTGATGCTACTACTTACTATGTGTCATTGCACTGGGAGGGGAAAGCTTCTCTCAAAGAGAAATCCAAAAATTATTTTGTGCTGACACCGGCGGAAGACAAGCTGGCGTTCTCTTGTAAGTTTACGTCTGATTTTCCCGGAACCATATTTGAAAGTGAACCTCCTGTCTACTCAACAGCCGAATCCTTGCCCGCCTTTGCTGAGACTATGGCTGCCAGCAACAGCTATTGGAACAGCTTTTGGAAGAACGGTGCGGCTGTAGACTTCTCACATTGCACCGACCCGCGCGCCAAAGAATTGGAACGTCGTGTCGTACTAAGCCAGTACCTGCTTGCCATTCAGTCTGCAGGCAGTGTGCCGCCACAAGAAACCGGGTTGACGTATAACTCGTGGTTTGGTAAATTCCACCTTGAAATGATATGGTGGCACCAGTCTTGGCAGGCACTTTGGGGACATCCTGAATTACTGGACCGCACATTGGGCTGGTATGAGACGGTAGAGCCCGTTGCCCGTGAGATAGCTCGTCGTCAAGGCTTCGACGGGGTTCGCTGGATGAAGATGACTGACCCCAGTGGAACAGAAGCGCCTTCTAATGTCGGAAGTTTCTTGATTTGGCAGCAGCCGCATTTTATTTATTTGGCAGAACTCGTGTACCGTGCCAATCCTTCGGATGAGGTAATTAAGAAATATAACCATCTGGTACAGGAAACGGCGAAGTTTATGTATTCTTTCGCCACTTACGATGATTCTCATGGCCGTTTTATCCTGAAAGGTGCTATTCCTGCACAGGAGACATTGCGTGCCGCTACTACTATCAATCCGCCGTTCGAGCTTTCTTACTGGCATTATGCAATGAATGTAGCCCAGCAATGGCGTGAACGTGCCGGTGAGAAACGTGATCTGGAATGGGATGAAATGATTGACAAGCTCTCTCCGCTGGCTTATAATGAAGACAGCCTCTATTTGGCAGCTGAAAATGCTGTGGATACTTATAAGGATATCCGTTTCACCAGTGACCATATGGCGGTACTTGGTTCTGTGGGCATCTTGCCGATGAACAAATTGATACGCGCCGACTATATGAAAAATACTCTTCATTGGGTTTGGGATAACTGGAACTGGGGCAAGACATGGGGGTGGGACTACCCGATGACTGCTATGAATGCTACTCGTTTGGGTGAACCCGAAAAGGCCGTAGGTGCTTTGCTGATGGATAAGCGTACTAATACTTACCTGCTCAACGGACACAACTATCAGGACGGGCGTCTGCGTTGTTACCTGCCGGGTAATGGCGGTTTGCTGACTGCCGTAGCACTGATGTGTGCCGGTTGGGACGGTTGCGATGTGAAGAATCCCGGCTTTCCGCAAGACGGTACGTGGGATGTACGTTGGGAAGGATTGAAACCGATGCCGTAATCTTCTGTCTGTACATAAATATTATTATGTATGCCTGATAGAAAACTTCTTTTACCATACCCTCTCAGAATACCCTGTAAGAGGGGGTACCCTCACTATACGACTGAGCCTGTCTCAGTCGTATAGTGAGGGTATCTTAGTCGTATACTGAGATACCCTAAGCTATACTCTCATCTTTTGAAATCAACGAGCTTTATGAATCGTACTTCTATTTTAGCAATTATTTTTACCGCATTCTTCCCTTTGGGTTCTTACGCGCAATATGTCTCTTCGTCTAAAACGCCGAAGAAAGCGGGAGATTTGATAGAATCAACGTCCTACAATGACCATAAGCGGGGAGCTCCCCGTACGTTGCAATATTTGCCGTCCGGTGAGGACTTTGTCTGTGTCAACGGTAAGAACCGTTATACCCGGGCGCTCTATGGCAGCCACACGGCATGGCGTTTGGAGACCAGCGACCGTCCGATATTTGCTACTTACGTCAAGAATGACAGTCGTAATATCCGTTTTCGCCTTCACTTGCCGGACGGGACGGTTACGCCGCTGGAAGAGACCGCTTGGTGTGAGGCGCGCTATAATCCGGGTAGCCGTACTTACCTTCTAAAAGATAAGGCATGGGGAGAGAATTCCTGTCTGGAGGTTTCCGTATTGGCGAGCCTTACGGAAGAAATGGCTATGTGGAAGTTTTCCGGCAAATTGCCTGCCGGTAGCGAACTGGAGGTGTTGAACTCACCGATTCGTCAGAAAAAACTGTTTCGTAACGGAGATATGGGGGCAGACCCACCCGGGAGTTTCGAGCCGGCAGAAGACGGTACGGTATTGCAGACATTGAAGTGCAGCATTTCGTCCGACAAACCTTTGTATGTCAGTATCTCTCATAACGAATTGAAGGAAGTGCCGGATGGTGATACACAGTATCTCGCTCTCCGGAATGCCTGTCGCGAACTTGCCGGGCGTATCAAGATTACTACTCCCGATCCTTATTTCAATACGCTTGGCGGTGCGCTTGCCGTTGCTGCCGATGGCATTTGGGGAGAAGAGGGCGTATGGCTGCATGGGGCTGTTGGCTGGCGTATGCCACTGAGTGGCTGGCGTGCTGCTTATGTCGGCGATGTGTTGGGATGGCATGATCGGGCACGTACTCATTTTGATAATTATGCCGCCAGTCAAGTTACCGAAGTTCCTAATACAATTCCGCATCCGGCACAAGATTCGACCCTTGCGCTTGCACGCTCGGCCAAGATATGGGGGACACTGCAATACAGTAACGGATATATTTGCCGTAATCCCCGCCGTAATAATCAGATGCATCATTATGACATGAATCTCTGTTACATAGACGAGTTGTTATGGCACTTCAACTGGACGGGAGACCTTGACTATGCCCGCCGTATGTGGCCCTTGCTGACATTGCATCTTGCTTGGGAGAAGCGTAATTTCGATCCTGACAACGATGGCCTTTACGATGCTTATGCCTGTATTTGGGCAAGCGATGCGCTATATTATAATAGCGGGGCTGTCACGCACAGTTCTGCCTACAACTACCGTGGCAATAGGTTGGCTGCTGTGATTGCCGAGAAAATAGGTGAAGACCCTACACCTTATCGGGAAGAAGCCGACAAAATACTGAAAGCGCTCAATACTCGTCTTTGGTTGCCGGAGAAGGGACATTGGGCAGAATTTCAGGACTTCATGGGACATCGCCGCCTGCATGAAGACGCTGCGGTGTGGACTATTTATCATGCTCTCGACAGTGATGTGGCAGATCCGTTTCAGGCATATCTCGCCACTCGTTATGTAGATCGTGAGATACCTCATATCCCGGTTACTACTTCGGATGATTCTGACATTAATGCCGGAGAGTATGCCACTGTGGCTACTACTGACTGGATGCCCTATTCATGGAGTATCAATAATGTGGCTTTTGCCGAGGTGATGCATACGTCACTTGCTTATTTTCAGGCGGGACGTAGCGAGGCCGGTTTCAAGTTGTTGAAAAGCTCTGTACTCGACGGTATGTACTTGGGCGAAAGTCCGGGTAATTTCGGGCAGATAAGTTTCTATGATGCTGCCCGAGGGGAATGTTACCGTGATTTTGGCGATCCTATCGGGGTGGCTTCCCGCGCATTGATTCAAGGTCTTTATGGTATTTTGCCTGATGCTTTGAACGCTCGCCTGCTGATAAAACCCGGCTTTCCGAAAGATTGGGAGTACGCCTCGTTGCATACACCGGATATTGACTTTGATTTTAAGGCAGGTGAAGCGGCTACAAGTAAGTACTCTTCCCGCGATTGTTCGCTTTATGCCATTACTCACCGCCTGCCTGCCGTAAGGAATCTGGAACTGCAATTCCCGGCACGCCGTTCTGCCGTAGCTCGTCTGACTGTGAATGGACAGAGTGCTGCGTGGCGGTTGGTTGAGAATTCTGTGGGTCGGCCTATGCTTGCTGTTTCTGTCCCCGCTTCTTCCGGCGAGGAAGTGGCAATTCGGATTGATTGGGAAGGAGAGTTGCTTGCAGCTCCTGCTTCTGTTGATACTTACTCTGCCGAACGCGTTCGGAAAGCAGGTCCGGTCAGTTTTATCGCTATGGAGCAGGGACAGATGAAGTGGTGGGCACCGGTGGAACAGCCGGGAGCCGATGACTGTAAAAAGCCGGTTCCGGCAGGTAATTTCAAAGCTGTCAACTCAGCTAAATGTACTCCTGTTGATATGCAGAAGGTGTTCAATGCGAATGTAACGGATATTTTCCGCAATGAATATCTGTCGCCCCGTTCTCCGTACACTACGTTGCAGTTGCCGAAACAAGGCATAGGAGAGTGGTGCCATCCGTTGAAAACCGCCGATATTGATGATTCAGGTTTGCGTGCCGCTGTACGTAAAGGACTGTTGGAGACAAAGCTCGGAATCCCTTTCAGCTCTCCTGCCGAGGGGTATAACATTGCTTTCACCTCTCTTTGGGACAACTATCCGGACAGTCTGCGAGTACCTCTGAAGGGTAAAGCGTCTTGTGCTTATCTCTTGATGGCAGGCAGTACTAATCATATGCAGTGCCATATTGATAACGGTGTAATTCGCGTATATTACGAAGACGGTACTTGCGATACTTTGCCTTTGGTTAACCCTGACAACTGGCCGCCTATCGAACAAATATTCTTTGAAGACGGAAAGGCTTTTAACCGTCATGTTCCGTCTCTCTATCGATTGCGGCTGAAGACCGGTGAATTAAGTAATAACTTCGGTGAGGAACTTGGTTTTACCGGAGTGTCCCGTGAAGTGGACGGTGGTGCTGCCGTATTGTTGGAGATGCCGTTGAATGCTAAGAAAAAACTTTCACATCTTGTATTGGAGACTCTTTCCAATGAAGTGGTAATCGGTATAATGGGGGTTACTCTTCAACGGTGAAGCTCAATTATTAATGAAGACTATGAAACATATTAAAAGACTTGTTTGGTGCATAGTGTGTATGTCCGTTTCCGTTTGGCAACTTAGTGCACAGGAGAAGAAAGTTTCGCAGTGGGAACGATTTGAAGTGGTGCTGCATGGCAGTGCCGAAGGAAATCCTTTCAGTGATGTCAGCCTGTATGCTGACTTTTGGCAGCAAGAGGGAGATACAGTTAGCGTACAGGGGTTCTATGATGGTGACGGACGCTATATTATCCGTTTCATGCCGGCTATGCCGGGAGTGTGGCATTATGCCACGAAAAGCAATCTCCCCTCTCTTGCAGGAAAGAAAGGAAATTTAAAATGTGTCGCTGCCCCAACGGGTAATCATGGCCCGGTGAGAGTGAAAGATACACATAATTTTATGTATGCCGACGGCATGGTTTATTATCCATTGGGTACTACCGCTTATGCGTGGATTCATATGCCGCAACCTGTACAAGAAAAAACGTTGTTGTCATTGGAGAAAGCAGGATTCAATAAACTGCGGATGTGTGTATTTCCGAAGAACTACGGACTTTGCAAAGAAGAACCGGAAATCTATCCTTTTCTTGTTGCAAAATATTCTGCGGGGAAACCGGTGTTCGACTTTACACGTTTCAATCCTGCCTTTTTCCGCCATTTGGAGAAGCGTATAGGTGACTTGAAGAATTTGGGCATTGAGGCGGACTTAATTCTGTTTCATCCGTATGACAAGGGGCGTTGGGGATTCGACAGTATGCCGATGGAAACGAATGTGGCGTATGTCAAGTATCTGGTAGCGCGGCTTTCTTCTTTTAGTAATGTATGGTGGTCATTGGCGAACGAATATGACTATGTTGCATCTAAAACGGAAAAGGATTGGAAAGCTTTGATACGGATTGTCGTTGCGTCAGACCCTTATCGGCATTTGTGCTCTATTCATGGAAGTACGGCAACCTATTTTCCTTATTGGATGGAGGAACTGACACATGCCAGTATCCAGGATGAAGCTCCGGTAGAGGACTTTGGACGGGCTTCTATCGTTCGGAATATCTATCGTAAGCCGGTTGTTTTTGATGAAGTATGTTACGAAGGCAATTTGTCTTCCCGTTGGGGACGTTTGAGCGGACCGGAAATGCTTCACCGCATTTGGCAAGGCTTAATAGCGGGTACGTACGTCACACATGGAGAATGTTACCAGTGGAATGAGGGCAGTATGGACACAATTTTTTGGGCAAAAGGAGGAGAGTGGCGCGGTGAATCGTGGAAGCGTATTGTTTTTACCCGTAGTTTGCTGAACTCATTGCCGCAACCGTTACAGTTGGCAGATGTCAGCCGCGACCATCGGACAGCCACAGCAGGAGATAATTATTATCTGATTTATTTCGGCAGGCAGATGCAAGATGAATGGTTGTTTAACCTTCCGGCAAAGAACGCTTCCTGTCAAAAAGTGAAATCCGGTACTAAATATAAAGTGGAAATCATTGATACATGGAATATGACCGTTACTGAATATCCCCGTACGTTTGAAGTAGGGAAGACGATAGATTACAGACACTATGATGTGAATTACGGGAAAGTCCGTTTGCCATTGCTGCCGTATCTGATGCTACGCGTAACGGCATTGGATGAGTAGGATGTGTTATAAATGAAAAAAGCCACTGTTTTACAGTGGCTTTTTCTTTTCTTTGCAGCGTCGGAATGAGGCGAGTTATTGTGCACGTATCTGTTTCGCCAAAGAGCTGGTTATTAGTAAATGATAATATGTTGATTTGTTGATTACACATTGAGTATGTCCCGATTTCGTCCCAAGTAGACTTATATGTAGTATTAATATTTAGGTATTATATATTCCGTTTCTCCAAACTTAATTAGCTTGCAGTGGCACATTTCGCATCGTTTTCCTTGGGGACATCTTTTTTAGTTTCTTTGAGTTGTTCTTGTAACCTGCCAATCTCACGGTTTAATTCTTCATTTCTTATTTTTAATTCTTTGTTTTCTTCTTTTAGATGTTGAAAAAGGGCATCTGTGGGATCAGGAGTTATGAACTTTTCTCCTTTTCCTGTGATAAGCCACATAATATTGACTTGAGGATATGTGATTAATATATCGTTCAGAACTCCTGAGGTTATATCATTATTTAAACTTGTTACATAAGTTGATGTACGACCTATACTGATGGAAAACTCACGCCGTGATAACTCTAATGCCTCGCAAAGAGCAATTAATCTATCTCGAACAGCTGATGACTTTTGTTCTGTATCCATAATAAAAGTTAATTGAATAATATATAATTCATATTTTACTTGTTTTTAAACTATATATCATTCATATTTGCATTGTAATTCAAATCACACGAAACAAATGTACAAAGAAATCGAAACTCCTGCAATAGCGAAAAAACGCTATTATTTTAAAAAAGGCTATCGGCAAGTGACCATAGGTCAGAAAGATGAGGTTCGCCAAATTTTAATGTCTGCATTGAATATTACGCGTTACACCTATTTCTCCCATTTGCTTAATAATGGTATTGTAGATATTTCCATGTCAAAGTATGAAGTTATCACTACTATTCTTCAGAAATATGGAGTAACTGATATTTGGGATATTGTTCCGGAGAATCAAAAAATATGATGGTATGACTGCATTATCAGAACGGGAAGCACAGATTGCAGAACGTATAGCTTGGGGAGCTTCCCAAAAAGAAGTGGCTTGTGACCTTGGGATTTCTCGTTATACAGTGGATAATATTCTTCGTAAGATATATCAAAAACTTCATATTGGCAAGATTAATGAATTGTCTGCCTGGTGGTTCTGTACACATTTCAATATCAGCTTTGAATTGTCTCCTCTAAAACGTACCATTGGTGCGGTTGCCTTACTCATTTTAGTGGTTTTCAATGATTTTACATCTGGAGATACTTATTGTCGCAATCGATCAAGAAGGACTAAAACCGAAGTTTATGTACGTTTAAAAGAAATTGTATAATTCTTTAAATATTTATTGGTATGATACGCGAAAATTTAACAATGCACAACAAGGTACTTTCCTACTTTACGGAAATTGTACATGAAGAGGCTGTCCCGGTGAATGTTGAAATTGGTTCCAGATATATAGATGACAATGGAGATACGCAAGTGGATGTATTACTGGAGTATGAAGAACTGGATGAGGATTGCATTAATGAGGTAATAACCAGAGCTGTCAATGCTGTAGTAATAATGAGTTGATTTATGGTGACAAAAATAACATTCAAAAAGAAATTTCCGGACGTTAAAGTACAGAAGCTGCAGACCAGTGTTGTCTTCAGCCGACAGCAGGTAGAAGAAACTGTCTTGAAGATGTGTGACTCGCTTGGCACCGGACTGCTTTATTACAATTATTCCAACAGATGGATAACCGTTTACACTTCCGAGAAAATGAAGAAAGCATTGGACTCGATGAAACCGGGTTCAGAAGTCTTTCACGAACATTATGGTACCTATGGCAAGGTAATGAGCGGCAAGCCTTTTGTCATTTGCGGAGAATTGTGTATCAGGGTTGACTTTGGAGGAATGCCGGAAGATGGAGTATATAGCTGTATAAGTTTTGTAATGTAATGAATAAGGAACTATGAAAGGTTTCGTAAGGTAGCCCTTGCACTTTACTATAAACAATCTTTAATAAACTTCTCTGATTTCAAGGGAAAGCAGACATATGCTATCCGTACAATAATTGGAGATTGACGTATAACTAATTAGATATGAAAGAAGTAACAGAAATAGTACGTGTTGGATATGCCAAACACATAGCGTTATTGGGTTATATAAAATCCGAGAGCATAATGTTCCCGTCCAGTGCTCAAATGCATATATACGATACTGGCGATGAACCTTTTGAAGATTGTTCGGAAGCATATGTGGACTTCTTCACAGAGGAACAGGTGGATAACCTAATAGAAGCATTGAAGAAAGTAAAGGAATCATTTAAACAATAAAAAATAAATAACTATGTGTGACTGTTTTGAAAAAGTAGAAGCGAGTCTAAGAGAAAAGACTGGCGATCCGCAAGCGTCCTTGAACTATATGTATGCTATGCCTTATTTTGAGAAGAAACCAGTAATTGAAGCAACTTACCGGAAAAAGAAAAAAGATGGTACATTCAATAAAACAGAAAGTACTATATCCATTGCTTATCTTTTCTGCCCATTTTGCGGGAAGAAATTATCAGAAGGGGAGTAATTCAAATCAGTATAAAAATGAAGAAGACTTTAACAATCACTCTTGATTCAGATAGAGGGTCAATAGTAACAAAATGGGGCGATGGCGTTACAGCAACTGACGTTATTACCATGTGCGAATACGCAGAAGGTGAAGCTCAATATGAGCTTGATTTAGCTGATATAGACGATGAAGATTTAGAGTAAAACAATAAAAAAATGAATGAAACGAAAATCATATTAGATGCTTGTTGCGGTAGCCGGATGTTTTGGTTCGACAAGCATAATCCGAACACTTTATTCATAGATAAGCGTAGCGAAACCGTCACGGCCAAGGATAGAGATAAGATTAGAACCATAGAAGTAACCCCCGATGTTATAGCAGATTTCACTAATTTGCCATTTGAGGATAATTCTTTCTATATGGTAGTATTTGACCCACCGCACCTTAAAACACTTGGCGAAACATCGTGGATGGCAAAGAAATACGGTAAACTTCCCACTAATTGGCGGGAAGTAATTAAAAAAGGCTTCGATGAGTGTATGCGTGTTCTAAAGCCCAATGGAACATTGGTATTTAAGTGGAACGAAAGCGAGATAAAAGCTATTGAGGTATTGTCTCTTATTCCTTATAAGCCGCTATTTGGTCACACTACAGGAAGACAAAGCAAGACGATATGGATGTGCTTTATGAAATTACCAATTGACTAAAAACTATAAAGTAATGAATAAAAAAGAAATATCAATGAAAAAAGGTCAGAAAGTACGCATACTGCGGACAAATGAAATAGCGACAATCATCGAAGTGGAGTTAATTAGAAAAGGTGGAAAAGTACATCGGTACTGTCATCTGAAGACGAGCAAACAGGCTGACTTGTGGTTGGATGCTTCAGAACTGGGCGGCATGGTGGAACATTGCCATATCACCTTCAGGAACGATGACGGGCAGGAGATAGTCTTTGACGTTGATAGAGACTACAAGGAAGAACAGTTGAGTATGAAAATGACAGGTCGGCATCCGGAAAATCTCAAAGAACATCATGGTATTAATGTATTGATGGCAGAACTGTTACTTGAGGGCTTTAAAAGTCAAAATAATCGTCCTTGATAACTTTTTTCACAACGATTTCCTTTGTACCGAATTAAACCCAAATTGCCATGAACTTACTTCAACACATTTCCGATGACAATGCTTGGATGAGACGGTATGCGGATTCTATAGGCTGGGATGAACTGGCAAAATACTATGACAAGGTATGGCTTATGCTGTATGATATGCGGCCGGGTTATGTCTTTCGAGTGCTCGATGAGGTACATCCGAAGAATTATGACCTCTTTATGAAATGTGTGGGTGCTGCAATCGAAGAATTGGCCGCATATGGCATACATAGCTATTATATCGAAGAACAAGGTACTGTCATCCTTAGAAGGTAGTACCCGAATATTATATACAATGATAGACGAAAGAATCATAGAACAAATCTTAGACCGTGCCGACATTACAGACGTGATATCCGGCTATGTTGAGCTGAAGAAAAAAGGAATAAATTATCAGGCGTGTTGCCCTTTCCATAAGGAGAAGACCCCCAGTTTCTTTGTGAGCCCGGCACGCGGTACCTGGCATTGTTTTGGATGTGGTAAGGGCGGAAATGCCATCGGCTTCCTAATGGAATACGAGACAATGAGCTATCCGGAAGCCATCAAGCATCTTGGCAAAAAATACGGTATAACCGTTGAAGAAGAAAAACTGACTCCCGAACAGGAACAGGCACGCATGAAGCGTGAGTCGATGTTTATCATCAATCAACGGTGTGCGGAACATTTTCGTCAGAATCTGTTGGACCCGATCAATAAGGAGGTTGCCGGATATGTCAAAGGCCGCTGGGGATTGGAGTATGCTGAAGAGATGGGTATCGGGTTCGCGCCCGACAAATGGGATGATTTGTTGAACTTCGCACAATCGGCCGGTCTTTCCATAGACTTGATGAAGGAGATGGGGCTGCTATCGGACAATAAGGAAAAGGCTAAAGAAAGGGGGACGGAGATTAGGACTTTCGATGGTTACCGTAACCGCATAGTTATCCCCATACGCGACCGTTTTCGACGGATTATAGGTTTTACCGCACGTGACATATCCGGTGAGAAGGTGGCCAAGTATATCAATTCGACTGAAAACGACATCTACCATAAACGTGATTCAATCTTCGGAATTGACACGGCTATACGCCAGGCGGCCAAAGAAGATAAATTTTATCTGGTGGAAGGTGCACCCGATGCGATGCAGCTTCAGCGTATTCGTGTCAACAATGCGGTTGCCCCTCTTGGAGGAGATTGGACAGAAAACCAAATGGAGCAACTGAAGAAGTATGCCACCAAACTTTGCTTCCTTCCGGATGCGGACCCGCCAAAGATTGATAAAGGCGAGAAGCTGGGGGCGGGCATCCGTAACGTGATGAGAAACGGACTGTTGGCTATGAAGTGCGGGTTCGGAGTGTCGGTTAAAGAAATTCCACTTGGGGAAGCGCAGAGCAAGAATGATCCGGATACCTACTGTACAAGCATCCAGAAGTTTCAAGAGTTGAAAGAGGTTGATTTCATTCCATGGTATGCCTCATATATATTCCAAGACATCAATACCACTGAAGAACGAAGCGAGGCCGTCAGCACCATTTGTACCATGGTCGTCATGGTGAAGGATGAGGTCAAGGAGTCCATGTATCTCAAACAGCTCCAGTCATTCTATGACGACAAGAAACTGTGGCAGACGGCCATTAACCGGGCCAAGAAACTGGATAAGGCCAAGCAGGTTATCAATGAAAGCAAAAAGATAGATCGCGACCTCTATCAGAAATATGGCTTTTATGAAGAATATAATGCTTACTTTGCGTTGGCTGGGGACAGCGGAAAAGCGGTGCAATGGAGCAATTTCACCATGTTGCCGCTATTTCATATAAAAGACTCGCTTCTTCCCAAACGACTCTATCGCATCAAGAACCAGAACAACCAGGAAGAGATTATCGAGATGAAACAAGAAGACCTGGTGTCATTATCCAAGTTCAAACAAAAGGTCGAAGGGCTTGGTAATTATATCTGGCTGGCCACTGAAAAAGAACTCACAAAATTGAAGATGTTCCTTTACGAACAGACCGAGACCGCACTTGAGATAACACAGCTTGGCTGGCAGCGGCAGGGGTTCTTTGCTTTCGGTAATGGATGCTTTGATACGGAGTGGCATGTCGCGGATGAATATGGCATCGTACGGTTAAAAAATGGTAATTTCTACTTGCCAGGTTGTAGTACCATTTATCGTGATGACATCAAATTATTTCAGTTCGAGCGCAGGTTTGTACACACCACGTACAACAATGTCAGCATAAGGGTGTACAGCGAACAATTGATTCGCGTATTCGGAGACAATGCCAAGGTTGGTATCTGCTTCTTGATCGCTTCCCTTTTCCGGGATATTATTTCGGGGCAAACCAAAAGTTTTCCCATTCTTAATTTATTCGGTCCGAAAGGTAGCGGCAAGTCTGAACTCGGCCATAGTCTTATGTCGTTCTTTATCATCAAAAATAACCCGCCCAATATACAAAACGCTACTATTGCCGCATTGGGTGATGCTGTGGCACAATGCGCCAATGCGCTGGTTCATATTGATGAATACAAGAATTCCATCGACATTGACAAACGGGAGTTTCTCAAAGGAATATGGGATGGTACCGGACGTAGTCGAATGAATATGGACCGGGATAAGAAACGGGAAATTACCAGTGTGGACTGCGGTGTAATTCTCTCCGGTCAGGAAATGCCGACAATTGATATAGCCTTATTTTCCCGGTTGATTTATCTCACTTTCACTAAAACGGAATTCTCTACAGCTGAAAAACGGGCATTTGACCAATGCAAGGTCATGCGTGATTTGGGCTTGTCACACCTCACTTTACAGTTACTCCGTCACCGGTCTAAAATGGAGACGGATTTCATGTCTTCCTATCGCCAGTGCATGGGGGATCTGAATGAACTTCTGAAAGATGAGAGCGTCGAAGACCGTATCCAGCGGAACTGGGTCATTCCATTGGCCTCCTTCCGTGTGCTTGAAGCGGTGATTGATGTGCCGTTTGCTTATCGCGAGTTGCTTGACATCTGTGTTAACGGGATCATCCGACAGAACCGGGAATGCAAGAGTAACAATGAACTGGCTAACTTCTGGAATGTTGTCAGCTATTTGCAGCAGGATGGGGAGATATTCCTGGAATCCGATTTTCGTATTGACTATTTGTCCGGTCTGAAGACAAACAAGGTCAAGGATCTTACTTTTAAACAGCCTCGCCCTATTCTGCGTATGCGTACAGATCGTATCTTCATGCTGTATAAAAAGTTTAGCAAGCAAGTGGGAGATACCGCTTTACCGACTGAATCGTTGAATTTCTACTTGGAGAACTCCAAAGAATACCTGGGTGTACAAAACTCCGTCCGCTTCAAGAATATATTGAAGGGGGTAGAAGTGACCAAAGAACTGGAGGCCGGTGGGCAAAAATATTATAAGAAAACCAGCGTGACCAAACAGGCACTCTGCTTTGACTACACGGAGCTGATGGCAAACTATAATATTAATCTCAACATTGATATGGGGATACCTGAAGAAGAGGAAGAAGGGCGGGATAATAAACCGCCGGAGGACAAAACTTCTCCATATAAATTTTAATGTCTATCATAGTTGTGTGGAAGCTCTTGCCTGTGAAGGTAGGGGCTTTTTTCTTATCTTTTTGAGATAAAAAAGATGTTTTATTTTGGGGCAAAAAATGCTTCTGCACTTTCTGCACTTTCTACATTTTTATAAATCAGTACTTTATGTTATAAAAAGATACTTTACAAGTTTCTACATATTTCTACAAAATACAGCTTTTCTGCATTTCTTCTACAAATAGATACTTTGTAGACAGTTTTTCTACACTTTCACTTCTATAATAAAAACCGTTATGTTATTGATATATAGGTGATTTTGTACTTTGTAGAAAGTGTAGAAGGTGTAAAGGGCAAAATGTGCCTGCTTTAATAGAAATAAAAAAACGAAAGTGTGATGAATATATTAATCAATATTGCTATTTTTGTGTAAAAATCAACGCTTTAAATGACAAAGAAAGACCGATTCGTCTGCTGGCTCCCTTGTAAACCGTACGTCAGGCAGTTTTTGCTGCATAACTTCAACGCCCCGGATGATACCTGGAATGAAATAGTCAACCTTTCATCGGACAAGGAGCTGCAAAATGACTTCCTTTCACGGCTGTCAAAACGTGGCCGTTATGAAAACAGGTACCGGAACCTTTACCGTTATACCGCCAATGTAGCGGTGGAAATACGCCGTGACGATTTCTACCGTTACGGATGGGCTTTGTCGAACACCGAAGCGGTGGCGTTCGGAAATAAGGTGGAACGGCGCATCAAACAGATGCTTTTCCTCTATCTCGACACTCATGTGAGTATGGGGATTCCACTCTCAACCGCTATCCGTAATTTTCAGAACAGTTTCGGATTCGAAGAGGACACCTGGCCATATGATACCATCCGTAGGGAATATAACAGGCATGGATATCGGAAAAAAGTGGAGAATACAACGATTTTAGATTTTATTAACCGTATTATCTTGGGGAAGTTGTCCGAGTTTGGGACAATTTCCCAGCAAGGGAAATTAGCCTATGAAAGTAATAAACTATGATTTTGAAAACATTGGGGGATTATTGCAGGTGATTGCTGTTCCCCCGAGTTCATTTTTGCAGATTCGCAGAGATTACATTGCTGATTTGAACTATCTGGAACTTTGTAATCCGGAAGAAATTATTTCCATACCGGTATATGCCAATGATACTTATATATATAATGAGGATAAGGAAGTTAATGATGCAGGAGACTGTTGGAATGTGTCGGTTGAAGGGATTATTCCGAAACTCTCTTCTATGAACCACCGGTTGATAGAATCTTTGGAGCGCGGCTTATGGTATGTATTGGCAGTAGATGGTAACGGGCAGGTACATTGGTGCGGGCAGGAAGATGCACTTATGCTGTTCTCCACAAACAAGACAACCGGACATTCTGTTTCTCAGCGTAACGGAACCTCATTCGCGTTTACCTGTATCCAGGATGAACCAACAATTTATATAGCCGGCGTGGAAGGTCTGGAAAGATAAAAAATGCGTTTATTCCGTGTTTAACGGTGCCCTGTGTCCTTGGGTGCCGTTTTTTTTGCGCTTTTCTTTGCGTAAAAATAGTTATATGAACGAGACAGTAATCACACTATTCGGCAGTATTGACCGGTATTGGTACAATAAGAATTATCTGAAATACTTCCTGGACAAAGCAAAAGGCCAGCCCGTACGTCTGAAGGTCTCCAGTCCGGGCGGTGATGTGGCAGAAGCGGTTGCCATGTCCAGCCTTATGGCCGAGCACGGTAATGTGACGGTGGAATTTATCAGCTTTAACGCTTCGGCCGCTACCATATTGGCGTTCGGTGCCAAGTCCATTGAAATGCACGAGGACGGTATGTGGCTGGCACATAAATGCAGTTTGGGAATCGACATCTGGGGGAATCTCAATGCCGATCAGATTGAGGGCGCTATCACAGAATTGCAGAACAAGAAAAAGAGCGCCGAAGCTATTGACCTGATGATTGCACAGAAGTATATCAACCGCAGTGGCAAAACCCTGAAGGAGATTATCACACTGATGGAAGAGGAACGTTGGATGCCTGCTACCGAAGCCAAGGAATGGGGATTCATAGATAAGGTTATTCCCGGTGCCCATAAAAAGCCGCAGGTGACCAATGAAATAACCGATTGCTTTACCGCGCTCGGCCTGCCGCTGCCAGTTATTGCTTCTGAAGAGAAACCGGAACCGGAAAGCGGTGACAAAAATTTAGTCTTCCAGATTATCAACGGTATCAAAGGAGTGCTTTCTACCGGTAACAAGACTGACATTTCTAATTCAAATACAGTTATTTCCATGCGTAAAGAATTTACTTTCGTCAACCAAATCCTCAACTGTGAAGGTGTTGAGGAAAAAGACGGTAAGATACAGCTTACCGTAGAGAACCTGAAGGCCATCAATGATGCCATTAAAGCTGCCAACGATGCGAAAACCAAAGCTGAACATGATTCTGAGACTGCCAACACAGCCAAAGAAACAGCCGAAAACAGTCTGGCAGCAGTAGTAAATGACCTTGACAGCCTGAGTGACAGTGTTAAGAATGCCGCTGACAACAAGGCTAAGGTACAGGTTATCCGTAATATTGTCGGCAAGATACCGGGAACGGGTACGGACAGCCATCAGGAAGCGAATGAGGACAACAAGTTCGCGGACATTGCTACGGACCCTATCAACAGTTTTGAGAATGAATAACATCTAAACTTTTCTATTTATGGATTTCAAAGCACCTATTGACATTACCGCTGTTCTGACCGCGGTAAAAAAACACAAGGATATCCTGAAGGCGGTCGATAAACTTGACGCTTCAGAGGTATTGAGACATTTCACTCCGGTACCGGGTATTACGGACTCGTTAGAACTCGGTAAGGTGGAGGGCGGAAGTATCTCCGGCAAGTATACCGGCAAATTTACAGCCGGTAAGTACCTGGGTAAGATTGTTCCCCGCCGCCTGGTAGTGCGTCCTGTCGTGATGGAGATGTCCGATGAACCGGAACGTTACCGCCGTACCTATATCGCAGAAGTTCCCGGAACACTCCGTAAGGAGCATCCGTTCGAACTGTGGCTGATCAACCACGGTCACGAACTGGCATCCAATGACCTGCTATTTGCTATTTTCACGGCAAAATACAGTGCTGATGAAGAAAAGACGGACATTCAGGACTCTTTTGACGGGATCGGTACTATCGTTACTGAAGGCGAGGCAGTCGGGGACATCTCCAGTGTTGAAGGCAATGTTTATACCACCGGTGAGTTGACCCGTGCCGATATCGGGGAAAAATTACTGGAGATGTGGCGTCACATGCCGCGTACTTTCAAGCGCAAGAAGAACATTAAGATGTTTATTTCCGATGATTTGGGCGATATGTATGATGACTGGCGCAAAGATGAGGGTACCATTGTTATCGGACTCAAGGAAGATACTTCCGATACGCAGCATCTCCTCGGCTCCAACAACCGTTGCGAGCTGGTACGTGTTCCGAACCTTCCCGATGGCAGCCAGTTCGTTATGCTGACTACGAAAGAGAATGTTTGCTACGGTTTTGACAAGGAGAGCGACTTTAAGTCCATCAAGCCGTTCATGTCCGGCAATCCCTATACCTTTGATGCCGCCGGCAAGTATGTGATTGGCTTCCAGTTCGTGTCGGTACACAAATCCGAATTCTGCGTCAATGACCGTCCGGTAGATCCGGAAGATACCAATTCTTTTGGGTATATCGAAGTAATGATTACGCCTGACGAAGCGATGGCCAACGGTGGCAAATGGCGTATCCAGGGCGAAGAAATCTGGCGTGATTCCGGCACGTATGTAGCTGTTCCCGGTGGAAAGGAATATACCGTTGAGTTCCTGGAAGCTGCCGGATACACCACTCCTGCCGTGCAGAAAAAGACACCCGCTGCGGGTAAGGTAGAAAAGGTAACGGGAACTTATGTTGTTAAAGAATAAGATTTATAATTATGGCAGAAGTAGATCCTAAATTATGTATTGCCCTTGATGATATCAATGAGGCAATGGACTGCGAAAACCAGGATAATATGGGCGGTATCATACCGTCCGTTATCTTCGGTTATCATACGGATGTGGCCACATGGCCGGACTATCCGAAAAAAACGGAATCCCCTCTTTCTCTTGAAGAAGCCGGTACACTGGTCGGTGACCTTGTTATGAAGGAAAACTGTCGTGCATACAAGATGGATTTCACTGACGAGTTGGCCGAGTTCAAAATTACCGACCAGGGAGAAAGCGGCGGCGAATCATATTTGATGGACCTGAATATCATTTCTGCCAAAATGCGGAAAAAGATATTCGGTTTTGAAAATGCCACCAAAGGACGTAAGATGTTCTTTATCGTGACCGACAATAACGGTACGAACTATCTGATGGGCGACAAGCGTCGTGGCGCTCTTCGTGCATCAGGTGACGGGGCTACTACCGGAGCCAGTTCTACAGCCCGTAATCAAAACACGCTCCATTACACTTTTACGGCACCACGCAAATGTGTGTATGAAGGTGACATGGAAGACATTCTTACTGTAAAAGCTGCACCTGTCGGCTAAATTTCTCGTTTCTTTATTTAGTAGGTTGTTCATGTCCGTCTCCGGATTCTTTTCCGGGAGGCGGACATGCTGTTTTGTCCTATCCCGGCAACAATAATCGCAATAGCTTTGCGTATCATTAAAAATCAAAGTAGAATGTCAAAGATTACACAGAACTACATCGAGGCGCGCAGAGATGGCATAAAATGGCTGAACTCGCAGAAACGGGACTACAGTACCGGTGTGAATATCCTTACCCGTTCCGGATATAAAGGTTTTGTTGCCGCCCGCCTTGCCCGCCAGGGCGAAAAGCCGCATACCCGTGAGAAGCTGGAGTATGAAATCCGTCAGATGATTAAAGTGTGGTACCATCCCGATGACCCGCGCTTTGAGGATGTGGACCTGGCGGATGATGCGGTACCTGGCAATGACGGGCGTTCCGAAACAGTTACGGAAGAAACGGCGGCAGCCATTGTTGCCATTGCGGAAAATGAACTGGCGCGTGAAGCGGATGAACAGCCTGCCTATCCGCCGGTTATTGCCAAAATCATCTATGATTTCCGTGAATGCTATAATGAGCGTTCACGCCAGCACCGGTTGCTCGCCGAACTGGGTGAGACCAATACGCAGGCTGTATGTGCAGAACGCAAGGATATTGTCGCCCGTATAGGTTATCTCTCCAAACGCATGACTTTGCTGGCAGCCGTCAAAAGGCAGTTTGAGAAAAATAAGGAGTTGCCGTCTGAGGAACAGCTGGACGAACTCTATAAAGAGAAGGATGCCCTGAAAGAGCAGCCGGACACCGAATCGGACGATACCGACATCAGTGCTTTGTCGATAGAAGAACTGAAAAAAGCGAAATCCAACGCCAAGAGTAAGATAACCAAGGCAAAGAATATGTTGCTGTATTCTTCGGAGAGCAAGCCCAAGGACGGTAAAGAAAATCCTCTTCCCGATTGCCCGAAACGTGTGAAATACGAGAAGAAGATTGCCGACCAGGAAGCATTGGTAGAAAAAATAGAATATAGACTGGCCGAACTGCAATAATGCTGGTGTGTTGCGGTGATATGAATGAGATGCCGGCGGAGAACATGAAGGACAATGCGCCCTCTCTTCGCCAAACGGATGCGGCAATTTCCGACCATGACCTGGTTGCGGAAAAACTGCTGCATCCGGATGCCATGGGGATGCTGGTACCCGGCAGGGACAAACATTTCTATTCTTCAGGGGCATTCAATCTTATTCAACTGATTTTCTATATTCTGAAACAGACCGGTCCGGCACATCTGCTGCTTACTACCTATTCCATATCCATGGACAGTATTGCGGCGCTTCATCGCAAGACAGAAGCGGGTGAACTGTTGTCGGTACGGTTTCTGATAGACAATCGGGTACGCAGCATCTCACCCAAACCATTCGATTATCTGGTAACTACATTCCCGGACAGTTACCGCTGCCTGGCGTTGCACGCGAAGGTGGCATTACTATATAATGAGAATTGGAAGATTACCGTAGTGGGCAGCCAAAATGCCACTCATAACCCGAAACTGGAACGTGGGATTATCCATACCAGCCCGGACATTTTTGATTTTGACTTTAAGATGTTAAATGATGAATTTGACGCAGCAGCAAAATGATGAAATAGAAAAAATGGCCTACCGCCTTATCCCACCGGGCTTGATTGCCATTAATATCGGTGTGGACGAAACGGATTTTACCCAAGAACTCCGGACTCCGGGCACTGAAATACGGGCGGCCTTCTATCGCGGGCATCTTCGTCAGATGGTCGAAGTACGTGAAGCAATCATCAAATCCGCCGTCAATGGCAGTAATCCGGCACAGCAGGAGCTGATTAAATTCTTTAAATCGCAACAGCAGTATCTTGAGTATGAGTAGTAATCTGACAGCATCCAAAAGCAAGGCCGCACTGGAGGAACAGTCATACGAACTTATCCGCCAGCACATCATTGACCCTGAAAACAGTCCGTTGCCGGAGCATTTGCAGGTACAATGTAACCGGGTGTTGCAGATAGCCCGTCTTTTGGACGATTATCCGAACGAGAGCCATATCATCAATATCATGCTGGCAAAATACCGTATCTCGCGTACACAGGTGCGTAAGGATATCGCCCTGGCAAAAGAACTGTTCAAGACACAGCACCAGTTTGACTGGGATTTTTGGTTTGCCTGGATGATAAAGGACCAGGTACAACTTATCCGGGATTGTAAACTCAAGGGCGACCTCAAGCAATGGAACAATGCCAAGAAAGTACTGCATCAGATGATTGGCGAAAAACCCGCTTCGGTTGAGGACCCGCGCCGCATGGAGAAGAATGTATTCTATATTCAAATCAACAGCATGGGGCAAAAAGTGGATATTCCTCTGAATGCCATCCGCAATCTTTCACAAGAAGAACAAAAGGTTTTGGTAGATTCTATGTACACACCCATTGACGATGTACAGGCAGAAGAAATAATGAACTCATAAATATGTGAAAATATGATTGATACATTGATTGTTACAATTGTGATGTGCGTTGATACCTGTAATCTCTCACCGGTACAGAGTTCAATTCATTCCGCATTTCGTGAACTGAATATAAAGGAGGCTGTTATCCGGGCGGTAGAAGATACCCGGCAACGGGAGCAGAAAGCCGGTAAACCGTACTGGCATGTAAGAAACTACTCGTTTGTTAATTTAAAATTCAGAAAACATTATGAAGAAATTAACCAATAAACGGCTTATCTCTTACCTGGTTGACCATAAGCATATTGATATGGTATCAGTCAGCAAGACACAGATTGTCTGTACCGTGTCCGCCAGGTTCAAACCGGATGAAGTGCCGCAGTTACTTGCGGACACCGGGCAATCCATGCCTCGTATGACTTCTTCCGAAGGTATGAACTACATTGTATTCCCTCGTTATTGATACGACAGGAGAATGGACGAGAACGTTTGGGAAGAGGTCATCAAAGTCAACCCTGCGCAGGCAGCATTCCTGGTAATGCCGTATAGGAACGGATATGTCATCTATTCACGCGCCACTGGTAAATCATTCATTACCGGTGCCGTGATAGATGACAATATCCGGCTTATGCCGCGCGGCATTACCACACTCACCCAGGCCACCATCGGCCAGGCACTCACTAAAACGTTGCCTTCAGCTTTCAAGATGCTGGAGATGCTCGGTTACAAGCAATGGGACCCGCTCAGCAAGACCGGCGATTATGTGGTTTGCCGCCGCCCCATTGAGGGGTGGTACAAGCCCTATGAGCACATCATGTCTTATGAATACGGCATCAGCTTCAGCAACGGACATATGCTTTATATACTTACCCAAGGCGGCAACAGCCGTGGCCCGAATGCCGACTACAACATCACCGACGAAGCGTTGACGCTCGATAAGGAAAAATTTGACCAGGAAGCTGCGCCTACCAACCGCGGTAATGAGCATATTTTCGGACGCAAATCGGAGCATCCGGTATTGAAGCATCACGGAAACACCTTCTTATCTTCCATGCCTTATACTCCCGAACAGAAATGGCTGCTTGAACCTGCCAAATATTATGAAGAGGAACGAGACATCCGGCTGTTCGATGTCTGGAACAAGATTGTGCGGTTACAAATGCAGCTTATTGATGCACGCATTGCCGGTGATACAGGGCTGTTCAAGGAAATCTGGAATGAGACCGTCCGTCTCCGTCAAAGCATTACGCCGTTCGTCTCACGAGACGGTACGCTGTTTATCCTCGGCTCTATCTTCGACAATATAGCCAATGTGGGCATGAACTACATCCTGAACCAGTACAAGGTGATGGATAAACTGTCCTTCATGATTGAGATATTGAATTATATGGTGGATAAGATTGACAGCTGCTATTACCAGCTGGATGAACGGCATGTGTATTACAACGCGACCAATGACGACTATATACGGGACTTTGCCGAGGATACCGGCTTTGATTGGAAACGGTTGGGCAATAACGATGACAGCCGTCGTGACCTGGATTGTAATCCGAACCAGCCGATAGAGCTGACACCTGACTGGGGTTCGGCAGCTTCTTTCCTTGAAGTGGGTCAGGAACGTAACTATGACTTCGTGACGAAACTGTTGACACGTGAACCAGTGGACAACAACATCAACGAGTTCTTCGTCAAGCGTGACGAAGAGGACGACACGATGGTGAACGCCCTGATGGACAAGTTCTGCCACTACTACCGCAACCACATCAACAAGCACCTGCACTACTACCGCGACCGCTACGGCGACGCCCGCCGTGCCAACAACAAGAAGTCCTACAACGAGCTGGCCATTGAGCGCCTGGAGAAACACGGCTGGACGGTGGAGCAACACGCCCATTCGGGCATGGAACCGCCGCAACATGACAAATACCTGCTCTGGGCTTCCATTCTTGCCGAGAAGGACGAACGGTTCCCGAAGAAGCGTTTCAACGGCTCGAAATGCAAATACACGCTTATCTCCATGAACAACACCCGTGTCATCGAAGACCGTGAAGGACGTTTTGCCAAGGACAAACGTAGCGAGCGTAATCAGTCCATTCTTCCGGAAGAAGCCACTCATTTCGGAGACGCGGTGGATAAACGTGTATGGACGAAGTACGGGCATTTGCTCAGGCAGTCTTACGGATTCGTGGATGCGCGTATCTGATTAACCTTACATACATTCGCAACAGCAATCGCAATACATATGACAGGATTCGCAATCTTTATAAGGACAGCAGCAACGCTTGAGGACAGGATACAGCACTGAATAAACGTCCGAGGGGGTGCACCGCCTATCATATTTCCTTTAAAATTGTGAATTTTATTAACAGTTGGGATAGGGCGCGGTTGGGAGAAACTTCCGTTTCTCTTTCCATTCGGATGGAAAGCAGAGTGTTATGTTCTTATACTTAGCAATATAGGTTTTTTATAACGTTTGTTAACCAACACCCAGGCGCGCAAAATCCGCACCGAGAAAATAGGTAAAAAATCTATCTCCTCGGTACGGATTTTGCGCGTTTTAGCGGTAATAAGCAGTGGCTTATTGTGTTTACTCGCACCCATGCAGGCTACACCCGGTTTTACCCATATCAGAGGATAGACCGGGCAGAGCGGTATAGTTTTCAACTATGTATTGCAAGCTGTTTCCTCTTCTGATTGTCGCCCTTTATTTCTGTCTCCTATCACCACGCAGTTTCGCTTTTTTGTGCTGCAAAGGTAAATGTTGACGTCACCGGTTCAAGTTCGGGCTGGCGTTTCATAAAAAATCTCCACCTGTACAGGTCGTATTCAAGCCGTTCCGGTTTTCTGAAAAACTTGCTCTTGCTCCTTACAACACCTTTTGATGCAGCGTAAAAAAGGCGAAACATACCGCGTAGCGACAGGCGACGCAGAAAAAAAAAGCTCCAATCAGGGAAACAGCCAATTAGATAAGGCTCACACCCGGAAGCTCAAGGTTCAACATAAAATTTGCAGCAATGAAAACATTCACTTACAAACAGGCTATCGAGGTTTTGAACAAGTATTTCAAAGGATACAAGGTGCTAAAGAAGTTTGACGGAATCAGAGAGTTAAGCATTCTTTTTCGGGATGCGAACGGCAAAAAGTGGGAACTTCTTTCAACGGCTGACCCCTACTTTCAGACGGTAGAGGATTTTGTAATCATAGAAGCGTAATAATTTAATACATAACATTTTAATACATAGGATTATGAAAAAGGAAAGAGACGAAAAGAAAGAACGTGAAGCACGGATTTTGAAAAGGCAGCAGTTAAAAACATTGTCGCAGTCTTTGGTTGCCCGCAGGGAGATGGGCGAATACATGGGGAATGAAGATGATACGGTAAACGGTCTGTTGCGGTTTTATTACGCCTGCAAAGGATATACCAACCTAAAGACTTTCAAGGAGTGGAAAAAAGCGGGTTTTACCGTCCGTAAAGGTGAAAAAGCACTGCTTATATGGGGGATGCCCGTTGCATCGAAAGCGGAGCGGGAACGCATCGAGGAACTGAAAAAACAAGGTCGGGAAGAAGATGCGAAAGAAGATTTTTTTCCGCTGTGCTATCTCTTTGCGGAAAGTCAAGTTCACAAGGTAGAGAAGTAGGTTAACCACTATTATATAAATCATTAATTATTAACTTTTTAAATTTTACAAATATGGAAAAAGAAGTAAAAACAATCGGTGAAGAAGTGACAAAAGCAGTTGAGACAATGAAAGAAACGGGTAAGGCGGGAAAAGAAGCCCCTAAAGAACAACCCGTGAAAGAGGAAAAAACGACCGATGCACCCGCCAAAGGCAAGGGAAAAAGTGCAAAAAAGGATGAAGCATCCAAGTTGCAGGAGGAAATAAACCGTAAAACGAAAGAGCTGGAGAAATGTCTGGCCGAACTCGAAAGGAAAAAAGAGATTTCCCGCCAGCGTACTGCATTCATCAACGCTATGGATAAGCTGGATGAAGCGGCCGACAAATTGAAAGAAGAAAATTCCTTTGAAACAACGCTTTATAAATTGCGGTTTATGGAGGCTTCAAATTACGGCAATAATAGCGACATCTTTACGATTTCCAACCGCTTTTTATTAGAGGAATTCGCCAAGTTTATGAAAAAGAAAATCCAGTCGAAAATCGAAGAGTTGGAGCAGCTCTTAATCAGTGAGTAATAAGTAAAGACAGCCCGCTTTCGGGTGGGCTGTCTCTGATAAAATAGGAATGTTATGGAAACTTTGTTTGATAGTGCTTGCCGCTACATGAGCGACAGCGAACTGATATACGAGATAACCAATAATAAGAAAATTGTCACCGAGACGGAACAGCACAGCGGGGAATATGATTTGAACGGCTTATTCTCCTCGTTGACACCCGGTCGTAGAAAAGTGGCGATGGCTGCCGTTGAATTGTACAAACGGCTGCAAAGCAGGTATAACGGGCAGGACGCTATCCGTTGCAGCCAGGATATTAATGCGCTGATGTATCCGTTTTTGTGGGATTTACCGAACGAGGAACTTTGGGTACTGGCTTTGAATAATGCTTCACGGGTGATAAAGAAAGTGCGGGTGTCGGTTGGCGGCATAAGTCAGACGGCAGTAGATATAAGATTAATCATGCGTATATTGGTGGAAGCATCCGCAACGCAATTCGTTGTTGTACATAATCACCCGAGCGGGAACAAACGACCCAGTAGGGACGACAAGAATATAACGGAGAGATTGAAAAAGGCGGGTGAGGTATTTGATATTAGGCTGATAGACCATGTTATAATAGCGGGGGATACTTATTACAGCTTTAGCGATGAAGGGATTTTGTAGAGGAGACGGGTGCGGGGGTGGCACCCGCTTCCGTTTGTTCGCACACTCACAAACGGAAGCGGGTGTAAAGAGGTCTGTTTGTTTTCCGTTCCTTTAACCACGGAGGGGATTTTTTGTCCTATGACAGCGGATGACAGGATTCTATCTTTGTGACAAAAAAAGATATGATACGTTTTTTCACAAAATTCGTCGGTACCTACGGGTACGATTCATTGAAGGATTTTTTCCTTTCGATAGCTCCGAGCTTCAAATATAACTTGCAACTGCCTGCAATATCCTTCAGTGCCATTACAGCAATAGTCAGCGAATACATAGGCATCACTCCTTTCCTGGCAATGGCCATGTTGGTGGCAATTGTTTCTGAAATGTGGACGGGTATTCGGGCAAGCAAGGTTCAAGGTATAGGCTTTGAATCTTTCCGCTTCTCCCGATGCATTATTAAGCTATGCATCTGGCTGACCATTATCTACATTATCCATTCCTTTTATTTGGAAAGCAAAACGATAGCGGAAAATGATTTTGTGATGCTGTTGGCTACCGTATTCTTTTCCATCACCAAAGTGTTCGTCATGACCTGGTTCTGTGTGGAGCATGTGACGAGCATATTGGAAAACCTTGCCATTATCGACGGTAAACCGAAAGATACGCTAATCAAGCAAGTGGGGATATTATGGATGACGGTTACGGACAAATTCAAAAGAAAGGTTGATGAAACGGAACGTTAAGTGCATATGCCTATGTGCGGTTATCGCACTTTTTGCCGGCTGGGCGGGGCATTGGTCCGGTTCCCGCTGCCGGAGCATCGTCCGTGTTCCGGAAACGGTTATCTATCATGATACGATACATTCCGCAGTACCTGAGCCGAAAGTGGTTGTCAGAGAGGTACCTGCTGATGTGGATACGGCGGCTATACTGGCCGATTATTTCCTGGAGAAACAGTATCTTGATACAATTATTGAACGCCCCTACCTACGGGTGGAATTGACTGACGTAATAGCCCGCAATACCTTGCTTGACCGTACGGTAGTAGTGGATTACAATCAGCCCGTTGTTTACGACAATGCTTTATCGTTGGGATCATTTGTAGGACTTCATAATTGTGTTCTTCTGGCAGGGTATCGCCGTAAATCTTGGGAATTTAAAGCCGGATATGATTTATACAACAAGTCTGTTGTGGTTGGTTTGTCTAAAGATTTGTGGAGATGGTAGCCGATATTGCTGATAATTCGTATGTATTTTCCTATGATATGCCGGACATCCGTATCACGGGCGTGCATGAGAAGTTGAGTCTCCGAATGGTGATTGACGGGCAGGAAGCGCTTTCTGAAAACTATTATCCGGACAATGACAATGCTGTCATCCTTTGTAATCCCGGCGACATCATAAATGAATATTTTGTACGTCCGGAACTCACCGATGATGATACTTGGATTGCGTTATCACCCATGACGGTACAACTTTCCCTTTCGGATAGTGAAACCGCTGCCGACTACACGCTATACGTATTTTATTCCAGATATCATGTTTCTTTTGAGCCGTTGACCGATTTTATGTTCTATTCCCGTTACAAAGTCAAACTAATCAGGCTGGATAATATTGAACATCTTTCTTTTTTCGTCTCGGAAAAAACAAAAGTGTTTCTGGATGTTATCTATCTGGAATTAGGTAATAGTATCAAGAAAACCGTCGAACTGAAACTTCCTGAAGCAAACCGTATGGCTGCATATAATATAAGCCCGGTTAGAGTAAGCGGACTTGCAGATGTGCAATATGATAATATCATATCGTATGATATGCGTATTACGAACGGTACTCTGACAGACCTTGTGAGATATGTCATAGACCGGAGAAGTTACCGTGACACGCATCAATTTCTCTATTATAATATGTTCGGGCTTCCAGAGGCTATCTCGTTCTCCGGATTGGTACAATACAGTCCGGAACTGGTAGGCGATATTGTAGACATGGTAAAACAAAAAAGGCGGTTCAATCCCTTCTTTAATGACCTACGTACCGTTAATACCGGCTACTTGGATGAAAACAAATACCAGGCGCTGATAGATATGATAACCTCACCGGTGCAATATTGGCATGACCCCTCTTCTCTCCCAACGGAGATTATCATTACGGATATTGACTTTACCCATACGAAAATGGGCAACCAAAGAGTGAATGTGAATCTGACTTTCTGTCCGGCAAACCGGAAATACCATGTGTTCGACAGGGCTTCATTTGGCGGCGGAATATTTGACTATACATTTGATAGAACATTTGAATAATATGGAAACAATACGCAGAAATCTGGCATTGGCCGGCATGGATATCCGCACGGACGAACGCGGACGCCGGCGCATCTTTTCAATAAAGTTCGTCAGCAAGGAAGGTAAGATATATTTTATTCCTCAAGCATATGCTTGCGGTGCCGGGCGCATGAACATGAAAGAATATCAGCTCCGGGGTGTACAACCTTGTGATTGCAAGGGTAATCCTGAAGGACATCCTTACCCTGTGGATATAGACCTTATATTAGAGTATAATAAAATGAAAATCGTATTCTGATGAATATACTGTTTAATTCAAGCGGTATTCCCCTGCTAATGCAGTCCACGTACATATTCGGTGAGACAACGGGGACACCGCAGAAAGAGATGAAGGACCGTACCAGGATTCTGGCACCGTATGCCCTGTCGAACGCCAGCTATATAGACGTCAATGGGGTGAAAGTACGCTCATGGGGAGATGGAAACGATTTCCCGCAGAAAGCGGCCGAAGAAATCGGTAATACCAGCGTGCTCAACACCGGACTGAAATTTCTTCGTAACCTGACGCTCGGGCAAGGAGTATATCCTTGTACGGTGGGCGGTTACGATGATGCCGGCAATGAGATGCTAAAGCCTGTTACGGATAGCCGGGTACAGGCTTTTATTGCTTCCCGGAATGTAAGGCGCTATATGGAAAAAGTACTCCGGGATTATCTGAAATTCGGTAATGGGGCAGTTCAGTTCGTACCATCGGCAGCGGCTAACTCTTTTGCCGGTGTTAACCCGGTCAATGCACTTTATCGCCGCTATTCCGAAATGGACGAATACGGCGCCTGCAAGTGTATCGTTTCCGGATATTGGCCGCAGCGTCCGGACAAGGGGCAATACACCAGACTGGATGTATTGTCCGAATATGACCCGCAAATGCACGCCGAGGTACTGAAATTTGCCGGAAAGATGAAAGACGGATTCATCATGCCGGTACGGGACAGCTGGAGCAATGACGACCTTTACGGCATGCCTATCTGGTGGCCTGCCTATGTCTGCGGGTGGGTGGAGATAGCCCATCTTATCCCCCACTTCCTCAAGAAAGCCTACAAGAACCAGATTACCTGGAAGTGGCATGTACAGATACCATATTCCTATTGGGAGAAGAAATATCCGTCCAAGGACTATTCGACCAAGGAACGTGAAGCAGCCATACAGAAGTATATGGATTCTGTGGAGCAGAACCTTTGCGGACCTGATAATGCGGAAAAGCCTATTTTCTCGCATTATGCCGTAAACGAAATGAACGGCAGGATTGAGGAAGAATGGAAAATCAAGCCGCTGGAGAATAAATACCAGGGGAGTGACAATCTTCCGGTATCGGCAGCCGCCAACTCGGAAATTCTGTTTGCTCTGATGGTCAATCCCAATGTGCTCGGTGCCGGTATGCCCGGCGGTACATACGCGGGAAACCAGGGCGGTTCCAATATCCGCGAAGCGTTCCTTGTGAATATAGCCAATGCGTGGATTGACCGGCAGAACATCCTTGACCCGATAGAACTGTACATAAAGATGAACGGTATGCCGGAATGTGAGTTACGTTTCCGCAATACAGTATTAGTAACCCTTGATACCGGCAGCGGTACCAAAAAAACATTGAGCTAATGATATTCAGTGCAGAAAAATGGAATAATGGCAGAGAGCTGAAAGCGGTGATGAAGGTAAACACCGCCATTTCCTTTGACATGATGGAAGCACCGCTTCGCAATGCTTTCCGACAATACCTTGTACCGCTATTAGGCGATGCGATGGCGGGAGAAGTGGTTGAGATATACAAATTCGGTCCAAATCCGGATGTATTGGAACAGAATACCGAAGGGGCCACTGAACGAGAGAAAATGGATAGTCACCTGTTGGAGATTTGCAAACGGGCAAATGCGAACCTGGCATTTTGGAATGATTTTGATGAAATCAGCATGCGTATCACCGATGCAGGTTTCCAGCGGCAGAAGTCAGACAACAACGAGTCATTCCAACAGGTATACAAGTATCAGGAAGATAACCTGAGGGCGTCGTTACGAAACAAAGGGTTCAATGCGCTTGACGAATTACTTGAGTTCTTATATGTCCATATAGCGGAATATCCGGAGTTTGCGACCTCACAGGCTTACCAGGACCGTAAATCTGCCATTGTTCGCAGCACCGCGGATGTCAATGACGTCTGTTTTATCAATGGCAGCCGGATTATTTTCCTGCGTTTACAGCCGCATCTGAAGTTTGTCGAGGAAATGCTTCTTCAGCCGGCTATCGGTGACAAGCTATACGAACATCTGATTGACGGGCTGGTTAATCCTTCTGAAGATGAAGGGCAGCGGAAAGATGTGGAACGCCTTCGCCTTACCTGTTCCCGTTACATTGTTGCAATGGCGGTCAGACGGCTGTTGATGGAAACGGGCAGCATAACAGACCGGGGACTGTATTTCACTACGGTACAGCCGGATGAAAAAGGCAATGAGGAAAAGAAACCCGTTGATGCGGAACGCATAGCCGTACAGATTCAAAATCTGAAGGCGGATGCGGATATGTACATGACAACTCTGCTAAGGACGGCACGCAGTTATTTTGCAGAGCTGTATGCCGGTGACGCCAGACGGATATTCGACCGAAACAATGACCATAAACGTACATTCTGGACATGAAGGAGCTTCGTATTGAATACCGCAGTTTCGGCATCCGGCGTGAAGTGATATGCCCGGTACCTCAGACATGGGAAGAACTGACACCAAAACAGTTCCTGCTCGTATCGCGACTTTATCTTCAGGAAATAAATGAATCATCATTCTTGAAGAAATTTTATTCCCTGCCGTCCGAAGCTGGTTCCGACAATTATTACAGGTACAAGCTGAGCGAGTTTGTGGAGTTCATCAGTGACTGCCGTGTCCGGATGGACCGTTTCATTCTTCCTGATGTGTCAGGACTCAAGGCGCCGGGTGAACGTCTGAAAGGAATGTGTTTCGAACATTTCATGCACGTGGACACAGCTTTCAACCGCTACACACGTGACGGAAAAGATACTTCACTGGATATTTTCGTGTCGATGTTGTATTTGAAAAGCAATGAGTATATTGTCCTACCGGCGGGTGAGAAAAACGGTTTATTTAGCCGCCAGAAACCGTTGATATTGCAGAAACGGGTAACGAAAGTGGCAAAGATTGACAAGTATGTCAAATACGCTATCTTCCTGAACTACGTTTTTGTCAAGAGGTGGCTCTCAAAGGCTTTTCCTTTCCTGTTTCCGCTGAATGACGAACAGGAACCAAAAGACAAGCAAAAAAAACCGGCTGCACCGTCGGTCAATTGGCTCGACATATTCGATGCCTTTGTCGGTGATGATGTGGCGGTCATGGAGAAATATCAGGCAATGCCGGTGGCTACGGCATTCCGCCTGCTAAATAAAAGAATACGTGACGCTCAAAAACAGAAAAAATGACATTTTCAGAGTACATGGAAAGCCTGGCTGAAAGGCATGTCGATATACGGCATAAAAAGAATGATGAAGTACACTTCCTCTCATCCGAACGGGAGAAGCATACGGCATTGGACAGCCTGCTTCACTATCCGGCAGTAATTTTGGACCGTGGTTCCGGATTCGGTTACGGTGGCGGTCCGGGAGCGTACCGGAAAGAACGTGATTACCTGCTGTTCATTGTGGAGCATATATCCGACACTTCCGATTATGAGCAGATAGAAACAGCCATTGACAAGTGCGAGCGTATTTTAGACGAAATGTTCAACCAATTACTCGAAGACAAACAAAAAAAACGTTACTGGCTCTCCTTTTCCTTAGAAGAGGTAGAAGTAGACTATGTGACAAACAATGACAATCAACTTTATGGAGTGGTTGCAGCAATACATTTGTCACAATCCCATGTAGCTATAAGTTGTCGGAAAGCATTTATGTAATATGGCAGATACGATTGAGATACTTAAAGAACTGGCCCGGTATATACGGTATGCCACCCGGGAGAATGAAAATACCTCAGAACGTGTAGGACGTACATTCGTTGGTATTCTCAACCTGATAAAAGACCTTGAAAATATCTATCTCCATAAAAACCAACCTGACGAAACTAACTTTCTTATTAGATTTTTGGGCGGATTACTGTCTAATTATATCCAGTCTGTAAATTATTCTTCCGGTGCATTGGGAGAGGGCTTCTTGATAAAGGTTGACCCTAAGACTGGTAAGTCCTATATTGAGGTAGACGAACTTTTTGTACGCATAAAAGCTATGTTTACCGAATTGGAAATAAAGAAGCTGTCTTATGCAGGTGGAAATTATATGTTCACCGCTGCCGGAATGAAATGCGGCAAGGTTGAGGAGTACGAAGGCTTCTGGCGTTGTTATTTATTGGTTGATGATGGAGAAACGGCTATTGAGAATCCCTTCCGTACGGATGATATGGTTACGTTTCGGGATTTCAACATAAAACCGGGTGTTTACGAGAATGTAGCCAATCGATTTTACTGGCGGTTATGTGTTGGTGTTGGTGAAGATTATATAGACCTTAGCAAAACGGACTGTGAAGCCCTAAACAATGATATTCCTAAAGAAGGTGACAGCCTTGTACAACTCGGTAACCGTACAGATAAAAAACGCCAGAACGCAATAATATTATCTGTTTATGGTGATGATGCACCGTCTTTTAATCAATATGCCGGGATAGACTCTTATTCTTTGGCCGGTAAGGAAGTAACCGTTATCAGCCCGAATGGGAATAGGTTTACTGGTGATTTTGTTCTGAAAACCGGAGTAAACGTGCTTACCCAGTTCCAAATGCTGGAAGACCTTATTCACTCGGAAATATCTAAAGTATATGATGATGTACAGACAAAAGATAACTATCTGTTTAACTCTGCGTTCGCCTCTAATACTGATGGATGGATAACTACTAATAAGGTTCGTTTTTTCACCGTTAATGGGAAATTCCTTTTCTTTAATGATAATTTCTATTCCCGTAAAGATGCTATAGCTGCCGTTGTCCGCTATGATAATAGGAATGTCCTTCGTATTACAGCTTCTGGTATTAGGCAACTGAATGACAATTTGGCCAATAAACCTATTTATGTTGATGGGGAAACAGCCGGTAAGTTTTTTATCTCTTTCCGGTGTAAGGTAATTACTGCCGGTACATTGACTGTCGGTTTCCCCGATCAGGACTTGTATTTTACGGAACGTCTTGAACCCGGAAAAGAGTATGTGTTGAAAGAATATTCCGGAACATGGAACGGCACAGGCGATTTTGAACTGAAGTTTACGGGTGAGATTTATCTTTATTCGCTGGCGTTGGCCCGCAATGCGCTCAGCGATTTATATACAGAATTAAGTTCTAAAATAGAACAGACCTCCGAAACTATACGGACAGAAGTAAGGGAAATGTCTGAGGCCAACGGTGAGAAATTTTCTCAGATAGAACAGCGTGCATCAAACATTGAACTATCCGTCAAGAAGGTTGATGGTGATGTTGCTGGTATAAATGGAGATATTACCAATTTAGGAATCAGAATTGATGGAGTAAACAATAGTATAAGTGCAGTTGCCTCAAGAACTACTGCTCTTGAACAGGCGAGTGCCGGTTGGATTACAGCAACGGAAGGCAATAGGTTATGGGCTAAAAAGACGTTGGAAGATGGAAATACCCTTATCTCGTATATTAATCAAACTGCCGGTTCAACGACTATCCACTCATCCAAGATTAATTTAGAAGGGGCGGTTACCATAACTGCACTGGATAATGAACTTAAAACCAAAGTAAACAATTTTGTTTCTAATTCCGACCTTGGCAGTTTAGCTTTTAAAGATGCTGTAGAAGCTGCACAATTAGGTAGTACAATCGTAATAGGAGGCTATCTTAACACCGACCTTATTAAGGTGCGGCGTATTGATGCAGATGCGGGATTTATAGGAGGCTTTACTCTTGAAAACGGGCGATTGATATGGACGCGCAGTGATTATTTCGGAGGAACCTCTCGTAGTTTGAAACTTGGCTCCGGTACATCCAAAGAGGGAGTTGTCAATGTAACATTTAACGCAGCTACCGACGGACGCTTTGGTGTTTCAGCTATGGGAGCCAATATTGGTGGCTCTGCAGCCATATATGGCTCTTCAAATATGTATTCTCCCAATTATCCTGATAACTATGTTTATGCGGGATTCTTTGATGGGAATGTTCGTGTTTTGGGAGATATTACAGCAAACGGATTTTATGTGAAAGGAAGTGATGGGGAATATCTTCCGGTGCTTTCTGACACTTGGCTTTATGGGCTGAAATACAGCTCTTCTGATTTGACACCTAAGAACAATGTGAAAATACATATTGCAAAAGGACTAATTGTCGGAATGGAACGGTATTAATAACATTATAATTTATAATTATGAAAGTAGATTTTAATAAAAACTTATTGGATTTTAAGGGGAATCCGGTTGTGAATATTGTAAATGGAAAAGAAACGCCCCAAAAATTATGTAACATGATTGCGGAAGCGTTGTTCTCTGCCGGGATAGACCCGCAAAAGCCAATGGATGTCTCCAAAAAAGTAAAGGCATATAAAATGATGCAACAACTTATCAATAACAATGGCATAATTGAAGCTGAAACAGATGATATTGCACTTTTGAAAGAGATATGCTCCGGATTTTTTACAGCCGGTTCATTTGGGCAAATTTACGAATTAATTGAAGGAGGAATTAAAAAATGAACATTACATCAACTAACAGTACTGCTGTGACTAAAGTTAGAGAAAATCTAATAATCAAGTATCGAATGTCCACCCGTGGAACTGAAGCGGTAAAGGATATTACTGCGGAGATTATCAATAATGAGACAGTTGTTGGGTATTTCAATATGTCAAAGAATGGAATTGTCGGTTTCTCTCTACATGAAGGAAGCAACTTATCTCAAGATGAGATAAAGCATATCTTTCAACAAGCTATTGATGACTCATTTGGTGTACTCTCATAAAAATTAGATTATGAAATTAACGAAGCAAGAATATGACGATTTGCTTCAAAGCTTAAAAAAGGACCTGGAGATTGGCTCTCAGGGAGTAGGCGAGATTCCAATAGCGGAAACGTTGGATGGTATTACTACTCTACCGGCTTTTCAACCGGTTGAGGGTAAGGATATTCCGAATATTGTGGAAGTTCCACTTACTCTATTGGCAGCTCCTGCCTTAAATGCAGAGAAGGAAGTCAGAGAGTCCGAACAAAAGCGTATTGAAGCTGAAAAATTGCGTGTTGAAGCCGAGAAAAAACGTGTTACGGATTTTGGTACGCTTAAATCGGAGTCGGAGCAAGCAACCGCTGATGCAACCGCTTCTGCAGAGCGTGTAGATGAATCTATTACTGACATCAGCTATGAGAAACAGGCGGCTATTGAAGCGACAGGTAAGGCAAACACCGCGGCAGATAAAGCGAATGAAGCCGCGGAAGGAGCCAATGCCAAGTCACTTCTTGCCGACCTCGCCGCTAAATCTGCCAATGCCGCTGCGAGCCTTGCCAATGAGAAGGCGGTGCTTGCCGATGAAAAAGCCGGGCTTGCTGAACAGGCTGCCGGTACGATTGATTCCAAGATGCAAGAAAAAATCAATGCTCTTATAGCTAATGCTCCGGAAGCGCTTGATACACTTGTAGAACTTGCAGCTGCACTTGGCAATGATCCAAACTTTGCCACGACGGTAGCTACGGAACTGGCCAAGAAGATTAATAAGGCTGACATTGTGAATGACCTTATTACCGGTGGTGTTGATAAAGTAGCTTCGGCCGAGACGGTCAAAACATTGGATGGAAGTAAGATAGGTTCACTGTTCTTCACAACCATATCCAGACCGATGACAACAACCGAGTTTGCCGAGATTGTCACTCCCGATACCAATACCCTGTATATAGTTACTTTACCCTCTTAAAACAAGAAGTGTTATGGCAATATATGCAGGAAACAGAAAGGTATCGTTGTATTTGGGCAAGGACAGGCTCTATCCATATGGAAACCTTTTGTTACGTACACATATGGGACGATGGCATACCGGGTTGCTTGTTCCATACCTCGGTATTGTGCGTATGGGTGGCAAAGATTGGGTCTGTGTTGTGAAAACCGGAACGGATAATCCTCCGTTATGGACTATAACCGATAAAGACGGCAATCGTATTTTGCAGACTCAAGATGGCGGGCAGACCTACGGTTACATCTTAACAGGCGAACAAAATACAGCCGAATTTGATGAGATTATTGATTGATTAATGTTTACAAAAAGAGAGAATAAATTAAATGTTAAATTGGGCTGATTTTTATAGTAGAAATGACGCCCCTAAAATGTACGAAGCATGGAAACAAGTGATGTTCATGAG
>NZ_QRME01000005.1:0-353973 GCF_003472565.1 Bacteroides sp. AM10-21B | reverse complement strand
TTAGAAGAAGCCTCCGTATCGGATGATACGGGGGCTTTATTCGTTTTGGAAGATATTGCAATTTTTCGTATATTTGCTGCTGAATTGATTTTTTAATTAATATTTAAAGCAAATTGAAGTATGAAAACTAAAGTTTTATTAGCTGCTGTGGCAGTGGCATTTTCTTTCGCTGTAGCATCATGTGGTAACAAAAAGGCTGATGCAAACTCAACTGGAGCTGATTCTTGCTGCGCTGCACAAACAGAACAAGTATGTGATTCTGTAAAGGCTTGCTGTCAGGCTGATTCTGCAGCTTGTCCGAAAGCCGCTTGCGATAGCGCCAAGTGTGACAAACCTTGCGAAAAGAAGTAATTCAGAACTTGTATTAGACTGAATCATAAGGAAAGGCATACTGTAAAGGTATGCCTTTTTTGTTATATATTAGAGTGATTAATAAGCTGTATCTTATAAAATGATATTATTTCGAATAAAAAAGTTACGAATTTGTTTGTGTGATACGAAATAATCTATACCTTTGCAGTGTTAAAACAAAAAAGATAAGATGATTCAGAACTTTACATATATTCTACTGTGTGGTATTATTATTCTACTGGCAAAGTTTAGTGGAAGTGAGTGCTGTGCATAAATATATGTAAGATATAACAATATACTAAAGCCTTTCTCACTTCCTGGTGCGAAAGGCTTTTTTTATGGAATATGAATTTATAAATATTATAAAGCGATGAGTGATAAATTATTTATTTTCGACACAACGCTCCGCGATGGTGAGCAGGTTCCGGGATGCCAGTTGAATACAGTGGAAAAGATTCAGGTAGCCAAGCAACTGGAAGCACTGGGTGTAGATGTAATTGAAGCGGGATTCCCTATTTCAAGTCCGGGTGACTTTAATTCGGTGATTGAAATTTCTAAAGCTGTGACGTGGCCTACGATTTGTGCTTTGACACGTGCCGTACAGAAAGATATTGATGTTGCAGCGGAAGCCTTGCAGTTTGCCAAACATAAGCGTATTCATACGGGTATCGGTACTTCCGATTCGCATATCAAATATAAATTCAACTCCAATCGTGAGGAGATTATTGAGCGTGCGGTAGCAGCTGTAAAGTATGCCCGTCGTTATGTAGAGGATGTTGAATTCTATGCCGAAGATGCCGGACGTACGGATAACGAATATTTGGCCCGTGTGGTGGAAGCTGTTATCAAGGCGGGCGCTATGGTAGTTAATATTCCCGATACCACCGGGTACTGCCTTCCTGCCGAGTATGGGGCGAAGATAAAGTATCTGATGGAACATGTGGACGGCATTCATAATGCTATCATTTCCACCCATTGCCACAATGATTTGGGTATGGCTACCGCCAACACAATGGCAGGCGTGCTGAATGGAGCCCGTCAGGTGGAAGTTACAATCAATGGTATCGGTGAACGTGCCGGAAATACTTCGCTCGAAGAGGTGGCGATGATTATCAAATGCCATAAGGATATTGACATTGAAACCAATATCAATACACAGAAGATTTATCCTACCAGCCGAATGGTGTCCAGTTTGATGAATATGCCGGTGCAGCCTAACAAGGCAATTGTAGGTCGCAATGCTTTTGCCCATTCGTCGGGCATTCATCAGGACGGTGTATTGAAGAATGTGCAGACTTACGAGATTATTGACCCGCATGATGTGGGTATTGATGATAATTCTATCGTACTGACTGCCCGCAGCGGACGTGCTGCTTTGAAGAACCGTTTGCAGGTATTAGGCGTATCTTTGGACCAACAGAAACTGGATAAGATTTACGAGGAGTTCCTGAAACTTGCTGACAAGAAGAAAGACATTAACGATGATGATATTCTGGTACTGGCAGGTGCGAACCGTTCGCAGAATCATCGTATCAAACTGGAATACTTGCAGGTGACAAGCGGTGTAGGTGTCCGTTCCGTTGCCAGCCTGGGGCTGAACATTTCGGGTGAAAAGTTTGAAGCGGCTGCCAGCGGGAATGGTCCGGTAGATGCTGCAATCAAGGCTTTGAAGAAGATTATAGACCGCCATATGACGCTGAAGGAGTTTACCATTCAGGCCATTAGCAAAGGAAGTGATGATATGGGCAAGGTACATATGCAGGTGGAATATGATAACTGTATCTACTACGGCTTCGGCGCCAATACGGATATTATAGCCGCATCGGTGGAAGCGTATATAGACTGCATCAATAAATTCAAGATGTAATATTATAAACCATACCTTATAAATTCATAAATCATAAATTGTAAATTACAACTCGTTTCTGATGAATACATTATTTGATAAAATTTGGGATGCCCACGTTGTGCAGAAGGTTGAAGACGGCCCTACACAACTTTACATAGACAGGCTTTATTGCCATGAAGTAACCAGCCCGCAGGCTTTTGCCGGATTGCGTGCAAGGGGAATTAAGTGTTTCCGTCCGGAAAAGATATTTTGTATGCCCGACCATAATACGCCGACGCACGATCAGGACAAGCCTATTGAGGACCCTGTTTCGAAGACACAGGTGGATACGCTTGCCAAGAATGCGGAAGACTTCGGTCTGGAGCACTTCGGCATGATGGACAAGAAGAACGGTATTATCCATGTGGTAGGCCCGGAACGCGGACTGACCTTGCCGGGAATGACAATTGTATGCGGTGACTCGCATACTTCTACCCATGGCGCAATGGGTGCGGTGGCTTTCGGTATCGGTACGAGCGAAGTAGAGATGGTGATGGCTTCGCAATGTATTCTTCAAACCCGTCCCAAAACGATGCGCATTACGGTAGACGGCAGATTGGGTAAGGGAGTGACAGCCAAAGATTTGGCGCTCTATATGATGTCTAAAATGACTACCAGCGGTGCTACGGGTTACTTTGTAGAGTATGCCGGAGAGGCAGTGCGCAGCCTGTCCATGGAAGGACGCCTCACTCTGTGCAACCTCAGTATAGAAATGGGTGCGCGCGGCGGTATGGTTGCCCCGGATGAAACTACTTTCGAGTATATCAAAGGACGTGAGTATGCCCCGAAAGGTGAAGAGTGGGATAAGGCGCTGGCATACTGGAAAACGTTGAAAAGCGATGCAGATGCCGTATTCGACAAGGAAGTGCGTTTTGATGCCGCTGATATTGAGCCGATGGTTACCTACGGAACCAATCCGGGCATGGGTATGGGCATCACGCAGCATATCCCCGTTACCGAGGGTATGGGCGAAGCTGCCAAAGCGTCTTTTATGAAGTCTATGGACTATATGGGCTTCCGGCCGGGTGAGCCATTGCTGGGTAAAAAGATAGATTATGTGTTCCTGGGTGCTTGTACCAACGGCCGTATCGAGGACTTCCGTGCATTTGCCTCTATCGTGAAAGGCCGAAAGAAAGCTGCGGATGTAGTGGCATGGCTGGTTCCCGGTTCGTGGATGGTAGATGCGCAGATACGTGAGGAAGGTTTGGACAAGGTGCTGGAAGAGGCGGGATTCGCTATCCGTCAGCCGGGATGTTCGGCTTGCTTGGCGATGAATGATGATAAAGTGCCTGCCGGAAAGTATGCGGTGTCTACCAGTAACCGTAATTTTGAAGGACGGCAGGGACCGGGTGCACGCACTTTGCTTGCCAGTCCGCTGGTGGCTGCTGCGGCGGCGGTGACAGGGGTGATTACAGACCCGAGGAAGTTTATTAAATGAAGAATGAAGAACGAAGAATGAAGAAACAATGAAATGAAGAAACAATGAAACAGAAATTCAATATCATCAACAGCACTTGCGTACCTCTTCCGTTGGAGAATGTAGATACCGACCAGATAATTCCTGCGCGTTTCCTGAAAGCCACTACCAAAGAAGGTTTCGGTGAGAACTTGTTTCGCGATTGGCGGTATGACAAGCAAGGCAACAAAATAGAATCTTTCGTACTGAATAACCCTACTTACGGCGGACAAATCCTTGTAGCCGGAAAGAACTTCGGCTCGGGAAGCAGCCGTGAACACGCAGCTTGGGCCATTGCCGATTATGGTTTCCGTGTGGTGGTAAGCAGCTTTTTTGCGGATATCCATAAGAATAACGAACTGAACAATTTCGTGCTTCCCGTAGTGGTGAGCGAACCGTTTCTGAAGGAACTTTTCGATTCGGTTTTTGCCGACCCGAAGACGGAAGTGGAAGTAAACCTGCCCGAACAGACCATCACTAACAAGGCGACAGGCAAGAGCGAACATTTTGAAATCAACGCCTATAAGAAACATTGCCTGATGAACGGTTTGGACGATATAGATTTCCTCGTAGAGAATAAAGACAAGATAGAATCCTGGGAGAAGAAACATGAAGCATAATCATCCGAAGATAGAAATCATGGACACCACGCTCCGCGACGGCGAACAGACCAGCGGAGTCTCTTTCGTGCCCCATGAGAAGCTGATGATAGCCCGTTTATTGCTTGAAGACTTGAAAGTGGATAGGGTGGAAGTCGCTTCCGCTCGGGTATCCGAAGGAGAGTTTGATGCGGTGAAAATGATATGCGACTGGGCGGCCCGCCGTAATATGTTGCCGAGGGTGGAAGTGCTCGGCTTCGTAGACGGGCATACGTCGGTAGACTGGATACACGCTACCGGTTGCCGCGTCATCAACCTGTTGTGCAAAGGCTCCTTGAAGCATTGCTCCTGCCAGTTGAAGAAGTCGCCCGAAGAACATATCGAGGATATTCTGGCAGTGGTGAACTACGCGAATGTGCAGGACATGGAAGTGAACATCTATCTGGAAGACTGGAGCAACGGTATGAAAGATTCGCCCGAATACGTCTTTCAGCTAATGGACGCATTGATTCAGACCAACATAAAGCGGTATATGCTGCCCGACACATTGGGCGTGCTGAACCCGTTGCAAGTCATTGAGTTCATGCGGAAAATGGTGAAACGCTATCCGCACGCGCATTTCGACTTCCATGCGCATAATGATTACGACCTCGCGGTGAGCAACGTGCTGGCAGCTGTGTTGAGTGGCTGCAAGGGTTTGCACACCACCATTAACGGTTTGGGCGAGCGTGCCGGGAATGCCCCTCTTGCCAGTGTGCAGGCCATCTTGAAAGACCATTTCAGCGCTATCACCAATATCGACGAGAGCCGCCTCAATGATGTGAGCCGTGTGGTAGAGTCCTATTCGGGCATCGTTATCCCTGCCAACAAGCCGATTGTGGGCGAAAACGTGTTTACGCAAGTGGCGGGCGTGCATGCCGACGGGGATAATAAGAGTAACTTATACTGCAACGACCTCTTGCCCGAACGTTTCGGCCGCAAGCGGGAGTATGCCCTGGGCAAGAACAGCGGCAAGGCGAATATCCGCAAGAATCTGGAAGACTTGGGGCTGGACTTGGACGAGGATTCCATGCGCAAGGTTACCGAACGCATCATCGAACTGGGTGATAAAAAGGAACTGGTGACGCAGGAAGATTTGCCGTACATCGTTTCCGACGTCTTGAAGCACGGAGTTATGGACGAGCGGGTAAACCTGAAAAGCTACATCGTGAACCTTGCCTACGGACTGAAGCCCATGGCTACGTTGAAAATAGAAATCAACGGCAAAGAGTATGAGGAGAGTTCCAGCGGTGACGGTCAGTACGATGCCTTTGTGCGTGCGCTGCGCAAGATATACAAGGTGACTTTGGGACGCAAATTCCCGATGCTGACGAATTACGCAGTGACTATCCCCCCCGGCGGACGTACCGATGCTTTTGTGCAGACGGTAATTACATGGACGTTTGAAGACAAGGTGTTCCGCACCCGCGGACTGGATGCCGACCAGACGGAAGCTGCCATCAAGGCCACGGTGAAGATGCTGAATATAATAGAAGCCGAATATGAAAAGATGAGCTAAGCGGCTGTCTGAAAGAGATAAAAGAACAAAATAAAGGAATACTTAATAAAGAAAACAATGGACTTTAAAATTGCAGTATTGGCCGGTGACGGTATCGGCCCCGAAATATCCGCAGTAGGTGTGGACGTAATGACCGCCGTTTGCGAGAAGTTCGGTCACAAGGTGAACTATGAATATGCTGTCTGCGGTGCAGACGCCATCGACAAAGTGGGAGACCCGTTTCCCGAAGCTACCTATCAGGCTTGTAAGAATGCCGATGCAGTGTTGTTCTCGGCAGTAGGCGACCCGAAATTCGACAATGACCCCACCGCAAAGGTGCGCCCGGAACAAGGGTTGCTGGCTATGCGCAAGAAGTTAGGATTGTTTGCCAACATCCGTCCCGTGCAAACCTTTAAGTGCCTCTTGCACAAGTCTCCGCTTCGTGCCGAATTGGTGGACGGAGCCGATTTCCTCTGCATCCGCGAACTGACAGGCGGTATGTACTTCGGCGAGAAGTATCAGGACAACGACAAGGCTTACGACACCAATATGTACACCCGCCCGGAGATTGAACGCATTCTGAAAGTAGGCTTTGAGTATGCCATGAAGCGCAACAAGCATCTTACGGTCGTAGACAAGGCGAATGTCCTTGCCTCTTCGCGCCTGTGGAGGCAGATTGCGCAGGAAATGGCTCCGGACTATCCGGAAGTCACCACCGACTATATGTATGTGGACAACGCCGCCATGCGTATGATTCAAGAACCGAAGTTCTTCGACGTGATGGTGACGGAGAACACCTTCGGCGATATCCTGACCGATGAAGGCTCCTGCATCAGCGGTTCCATGGGCTTGCTCCCTTCGGCTTCCACCGGCGAAAGCACCCCGGTATTCGAGCCTATTCACGGCTCATGGCCGCAGGCTAAGGGCTTGAACATAGCCAACCCGCTGGCGCAGATTCTTTCCGTAGCCATGCTGTTTGAGTACTTCGGCCTGAAAGAAGAAGGCGCGCTTATCCGCAAGGCGGTAGACGCTTCTCTCGACGCCAACGTCCGTACCCCGGAAATTCAGGTGGAAGGCAGCGGCAAATACGGCACGAAAGAGGTAGGTGCGTGGATTGTGGACTACATCAAACACTAATCTTTATTAAGGAAAGAAAGGGCGAAACGTTTTTTTCCTACCTTTGCGAGGAGATGCCTCAAAAGTATGATACATTTATCTGTGATAATGATTTTACTTTTGATGTATCTCCTCGTTTTATAAGTAATGATTATGGCAAAAATAGCAAAGAACTTGACGGAACTTATCGGCGGCACACCGTTGATGAAGTTGGCAGGATACAGTGGAAAGTACGGACTGCAACAGGATATAGTTGCCAAACTGGAGTCGTTCAACCCGGCAGGCAGTGTAAAAGACCGCGTAGGACTGGCAATGATTGAAGATGCCGAAGCGCGCGGAGCGTTGAAGCCCGGCGCCACTATTATAGAACCTACCAGCGGCAATACGGGGGTGGGACTGGCAATGGTGGCTACCATCAAAGGCTATCATCTGATACTGACCATGCCCGAAACAATGAGCATCGAACGCCGTAACCTGTTGAAAGCCCTCGGAGCGGAAATCGTGCTGACGGACGGGCTGGCGGGTATGGCGGGTTCTATCGCCAAGGCGCAGGAGTTGAGAGATAAGATACCCGGCGCTGTAATTCTGCAACAGTTTGAGAATCCTTCCAATGCCCGGATACACGAACTGACTACGGGCGAGGAAATCTGGACGGACACGGACGGACAGGTGGACGTGTTTGTGGCGGGAGTGGGTACGGGCGGTACGATTTGCGGTGTAGCCCGCGCTTTGAAGAAGCATAATCCGAATGTTCATATCGTGGCTGTCGAGCCTGCATCGTCTCCCGTACTTGAGGGGGGAGAGGATGCTCCGCACCGCATACAGGGCATCGGGGCAAACTTTATTCCGGCTCTTTATGACGCTTCGGTAGTGGATGAGGTGATTCCTGTGCCGGACGATGAAGCCATTCGTGCCGGACGCGAGCTGGCATCTACTGAGGGACTGCTGGCGGGAATATCTTCCGGTGCGGCTGTTTATGCAGCCCGTTTACTGGCAAAGCGTCCCGAATTTGCAAACAAAATGATAGTTGCCTTGTTGCCTGATACAGGGGAGAGGTATCTCTCAACGGAATTGTTTGCTTTTGATACCTATCCTTTGGAGTAATGCCGGGGGAAAACTCCCGTTTTAGCGGCGGGTATTGTTCGTACCGACGTTTGGTATTGCTCGTACCAACGTTTGGTAGTGCTTGTACCGACGTTTGGTATTCCTCGTACCAACGTTTGGTATTCCTCGTACCAACACTTGGTATTGCTCGTACCAATCGTTGGTATTTTTTGTACTAACGTTTGAAACCGGTTTAGGTAAATGGTGAAAATTAGTCAAGACTATCTGTCATTCAGAGCGTAGCGAAGAATCTACTCTCTTCTTGGCATATATGTAGGGAAGAGATTCTTCGCTACGCTCTGAATGACAGATAGTCTTGATATAAACTAAATCTCAACACTTGTTTATTTACTTACCTTATAAATATAGCATAACAAGTACAAAGGAAACTGAATAAATATAGTATAACGAGTATGAGAAAGCTGAATAAATATAACATAACAAGTACAAAGAAGCTAATTTCCTTCATTGTGTGTTTATTGGCAGGCGGTATGCCTGCGTTCTCGCAAACCTATCAGGAACTTTGCGACCGTGCCATAACTTATACGGAGCAGGATAGTTTGCCGCAAGCGGAAGAGTATATCCGCCAGGCTTTGAAGCTGGAACCGGCAAATCCTCACAATGCTCTTCTGTTCTCCAATCTCGGCACGATACAGCGTCGGCAAAGGCAGTACGAGCAGGCTTTGGAGTCTTATAGCTTTGCCCTGAATATCGCTCCGCGTGCAGTCCCTATCTTGCTGAACCGTGCGGCTGTTTATATGGAACTGGGACGTAATAATCTGGCGCAGGCTGATTATTCGCTGGTACTGGATTTGGAGAAGAACAATGAGGAGGCTTTGCTGATGCGTGCTTATATTTATATGCAGCAGCGTGAGTATAAAATGGCAAAGGCGGATTATGAACGCTTGCTGAAAGTGAATCCGGTCAGCTATAACGGTCGTCTTGGTTTGGCGACTTTAGAACAGAAAGAGGGGAAATACGAAGAGGCACTGAGTGTACTGAACAATATGATTGCAGCCAAAAGAGGAAATTCACAATTGTCTTCTTCCCAATATGCCATGCTCTATGTGGCCCGTGCCGGGGTAGAGAAAGACTTGAACCATATGGATATGGCGCTGGTTGACTTGGAAGAGGCGATAAGATTGGATAGCTCGCAACCGGAAATATACCTGATGCGTGGCGAAATTTATCTTGCCCAAAAGAAAAAGGATTTGGCCAAACGTGATTTTGAGAAGGCTATATCGTTGGGAGTACCGCAAGCCGATTTGCGTGACTTACTGCAACAAACGAGAAAATAGTGGTCAGGAGTCACAGAACTTGCGTATTAGACCGACAAATTCTTTTCCGTATTTCTTTTTCTTGTATTCTCCGATACCGCTGATGTTTCCGAACTCCTCAATAGTGGTGGGGCGTGAGGTGCTGAGCAGGTGGAGTACCTTGTCGGACAGGACGATGTATGCAGGCAAGGCTTCTTCGTCGGCAAGGCGTTTTCTCAATTCACGCAGGGCTTCAAAGAGGGCTTCGTTCTCCGTGTTGGGAAGTCCCAAAGGCAGTTCTTTGTCGGGAGCGGGGGTTTTGCGCTTTCTGCCTCGCTTGGTTTCGTTCGCTTCTTCCCGGCGTATTACTACTAATCGGGCAGTGGCTCTGCCAAAAAGGACATCACTTCCTGCAGAAGTTATTTTCAGATGATTGTTGTCATTGTAGGCAATCTCAAAGTAGCCGAGTTGCAGCATTTGTAATAAGTAATCATGCCAGTCGCGAGCGGGAATTTCACGTCCTGCTGCGAATGTTTTCAGTTGTTGATAGCCTTTACCCACAACTTCGGCGGACATATTCCCCCTTAAAATGTCAACCAAAACACCTGTGCCGATTTGTTGCTCGGTGCGGGCAATGGCGCTTAGGGCTTTTTGTACAATGACAGTTCCGTCAAAACGCTCCGGCGGATTCTTACAGACGTCACAATTGCCGCAATCATGGTCTGCTGTCTCTCCAAAATAACTTAATAATATACGTCGTCGGCAGATATCGGATTCGGCATATTGCTGCATTCGTTGAAGCTTCTCCAGATTAATGCTTTGCTGTCCGCTATCGGTTGCAAATTTAGTGAGCAAAATCAAGTCGGCCAATGAGTAAAATAATAAGGTGTCACTTGGCAGCCCGTCTCTTCCTGCGCGCCCTACCTCTTGGTAGAAACTTTCGATGCTTTTTGGTAAATTATAATGAATAACCCAGCGTACGTTACTTTTGTCTATACCCATACCGAAAGCAATAGTGGCACATACCACTTGTACGCGGTCGTTGATGAAGTCATCTTGTGCTTCGTCTCTGCGGGCAGGGGAGAGTCCGGCATGATATACGGCAGTGCGAATGCCCTGTTTTTGGAGCATTTGTGCAACGGACTCCGTCTTGCTTCGGCTCATGCAATATATAATGCCGCTTTCTCCGGGGTGACGGGCTATAAAATCAAGAATTGCCTTGGACTTTTCTTTCTGCTGATAGCCTCGTTTCACGGTGAGGCTCAGGTTAGGGCGGTCGAAAGAGGAGATGAATATCCGGGGATGATTCAGATGAAGTTGCTTGATAATGTCCTCGCGCGTAATCTTGTCGGCAGTGGCAGTCAGGGCGATGACGGGCACTTGCGGAAACAGTTGGTGGAGAATTCCCATTTGTGCATATTCCGGGCGGAAATCGTGTCCCCATTGTGAAATACAATGTGCTTCGTCAATAGCAAAAAGTGAGATGTGCATATCCCGCAGAAGGTAGTTGGCTTCTGTCAACAGCTTTTCAGGAGAGATATATAGTAATTTCAGCCTGCCTTCCATGCAGGCACGACGCAGGGCGGCATTCTCCGTTTCGTCATTGCTGCTGTTCAGCGCACCGGCGCTGATGCCATTGGCGCACAGGGCTTCCACTTGGTCCTTCATCAGTGAGATAAGAGGTGAAACCACTATTGCAGTGCCTTCGCGCAACAGGGCGGGAAGTTGGTAACATATGGATTTCCCACCACCGGTAGGCATTAGTACAAGTGCATCGTTTCCGTCCAGGATGTGGCGGATAATTTCTTCTTGCAGAGGGCGGAAACTGTCGTAACCGAAGTATGTTTTCAGCGTTTGTAGCATAAGCGTAACCGGTGTTTTTTGAGAGGACAAAGTTACATTAATTATTGCATAAAATGCAAAAGTAAGTGTTACTCAATTGAATAAGTTGACGATTAAAAGTCAAAGTTAAATAATCTTATTATTAAGTGTACTCCGCTTCTTTTCAATCTTTTTCATTGTTTATATATCAAAAATATGTATGGGAAAAGTTGCGTATTAAAAAAAAATGTTAGACTTTTGTGTAATCTAAAGGAAACTCCTTTGGATTTCTATCTTTAAACAACCCTAACCAGTTAGTTCAATGAGTGACTTAGAAAAAAAAGCACAGGAGGAAGCTACAAAGAAGCGTCCTTATAACCTGCGCGAAAAGAAAGAGAAAAAGGCTGCCTACCGTTCCTTGATACGCCCGGAACTGGCAGACGAACTGTATGACCGGATATTGAATATTATCGTTGTACAGAAGAAGTACAGAGACCCCAATTATTCAGCTAAAGATTTGGCAAAAGAGTTGCAGACTAATACCCGTTATTTGTCGGCAGTTGTAAACTCTCGCTTTGGAATGAATTATTCTTGCTTGTTGAATGAATACAGAGTGAAAGATGCTTTGCATTTATTGACAGATAAAAGGTATGCTGACAAAAATGTAGAAGAAATCAGCACGATGGTTGGTTTCGCAAACCGTCAGTCTTTTTATGCTGCTTTTTATAAAAATGTAGGAGAAACTCCTAACGGTTATCGTAAACAACATGCAGTGAAAAGCAAATAATGCAGTGGAACTGAATTTATAAAAGGAAATATTCTGAGAGGTTCGCTCCGGAATACTTCCTTTTGTCTTTTTAAATACTAACTATCTCTTCCCGACACACATGAAAAAACAACTAATTTCCGTAGTAGCCGCTGTGTCTTTGCTTACAGCGTGTGGCGGAGCACAGAAAACGACTGCCGAGGCAGAAAAATTTGATTATACAGTGGAACAATTTGCAGACTTACAGATTTTACGCTACCGCGTACCGGAATTTGAGAACTTGTCTCTCAAACAGAAAGAATTAGTTTATTATCTCACAGAAGCCGCTTTGCAGGGACGTGACATCTTGTTCGACCAAAACGGGAAGTACAACCTCAGAATCCGCCGGATGCTGGAAGCTGTCTATACAGGTTATAGCGGTGACAAGACTGCGGCAGACTTCAAGGCTATGGAGGTGTATCTGAAGAGAGTATGGTTTTCTAACGGCATCCATCATCATTATGGCAGCGAGAAGTTCGTGCCGGGCTTTACTCCCGAATTCTTCAAACAAGCTCTTTTGAGTGTAGACGCTTCTACACTTCCGCTTGCGGAAGGACAAACGGTAGAACAACTTTATGAAGAAGTTGCTCCCGTTATCTTTGACCCCAAAGTAATGCCGAAGCGTGTCAATCAAGCTGCCGGTGAGGATTTAGTGCTGACCTCAGCTTGTAATTATTATGACGGGGTGACACAGAAGGAAGCCGAGGATTTTTATAATGCAATGAAAAATCCTAAAGATGAAACACCGGTTTCTTATGGGCTGAACAGTCGTCTGGTGAAGGAGAGCGGCAAGATTCAGGAAAAAGTATGGAAAGTAGGGGGCTTGTACGGCCAGGCTCTTGAAAAGATAGTATATTGGTTGAAGAAAGCGGAAGGAGTGGCCGAAAATCCGGAACAGAAGGCGGTTATAACCAAACTGATAGAGTTTTACGATACCGGTGATTTGAAAACCTTTGATGATTATGCCATTTTGTGGGTGAAAGACTTGGACTCCCGCATTGATTTTGTAAACGGGTTTACCGAAAGCTATGGTGACCCGCTGGGTATGAAGGCAAGTTGGGAGTCTTTGGTGAACTTCAAAGATTTGGAAGCTACCCGCCGTACGGAGATTATCAGTAGCAACGCACAATGGTTTGAAGACCATTCACCGGTAGAGAAACAGTTCAAGAAAGAACAAGTGAAAGGTGTCTCCGCTAAAGTTATCACCGCCGCTATTCTGGCGGGCGACCTGTATCCTGCAACGGCTATCGGCATCAACCTGCCCAATGCAAATTGGATTCGTAGCCATCATGGTTCCAAGTCCGTTACAATTGGTAATATAACGGATGCTTATAACAAAGCGGCTCATGGTAACGGATTCAATGAAGAGTTTGTTTATAGTGATGCCGAGTTGCAATTGATAGATAAATACGCCGATATCACCGATAATTTGCATACCGACCTGCACGAATGCTTAGGGCATGGCTCCGGCAAGCTGTTGCCGGGTGTAGATCCTGATGCACTGAAAGCTTACGGTTCTACTATCGAAGAAGCGCGTGCCGACTTATTCGGGCTTTACTATGTGGCTGATCCGAAGTTGGTGGAATTGGGCTTGACTCCGAGTGCAGATGCTTACAAGGCTCAATTTTATACTTATCTGATGAACGGCTTGATGACACAGCTTGTACGCATCGAACCGGGTAATAATGTGGAAGAGGCCCATATGCGCAACCGTCAGCTTATAGCCCGTTGGGTATATGAAAAGGGTGCTGCCGATAAAGTGGTGGAACTGGCGAAGAAGGATGGAAAGACTTATGTTGTAATCAACAATTACGAAAAGGTGCGTGAATTATTTGGTGAGTTGCTTGCCGAAATACAACGTATCAAATCTACGGGTGACTATGACGCAGCTCATAAGCTGGTAGAAACTTATGCTGTAAAGGTAGACCCTGAACTACATGCGGAAGTTCTGGAGCGCTATAAGAAATTGAATCTGGCTCCGTACAAAGGTTTTATCAACCCGAAGTATGAGGCTGTGACGGATGCGGACGGTAATATCACTGATGTAACTGTGACTTATGATGAAGGCTATGCAGAACAGATGTTGCGTTATAGCAAGGATTACTCGGCATTGCCTTCTATAAATAATTAATTCAAAGAAGAAGAATGAGAAATGAAGAATGATGAATGAAGAATGAAGAATTACCTTGCGGCATATTCGTATATGTGCAGCTTAATTCTTAATTCTTCATTCATCATTCTTCATTTCTCTAATCCCCTCATTTATGGAACTAACAGAACAACTCAAAGAAATAAAAACACAGCTTCGCCTCTCCATGAATGGAGCTGTGTCTCAAAGTATGCGTGAGAAAGGTTTAGTCTACAAACTCAATTTCGGTGTGGAACTACCCCGTATCAAGAGCATTGCCGACGCTTACGAGAAAGACCATGCCTTGGCACAGACTCTTTGGAAAGAAGATATTCGCGAATGTAAGATACTGGCGGGATTACTCCAGCCGGTCGACAGTTTCTTGCCTGAAATTGCGGATATATGGGTGGAGAATATCCGGAATATCGAGATTGCGGAACTTACTTGTATGAACCTTTTTCAGTATCTTCCGTATGCCCCTGCCAAGTCTTTCCATTGGATTGCGGCTGAGGATGAATATACGCAGGTTTGCGGCTTCCTTACCATTGCCCGCCTGCTGATGAAAAAAGGCGATATGAACGAGCGCGTGGAGAATGAGTTCCTTGACCAAGCTATTTCAGCTTTCTTGTCCGGTTCTTATCATGTGCGGAATGCTGCCCTGACTGCTATCCGTCGTTTTATGCAACATAGTGAAGAAAATGCGTTTCAGGTTTGCCGGAGAGTAGAGGATATGAAAGATTCTTCTTCGGAAGCGGAACATCTTCTTTATACCCTGATAAGGGAAGAAGTGGAAATGTGATAGGGTGATAATGTATTCACCTAATCCTTTCTTTCCCTACTTTATCATTCTCATTATTAATTTTTCTTTTTTTGTTTGCTTTCCGCAAAAAAGGCTTAACTTTGTTGGCTGTTAAAAAACTGCGCCTTTAAATGGAAAGTCAGAACGTGAAAGATACGGTTAGGCAGATATTCACGGAATATCTCAATACGAACGGGCATCGCAAGACTCCCGAACGCTATGCCATACTCGACACTATTTATTCCATAGACGGCCATTTCGATATTGACACGCTTTATTCGCTAATGGCGGATCAGGAGAACTTCAGGGTCAGCCGTGCGACACTTTACAATACAATTATATTACTTATCAACGCCCGTTTGGTTATCAAACATCAGTTCGGGAATTCTTCTCAATACGAAAAAAGCTATAACCGTGATACACATCACCACCAAATCTGTACGCAGTGCGGTAAGGTTGTCGAATTTCAAAATGAAGAATTGCAGCAAGCTATTGAGAATACAAAACTGAGTCGTTTCAACCTGACACATTATTCGCTGTATATGTACGGGCTGTGCAGTAAGTGCGACCGCGCAAACAAAAGGAAGAAGAAAAATAATAACCATAAGAAAGAGAAATGAAAGTAGACATTCTATTAGGATTACAATGGGGCGACGAAGGCAAAGGCAAAGTCGTTGATGTATTAACTCCGAGATACGATGTAGTGGCACGTTTTCAAGGTGGCCCGAACGCTGGTCATACATTGGAGTTTGAAGGTCAGAAGTATGTGCTCCGTTCCATTCCTTCGGGAATTTTTCAAGGTGACAAAGTAAATATCGTCGGTAACGGTGTAGTACTTGACCCGGCACTGTTCAAAGCCGAGGCTGAAGCATTGGAGGCATCCGGTCACAATTTGAAGGAACGCTTGCATATTTCCAAGAAAGCACATCTCATCCTGCCTACGCACCGCATTTTGGACGCCGCCTACGAGGCAGCAAAGGGAGATGCCAAAGTGGGAACCACCGGTAAGGGTATTGGTCCGACTTATACGGATAAGGTGAGCCGTAACGGTGTACGTGTAGGTGATATCCTGCATGATTTTGATAAGAAATATGCTGCCGCTAAAGCCCGCCACGAACAAATTCTGAAAAGTTTGGATTATCAATATGATTTGGCAGAGTTGGAAAAAGCGTGGCTTGAGGGTATTGAATACTTGAAGCAATTCAAGTTTGTAGATAGCGAACACGAAATAAACGGACTATTGTCAGATGGTAAATCTGTTCTGTGCGAGGGTGCGCAAGGTACGATGTTGGATGTTGACTTCGGTTCCTATCCGTTCGTCACTTCTTCCAATACCATTTGCGCGGGCGCTTGCACGGGTTTGGGTATCGCTCCTAATAAGATTGGTGAAGTGTACGGTATCTTCAAAGCGTATTGCACGCGTGTAGGTGCAGGTCCGTTCCCGACAGAACTGTTCGACAAGACAGGTGACCAGATTTGTACATTGGGACACGAGTTCGGTTCGGTAACCGGGCGTAAGCGTCGTTGCGGCTGGATTGACTTGGTAGCTTTGAAATATGCCATCATGGTGGACGGTGTTACCAAACTGATTATGATGAAGAGTGACGTGCTCGATTCTTTTGAAACGATTAAAGCTTGTGTGGCATATAAAGTAAATGGTGAAGAAATTGATTACTTCCCGTTCGATATAGAAGGTGTTGAACCGGTATATGTGGAATTGCCCGGTTGGCAGACCGATATGACAAAGATGCAGAGTGAGGATGAATTCCCCGAAGAATTCAATGCATATCTGGCTTTCTTGGAAGAACAACTCGGTGTGCCTGTGAAGATTGTATCTGTAGGTCCTGACCGCGAACAAACCATTGAACGTTATACAGAAGAATAATAGATTTTAGCTAATTCTTCCTAAAATATAAGGGAAACTGTGAGATTGCTCGCAGTTTCCCTTTATTTTTGGCAGACTATTTGTTATAGAAATAGAAAACGACACATTATTCACTTATTTTTAAAAGAAAGAAGATTATGACAACAGGAATGATAGGAATGCAATGGATTATATTTATCGGTATAGCTGTAATCAGCTGGCTGGTACAGATGAATCTGCAAAGTAAATTCAAGAAATATTCTAAAATACCCACCGGCAACGGAATGACAGGAGCTGATGTAGCATTGAAGATGCTGCACGATAACGGAATTTATGATGTCACCGTTACGCATACTCCGGGACATTTGACAGACCATTACAATCCCGCCAATAAGACAGTGAACCTGAGTGAGGGTGTGTATAGCAGCAACAGTATTATGGCGGCAGCCGTTGCAGCCCATGAGTGCGGACACGCTGTGCAGCATGCGCGTGCCTATGCTCCGCTGACGATGCGTAGTAAGTTGGTGCCTGTCGTATCGTTTGCTTCCAATATTATGACATGGATATTGCTGGCAGGTATCCTGATGTTGAATACTTTCCCGCAATTGCTGTTGGCAGGTATCATTCTTTTTGCTATGACTACCTTATTCAGCTTTATCACTCTGCCGGTAGAAATCAACGCGAGTAAACGTGCATTGGTATGGTTAAGCAGTTCCGGTATTACGAACTCTTACAATCATGCTCAGGCGGAAGATGCGCTTCGTTCGGCGGCTTATACTTATGTAGTAGCTGCACTTGGTTCATTGGCAACACTCATTTACTACATTATGATATTCTTGGGACGTAGAGAATAAGAACATTTATTTTTTTTCTTAATCAATAAAATACCGTAACTTTGCCGTCTTATTTTATAAATGATTGATACGATTATGGCAGCAAAACCAAGTATTCCAAAAGGGACCCGTGACTTTTCGCCTGTAGAAATGGCGAAGCGTAACTATATATTCAATACGATTCGTGATGTTTATCATCTTTATGGTTTCCAGCAGATAGAAACTCCTTCTATGGAAATGCTTTCCACTTTGATGGGAAAGTATGGTGAAGAGGGCGATAAACTGTTGTTCAAGATACAGAATTCCGGTGATTATTTTTCTTGTCTGACGGACGAAGAACTGTTGAGCCGCAATGCCGCGAAGCTTGCAAGCAAGTTTTGTGAGAAAGGTTTGCGCTATGACCTTACCGTGCCTTTCGCCCGTTATGTCGTAATGCACAGGGATGAAATAACTTTCCCGTTCAAGCGCTATCAGATTCAGCCTGTTTGGCGTGCCGACCGTCCGCAGAAGGGACGCTATCGCGAGTTCTACCAATGTGATGCCGATGTTGTGGGCAGTGATTCTTTGCTGAATGAGGTAGAGTTGATGCAGATTGTCGATACTGTATTTACACGTTTCGGCATTCGTGTCTGTATTAAAATCAACAACCGAAAGATTTTGAGCGGTATTGCCGAGATTATCGGTGAGGCCGACAAGATAGTGGATATTACAGTAGCTATTGATAAGTTGGACAAGATAGGGTTGGACAATGTCAATGCCGAATTGAAGGAGAAAGGTATCAGCGATGAGGCTATTGCCAAATTGCAGCCTATTATCTTGTTGAGCGGCAGCAATGAAGAGAAACTTGCTACTCTGAAACAAGTATTGTCTGCCAGTGAAACGGGATTGAAAGGTGTGGAAGAAAGTGAATTTATCTTGAAGACTCTTTCAACTCTCGGTCTGAAGAATGAGATTGAACTTGACCTGACTTTGGCCCGCGGCTTGAATTACTATACCGGCGCTATCTTTGAGGTAAAGGCACTGGATGTACAAATAGGCAGTATCACCGGTGGTGGCCGTTATGACAATCTGACCGGTGTATTTGGTATGGCAGGTGTTTCGGGAGTAGGTATTTCGTTCGGTGCAGACCGTATATTCGATGTATTGAACCAACTTGAACTTTATCCGAAAGAAGCGGTGAACGGTACACAACTTCTGTTTATCAATTTCGGTGAGAAAGAAGCTGCTTTCTCTATGAATGTACTTGCTCAAGTACGTGCAGCAGGTATTCGTGCTGAAATCTTCCCCGATTCCAGTAAGATGAAGAAACAGATGAGTTATGCCAATTCCAAGATGATTCCGTTTGTTGCTTTGGTTGGAGAGAATGAGATGAATGAAGGTAAGGTAACCTTGAAGAATATGGAAACCGGCGAACAGAAGTTGGTTACTCCCGAAGAGTTGGTAAGCGAACTGAATTAATAAAAACTGAAATACTATTAAAAAGGAGCACATTTGTGCTCCTTTTTTTGTATATTTGTAAAGGAGGTGTCGCAGAAATGTAATCTTTGGCATTTACCTTTGCAGTGACAATAAAATAGGAGGTTTGTATGGTTTCCGTTCAATTTAAACAAGAAAAGCACAATGCCCTCGTCAGCTTTTTGATGATTGTCATAGCGGTGTTGTTTTTGCTTTATATGGGGAGTTCGCTGGTGCACTCTACCAAGACTTTTTGGGAAAATTATTCCATTGAGAACTTATTGGAGTGATACTTCATTGATAAGCCTTATAGGAAGTTAACTTGATTGTACTGATGATGTTAACCAAGTGCGATGTGGCAAGTTAACATCATGGTATGTATGATGTTAATATCGTATGGGTTATGATATTAACTTATAGTTTTGCTGAGACGTATTACCTTTTTGTGGTATTTACCCATATTGAGAATAAATAAAGGCAGCTAATCCCATTGCGGTTAGCTGCCTTTTTGTATATTTGTAGATTAATGTCTCAAAATTTCAGTGCAAACGGATTTTGTTAACCATATCATAAATTAAAAACAACCAAAATCATGAATCAAGATTTCTCAATGCATGCCAATCCGTTGGTGGCTAAACTTCAAAAGCCGGCTTCCGAATTTACAAAGGCCGACATCGTATCTTATATAAAGGAAAATGAAATCCTTATGGTGAATTTCATGTATCCGGCAGCTGACGGACGACTGAAAACCCTGAACTTTGTTATTAATGACGCAGCATATCTCGATGCCATTCTTACGTGTGGAGAGCGTGTGGACGGTTCCAGTTTGTTTCCTTTTATTGAAGCGGGCAGCAGCGATTTATATGTAGTGCCCCGTTTTTGTACGGCTTTTGAAGACCCGTTTGCCGATTTGCCTACACTTTCCATGCTTTGCTCTTTCTTCAATAAAGACGGTGAACCGTTGGAAAGTTCGCCGGAACATACTTTGCGCAAGGCTTGCCGGGCATTTACGGAAGTAACAGGCATGGAGTTTCAGGCTATGGGCGAGTTGGAATATTATGTTATTTCGGAAGATAGTGGGATGTTTCCGGCTACCGACCAGCGTGGTTACCACGAGTCTGCTCCTTATGCCAAGTTCAACGAGTTCCGTACCGAATGTATGTCATATATTGCACAAGCCGGCGGACAAATTAAATACGGGCACTCCGAAGTGGGTAATTTCACTCTTGACGGCAAAATATATGAACAGAATGAAATTGAATTCTTGCCGGTACGTGCCGATCAGGCAGCCGATCAATTGATGATTGCTAAATGGATTATCCGTAACCTTGCTCATCACTATGGATTCGACCTTACTTTTGCTCCGAAAATAACGGCGGGAAAAGCCGGTTCCGGGTTACACATTCATATGCGTATCATGAAGGATGGAAAAAATCAGATGTTGAAAGACGGCGTACTTTCCGAAACAGCCCGCAAGGCTATTGCGGGGATGATGGAATTGGCCCCTTCCATTACCGCATTCGGCAATACGAATCCTACCTCTTATTTCCGTCTTGTGCCCCATCAGGAAGCTCCTACCAATATTTGTTGGGGCGACCGCAACCGTTCCGTACTGGTACGCGTTCCGTTGGGATGGTCGGCCAAGACCGATATGTGTATGCTCGCTAATCCATTGGAAGCGCCGAGCAACTACGACACAACTCAAAAGCAAACGGTGGAGATGCGCTCTCCGGACGGCTCAGCCGATTTGTACCAGCTGATTGCAGGTTTGGCAGTGGCTTGCCGTCATGGATTTGAAATATCAAATGCTTTGGAAATTGCAGACAAGACTTATGTGAATGTAAATATTCACAAGAAAGAAAACGAGGATAAACTGAAACAACTGGCCCAATTGCCCGATAGCTGTGCAGCTTCTGCAGACTGTTTGGAGAAACAGCGTGCCGCTTTTGAGAAGTACAATGTTTTCAGCCCCGCCATGATTGACGGAATTATCAGTAAGTTGCGTTCTTATGAGGATAAGACCTTGCGCAGTGAGGTTCAGAATAATCAGGAAGCAATGTTGAAATTGGTTGAGAAGTATTTCCATTGCGGATAATGAGATATATTTCGGTTACTGTAAAAGATGAAGGTGTGTGACAGATTATATTGATTTTTTCTGTTGAAAATCAATTGTTTTAATATCAATTGGTGTAATCAATAGTGAGTGATCACACACCTTTTGTATCAGTAGGTGATACATTGCTCTTGGGAGTTTTTTATTTAATAGTCTATATGCAGAGTTCTTTCATATTTAGTACCTTATTTTGCACTTAAAACAAGATAATTTTCATCGTCTAATGATAAGTTTATGACACGCGATTTGTTTAGAAGATACATATGGTTGGTAGAGACGATTTATTCTTCAGGAAGAATAACTTTTGAAGAAATAGCTGATAAATGGAAACGCAGTTCGTTGAATAATGGCACTTCATTAGTTTTAAGGACATTTCATAACCATCGTGCGGCAATTGAAGAATTGTTTGGTATTCGTATCTTATGTAATCGTACGAGCGGGAATCATTATTATATTGATAATGAGTATGCTTTGAAAACGGGAGGAATGGAAAGTTGGTTGCTGAATACTTTTTCTGTAAGTAACGCTATACAAGAGACCCGTAATCTGTCGGATAGAGTTGTACTTGAGGATATTCCATCGGGAAATCGATTTTTGACCTCTTTTGTTGAAATGATGAAAGAAAATTGTAGATGTACGATTGAATATCAGAGCTTTAATAGTTGTCAGTCGAGAATGTTGACTATATCACCTTATTGTTTGAAACTATTTAGACGAAGATGGTATGTATTGGCTTTGGAAAATGATTCTGAAGAATTACATATATATTCTTTGGATCGGATGAAGTCTGTAACTCTCTCAATGGATACTTTTGATTATCCTTTGGACTTTTCCCCGCAAGATTATTTCTACAATAGTTTTGGAATTATGCATTATGTTGCTGCAAAGCCCGAATATGTAGAAATTAAAGTGCAGGGCGTTAAAAGAAATTATATTCGGATGTTGCCGTTGCATCATAGTCAAAAAGAATTGGTTTTGGAATTGGAGTACTCTGTTTTTCAGTATTATATAAGTCCTACTTATGATTTTTGTCAGGAATTATTGTCGCATGGGAAGGAAATAGAGGTGTTATCTCCGAGTTGGTTTCGACGTCAAATAGCTGAAACAATTAGTGTAATGAATGATTTTTATAAATGATAGATATGAATAGCAGCTCATGAATGGAGCATTTATTTAAATATTCTTATATTTGCAATGTCCTGGATGAAAGGATATGCATATTATGAAGTGTTTAGCTTATTCCTCATCGATGAATCTGGACAATTCAATGTACTGAGAGAATAAGGAAAGATGCTCTCCTTTGGTTTACTCTATATGTGTTTAGACTACATATATACAACCAAAGGCGTGAGCTGTTTTTTTTATACTCAGCACGGGTCAGTCCGGAACCTATCGATGATACGTTAATAGTCTTACGCCTTTTTAGTTATAGATAAAAGAGAATTGGAGAATTTAAGTTTTACATATTTGAAAAGATAAAATACCATGGAAGGAATGAAAGAACTTTTTAAGAAATTAGTGCAGGCCAATATAGCGAATAATACCTATTTAGGTATAGGCGATTACGAGCATGCAGAAATATTATTTGTAGGTAAAGAAGGTTCTCACGTGTATCAGGAAAATAAAAAGAACAATGATGAAATTTCTTTTGCACGAGAATGGGCTGCTATTCTCGACAGTAATGGAAGAAAGACTTCCAAAGATAGTAACGAGTATAGATATCCATCCGGTCATACATGGAGTAAATATCAGAAACTACATGATGTTATTTATCCTGCATTTCGACATACAGCACGGATGGGGGTTAACTTTACGGAGCGGATATTTACCACAGAGATGAGTACCATACGATGCAAGAATACAAGCACCGCCCAAAAAGATCCTGACTTTGATAAACAGTTAAAGGAAAGGAAGGAAAATTTTTTTAAAAATACAGAATTCATTCAAGCATTTCCGGTTGTGGTTTTGGCTTGTTCGAACTATATTAGCGAGAACGAGATTCGTGATATTTTTGGAGTAGTGTTCGATAGAAAATACGAAATACCGTCAAGGGTTGGCAAACGTAATTTCTCATTTTGTATCTACTACAATCGGGAACATTCTAAATTAGTCATTCATACGCGTCAATTGAGCGGTGCTATTCCTGATGAATTATTGGAAGAAATAGGAAACTGCATTAAAGATTTTATGAGGAAATCGATTTGAATTTATATGATTCATGAGGGTGTGCATTGTAAATAAAGAGATAGATAAGTAGATAGACTTATATGAAAAACAACTCATGAATGGAATATTTATCTAAATTATTTCTATATTTGCAATGTCCTGAATGAAAGGACATATATATATTAGGAAGCGTTTAGCTTATTCCTCATCGATGAATCTGGACAATTCAATGTACTGAGAGAATAGGAAAAGATGCTCTCCTTTGGTTTGTTCTATATGTTAGACTACATATATAAAACCAAAGGCGTGAGTTGTTTTCTTATACTCAGTATGGGTCAGTCCAGAACCTATCGATGATATAAGTTAACAGTCTTACGCCTTTCCTTTTTATAAACTCTTCTTTGAGGCTGGGGAGAAAGTCAAGTATGATTATTATGGGATTCATAGACCTTTTTACAGACGATTCTGAACATCGATATCAGAAAGAAGAAAAGCGAAAAGAAGAATTGGCTTTAAAAAAAATCCGAGTTGAAGCAGAAGAGCAGAGACGCCAAACGCAAGTTGAAGCAGAAGAAAGACAGCGGCAGTTTCAGATTGAAGTCGAACAACGCAGGATAGACAAACAGCTTGCGGAGGAACAAAAGAGGCAAGAAAAAGAAAGGTATATACAATTTTCTGATAGCATTGCTAATAAGGTACAGCAATTAATGGATATCGCTATTCCGGATGATAGACTGTCTTTAGTAAAAATCTTGAATCAGTTGGAAATTCTATTGAAGGCAAATCCATATAGTGATAATTCTCAAGTAGAGAATAAAATGCGAAACTCTTATACGGATGCGATAATTGTGAAGATAGAGCAGATACTTGCTGCTTTTGCTTCTTCTTATCCTGATGATGATATGCTTCTTCATTATAATAAGATATTAAAACACACAAAGAACTTTAGAATCTTTAAAAAATATAGGTCGTCATTTGTATTATGCCTTTTTTTATTAGTATTACTATTCTTTTTTTTAGCGATAACCAAACCTTTTTGAAATTCATTTACTTGAATTGAAACAACAAATGTTATTATGCTAAATCGCTTCTTTTATAGAAGTATAATCTATTTGCTTATGAGACACAAGCATTATTATTGGTTACCATTACTTGCAATGATGTTTTTAATGGTATTTTCATGTGGAGATGACGAGGTTGCTCCAATTGATACCTCTTCTTCCATAACGATAGAAGACTCAGAGAGTTTACAACCAGTACTACCACAGCAGGGAGGGACTGCTTTTGTAACTTTTACAGCTACAAGTGATTGGACTGCTAGTTTAATGAATACTCGTGCAGAAGAGTGGATTTCTATTAGTCCAGTTTCTGGAACGAAGGGAAAGACTGAAATAAGTATAACAGCGGTGGCGAATGATACTTATGATGAACGTAATGCTACAATTGTATTGAAATGTGGTTCGGTTTCAAAGAATATTGTTGTAACCCAAAAACAGAAAGATGCTTTAACTATAACTTCTTCCAAATATGAAGTGGGTGTTAAAGGGGGTAATATTAGTGTAGAGGTAAAGGCTAATATTAGTTTTGAAGTTGACATAAAATCAGATTGGATTAGACAAAATACAAAGACCCGTGCTTTAACAACAAGTAATTTGAATTTTACCATAGATTTAAATGAGACAGGAGATAAGCGTGAAGGAGAAATAGTAATTAAGAGTGGAGGACTTTCAGAGATAATCAAAGTTTATCAAAGGTTCGATGATTTTATAACTTTAACGCAAAGCGACTTTACGATTCCTGAAAAAGGTGGAAATGTGGATATTGAAGTAAAGAGTACATTGGATTATGAGGTTAAGATGCTATCTGATGTGGATTGGATTACTGAAGTTCAAAGTCGTGCTGTTTCTACCCATACTCGCCATTATGTAATTTCTCCTAATGATGCTTATGATCCAAGAGAGGTTGAAATCGTATTTTATAATCCGAACGATGAAAATGTTGCAGATACGGTTTCTATTTATCAGATGTATAAGGGTGCTATTTTGGTAGCTCGTAATGAATATCAGTTTGGTGAGAAAGGAGGAAATTTAGACTTGACGGTACAAACTAATTTGGAGTTTGATGTGGAACTCTCGGATTCATGGATTCGGCAAGTGCAACCGACACGCGCTTTAATTGAATATAATCTAAGTTTTACTATATCAAAGAATACTGAACAAAAAGATAGGGAAGCTACTATAACAGTAAAGGATAAGAATAGCGATAAGAAGCAAGTGATTACAGTAAAACAAAGTTATAGAGATTTGGAGCGTGAGGCATTAATCGTATTCTATAAGGCTACTAATGGAGATAATTGGACAAAGAATGTAAATTGGTGTAGTGATAAGCCTCTTTCTGAATGGTATGGAATTGTTGTAGATGCTATTGGAAATGTAATAAGTGTCAATTTACCAAGTAATAATCTATCAGGTGGGTTACCCGAAGAGTTGGGAGACTTATTTAACTTAAGTAATTTGGATGTTTCTAGTAATAATTTAAGTGGTGTAATACCAGAAAGTATAGGAAACTTAAGCAATTTAACCCGTTTTAATGTTTGGAAAAATAATATTGGAGGAAATATACCTAAAAGTATTGGGCATTTGAAAAAGTTGGAGTTCTTTGACGCTGGTTTTAATAATATAGAAGGGGGAATACCTAAGGAATTTGCAGATTTGCCATTACTTTGGCATTTACAATTAAATCGAAATCGTTTGAGTGGCCCTATTCCTACAAAATTATTGCAATGTGAAAGATGGGACACTTGGTATTCGGCTGCATTTATATATCCTCAGCAGGAGGGTTATGTTTTGTTTCCGGAAAATTATTATGTATCAACGGACTTCTCTAAAGATGGCGAGATTTTAACATTGCAGACTCACACAAAAGGCAATGGCATCAAATTAGTTGTAATGGGAGATTTGTTTGTGGATATAGATATGGGAGAAGGTGGTAGATATGAGGCTATAATGAAAGAAACTATGGAAAATTATTTTTCAATAGAGCCTTATAAATCTTTGCGCGACTATTTTGATATCGTAGCAATCAAAGCAGTATCCAAACATGATTGGATGAGTGGAGAGACTGCTTTTGAAACAACAAATATCAATGGTCTTAGTGAGAATACTGTTAAATGTATGGAATATGTTCACAAAGCAGTTGGTGGGGAAAATTTGGATAATGTTCAGGCTATAATGGTTTTGAATCTTGCAGGTAGTATTGCTGGTGGACATTGCAACATGTTTTCAAATGGCTTTAGTTTGTCTTGTTGCGCTTATGATAAGAATGACTTGCGGGAATTTAAGGAATTGATATATCATGAGGCAGGAGGACATGGATTTGGCCTTCTCTGTGATGAATATATATTATATGAAGAAACTTTTACAGATGTTGAGGGACTACTGCAAGATCATAAAGATGGTTGGAATGCAAATGTAGATTATATCTCTGACTCTCAAAAAGTAAGTTGGGCACATTTTATCAATGATCCACGTTATAAAGAAGAAGGTCTTGGTGTTTTTGAAGGTGCTCTTTATAGATATGGTGTTTATCGGCCTACCGAATATAGTATTATGAGAGAGAGAATGAGTGTAAATGGGGAAAATCTATATACATGGGTGAATCAGTATAATGCTCCGAGCCGTGAAGCCATTTATAAACGGGCAATGAAACTTGCTTATGGTGATTCTTGGGACTATAATTATGAGGAATTTGTTAAGTTTGATACTCCTGGACACATGGATTGGATTGAAGCTATAAATAAAATTAAAACAAGAGCGGGTTATCGTGTGTCAGATAGAGAGTATAGGCACATTCCACCAACGATATATAATTATCCGGCGGTGGTAAAATAATGATTTATAAGAACTACTTATTTCCAAAGGATTGTTACAGTTTTTCAGGAATAGGTGTTAGATAGAAAGCCATACTATTCTTTTACAAGAATTTGTATGGCTTTTTGAATTTATAAAGAATCTTGTACCGCTTTCTATAAATAATTATACTAAGTCAGAGATAAAAGTTTATGAAATCACTTTCAGATACTATAAAGAAGTATTTGCATTAAATTGCAATAAATCGTATTTTTTGAAAAATAAAGTGATATTGATATGGAAATAAAACCGCGTTTGATATTTTCGAACAGGCTTTTGCCGATTACGAAGTACAACTGAACAAAGTGGAACTTTTTGCTATGCTGAAAAGGCTCGGTTTCGATGCAGAAGCTTCTTTCGGAGCATTTGACGGGAATAAAACGATTTCGTTTACTTGTAATGGAATAGGGGATTTCTACGGAACGTCTACTGCCTATGATACCGGAACAGGAACCTTGAAAGACTATCGGGGAAAAGGGTGGGCCACTGAGATTTTTAAATATTCGATTCCGCATTTGGAGACATTAGAACTAAAGGAATATCTGTTGGAAGTATTGCAGCATAATATAGGAGCGGTCTCGGTTTATCGGAAGTTGAGGTTTGAGATAACACGAGAGTTTTATTATTTCAAGAAAGAAAACGAGCAGATTGACAAGAGTATCTGAACACTTGATTTTCCTTATACATTGAAACCTGTTGATATTGCTGAATATAGTTCGCTATCTGATTTTTGGAATTTCAAACCCTCTTGGCAGAACAGCCTTGAAGCAATAGCAAGGAGCTTGGAAGGCTTTATCTGTTTGGGCGTTTTCTCTGAAGATAAACTTATTGGCTATGGAGTTTTTGAACCTATATCCGGTGATGTCACCCAGATAGCGGTCGATAAACGTTACCATCGCAGAGGAGTCGGTTCATTGCTTTTCCAGAAGATGCTCGAAAGTAACCAACATAGCTTTGTCAAGATTATTAATACCGATGTAGAATGTAGTTCGATGACAACTTTTCTTCGGTCGAAAAATATAGAGTCTGCGGGCAAACAGTTTGAGATGATTAAAAGGTTGTAGGTGTCGGACTTTTTACAGTTTATTCCTTGCCATTTTGTCAGTTTGAATCTGCCAAACGAACAGCTTTGCCTTTTGGCACAGTTTTCGTAAGTTCTTTTTCGCTTACATAAAGCAAAAATTACTATTATAATAAATGTATAACATATAAAAACAAAGAAACTATGAACATTAAACCATTAGCAGACAGAGTGCTGATACTCCCTGCACCTGCAGAAGAAAAGACAATTGGCGGTATTATTATTCCTGATACGGCAAAAGAAAAACCTTTAAAGGGTGAAGTTATAGCAGTTGGCAACGGAACAAAAGACGAAGAAATGGTGTTGAAGGTTGGTGACACAGTATTGTATGGAAAATATGCCGGTACAGAACTGGAAGTTGAAGGAACCAAATACCTCATTATGCGTCAGAGCGACGTACTCGCTGTATTGGGATAATTAATTTGTAAATAGTAAATCGTTAAAATAGTAAATAGAATTATGGCAAAAGAAATATTATTCAATATCGATGCCCGCGACCAATTAAAGAAAGGTATCGATACACTGGCAAATGCAGTAAAAGTAACTCTCGGCCCGAAAGGACGTAATGTTATCATCGAAAAGAAATTCGGCGCTCCCCACATTACAAAGGACGGTGTAACGGTTGCCAAAGAAGTGGAATTGGCTGATGCTTATCAAAATACCGGTGCACAACTGGTTAAGGAAGTTGCTTCTAAGACAGGTGACGATGCAGGTGACGGTACAACTACTGCTACCGTATTGGCTCAGGCCATTGTAGCCGAAGGCTTGAAAAATGTAACTGCCGGTGCAAGCCCTATGGATATTAAGCGCGGTATCGACAAGGCTGTTGCCAAAGTGGTAGAATCTATCAAGAGCCAGTCTGAGAAAGTTGGTGACAATTACGATAAGATTGAACAAGTTGCTTCTGTATCTGCCAACAATGACCCGGTTATCGGTAAATTGATTGCAGACGCTATGCGTAAGGTTTCTAAAGATGGCGTTATCACTATCGAAGAGGCTAAGGGTACAGATACTACTATCGGCGTAGTGGAAGGTATGCAGTTCGATCGTGGCTATCTTTCAGCTTATTTCGTTACCAATACTGAAAAGATGGAATGCGAAATGGAAAAACCGTACATCCTGATTTACGATAAGAAGATTTCTAACTTGAAAGATTTCTTGCCTATCCTCGAACCGGCTGTACAGACCGGTCGTCCTCTGTTGGTAATTGCAGAAGACGTGGATAGCGAAGCGCTGACTACATTGGTTGTTAACCGTCTGCGTTCTCAGTTGAAGATATGTGCTGTGAAAGCTCCGGGCTTCGGTGACCGCCGCAAGGAAATGCTGGAAGACATTGCCGTATTGACCGGTGGCGTTGTAATCAGCGAAGAAAAAGGCTTGAAGCTGGAACAAGCTACTATCGAAATGTTGGGTACTGCCGACAAGGTAACTGTTTCTAAGGACAATACAACTATCGTAAACGGTGCCGGCGCAAAAGAAAATATCAAAGAACGTTGCGAACAGATTAAAGCTCAGATTGCTTCTACTAAGTCCGACTATGACAAAGAAAAATTGCAGGAACGTCTGGCTAAGTTGTCGGGTGGTGTAGCTGTTCTGTACGTGGGTGCGGCTTCCGAGGTAGAAATGAAAGAGAAGAAAGACCGTGTAGACGATGCGCTCCGCGCTACTCGTGCGGCTATCGAAGAAGGTATCGTTGCAGGTGGCGGTGTAGCCTACATTCGTGCACTGGATGCTTTGGAAGGTCTGCAAGGAGACAATGCTGACGAAACTACAGGTATCGACATCATCAAGCGTGCCATCGAAGAACCTTTGCGCCAGATTGTTGCCAATGCCGGTAAAGAAGGTGCAGTTGTGGTACAGAAAGTTCGTGAAGGTAAGGCTGACTTCGGTTATAATGCACGTACCGATGTTTACGAAAATCTGCACGCTGCCGGTGTGGTAGACCCTGCAAAAGTAACTCGTGTAGCTCTTGAAAATGCCGCTTCTATTGCAGGTATGTTCCTGACTACTGAGTGTGTAATTGTAGAAAAGAAAGAAGATAAGCCCGAAATGCCGATGGGTGCTCCCGGAATGGGCGGTATGGGCGGAATGATGTAATATCGTTTTCCCTTGATTTCTTAATCATATAGATTGACCGCGATGTCTTACATAAAGGCATCGCGGTTTTTTTATGTTGGAGTATATGCTTTTCATAAAGAAAATTGCTGCAATGTTTTGTGGTACAAAATATTGTTCGTAGTTTTGCGAACATATAATTGAGAAGATGATGGAAACCAAGAAATACACATTAGAACAAGAGCAAATTGCTCGCTTTGCAAAAGCGATAGGGCATCCGGCAAGGGTGGCTATTCTTGACTTTTTGGCCAAACAGGACTGTTGTTTTTTCGGAGATATCCACGAGGAACTCCCTATTGCGAAAGCGACGGTTTCACAACATTTGAAGGAGTTGAAAGATGCAGGACTGATACAAGGAGAGATAGAGACACCGAAAGTAAAGTATTGTATCAATCGGGAGAATTGGAAAATAGCCTCTATGCTTTTGTCTAAACTTTTTGGGCAGTGTGTCTGTAAAAAGGAAAGTTGTTGCGAATAGCGGCAATTTTTTTCTCTTTAATGTTCGTAGTTTTACGAAATACAAACATGGATAATTATCAATACAAACAAATGCGTATGAACAGACTGATTTTAGTGTTGGTTATTTGCTGCGGATTGACAGCTTGCGGCAATAATGGAGCGGGGAAGAACCGCTCTGCGGATGTAGAGCAAATACAGTTGCAGGAACAGGAAAACTGTGTGGAAGTGCTGTATTTTCATGGTAAACGGCGGTGTGCCACTTGCATGGCGATAGAAAAGAATGCCAAAGAAGCGATAGAGACACAATTTGCCGATGAACTGAAAAACGGAACAGTCGTTTTTAAAACAATCGACATATCCAAGCCTGAGAACGAGACTGTTGCCAATAAATACGAGGTTGCATGGTCGTCGCTTTTTGTCAGCAAGTGGAGAGATGGTAAAGAAACGTATGAGAATCTGACGGAATATGCTTTTGCCAATGCCAAAACGGCTCCTGATACTTTCAAGAGCGGAGTGATTGAGAAAGTCCGTACCTTATTGGAATAAAGTCTTATGGAGTGGTTACAGGCATTATTGGAAAGCAGTACAACCCCTGCACTTACGGCTTTTCTTTTGGGACTGCTCACAGCGGTTTCACCCTGTCCGTTGGCTACGAATATAGCCGCTATCGGATTTATTGGCAAAGATATTGAAAACCGCCGCCGGATTTTCCGCAATGGTTTATTATATACATTCGGTCGTGTCATAGCTTACACTTTGCTGGGGATTGTATTGATACTGGTACTCAAAGAAGGTTCCAATCTTTTCGGTATTCAGAGGTTCATAGGTAAATATGGAGAGCGCATACTTGGTCCTGCCTTGCTTCTTATAGGCTTGTTTATATTGTTCGGCAGCAAATTGAAATTGCCTTCTTTCGGTTTCAAGGGAGATGGCGAAGGTCTGGCTCGTAAAGGAGGATGGGGAGCGCTTCTGCTCGGAATGCTATTTGCAATGGCGTTTTGTCCCACCAGCGGAGTTTTTTATTTCGGGATGTTGATTCCGATGTCGGCAACGGTTACTGCAGGTTATCTGTTACCTGTCCTTTTCGCCATAGCTACTGCGCTGCCCGTTTTGGCGGTGGCTTGGATATTGGCATTCAGCATACAGCATATCGGCGGTTTTTATGGTAAAATGCAGACTATACAAAAATGGTTGAATAGGATTGTCGGGGGCGTGTTCTCGATTATCGGCGTGTATTATTGTATAATTATATATTTATAAAAAAGATAGAAACATGGAAATTAAAGTTTTGGGAGCGGGTTGTGCCAAATGTAAGACAACCTATCAGACAATAGAGAAAGTAATCTGTGAGAACCATCTTGATGTAAAACTCACAAAAGTAGAGGATATTGTAGAAATACTCAATTCCGGCATTATGGCTACTCCGGCCGTTATGGTGGATGGAGAGGTTAAAATCAAGGGACACGTTCCGTCTGAAACAGAGGTAAAGCAAATACTCGGTATATAAAATGTGGCTATGGATGCGAAAAAGGAACTGAAAATACTCTTTTGGATTATCATAGTTTTTGCGGCAGTCTTCTTCATGCCGCTTGGCAACGAGCGTTTTATGACGGCCATTGATGCGACTCTCGATCTTGCAAAATGGTATGCTCAGGAACACGTAGTGCTATGTCTGCTTCCTGCATTCTTCATAGCAGGGGTGATTGCTGTGTTCGTCAGTCAGGGTTCAGTGCTCAAATATTTCGGGGCAAATGCCAAGAAGTGGCTATCCTATACGATCGCCGCTATTTCGGGAGGTATATTGGCTGTTTGCTCCTGCACGATTTTACCTTTATTTACAAGTATTTACAAACGGGGTGCGGGCTTAGGTCCTGCCATCGCTTTTCTTTATTCAGGTCCTGCCATCAGTATTTTATCCATTATCTTGACGGCCCGTATTTTGGGTATTGAGATGGGCATTGCTCGCATGGTGGGAGCTATCGGCTTTTCTGTAGTGATAGGGCTTGCAATGGCATTCATTTTCCGTAAGGAGGAGAAAGCCAAACAAGAGGAACAGATGAATATTGTGCCGCCACCGGAAAAGCGTCCGATGTGGCAGACTACTTTTCATTTCTTTACGTTGGTACTGATTCTTGTTTTTGCGAACTGGGGTGCACCTGCCGCTTCCGACAGGGGATTATGGTATTTCATTTTCTCCTATAAATGGTATATTGCGGGAATTTTCGCATTGATGCTCTGTTGGTCACTCGTCAAAATATTGAGATTGCGAGTATTGTGGGTATGTGTCGGAGCAGTGCTGACAATTGCCTCCGCTTTTCTTGCCGGAGCTTTCGTTTCCAATGCTAAATTAGTGCCGCTTGTACCGATGGTTGTAGGCATAACGTTGCTTTCCGTCATTCTGCTTTTCGACAAGGGAGATGAAGAGAATCGGGACTGGGCTTTTTCGTCATGGGGGTTTGCCAAGCAAATACTGCCCTTATTGGCAATCGGTGTCGTTACTGCAGGTTTCTTGCTGGGCTCTACGCACGACAGCACTGCTATCGCCGGAGTTATTCCTAACGAGTGGATAGAGTGGGCGGTTGGTGGAAATTCTCTACTTTCCAACTTCTTCGCAAGTTTTACAGGAGCGTTTATGTATTTCGCAACACTAACTGAAGTTCCTATTATTCAGGGGTTACTTGCTTCCGGCATGGGTAAAGGTCCTGCGCTTGCGTTGCTGTTGGCGGGACCGTCGCTGTCGTTGCCTAATATGTTGGTTATCCGGGGTGTTATGGGCACAAAGAAGACCATTGTATATGTGGTTCTTGTTATCATTATGGCGACAATTTCGGGATTTGTATTTGGTAACCTTTCGATTGGTATTTAAAAATAAGATTTTTAATTTCGTTTACACATTTTAGTTCCCGAAAAACAAAGTTGGTGTGCTGTTTGTTCTATCCATTTTAGAATACAAAACTTATAAACTATGGCTTATATTGATTATTATCAAGTCCTTGGAGTAGACAAAACGGCATCTCAGGATGATATCAAGAAAGCGTTCCGTAAGTTGGCGCGCAAATATCATCCCGACTTGAATCCTAATGACGCTACTGCCAAAGATAAGTTTCAGGCTATCAACGAAGCCAACGAGGTGCTTAGTGATCCTGAGAAAAGAAAGAAATATGATGAATATGGCGAGCACTGGAAGCACGCCGATGAATTTGAAGCGCAGAAGCGGGCGCAACAGCAAGCCGGGGCGGGAGGTTTCGGTGGCTTCGGCGGTCAGGATGCAGACGGCTTCTCCGATTTCTTTGAACAGATGTTCGGACACCGCACACGTGGCGGAGGCGGAGCGAATACAGGTTTTCGCGGGCAGGATTTCCATGCCGATTTGAACCTGTCGCTTCGGGATGCAGCCCAAACCTATAAGCAGATATTGACGGTGAACGGTAAGAATGTCCGTATCACCATTCCTGCCGGTGTGGCAAACGGCCAAGTCATTAAGCTGAAAGGCTATGGCGGCGAGGGCATCAACGGCGGACCTGCAGGCGACTTGTACATTACTTTTGTGATTGCTGAGGACCCCGTATTCAAACGCTTGGGCGACGAACTGTATGTAGATGTGGATATTGACCTTTATACGGCGCTTCTGGGTGGCGAGAAGTTGGTAGATACATTGGACGGTCAGGTGAAGCTGAAAGTAAAGCCCGAAACGCAGAACGGGACAAAAGTCCGTCTAAAAGGGAAAGGTTTTCCGGTATACAAGAAGGAAGGCCGGTTCGGTGATTTGATTGTGACTTATTCCGTAAAGTTGCCGACGAATCTGACGGAGCAGCAGAAAGAACTGTTCCGTAAAATTCAAAGTATGAACTAAAAAGGAGAACGAGTTATGCAGAACGAATTAATTATAATCAGTGAGTATTGTGACAAGTGCCACATAGAGCCCTCGTTCATTGAGATGTTGCAGGAAGGCGGTCTGATAGATATTTTGACGGAAGGTGGCGAACGCTGTTTGCAATTTTCCCAATTGCCGGATGTAGAGCGTTACAGCCGTATGTATTACGACTTGTCTATCAATATCGAAGGTATTGATGCCATTCATCATTTGCTGGAGCGTATGGAAAGTATGCAGCAGGAGATTTATTCGCTGCACAATAAGCTGAGACTGTTGGGAGGCTTGGACTGACTTTAAAACTCCGATTGACATTTCATCCTGTCATTCAGAGGAGCTTGTGACGAAGAAGAAAATGTGTCAAAACAAAAGTTCGCTTACTATTTGTTTCTTTTTAGGCACGGATTTCACAGATTTCACGGAAAAGAAATAAAGAAAATCCGTGAAATCCGCGTAATCCGTGCCTAAAAGAAATTATCAAGTGTATTTTGGCACACTCTCTTCTTCGTCACAAGCTCCTCTGAATGACAGGATGAAATGTCAATCAAAGTTTTAAGACTTTTACTTGCGATAACCTTCCAACTCTTCAGCCTTGAACTTGCGGATGAAGTTGAAGTGCTTCTCTATTTCCGATTCAGCATAGTTTACGTACACCAGTGCCGATTTGGCGAACAATTCGGGCGCTTTTGCAGCATCCTGAATCAGCAAGTGGGACATTACGCATACGGCAGCCATTTCGTAAAGGCGGCGGGCCACGAAATCAAGCAACTCTTGGTCGCCGCTTTCCTTAACGGCATTGGTGCAAGCCTCGAACTTGTTTGTCATTTCTTTTACGCGATTCAACAACGGTTGCATTTCTTCGCTGCACGGAATCAGTTCATAGTCGCGCAAGGTGGCGGCATAAGAACCGTTGGTGACGTAGCGGATAGCGGCTACCGTTTGCAACTGCGTAGTACCTTCGTAGATGCTGGTGATACGTGCGTCACGATAAATGCGCTGGCAAGCATATTCCAGCATGAAACCGGAACCGCCGTGAATCTGGATGCTGTCGTAAGCGTTCTGGTTGGCATATTCGGAGTTCATACCTTTGGCCAGCGGAGTGAAAGAATCGGCCAATTTGGCATATTTCTTTTGTTCCTGACGCTCTTCCGGAGTCAGTTTACGTTCGCGGGCGATGTCGTCCAATGCCTTGTAGATGTCTACGTAGCGTGAAGTTTGGTACAACAAGGCGCGGCCTGCATCCAATTTGGCTTTCATGATAGCCAGCATATCGTATACGGCGGGGAACTCGATGATGGCTTTGCCGAACTGTTTGCGGTCTTTGGCATAAGCCAGACCTTCGTTATAGGCGGCTTGTGACAAACCTACGGACTGGGCGGCGATACCCAGACGGGCGCCGTTCATCAGTGCCATTACATATTTAATCAAACCGAGTTTGCGGTCGCCGCAAAGCTCGCACTTCGCATTCTTGTAGACCAGCTCGCAAGTAGGAGAACCGTGAATACCCAGCTTGTTTTCGATGCGGCGAACGTTTACGCCGCCGTCACGCTTGTCGTAGATGAACATGGACAGGCCGCGGCCGTCTTTTGTTCCCTCTTCCGAACGTGCCAGTACGAGGTGCAGGTCGGCATCACCGTTAGTGATGAAACGCTTCACGCCGTTCAGACGCCAGCAGTTGTTTGCTTCGTCGTAAGTAGCTTTCAGCATTACCGATTGCAAGTCAGAGCCTGCATCCGGTTCGGTCAAGTCCATTGACATGGTTTCGCCGGCGCAGATGCGGGGGATGAAACGGCTGTGCTGGTCTTCATTGCCGAACTCGTAAAGAGTTTCAATACAGTCTTGCAAAGACCAGATGTTGCCGAAACCGGCATCGGCGGCAGCTACGATTTCCGCGCACATGGTGTACGGGGTAATAGGGAAGTTCAGTCCGCCGAAACGACGCGGCATGGTCATACCGTTCAAGCCGGCTTTCACCATAGCGTCGAGGTTCTGTTTGGTACCGCTGGCATATTCCACACGGCCGTTGGCGCAATGAGGACCTTCTTCGTCCACGCCTTCGGCATTGGGCGCGATAATCTCACCCGTAATTTCACCGGTGATTTCGAGTACCTTGTCGTATGAGTCGATGGCATCCGCATAGTCCTGCGGAGCATAATCGAACTTGTCTTTATCTTCGTAGCCGCGTTCTTTCAGTTCGCAGATACGTTCCATCATCGGATTGTTCAAGTGGAACTTGAGTTCCGGAATATCTGTATAAAAATTAGCCATAATTTCCTTACTTACTATTCTGTTTGTAATACTTAATCATCTTCGGAATAACTTCTTCTACCGTACCATTGATAACATAGTCTGCAATTGTGTTGATAGGAGCATTTTCGTCGTTATTGACGGAGATGATAATACCGCTCTCCTGCATACCGGCAATGTGTTGGATTTGTCCGCTGATGCCGCAAGCAATGTAGAGTTTCGGGCGGACGGTAACACCGGTCTGACCAATCTGGCGGTCATGGTCGGCATAGCCTGCATCGACGGCGGCGCGACTGGCGCCTACTTCGGCGTGGAGTTCCTTAGCCAGTTCAAATAGCATATCGAAGTTCTCGCGGCTGCCCATGCCGTAACCGCCGGCTATGACGATGGGAGCGCCTTTCAGATTGTGTTTGGCTTTTTCTACGTGGCGGTCGATAACCTTCACTACATAGTCCGTTTCGGGAACGTACTTGGCAACGTCGTGACGAATAACTTCACCCTTGTAGTTGGCATCCAGAATCTCTTTCTTCATCACGCCTTCGCGTACGGTCGCCATTTGCGGACGGTGTTCGGGGTTCACAATCGTTGCTACGATGTTGCCGCCGAATGCGGGACGGATTTGGTATAACAGATTTTCGTAGGTCTTGCCTTCTTTCTTATCCTCATGGTTGCCGATTTCCAGTGAAGTACAGTCGGCGGTCAGTCCGCTGGTCAGTGCGGAAGACACGCGCGGACCGAGGTCACGGCCGATAACGGTTGCACCCATCAGGCAGATTTGCGGTTGTTCTTCTTTGAACAGGTTGATGAGGACGGAAGAGTGGGGAAGGGAAGTGTATGGGAACAAGCCCGGGGCGTCGAATACATGCAGTTTGTCAACGCCGAAGGGCAATACTTGCTTTTCAATGCCTGCCAAATTGTTTCCGGCGGCAACAGCTTCCAGCTGGCAGCCCAACTGATTAGCCAGTTTACGACCTTTGGTCAGGAGTTCGAGACTGACATCGGCAACCGTAGTGCCTTCTATCTCTAAATATACAAATACATTATTCATAATCTTATCCTATCGTGTGGTTAGCTAACAGTTCAACAATCAAATCTTCTACATCCTGGTCGCTGCCTGTCAGTGTCTTGCTTTCTTTGGCTTGGAATGAAATGTTCTGAATGGTTTTCACCTTTGTAGGCGAACCGCTCAGACCGCATTGTACGAGGTCGCCGTTCACGTCGGCCACACTCCATTCGGTGATGTTCAGATAAGGATACTTCTCATAAAGGGCTGCATACGGCAGTTCTGCGCCTTCTTTTTCAATGGCGGCTTTCTCCTGTGCGCCGAGGGCGCGTTTGTATTTCTGTACCAGTTTGGCATTGCGCGGACGGCAGGGAGCGGCGCTTCCGTTGACGGTGATAACGATGGGCAACGGGCCTTCTACCGTTTCCACACCACCGTCGATATGACGTTTTACGGTAATCTTTTTGGCGGCTTTGTCCACATTCAGAATCTCTTCTGCATAAGTCACCTGCGTCAATCCCAACTTTTCCGCTACCTGCGGGCCTACTTGAGCCGTATCACCGTCGATGGCTTGGCGACCGCCGATGATGATGTCGTAATCGCCAATCTTCTTGATGGCGGTGGCAAGGGCGTAGGAGGTGGCCAGTGTATCAGCTCCGGCAAAAGCGCGGTCAGTCAGCAGATAGCCGTTGTCGGCGCCACGGTAAAGTCCTTCACGAATAACTTCGGCTGCGCGTCCCGGTCCCATAGTCAGGATGGTTACGGTGGAGCCCGGATGTTCATCTTTCAATCGGAGAGCTTGCTCAAGGGCATTCAGGTCTTCGGGGTTGAAGATGGCAGGGAGTGCCGCGCGGTTAATGGTTCCGTCGGCTTTCATGGCATCTTTCCCAACGTTACGTGTGTCGGGAACTTGTTTTGCCAATACAACAATTTTCAAACTCATGCTATTAATAATTAGTATTAGTATTTCTATATGTCAGTGCCGGGAATAGGAGTAGTAGAGTCCTGCTACTGAAATTATCCGGTTAACTATCAGCGTGCAAATTTACGCAAAGAGTTGGGTTTGACAAGAAAACAAAGTAAAAAATGCACATCCGAGAAGATTTTGAGCAAAAACGCAAAACGTTTGACAGTGTCGCAGATAGCGTATGACATAAGGAAAATAGGATGAGGACGGTTCTTTTTCCGTTTTTGTGTGATGTAAAATGTTACTCGGAACGATGCAAAACCTCGTTTTCCATTTGGGGGCTGTCCGGTTGCCAATTGCGGGCCGTCCGGTTGCCAACTGCGGGCTCTACGGTTGCCGGCTGCGGGACGAAGAAAAACTAAATGTGTCAAGACATAAAAGTCCTATCATTTTGTCATTCTGAACGAAGTGATGAATCTCTTCTCTGCATACATAAGAGAGGAGATTCTTCGTCGCAAGCTCCTCTGAATGACAGACTATACCTTAGTGTAAAAATCAAAAGATGTTTTGAGCGAAGCTAATGATAGGTTTTTTGCACAGAGGTATAAAGAGTGACGACCAATTATTGGTCGTCACTCTTATAATATTGTCGTCACTCTCTGTATTCCCCATGAATAGAGGGATACGGAGATTTAGTAACGAGTGACGACAATTAATTCATTTTTCTTATATGAGTTTCGGGTTATTGTTACTTAATACCCAGTTTCTTGGCAATATCTTTGGGAAGTGCGTCCTTATGAACGAGGATATTCATGGTTTTGTAAGCGACAAAAGCCTTGGAAGCATACCAAATGCCTTTATACTTGCCGCTTAATCCCCAAGAGTTCTTTACCATGAAATATTCTTTTCCGTTCTGGTCTTTGGCAATACCGTAGATAACCATTCCGTGGTCGTCGGTTGTCTCCCAGTTGTCGAAAGCTGTCTGACGCATTTCCTGAGTCACGTTTACTTCCGGCAGTGGTTTGCTGGTCAGCTCTTTACGTTTGTCGGCAGCGGTAAGACCTGTCCAACGTGCCATGTCCGAACCAGTCAGTTCAGCGCCACGGGCTGCATCCGGCATAACGGCGATACCGTCGCGGGTGAAACCTTGTTCGCTGACGTCGCTACCCCATGCAAAGGTGTAACCGTTCTTAACAGCATTGTCCATAACGGCCATCAGTTCCTCTATCGGCAGATTCCAAGAAAGTCCGTTGCGCCAGTTGTCTTGAATCTCAATGGCGAACTGGGTGTAGAACGGGTGGTGTGTATACGAAGTCAATGATACATAATCATCCGGGTTGATACCGAGTGATTCGCCGAAAGTCTTCGGAGTATATTCCTTTCCCTTATAAGTGAACTTTTCGGGGCATTGGCCGAGGTAAGTGTCGTAGATAGCGCTCAAACCTTTCTTCCATACGGGAGACAGTTTGCTGAGTTTGCCTTTGGCAATGGCATCTGTGTAGGCGCCCGCTACGGCATCCAGCTCATTGTGTACAGGCAGTGTATCACCGTACATGATGCCCGGCATGGCTTCTTGCGGAACAAGACCGTAGTTCTTCAGGCAGAACATGATGTCATAGAAACTACCGCCCGGCGAGAAAGAACTGTCACCGTGATAGCGCACGTAGTTCTGTGCACGGTCTACCATTGTGTGGTGTACGACGAACATTTCGGAGAGGTCGTATTCTCCTTTACCCATACGCAGTAACTCGCTCTCCAAGAAACCGAGGCTTGAGAAGCTCCAGCATGTACTGGAACGGTTCTGGTTCTTAACGGAGGTAATAGGGTTTTCTTTTACGGTAGTAAAGACGAATCCCTCTTCTTTCGGGGCGTCTTGTGCCATGATATTCAGGCTGAACAGTCCTAAAGCGGCAATTAATATAGGCTTTTTCATCATGATTAAATTGTTATTAATTTATAGTTGTAGCTGCAAATATAGGTAGAATATCGTAAACAAAAGCTATCTTTGGCGCGTTAATTCTGACACTTATGGATAAATTAGTGCGTATAGACAATCAAAGTGGACTGGTTCTTGAGGGCGGCGGTATGCGTGGCGTCTTTACTTGTGGTGTGTTGGATAACTTTATGGATAGGGGAATTCGCTTTCCTTATACGATTGGCGTCAGTGCAGGTGCGTGCAACGGACTGTCGTATATGTCGGGGCAGCGGGGACGTGCCAAGTACAGTAATATAGACCTGCTGGAGAAGTATAATTATATCGGACTGAAATATCTGTTGAAGAAACGCAATATCATGGATTTCGACCTTTTGTTCCGGGAGTTTCCCGAACATATCCTGCCATACGATTATGATGCTTATTTCCGCAGTCCGGAGCGTTTTGTCATGGTAACTACTAACTGCCTGACGGGAGAAGCCGATTATTTTGAAGAAAAACAGAATAAGGAGCGTGTCATCGACATAGTCCGTGCTTCGAGTAGCTTGCCCTTTGTCTGTCCCATTACCTATGTGGATAATATTCCGATGCTGGACGGCGGTATTGTGGACAGCATTCCTTTGATGCGTGCCCGCCAAGACGGATATACCCGCAATGTTGTAGTACTGACACGTAACAGGGGTTACCGTAAGGAGCTTCAAGGAACTAAAGTTCCTCCGTTTATCTATAAGAAATATCCTCTTTTAAGGGAAGCCATCAATCGGCGCAGCCGTGTTTACAACGAACAGCTGGAATTGGTGGAACAACTGGAAGATGCAGGGGAAATCACCGTTATACGTCCGCAAAAGCCAATAGTGGTGGACCGAATCGAAAGGGATGTGAAGAAGCTGACGGACCTTTATGAAGAGGGATATGCGTGTGCGGCAGAGGTGAAGTTGGAAGTAAATAATGCATAGAACCCTGATGAGAGATAAATAACTCCCTACCAAAGGATTATCGTAATGCTTCTGATAGGGAGTATGATATGATAATATTATTGCTGTTGAGTAACTTGGTTAATCAAATAATTGATAGCATTTGTTGTAAATGTATACAGAGCATTGATATTAGAGTTATCCGGTGTAGAGCCATACCACTCGAATGACGGATCGCCAATGATGATAGCACATCCATGACCGGTTGTCTTGAATATTTCAGCAATAGTAATAGAGTTCTCTTTTCCACCGTCACGTGCTAATCTTTGAGCTCCGGCTGTCTTTTCCCAGTTTTCTAAATCATCAGCGGTATAATTCTCGCCCCATCCTCTCATTTTTCTGATGCAAGGGTATTCTCTTTGGTGAATGAGGATATAATCTGCAGGTAAATTATCAAATAGTTTATGGTTGGTTTGGGTAATTGTAAATCCTTGTGTCCCTTCCCAGTCAATGGGTTTTCTTTCGTCTGTACTATTTCCAAAATTCCAGTTTGTCTTGTTAGAATCTGAGATAATTCCCCATCCAATAAGACTATACATTGCGTCACGTGAAGCTAATACAGAACCACCGGAGATATAATAATTCGCAATAGCGGTATTGACTTCACTTGTGATACTACTGTTGTCTTTATCGAAATGCGCCCATATCATTTTATATTGTTCTAAATTTATAGTGGCATCATTCCCATTAATGGAGAAATAGGTTACTTTATACTGGCTGTTACTTACCAACCAGTCGTAAGCCGCTTTACCTTCTCCTTCGAGCATCTCTGCCGTTTCTGCATCACCGATGAAAGCAATGGGGGCTATGGAGCCGTCTTTCCAATCCTCAATTATATTGCCGTTAATTGTTATATGGGCATTGATTTTTCCATCTTCAACCGTTGCGGTTATGGTGTATTTGTATCCGGCGTCAAACTTCCCGATATTTCCTAAGTTGAGGGTTGTTTTCAGGTCGTCATTTCCATCACCCACTTTCAAGGTTATGCTGAGGGCATTTTGCGGGTAGATAAGTCCGGTGTAGGAAAAATCTTGGCTGTTCATCTCTCCGATAGTCCAGTCTTCCGCACTTATATTTGTATTCGGGGCGGCTATGCCGGTCTGCGTGTCAAAACCGCCGTCATGCTTTAATCCGCTTATCACAACTGACTTTCCGTTTGTGGCATCACCGACACCGGATGTAATCTTTACGTTGATTTGCGCCATTTTATGTTGGAATGTAAAGTTTACTTTCGGTTCTGCCGAGTAGGGCTTGTTTTCTATGGTTGCCCATAAAAAATCAACTTTATCCTGAGTTTGGGCTGTGTTTCTTTTGATTTTGCCTTCGGACATTTCATTGTCTTTTGCATAAGGATAGTATGCCTTAAAGGACATGGCATTCTCGGATTTATAGCAAATGGAGTTTATTCCGTTTGCAGTATTGAAAGTAGCGGACGGACCGCTTTCTGCCACCTCATATTTTACATTTGTATAGTTGGCATCGGCCCCGTCCGTTGCAGAGATACCAATAAAATCTCCGGTTTCCCATTCGTTTCCTATTACGCGGGTAGTGATGCCGGCAGAGAAATCAATAGCTACCGGACTTTCTAATGTGCCTTTCTCTCCGTTTCTGAAAATCTGCTCTTCCTCTTCATTTGTGCATGCTGCAAAACTCATAGCTAATGCAGCGATTGCTAAAAAATATGTTTTCATGGTTATTATGGTATTAGTAGGTCGTTTTATTTCTGATAACTGAGTTTTAAATTGCTGACTTCAATATTGCTCTCCGGATAGGAATTGATAGACCAGCAATTCTTTTGTATTCCGTAAATACGGTTAGTGTATGCCACATTGTCATTGATGTAGACTACACAAATGGAATTGTCTGTACAGATGGTAACATTGTACACATTGTCGGAGGGAGTGGTGAACAGATAGCTGTCGATACCGGCTATGAAACCTTTGCCCTCTTCACCTTCCTCTTCAAAGTTTATCTTGCGTTTCTTTCCGTTATCTTCCGGGTTGATAATAACGGTATAATACTTTTTGGAGTCTGTGCCGCGTACGAAAGAGATACCGAATTTGCCTTGATTCCCATCAGCTTTTACGGTAAAGGAGATTTTATTGTGTACATTCAGGCGGTTGAAAAGTATATGGGCTTCGTTAGCCAGCGTATAGCTGCCATTGTTTTGGGTTACGTTTCCATCCTGTTCCATTACTTTAGTGTCCGCTTCGGCTGTGTACTTCTCACTGATGCTTTCTGCCAAACCCAAAGAGAGTGTACCGTCTTGGTGTTGAATTACTTTGTGTGCCACCAAGTTCCCCGCCCATTCGGGCTCACTGTCTGCGCCTACCTCAGTATTGTCGTTGCCGGCACGAGTAGGGCACCAGCCCCAGATATAACGGTTGGTGCCGTCGGATGCTGTTTTTCCTGCATAGAAAGCGCGGGAGTCCAATACGCCTTCTTTTTCATCGGGGAAGGTGAGCGGATTGGTTGTCTGCTTTAGGACCTCCAATGTCTTTGCTTTGAAATACTGTACTTTGCGTGAGTAAGTGGACATATCGGAATAAACCAAATACCACCAATCGCCCATCTTGAATATATCGGGACATTCGTAAAAGCGATCCCAGTGCATTTGCATGAACACGCCGGCGTGTTCCCAGTTTTTCATGTCGGTAGAAGTATATTCTGCCAATACGCCCTGGTTGGACTTCTTGGTGGATACAAGCATATGGAATTTACCGTCTTCTCCTTCAAAGACAAACGGGTCGCGGAAATCATTCTTGCTATAACCGTCAGCATCGCCTTTCAAATAGAAAGTATGGCTCTTGGTCCAAGTCTTGAAGTCGGGAGAAGTTGCCAGCATTACTACCTGACCGTTGTCGGAAGAAGTCGGTTGATATTTGTTGCCTGTATAGAATGTGTAATACAGTTTGTCGGACGGATTGTATATGGTGCTTCCCGTACCGATTGCAGCATCTTGTTCGTTGATGCCGCCGCATGGAATCAGTTCTCCCAAAGATGTATAAGACGCTGCATCTTTAGTACTTACTCCCCAGATGGGGTGGTAAGTACCGGCTTGGTTGGGGCGGAAGTCTTGCAGATAGAGTATCTTAAAGTCTTTCTCAACCGGATCATAAAAAGGCATCGGATCGCCTACATAACCAACATAGGGTTTATAGTAAGTACCGAATGTGTTTTCATCGGTTGAGGCAAAATAGGTCGCTGTTCCGTCCCAGTCCTTTTGGGTCAAGACAGGATTGTTGTCATCGCTGCAACTACAGAAAGAAGTGAACAACATTGCAGTGAGAGTAAGTGATGTTATCATTGTCTTCATATATTAGTCTTTATTTATCGGTTAAATAATTAATTGCATTTTCCGTCAGCTTGGCTACGTTACCATGATATTGGTCGCCCGAAACATCCACTCCGTAAGCATACCAGTCATAGCATCCCGAACCGATACATACGATACCGCCTTTGGTTGCGTTTGCCGGATATTCCCATACAACGATGGCACCGTCACCGCCATATCCCAAGTCCACGCCGCCATGAAGGGTTCTCCATGTTTCATTGTCAGCATAACCGCCCCAGTCGGTACCTATGTGCCATTGAGCTGTACTGTTGGTAGTGCGGTAGCCTGCATCAAATGTGTACACTTTGTTGTCTTGACTGATACCTTGGTAAATAGGATGGTCTGTATGTCCTTGTATAAAGAAGTTCCAAGCACCTCCCGCTATTTCACCGCTTTCTTCCACTTGTCCCCAACAGTTATTCGGATTGTTTCCGTCTTTGGTCGCACCCAGTTTGGCTGCATAATAGGTGGCATAGCGGGTCAACAGGAGGTTCATGCCATTGTTGTAAAGTTCTTTCATCTGTACCAATGCATTGACGGCTGCCGGGGCGGCGTTATCGAATTTCTCCATATTGTCTATGCCGCCGTCTATATGAAGATGCCACCACATCAGTTTACATTTGCTTAAATCCACTCTGCCGGCCTGAACATCAGCGAAGGAAATGTATTGCGAATTGGGAATATTTCCCAGCATCCATGTTGCCGCGGCTTTTTCTTCTGCGTTCAAGTCATCCATTTGTGTGGCAAGTCCTACATATACGGCATCGGGAGCGTCGGAAAGTATAACTGTTACCGTATAGACGGCAGATGCCGTATTATAAGAGACAATGAAGTCTACAGGATTTGTAAAGTCTATGGCCTGACCGGATGCAGGAGTAACGGTAGCTCCTTCCGAAGTGGTGATAGCTGGAATTAGGGCGGTTACATCTGTCGTGCTCGGTACGCGTACGCTGATGTTATGATTTTCCTGATCGATGATTCCGGCATATGTGTCGTTCAGTTTGAATGACAGTATCTTGGCTTCATCATGCTTAATGACGACTGTGTAGTCGAGGTAGGTGTCTCCGTTGGTAACCTTAACCATTTGTGTACAGGAGAAGTTTAGTACATCACCCGCCTTGACCGAAGCATCGGCCCCTTCCGACACTTCGATGGCGGTAACGGTCATGGCATCGGTGTTATATGTTTCGGGAAGTGCCACCGTTATGGTTTTGTTGGTACGGTCTATCACTCCGGCATACCGGTCCAGCTCAAAGGTTGTAATCCAAGTATCTCCGTTCAGTTGAAGATTTGACAGGTTGTTGTCACTACATCCGGAGATTGCAGCCAGTAATGCTATGCTCCAAAGTAGCAAACTAATTCTTTTTATTTTTGATTTCATAGTGTTGCTTATATAAGATTAATTGATTACCAATTACCGCAGTTTTGTGTGTAGTTGCCATTGCTGGCGCTCATTTGTGCAAACGGTATCGGCAGATATTCATTCTTGTTTTTAGTAAACGAAGCACTGGAGTAGATAGCGCAGTTATCAGCTTCTCCTGCATAGTATTTGCTCAGGACTTCAGCGGCCTCTCCCCAGCGTACCAAGTCGAAGAAACGGTCACATTCCATGGCGAGTTCTACACGTCGTTCAAATTTCAGCATCTTCAAAGCTTCTGCCTGTGTGTAAGTACCGTTGTAGGGCTGTATGTTGATGTGTATTCCGTAGTCCATTTCATAGTTGCTAATCATGGCGGTACTTTGTTTGGCGCGGTTACGTATGCGGTTTATCAAGTCGATGGCTTCGTCAATGCGTCCGTCGTTCAGTTGTATCAGGGCTTCGGCGCGCATCAGCAATACATCAGCATAGCGCAGCACGATGTGATTCATGGGAGTACCCCACCAAGAACCTTTTATCAGATAATCTCCGTCGGGATCTACGTTTTGTTTGAGGGTTACATAATAACCGTACAATCCGTTGCTGCGGCTCCATGTGGAAGATTCGTCCATGATGTAGTTTGCATTGAACGCATAAGGCAGTCCCGGTATGCCGATGGTAAGGAACAGGCGCGGGTCGGCATAATCCGTATTCTTGTCGTAATCCTCATTGTTGAATGTGTCTAATAGAGGTAGGCCGTTGGCGTCTGTTTGGAAGGCGTTTACAAGATTCTGACTCGGCTTGTAAAAGTCGCAGCCGCCGTCGGTTACTCCGGGAATATTAGGAACAATCAGTCCGTTGGACCAGTTACAGTTGCCGTTGGTTGTTCCGTCGTTCATGGAATATTGCATGGCCCACAAAGATTCTACACCGTTTTCATATTGAGGTTCGGGACGGAAGTTATTGTGGAAATCCGATTCCAGATTATAACCGCCTGCTGCCATAATTGAGTTCTCTGTGTACTGCACTACTTTCTTCAAGTCGTCCGCATTGATTTCTGTCACTTCGTTGTTATCGGCATTGTCTTGGCGGTAAGCTTTGTACAAATATGTTTTGGCAAGATAGGCTGCCGCAGCCGCACGGGTGGGGCGTCCTTTGTCGGTTTGCGTGTCAGGCAGATTGTCGTAGGCAAACTGGAAATCATCTGCAATCAACTGCCAGCCTTCATCGTTGGTATACGTTGTGTTTGACAGGCTATTATACTCTTCGGGCGAGAGGCTCTCATCGTTGGCAAATACTATTTTCTTGTACAACTGCTTCAGTAAGAAATGTCCGTGTCCGCGCAAGAATTTCATTTCGGCAATGCGTTGCTGTTTTAGCGGATAGGTGGCTTCAGTTGTCTGGTTCAATAACTGCAATGCCGTGTTGGCACGTGAGATGCAATTGTACAGACGTTGCCACATATCACTGATGTTCCATGCGGTAGTCATGATTCCTTGCGAGATTTCCAGAGAATGAAATACGTCACCGTCTTCAGTTCCGTTTCCGCCTTTATAGGCATCATCCGAACGGACGTCATAGTTCCACATAGAGAAAGAGGAGTTGATATCTTCGGCAGTAATCCATACGGCATAAGCGGAGATAATCAGGTTGTCTACGTATGCGGGGTCTTTCAGTTGCTCGTCGTTCATGGTTCCTTGCGGAGTTTGTTGCTCCAGAAAGTCGGTGCAACCGCTGCATATCCATGCAAGCCCTAAGATAATTGTATATGCTATATTTTTCATTGTTTTCATTATTATGTTCTGATTAAAAGCTGACATTGACACCGAAAGTCAGGTTCAATGGAATGGGGTAACCGTAGTTGGCGTTTTCCGGATCTACTCCGGTAAACTTTTTGCTTTTGATTGTAAACAGATTTTGTGCACTCAGGTAGAAGCGCAGGCGTTCCATTTTCATTTTCTGTGCGAATGTTCTCGGTACGTTGTATCCCAGTTGTATGTTGCGTAATTTTAGGAATGAACCATTTTCAACAAAATAGGTGGATACCCGTTTCTCGTTATTATTGTCGCTACGTGACAGTGCAGGGATGTCAGAACCGGGATTGGTCGGTGACCATGCATCGAGAACACGTTTCCCTTTGTTCAGGAAGCCTATGTTGAGTCCGCTCCACAAATCGGTCTCTTTCTTCAGGTCGCTGATAACATCTACTCCTTGCACTCCTTGCCAGAACATGGTGAGGTCGAAATCTTTGTATTCAAGATAGATATTCAAACCGTAGCTGAAGGCGGGAGTGGGATCGTAAATCCATTGCTGGTCTTTTTCGTTGATGATTCCGTTGTGGTCTAAGTCGCGCCAACGGATTCGTCCCAAGCCGGCCCCTTCCTGGGTGGCGTGGTTATCGATTTCTTCCTGTGACTTGAAAATGCCGTCGGCTACGTAGCCTACCTGTGCGCCGTTGGGGTGACCTATCACACTTTCCACGCCGTTTCCGCCGAATGTGCCGTTGGCGGCAACGGTGGCGGGCAATGCGGTGATTTTATTGCGGTAGGAGGATATATTGGCACTTATATCATATTTTAGACCGAATCGGGTGGTGTTGCGGTAGCCGAGATTCAACTCGAATCCTTTATTTTCCATTTCTCCGGCATTAATCCATTGCTTGCTGCCTTCGCCCATAGCGGCGATGCCTGCCATTTCCAACAAGATGTCGGTGGTTTTCTTATAGTACCAGTCGAATGAACCGTACAGGCTTTGACTGAATAAAGAAAAATCAAGACCGATGTTAGTTTGTGTGGTGGTTTCCCATTTGATATCGTCGTTACCGATTTGGTTGCGTTTGAAACCGGATTGCAGGATGCTTCCGCCGTTGGTTCCGGCAATGTCATAGGAAGTTCCGTAGCTTTGTCCGCCGGATTCCGTTACTCCATAGTTAGGAACGTAGATTGTATAGCGTGATGTATTCGAGATTTCCTGATTACCGGTTTGGCCCCATGATGCGCGGATTTTCAAGTCGTCCAGCCAGTCAATGCCTTTCATAAAGTTCTCTTGGCTGATACGCCAGCCGGCAGAAACGGAGGGGAAAGTGGCATAACGGTTATTCTTGCCGAAACGGGATGAACCGTCGCGGCGGACCGTGAGTGAGAGCAGATACTTCTCATCGTACGTATAGTTCAGCTTGCCGAAAAAGGAAACCAGTGAATACCCTTCGCCTGCACCGTAAGCTTGTGCAGTACCTGCCCCGGCATCCGGCCACATAAAGTCGGGGGTAAGAATAGAGAAGTCCTCTTTGTAACCGGAGAAGTGGACATCGTCTTCACGGTTCAACTCGATACCCGCCATAACGTCACCGCGGTGTTTGTTTATTTCCAAGTTATAGGTGGCAATAGCATTCCACATCCATTTGGTCCAGTGTTCTTGTTTGGCCTCCACCGCATTTTTGTCGTTGGCTACGTTACCTTCGGTGACGGGATAAGTAAACACCCGTTGTTGCTTTTGAGAGTAATCGATACCGAAAGTAGAGCGCAGATTGAGGCCTTTCACCGGATTCAGATTGACGTAGGCGTCTCCGAACATACGCCAGTAAGTATAGCGGTTGTCGGCATTGCGCTCCAAACGTGCCACCGGGTTTTCACGGTCGGGATAACCGCCTACCGGACCGGCAAATTTGCCGTCAATGGTATATACGGGCAGTGACGGGTTGAATTGGAGCACATTTTGCAGGAAACTGCCCGGAGCTTGTACTTCGGACGTACGGTTAACGGTGAAGTGCTGCCCTACGGTCAGGAACTTGCCGATAAGGTTATAGTCGGAGTTCATGCGGGCGGAGATACGTTCGAAGTCGGAGGTCTTGATAATACCCAGATTCTTGTAATATCCCAAAGAGAAGAAAGACGAACCTTTCTCGGAACCGTTGCTTACAGATACATTGTACTGTTGGATAACACCTGTGCGGGTGGTTTCGTCGAACCAGTCCGTATCGGCTGCCGGGGTTGTATTGGCAGAATCCAGATACTTGGACATACTTATACCGTTCAGTTGCGGGTATCCGTTGGCATCGTAACCCCAGTTGTATTTATAGCCGAGACCGTTTGTGTTGGGATCTTGTCCTTCGTTAACATAGGCTTGCCACATGGCGCGACCGTACTCCTCGGCATTCAGTACTTCCATTTTATTGGTGTACATGGAGGCGGCGACAGAAGCATCGAAGTTGATTTTCAACTGTCCTTCTTTTCCTTTCTTGGTAGTGACGATAATAACTCCGTTGGCTGCACGCGAACCGTAAATGGAAGCGGAGGCGGCATCTTTCAATACTTGGATGGATTCGATGTCATTTCCGTTCAGTTCATGCATACCGCCTTTGGTTGGTACACCGTCGATGATGTAAAGCGGGTCATTGTTGTTCAGTGTTCCGATACCGCGGATACGAATAGTTGTGCTGCCGCTCGGATTACCGTCGGCTGTAATGTTCATGCCCGGCACGCGGCCCTGCAAGGCTTTCATCGGATTGTTTTCGTTCTGTTTGGCTATCTCGTCCATACTTACTACGGAAATAGAGCCGGTGAGGTCGGCTTTGCGTTGTGTGGTATAGCCCGTAACTACCACTTCTTGCAGCATTTCGGAGTCTTCTTCCAACAGAATTTCTAAAGTGTTTTTGGCTTTTAGGGTTTGTGACTTAAAACCGATATAAGATACTGTAATTTCTGCACCGGACATAACACTCAATGAAAAGTTTCCGTTGAAGTCGGTTATCGTACCGTTGGTCTTGTTGCCTTCTTCAACGATTGAGGCGCCGATGATAGGCTCTCCGTCGGTTGCATACTTTACTGTTCCTTTTATTTGGATGTTTTGTGCATAGACAAAACCGCATAATCCGAGAAGGAACATCATAATGCTAAGTTTTCTCATACATTATAAATTTATTGTTAACAGTTAGATTCTAAATTCTCAAAACAGCTTTCCCGATCATGTTTTGATATCGCAAAGTAAATGGTTTGTATTGAAACGAGCTATAAAAAATGATACGGATGCTGCAAATTTTGTTTCATGACATAGGATTGAAACGGCTCAGGAGGTAGCCCCGTATCAATTTTAGCAGCATTTGTAACATTTGTGTTAGCCCCTTTCGCATTTATTCCGTTTCTTTGCAATGTGCTTTCCCGAGCATTGAGCGAGTTTATAAAGTAAACATTAAATTTAATACCTGATTTTGAAAATGAAGCATTATTCTCATAGAACACTTCTTCCTTTTTGGGGAAAGATTATTGCAACTTTTCTTATTATAATAATGAATATCGGTATTTGTGCGGCGCAGTCTGCCGGACTGAAAATCCATTATCTGGGTGCAAATCACAGTTTGGTACAGGTGCAGGAAGCGCAAAAGTACCTTTTATTGCCGGTGGAAGAAGCTGCCCCGGAAGCTACCGTCAATGTATTGGTGAATAATAAGACAGATCAAAGTTTCCTGGTTCGTCTGGCTGTCAACCGTATCGACTATCTTGTTCCGTTTGCTTTGGAACAGTATAAAGGCAAGACGGTAACTTTCGACATTCATACCGGCAACAGCCGTGCCAATGTACGTGATGCCATGGCGGATGCCTGTTGGAAAGAACTGAGACTTTCCGATACGTTTGATGATGCCAACCGTGAGGTATTTCGTCCTCTGTACCACCATTCTCCCCTTTATGGCTGGATGAACGATCCTAACGGGATGTTCTACAAGGACGGCGAATATCACCTCTACTACCAATGGAACCCATACGGATCCATGTGGGGTAATATGAACTGGGGACATTCATCCAGCAAGGACTTGATAAGCTGGCAGCACCATCCGGTAGCTATACAGCCCAACGGCTTAGGTACTGTGTTTAGCGGTAGCAGCGTGGTTGATAAGGATAATACGGCAGGTTTCGGAAAGGGTGCTGTGATTGCCATTTATACTTCGGCGGGAGCCAGCCAGATGCAGAGTCTTGCATATAGTCTGGACAACGGAATGACTTTCCATGTCTATGAAAACAATCCTATCATTGCCGCCGATAAGGAATGCCGCGATCCGAATATGTTCTGGCACGAAAAGAGTGGCAAATGGATTCTTATTCTGGCAGCTGCGCTGGAAAAGGAAATGTGGATATATTCCTCTCCCGATTTGAAGAACTGGACGAAGGAGAGCAGCTTCGGTCATGGATATGGTGCACAGGATGGCGTATGGGAGTGTCCGGACCTCATGGAGTTACCCGTTCGCGGGACAGACCGTACAAAATGGGTACTGATTTGCAATATCAATCCCGGTGGACCTTTCGGCGGCAGTGCGGCACAGTATTTTGTCGGAGACTTTGACGGGAAAAACTTTACTTGTGACACCAAACCCGAAGTAACCAAGTGGATGGATTACGGTAAAGACCATTATGCCGCTGTATCTTGGAGCAATACGCCCGAAAAACGGCACACCATGATTGCATGGATGAGTAACTGGCAATATGCCAACAATGTGCCTACCAAACAGTTCCGCAGCGCCAATACATTGCCGCGTGACGTTGAATTGTACGAAGGCAGTGACGGCGAACTTTATTTGGCGGTAACTCCTGCACCGGAAGTAGCTGCGTTGCGTGCAGGAAAAGCGTTGAAATACGGGGCTTTCTCTGCCGGAACAAAGAAAATTTCCCGGAAGCTGCCTGCCGAGAACAGCGGTATCTGCGAAATTAATTTTGAACTGATTCCCCGTTCGGCAAGTAAAGTATATATTACCTTGTCCAATGATAAAAATGAACAGACTGTAATGACTTATGACTTGGATAACTCTACATTCAGCATGGATCGCACTGCAAGCGGACTTACGGACTTCAACAAGGACTTTCCTGCAGTGACCATAGCTCCTTGTCCGGCAGAAGCCAAGCAGCGTCTGCGTCTATTTATAGACCGTTGCAGTGTTGAGGCATTCGAGGGCAACGGACGTTTTGCGATGACCAACCTTGTGTTTCCGCAGAATCCTTATACAACCATTTCCTTTGTTGTAGATAAGGGACGTTGCAAAGTGAATGACTTGACTGTAAATCCTTTAAAAGTTAATAACTAAAATTCGCTATCTTATGAATAACAATAATAATTCGCTTGCAAAGTTGCTCCCCATCATGCTTTGCTTCTTTGCCATGGGGTTTGTCGATTTGGTGGGCATTGCTTCCAACTATGTAAAGGCAGATTTAAACCTGACGGATTCCCAGGCAAATATCTTCCCCTCGCTTGTGTTCTTCTGGTTTCTTATCTTCTCCGTACCTACGGGTATGCTGATGAACCGCATCGGGCGCAAAAGAACAGTGCTTCTTAGTTTGGCTGTGACTTTCGCATCGTTGTTGCTGCCGGTTTTCGGAGACGGATATGCGTTGATGCTGATTTCATTTTCGCTGTTAGGCATCGGTAACGCGCTGATGCAGACTTCGCTTAATCCTTTGCTTTCTAACGTTGTCAGTGGAGAGCGGCTGGCAAGTTCTTTGACTTTCGGACAGTTCGTAAAAGCAATCGCCTCTTTTCTTGCTCCATATATTGCCATGTGGGGGGCTACGCAGGCTATACCTTCGTTGGGTATGGGCTGGAGAGTACTGTTCCCTGTTTATATGGTGATAGCCGTTATCGCTATTCTGTGGCTGGGTACTACATCCATTAGTGAAGAAAAGGAAGAAGGACGTCCTTCTACTTTCGGTGAATGCCTTGCTTTGCTGGGGAAACCGTTTATATTGCTTTGTTTCTTGGGTATCATGTGCCATGTGGGTATTGATGTGGGCACAAATACTACTGCACCTAAGATTTTAATGGAGCGTATGGGCATGTCGCTTGCCGATGCAGGGTTTGCCACAAGCCTTTATTTTATCTTCCGTACGGCAGGTTGCTTCCTCGGAGCCTTTATTTTGCAGAAAATGGCTGCACGAACTTTCTTTGGAATCAGCGTGTTGTGTATGTTGGCGGCAATGGCAGGACTGTTTGTTTTTCATGACATGGTACTGATATACGTATGTATCGCTCTGATAGGTTTCGGAAATTCCAATATCTTCCCGATTATCTTCTCACAGGCATTGTTGGCAATGCCGCAGAAGAAGAACGAAGTCAGCGGGCTGATGATTATGGGGTTGTTCGGCGGTACGATATTTCCGCTTGCAATGGGGGTGGCAAGTGATGCCATCGGTCAAAGCGGTGCAGTGGCGGTGATGACGGTAGGTGCTCTATACTTATTTTTCTATATGGTGAGAATGAAACGCTGACTCTTTTGTGAGCGGCTCTGCAAGGTGTTGTGAGAGGGGAGTACCTCAGTCGTATACAGAGGTACCCTAAGTATACGACTGAGATACCCTAAGTATAGGACTGAGCATGGCTCGATATACGGCTTTGCTTTTCCGCCCTTTGCAATGAAGAGAATAATATGTAAAACTGTAAAATTAAATATCATGAATCAGATTGTAGTAGGAATGGGTGAGGCGCTTTGGGACTGCCTGCCCGAAGGAAAGAAAATCGGCGGCGCTCCGGCAAACTTTGCCTATCATGTATCGCAATTCGGCTTTGACAGCCGTGTAGTCAGTGCGGTAGGTGCTGATGCCGACGGTGATGAAATACTGGAAGTTTTTGCACGGAAAGGTTTGCGTACGCAAATAGAACGTGTGCCTTATCCTACGGGTACGGTGCAGGTGACGCTCGATGCGGTGGGTGTACCTTGCTATGAGATAAAAGAAGGTGTTGCATGGGATAATATACCTTTTACGGATGAACTGAAACGTCTGGCCCTGAATACACGTGCCGTATGCTTCGGCTCTTTGGCACAACGTAATGAGGTCAGCCGTATAACGATAAACCGTTTTCTTGATACCATGCCGGACGGTGCGGAACAATTGAAGATATTCGATATCAACCTGCGTCAGGGGTTTTATACAAAAGAGATACTTTGTGATTCCATGCGACGTTGCAATGTCTTAAAAATCAATGATGAGGAATTAGTGACAATCAGTCGTATATTCGGTTATCCGGGTATTGACTTGCAGGACAAGTGTTGGATTCTTCTTGCCAAGTACAATTTGAAAATGCTTATTCTGACTTGCGGTACGAACGGCAGCTATGTGTTTACTCCGGGAGTTGTATCTTTTCAGGAAACTCCGAGAGTACCCGTTGCCGATACAGTAGGTGCCGGCGATTCGTTTACGGCTGCCTTTACATCGGCTATTCTCAGCGGCAAACCGGTACAAGAGGCCCATAAACTGGCAGTAGAGGTGTCAGCTTATGTATGCACGCAGAGCGGAGCAATGCCGGAATTGCCGCAGATATTGAAAGACAGAATCTGATTTTTTTCTTATCTTTGCTCATCTGCAATCACTTAAAATCAGCGAAAGAAGATGAGACGATATGTTTACCTGTTACTGTTTGTTCTGTTAATATGTGGCGGTGTGGTGACTTCTTGTTCCCGACACGAAGTACGCTTCCACATCGGAGTGTCGCAATGTAGCGATGACGAGTGGCGTCACCAGATGAATAATGAGATGTTGCGTGAAGCTCTTTTCTACGATGGCGTGGAGGTAGAGATACGTACAGTGAAAGATGATAATGCCAAACAGGTAAAGGATATCCGGCATTTTATAGAGGCGGGAGTGGACTTATTGATAGTTGCTCCCAATGAAGCCGAACCAATAACCCCGGTTGTAGAAGAAGCCTACGACCGGGGTATCCCTGTTATTGTAGTGGACCGTAGAATCCTTTCTGAAAAGTATACAGCCTATGTCGGTGCGGATAATTACGAAATAGGTAAGGCAATAGGCAAGTATGTGGCTAATATGCTTCATGGGAAAGGCACGGTGGTGGAGATTACGGGGCTGTCGGGTTCTACTCCTGCGATAGACCGCCATGAAGGGTTTATGAGTGTCATATCCGCTTGCCCGGACATTCGTCTGCTGGCAAGGGAAGACGGGGCTTGGCTACGCTCTCAGGCGGAAGTAAGAATGGATACTCTACTTGAACGTTTTCCGCAAATAGATGTTGTCTATGCCCAGAATGACCGTATGGCTGCCGGGGCTTATACAGCCGCCATGCGCCGGAACAGAGAAAAGAATCTGCGTTTTGTCGGTACAGATGCCATTCCCGGTGAAGGTTACGGGGTGGAGCAAGTCCTTTCGGGTGAGTTGGATGCTACATTTATTTATCCTACAGGCGGTGACCGCGTTATGCAGATAGCAATGGATATTCTGAATAAGAGGAACTTTCCCCGAGAAACAATCCTGAATACTTCGGTGGTAGACCGTGATAATGCGCTTATTATGAAAATGCAGACTGCCCATATCAGTTCACTCGATGAAAAGATTGAAACCTTGAATGGGAAGATTAATCAATATCTGGCGCGTTATGCCACGCAACAGGTTATTTTGTATGGAAGTCTGTTAGTTCTTTTGCTGGTTGTCGGGCTATTGGTCGCTGTTTATCTTTCTTTGCGTACAAAGAACAGGTTGAACCGTGAACTTTCCCGCAGGAAGGAACAATTGGAGCAACAAAGGGATCAGCTGGAGATGCAGAAAGACCAGTTGGAGCAACTCTCTCGTGAACTGAAAGCCGCCACCCACGCTAAATTGGTGTTCTTCACCAATGTTTCCCATGACTTCCGTACACCGTTGACTCTGATTGCCGACCCCGTTGACCAGCTTCTTGCCGACCGTTCTATCAGTGAACAGTCACATCAGCTGTTGGAACTGATGAAGAAGAACGTACATATTCTTTTGCGCCTTGTCAATCAGATTCTTGATTTTCGTAAAGTTGAGAACGGGCGTATGGAACTGCATCTCGAACCTTTTGATTTGCTGAACAGCTTTGGGGGATGGAATGACTCTTTTCGTATGGCTTTGCTTAAAAAGCATATTGCTTTTAGTTTTGAACCGGTTTCCGGGGTGGATTATCGTATGCTGGCAGACGCCGAGAAGATGGAACGTATATACTTTAATCTCCTTTCCAATGCCGTGAAATACACGCAGGAGAATGGAAAGATTGTGGTACGTCTCGAAGCGGAAGACCGCCATTTCCGCTTGTCGGTATTCAATTCGGGCAGTTATATTTCTACTACTGATGTTGAGGCTATTTTTGAACGTTTCTATCAGGTGGACGGTCATCAGGCGGGTACAGGTATTGGTCTTGCTTTGGTACGCGCTTTTGTGGAAATGCACGGCGGGAATATCATGGCACACAGCAACGAGAAAGGGACTACTTTTACCGTTACTTTCCCGAAGCAGGATGTGTCGCAGTATCATCCTGCCACACTCACTCTGCCTGCGGATGAGAAAGAGATTGCATCCACGCTGGTGGATGCGGAAATTCCGTTAGGAGAAGAGGTGGTGGAGGATGATTGTCCGACAGTGCTTGTCATTGATGATAATGCCGATATACGTCACTACGTGAAGGCTTTACTTTCTAAGGAATACCGTGTACTGGATGCGGCGGATGGAATGACGGGCATTCGTCTTGCCATGAAATATGTGCCCGATGTGATTGTTTCCGATGTAATGATGCCCGGCATGGATGGTATGGAATGCTGTCGCCGGCTGAAGGGAGAGTTACAAACTTGCCACATCCCGGTTATCCTGCTTACAGCCTGCTCGCTCGACGAACAGCGTATACAGGGATATGAGGGAGGAGCTGATTCTTATATATCCAAACCGTTCAATTCGCAATTACTGCTTTCGCGCATTAAGAACCTTATCGCTAATCACAGGCAGTTGAAGCAATTCTTTGGTGATAATCAGTCTATAGAGAAAGAGTCTATCAGTGAACTTGACAAGGATTTTGTTACCCGTTTCAAATCTCTGGTCGGAGAAAAGATGAAAGACCCGGAACTGAATGTTGAGGACTTGGGACGTGATATGGGAATGAGCCGTGTGCAGCTTTATCGAAAATTAAAGTCACTGACTAACTATTCTCCTAACGAACTGCTGCGCCAAATGCGCTTGAAAAAGGCTGCCTCTTTGCTTGCCGCTTCTGATATGACTATAGCTGAGATTGCCTATGAAGTAGGCTTTTCGTCACCTTCTTATTTTACAAAATGCTATAAGGAACAGTTTGGTGAAAGTCCGACGGAGTTCCTGAAAAGGAAAGGGACAATATAAGAAAGAGGGCTGTCACCGCAATGCAGGACAGCCCTCTGATTATTATTTAAATAACTTATCAACTATTATTCAGCAACTTCTGCACCCCAGTTTTCTTTGGACAGACGCTTGTAGCTGTTGTAACGCCATTTAGCGTTTTCTTCAGCTGCTTGGAACAATTCTTCAGCTTCTTGCGGGTATTGTTTCATTACAGATGCGTAACGAACTTCACCCTTCAAGAAATCTTGGAATCCTGACCAATCCGGTTCTTTGCTATCCAGCGTGAACGGATTCTTGCCTTCAGCTTCCAAAGCCGGGTTGTAACGCCACAAGTGCCAGTAACCGCACTTAACGGCTTTTTCTTCTTCGGCTTGGCTCTTACCCATACCTGCCTTCAAACCGTGGTTGATACACGGAGCATAAGCGATGATGAGTGACGGACCGGGATATGCTTCTGCTTCGCGGATAGCTTTCAAAGTCTGAGCTTGGTCAGCTCCCATAGCGATTTGAGCAACATATACATAACCGTAAGTAGTAGCCATCAGACCGAGGTCTTTCTTGCGTACACGCTTACCGGCAGCGGCAAACTTAGCGATAGCTCCTACCGGAGTAGCCTTAGAAGACTGACCGCCTGTGTTAGAGTAAACCTCAGTATCCAAAACGAGGATATTAACGTCCTTACCGCTGGCGATTACATGGTCAAGACCACCGTAACCGATGTCGTAAGAAGCACCGTCACCACCGATAATCCACTGGCTGCGTTTTACCAGATATTGAGACAGGCTGGCGATAGTCTTGCAGTTGTCACATTTGTCCTTGGCAGCTTCTACCATAGGAATAATCTTTTCAGCCAGTTCCTTTGTCTTGTCTGCATCGTACATATTTTCAATCCATGCTTGGAATACTTCTTTGTATTCAGCCGGAGTACTTTCTGCTGCGATTGCTTCTTCCATAGCCTTCACGATACGTGCACGCATCTTTTCGTTAGCGAGCTCCATACCCAGACCGAATTCGCAGAAATCTTCGAACAATGAGTTAGCCCAAGCCGGACCATGACCTTTTTCGTTCTTGGTATAAGGAGTAGAAGGTACAGAACCGGAGTAGATAGAAGAACATCCCGTAGCGTTAGCAACCATTTCACGGTCGCCGAACAACTGAGATATCAGTTTTACGTACGGAGTCTCACCACAACCGGAGCAAGCACCGGAGAATTCAAACAACGGAGTTGCGAACTGAGAGTTCTTAACGTTAGCCTTGATATCAACCAAGTGTTGTTTGCTCTTTACGTTTTCTGCACAGTAAGTCCAGTTAGCTGCTTCTGCCAATTGGCTTTCAAGATGCTTCATAGTAAGAGCCTTGCCACCCTTCTTCGGGTTGCCCGGACAAACATCGGCACAGTTACCGCAACCCAGACAGTCGAGAACGTCAACCTGGATACGGAATGTCATACCGTCAAATGCCTTACCTACAGCTTTCAGTTGAGCGAACTCAGCACCCTTCTGCTCTTCAGCGTCGAGTACGAACGGACGGATAGAAGCGTGAGGACAAACGTAAGCACATTTGTTACACTGGATACAGTTTTCAGGATTCCATTCAGGAACGAAAGCTGCCACACCGCGTTTTTCGTACTTAGCCGTACCTTGTTCCCAAGTACCGTCTTCGATACCCTTGAATGCAGATACTTTCAACAAGTCACCATCTTGTGCGTTGATAGGACGAACCACTTCGTTGATGAATGCAGGGTCGTTATTTTCTGCTTTGGCATCATCAGGCAGGTTAACCCAAGCCGGGTCGATGGACAAAGTCTTGTATTCGCCACCACGGTCTACGGCAGCGTAGTTCTTGTTCACTACGTCTTCACCCTTCTTGCCGTAAGACTTAACGATGAATTTCTTCATCTGTTCAACAGCTTGTTCTACGGGAATTACACCTGTGATACGGAAGAATGCGGATTGGAGGATAGTATTGGTACGGTTGCCCAAACCAATTTCCTGTGCAATCTGAGTTGCGTTGATATAGTAAACAGAGATATTGTTCTGTGCGAAGTATTTCTTAACTTTGTTTGGCAGGTTCTTGGCCAGTTCTTCACCTTCCCAGATAGTATTCAGCAAGAATGAACCGTTCTTACGCAAACCACGAGTTACATCGTACATATGCAGGTAAGCCTGAACGTGGCAAGCCACAAAATTCGGAGTGTTTACCAAATATGTAGAACGGATTGGGGTATCACCGAAACGCAAGTGAGAACAAGTGAAGCCGCCTGACTTCTTAGAGTCATAAGAGAAGTAAGCCTGGCAGTGCTTGTCTGTGTTGTCACCGATAATCTTTACAGAGTTCTTGTTAGCGCCTACTGTACCGTCAGCACCCAAACCGTAGAACTTAGCTTCGAACATACCTTCGCCGCCCAATGCGATTTCTTCTTCTTGAGGAAGAGAAGTGAAAGTAACGTCATCCACAATACCGATAGTGAAGTGGTTCTTCGGCATCGGCATAGCCAAGTTTTTGTAAACTGCAATGATTTGTGCAGGAGTAGTGTCCTTGGAACCCAAACCGTAACGGCCGCCTACGATAACCGGAGCATTTTCTGCACCGTAGAAGCAGTCTTTTACGTCGAGATACAACGGTTCACCGTTAGCACCCGGCTCTTTTGTACGGTCAAGTACGGCAATCTTCTTGGCAGTCTTAGGAACGGCAGCAAGGAAGTGCTTGGCAGAGAACGGACGATACAAGTGAACAGCAACCAAACCAACCTTTTCACCATTGGCAACGAGGTGGTCGATAGCTTCGCGGGCAGCTTCCGTTACAGAACCCATAGCGATAATTACGCGTTCTGCATCTTCTGCACCGTAGTAATCGAACAAACCGTATTTGCGGCCTGTGATTTTGGAGATTTCATTCATGTATTCCTCAACGATAGCAGGAACTGCTTCGTAGTAGTTGTTGCATGATTCGCGGTGTTGGAAGAAGTGGTCGGGGTTTTCAGCCATACCACGGGCAACCGGATTCATCGGGTTCAGTGCGCGTGCACGGAATTCTGCCAACGCTTCCTGGTCGATAAGCGGAGCGAGGTCTTCGTTTTCCAACATTTCAATCTTCTGGATTTCGTGAGAAGTACGGAAACCGTCGAAGAAGTTCATGAACGGAACGCGAGACTTGATAGTAGCCAAGTGAGCAACACCGGCCAAGTCCATAACTTCCTGTACAGAGCCTTCGGCCAACATGGCGAAACCTGTCTGACGTGCAGACATAACGTCTTGATGGTCACCGAAGATACACAGCGCATGGCTTGCCAAAGTACGTGCAGACACATGGAACACACAAGGCAGGAATTCACCGGCAATCTTGTACATATTCGGTATCATCAGCAACAAACCTTGTGAAGCGGTGTACGTGGTAGTCAGCGCACCTGCTTGCAAAGAACCGTGAACGGCACCGGCAGCACCACCCTCGGATTGCATTTCCTGTACCAATACTGTTTCGCCGAAGATGTTTTTGCGACCTGCGGCAGCCCATTCGTCTACGTATTCAGCCATCGTAGAAGAGGGAGTGATAGGATAGATAGCAGCTACTTCAGAGAACATATACGAGATATGTGCAGCAGCTTGGTTACCATCACAAGTAATGAATTTCTTCTGTTTAGTCATAACTAAATTGAATTTATTAAGTAAAAAAATCTCTCAATTAATATAGAAAACCGAATAACCAGAGAGGAATCTGATTGCCCCGGCCTATTTCTGCCTTGTGCAATGCATATGTCACTCCCGGATTGTTCTTAATCCTCATGCCTTCCTGACAAATCTTGAAAGGCATCACTTCGTCTACCATGAACGAAATGTTTTTATCTCCTTTGTTCACTTTGTGGTCTTTCCACATTGTATTTGCAAAGAAAGTTTCCAGTACATCCTGTTCTTCCACCTTTACGGGGTAGATGGAATACATCAGGTTGGAGTTGTGCATCATTATCTTCGACGGTTTCTTGGGGAATTCTTCTCCTTTGGGATATACCATATTGATAAGGCGCGCATCTGCCAGATACTTGATGTAGTTCATCACCGTAGCACGGGAGGTTTGTATGTCGTTGGCAAGCTGGCTTACGTTGGGGGCTTTCGGCCCGTCTACTGCCAGCAAATATAACAATTTCTTTATCTTGGACAGATATTTCAATTCTATTTGCTTGATTAGCAGAATATCCACCTCTACCATCATGTTCATCGTCTTCAACAGATTTTCCGAGAAATTACGCTTTTCAAGGAAGAAAGGGTAGAAGCCGTGGTGCATATAGTCTTGAAAGTAATCCAACGGGCGTACTTTCGAAAGGATGCCTTTGGCTATCTGTTCGTGGTTGCTCAGGATTTCTTCCAATGAGTAGGAACGGAACTTCATACCTGTTTGCAGATTCAGATATTCGCGGAAAGAGAAACCGCGCAGGTTATAGCTCTTTACGATATCCCTCAGTTCCAGATTTTCTTCTTTCAGGCGCATCACAGACGAACCGGTAAAGACAATCTTCAGATTGGGGAAACGGTCGTAGCATAAGCGCAGTTCCTTGCTCCAGTCCGGGTGCTTGAATACCTGGTCTATCAACAATACTTTTCCGCCCCGGCGTTGGAATTCGTAGGCAAAGTCTACGATGCTGTGGCCGGAGAAGTAGAAATTGTTCATGTTGATAAAGAGACAGGAGCGGTCGGTTCCGAATTTCTCTTTGGCATATTGCAACAGGAATGTGGTCTTGCCTACACCTCGGGTACCTTTGATACCGATAAGACGGTCGTTCCAGTCAATCTCATCCATGAGGTCGCGGCGAACGGGGGCATTTGTATGCTCTACCAGATAAGCGTGTGTTCGGTAAAATGCTTCCATGCTTTAAATTCGGTTTATCGGGCGACAAATATACACCTTTTTTATAGAATTGCAAAGTAGAGATAGCAAAATATCTTGTTCATAGTTAAGTTTTATATATTTGTATGCTGTCCTTTTTCTCTGTAAGTTTGCAGTTCCGAATAATTATGAACTATAATCAATGAAATTATATCTATTTAATCCCGATTCCGATTTGGCGCTTGCCAATAATGAAGAGAACTATATAGCTCCGGCTTCTGCCCGGCGCATGGCGCAGGATTTGGCGTTGCTGCCGATGTGGTATGCCGGTTCGGACAGTGCGGTATTGGCCCCTTCTGCTTATAATGCAGACTTCCTGAAACGGATGCGGGAGATTTTTCCGTTACAGGTACAATTGGCGACAGAACCCGAATTGCCCGATTATGCCGGGGCGGAGATTGTACCTTGGGGTTGGAATCCTTCTATCCGAAAATATTTGTTGAAAGGCGGCATAAGTGAGGACAGGCTGCCTGATTCCCGACTTCTTGGGAAGTATCGCCTGCTCTCTTCCCGTTTGCAAGCCGTAGCAATGACACGGCATATAACGGGGTGTTATCCGGAATATACCTGTGGTGAACATTATCTTATAGAAAATAGCGCAGATTGTGAGCGGATAGTAAGTGCAATGCACACTTGCTTGCTCAAAGTTCCTTGGTCCGGTAGCGGAAAGGGGCTGAACTGGTGCCTGCATGGATTGACAAAACCTGTGGCCAATTGGTGTGAAAGAATTTTGAAGGAACAGGGTTGCCTTACGGCGGAACCTATATATAATAAGGTGAAAGACTTTGCTCTTGAGTTTTACTCTGACGGGCGGGGAGAGGTGCTTTTTGCAGGGTATTCCATGTTTTCTACCAACGAGCATGGAGCATATACGGGCAATCTGATAGCATCGGACGGACAGATAGAGGAGATGGTTGCACACTATCTCCCTCTAAAAGAATTGGTGCTTATGCGTGGGTCGCTTTGTACGGAATTGGCAGCAATCTATGGAAATACCTATACGGGCTATTTGGGAGTTGACATGATGCTTTGCAGGCAGGAGAAGGGGCAAGGATATGTTGTCCACCCTTGTGTGGAGATAAATATGCGCATGAATATGGGAGTGGTGGCCCGTTTGTTTTATGATAACTTTGTGCTTTCCGGCCGTACGGGATATTTTAATATTGAATATTTTCCTGACAATGAAGCGTTGCGTGTGCGGCATGAACAGGATATGCGGGACTGGCCGCTGATAACGGAAAGCGGCAGGATTGTTTCCGGTTATTTGCCGTTAGTGCCGGTTACGCCTAAAAGTTGCTATAGGGCATATGTTCGGATATGACTCCGGTTATTGTTTGCAGGCGGGACTTTCGTTGCCGCAACGGTCTGTGGCGGTGACGGCAAAGTATTTTCGGGTAGCCCACGGACGGATGGGGGCGTATATGTATTCTGTTCCCTGTATACGTTGCGCCAGTATGTTTTCCGGGTTATCAGTATCTACGGGGTAGGTATTGGAGCCGTAAAGTACATAGGTCGGAGCGTTTTGTCTGTCATTGTCGGTGGATGGGCGCCAACTGATTTTCCAATATCCTTCGGATTGTTTTTCGACGCAGAGTTGCGTGGGGGCGGTTGGCGGAACATCGTCTATCCACGGCATGGCAGGTTGCAGGGCGGGAGCGGTGTAGTAGCTTTCTTCAAGAATGTCATAAAGTTCCTGCGTATTGTCCATGAGGTACTTCACACGGTAGTGACCTTCGCCTGCCAGACCATGTGTACGGGTGAAGTTTATCTGCCGCTCTACTTCGTCTACCGTCCAGTTGCCTTCATTGGGGTCGAGGAAGTAGATGCCCAGTCCGGGAATAATCTGCCGTCCGTTACTTTGTTCCTGCCAGTCGAGTGCAAAAGGGTAGAAGCCGTTGCCACGGAAATACATCATCGGGTAGACTTGGTCTTGTATGCCTTCGCCCAACCAGCCTTGTACATCCTGATAGACGGTGTGGAAAGCATTCCAGCCGCGAGACGGATAACGGGATGTATCGCGGTACTTGCCTACGGGGCAGGTGCTGACCTTTACCCAGGGCTTCAGTGCTTTGACGCCTTTATAGAGATAACGGACGATTTCCGTGATATTATCCCGCCGCCATTGTGCAAGGTCTCGTCCGTTGCCGTATTTTTTATAGGTATAGCTGTCGGAGAAGCGCAGGGCGTGTTCGGGATAGCGCAGGTAATCGAAGTGTACACCGTCTACATCGTAATGTTCCACGACCTCACGGACAAGGCTCATCAGGTATTCTTTGGTTTGAGGATGTCCGGGATTGAGGAAATATTCACGTTTATAGGGCACACAGATAGCCGGTTTACGTTTGGTGACAGACTCCTTGCCGAGAGCGGAGATATGCCTGCGATTACCTAAAGGAATGGTTACCATCCAGGCGTGGCATTCCATACCGCGTTTATGACATTCTGCTACGGCGAAGGCAAGCGGGTCGTAACCCGGATTACCTCCGATCTTTCCTGTCAGAATGGAGTTGTAGGGCTCGATAGCGGATTTATATAATACATCTCCGCGGGTACGGGTTTGGAAGAGGACTGTATTGAAGTTGGCTGCTTTCAGTTTGTCCAGTATCTCCACGAGTTCGGCTTGCTGCTTGCGAATCCCTTCGGGGGTGGTGGCACGGGTGCGGGGCCAGTCCAATCCGTAAACGGCAGTAACCCATGCGGCACGTACCTCATGCTTGGGAGGACGTTGGGCGGAGGCAAGGGGGAAGAGGCAGAAAATATATAATAGGATAAAGTTTAATTTCTTCATAACGGTATTTTGGTTGGGAGTAAACTCCTATTTACTTCTTTATTTCTGTTATATTTCACGGCGAAGATAAGTAAATCGCTTGATAAATTTGTGTAGTTTAGTTGGAAACTGTTACATTTGCATATATAAAATACATTAACACTGAGCATATATATATTAAACATTAGCACGCCATGATTACATTTACACTTTGCTTGCTGGCGTTGGTTGCAGGCTATTTCATCTACGGACGCTTTATTGAACACGTATTCGGACCGGACGACCGTAAGACACCAGCTCTTACAAAGGCCGACGGAGTGGATTATATCCCGCTGCCTACGTGGAAAATCTTCATGATACAATTTTTGAACATCGCAGGTTTGGGACCAATCTTCGGCGCTATTATGGGGGCCAAGTTCGGTACGGCATCTTATTTGTGGATTGTGTTAGGAAGTATTTTTGCCGGTGCTGTGCACGATTATTTTGCGGGAATGCTTTCGTTGCGGCACGGTGGGGAGAGTTTGCCGGAGATTATAGGCCGTTATTTGGGGATGACTACCAAGCAAGTAATGCGTGGGTTTACTGTTGTCCTGATGATATTGGTAGGAGCAGTGTTCGTAGCAGGTCCTGCCGGACTGCTTGCCAGCCTGACACCGGAGACGCTGGATACTACCTTCTGGATTGTAGTGGTCTTTATTTACTATGTGCTTGCCACCCTATTGCCGGTAGATAAGATTATCGGTAAGATATATCCGTTATTTGCTATTGCATTGCTGTTTATGGCAGTAGGTATTTTGGTAATGCTCTACGTAAATCATCCGGCACTGCCGGAAGTATGGGACGGGCTACAGAATCCCCATCCTAATGCTTCTGCACTGCCTATATTCCCTATTATGTTTGTCAGTATTGCATGCGGGGCAATCAGTGGCTTTCATGCCACACAAAGTCCGTTAATGGCACGTTGCATGACGAGTGAACGCCATGGTCGTCCGGTATTTTACGGCGCTATGATTACCGAAGGCATCGTAGCACTTATCTGGGCTGCCGCCGCCACTTACTTTTTCCACGAAAACGGAATGAAAGAGACGAATGCCGCCGTCATTGTGGATGCTATTACGAAAAACTGGTTGGGAACAATCGGCGGGGTACTTGCTATACTGGGTGTGATTGCGGCTCCTATCACCAGTGGTGATACTGCTTTCCGTTCGGCACGACTTATCGTTGCAGATTTTCTGGGTATGGAACAAAAAACAATGCGCCGTCGTTTATATATATGCGTGCCGATGTTTTTGGCAGCTATCGGATTGTTATTGTATAGCTTGCGCGATAAAGACGGTTTCGATATGATATGGCGCTATTTTGCGTGGGCCAACCAGACTTTGTCTGTCTTTACTCTATGGGCTATAACAGTCTATCTGGTACGTGAGAAGAAACCATATTTTCTGACATTGATACCTGCCTTTTTCATGACTTGTGTTTGTACAACCTATATCTGTATAGCGCCCGAAGGTTTCGGCCTGTCGCATCCGGTAGCTTACGGCATAGGAATTGCCGGTGTTGTGATAGCTTTGGTGTGGTTCGTTGCATGGAAGAATAAACATACTAAAATTCTTAACTGATGAAGAAATTCAAGAAATCTACGGGCTTGACCATAGCCCTGCTTATTTATGTTTCTGCCACTGCGGCATATTTTCTGCCGCGTAATACGGAAATCAGCAATACGGAAAAGTATGTCACCGTAATTGCTTCGTATGTCATTGTACTTGTGCTGTGGCTGGTGCTTCGTAAAAAAGAGGAATTACAGCGGAAACGTCGTGAAGAAGATAGAATAGAACGAAAATAATTATTCACTCAAAAATGAAAACAAGATGAAAAGACTCGCATTACTCGTATGCTTGCTTATTGGCACTGTGGCTGCCCATGCACAGTTTGAAAAAGGAAAATGGTTCGTGAATCCTTCCGTTACCGGGCTTAACTTCTCCTATAATACAGAAACGGATAAAGCCAATTTTGGTATTGAAGCCAAAGGCGGTGCGTTTTTGATGGATAATGTAGCTTTGCTGATAGACGCCGGTGCAAAATGGCAAGGCGGTGGAGTGGACGTCTATACTTTGGGTGTGGGCGGACGCTATTATATTGACAAGGTTGGTGTCTTTTTGGGAGCTGACGTTAATCTGAACCGTTATAATTGGGATGGTGGCGATAAAACCCGTTTTGGCTTTGGTATGGAAGCCGGTTACGCGTTCTTCCTGTCACGTACGGTAACTATCGAACCGGCTGTTTATTGGGATATAAACAAGGATCGTTCGGAGTTCGGACTGAAGGTGGGATTTGGCTTCTACTTCTAAGAGAGGTAGAAAGAAAATTGCATAATATAATTGCGGATGCATCAAAACGAATTTAAACTATCATTCTGTCATTCAGAACGAAGTGAAGAATCTCTTCTCCTGACATATAAGAGAAAAGATTCTTCGTCGCAAGCTCCTCTGAATGACAGAATGATAGTTTAAATTCGTTTTGATGCATCCCTTTTTTTGTCTCGCAGGACGATTTTGACGGAATTATGCTGTAGGTCTATTGTAGCTTTTCCTTTAGGAACTGCCCTGTGTAACTTGCCGTACAAGCCGCTACTTCTTCCGGGGTACCGGTTGCCACGATGTAACCTCCTTTGTCTCCACCTTCGGGACCGAGGTCAATAACGTGGTCGGCGCACTTCACTACATCCATATTGTGCTCAATGATAACAATGGAATGACCGCGGCGTATCAATGCGTCGAAGGCTTCCAGTAATTTTCGAATATCATGGAAGTGTAGTCCTGTAGTGGGTTCGTCGAAAATGAAAAGCGTCGGGTCGGCTTTTTCCATACTGAGGTAGTATGCAAGTTTTACACGCTGGTTCTCGCCGCCGGAGAGGGTGGAGGAGGATTGTCCGAGTTTGATATATCCCAACCCGACGTCTTGCAGCGGTTGCAAACGCTTCACGATTTTCTTTTGCCCGTGTTGGGTGAAGAACTCGATTGCCTGGTTGACAGTCATTTCCAGTACGTCGTAGATGCTGGTGTCGTGGAACTTCACTTCCAGTGTATCTGCCTTGAAACGCTTGCCGTGGCAAGATTCGCACTCCAGTACGAGGTCGGCCATAAACTGCATCTCTACAGTGATAGTGCCTTCGCCTTTACACTCTTCACAACGGCCGCCTTCGCTGTTGAAGCTGAAATGTCCGGCGGTATAGCCCATTTGTTTGGCAAGAGGTTGTTCTGCCCATAGTTTGCGGATTTCGTCGTAGGCCTTGATATAGGTTACGGGATTAGAACGTGAGGATTTGCCGATAGGGTTTTGGTCTACAAATTCTACATTACGCAGGTTCTGCAGGTCTCCGCCGATAGAAGCAAACTCGCCCGGGCGTTCGCTGCATTCGTCCAACTCTCGTTTGAGGGCACGGAAGAAGATGTCGCGTACCAGTGTACTTTTACCCGAACCCGATACGCCGGTGATTACGGTCATTACGTTGAGCGGGAAGCGTACGTCTACACCTTTCAGGTTGTTTTCGCGGGCACTTGTGATTTCAATATACTGGTTCCACGGGCGACGGCTTTTGGGTACGGGAATAGTTTCCTCACCCAAGAGATAGCGTACAGTGTAGCTATTGCTGTCTTTTTGCAAGTCTTTCATATCTCCGCAATATACAACCTCGCCACCCAGGCGTCCGGCTTTAGGACCGATGTCGATGATGTAGTCGGCGGCACGGATTATTTCTTCATCATGCTCCACCACTACTACGGTATTACCCAACTGTTGCAGTTGGCGCAAGACGTGTATCAGTTTGTCTGTGTCACGGCTGTGAAGTCCGATACTCGGTTCGTCCAAAATGTAGAGACTGCCCACGAGGCTGCTTCCCAAAGAAGTTGCCAAATTGATGCGCTGACTTTCACCGCCGGAAAGGGAGTTGCTGAGACGATTCAGCGTGAGGTATCCCAAGCCTACATCCAGCAGGAAGCGGATGCGGTTGTTGATTTCTATAAGGATGCGGCGGGCAACATCGGTATCGTGTTTGTCCAGTTTCAGGTTATCAAAGAATACTTTCAGTTCCGTGATAGGCAGGTCCACCAATTCGGAAATGCTGCGTCCGCCCACCCGGACATAACCGGCTTCGGGTTTCAGCCTCGTACCGTGGCATTTGGGGCAAAGGGTTTTACCGCGATAACGTGCCAGCATTACACGATACTGTATTTTATATTGATTCTCTTGCACCATTTTGAAGAAAGCATTGATGCCCTCGAAGTAGCGAGTACCTTCCCACAACATTCGGCGTTGCTCATCCGTCAGTTGATAGTAAGGGGTGAAAATAGGGAAGCCGGCCTTTTCCGCGCCACGTATTACCATGTCTTTCCATTCGCCCATTTTCTCTCCGCGCCAGCATACTACTGCACCGTCGTACACAGAGAGGGAGCGGTTGGGGATAACCAGATGTTCGTCAATGCCGATGACACGTCCGAAACCTTCACATTCAGGGCAGGCTCCGATGGGGGAGTTAAACGAGAACATCTGGTCGTTGGGTTCTTCAAACGTGATACCGTCCGCTTCAAATTTGGTACTGAAACGGTATAGGCTGGTAGTGCCGTCCGGTTGGTAGAAGCGCAACAGGCAAGCTCCGTCTGCCTCGTACATGGCAGTCTCGGCGGAATCGGTAAGACGGCTGATGGCATCTTTCTCTCCGGAAGCCGTCATACGGTCTACCAAAAGGAATACAGTGTCTCCATCTTTAGGCCGGTACTCGTCAATGCGTACCATTTCTCCGTTCACTTCCAGGCGGTTGAAGCCCTGTTTCATGTCTATCTCCAGTTGTTGCTGCAAGGTACGTTCCTCACGAAGCAATATAGGAGCGAGCACGGTATAGCGTGTTCCTACAGGCTGCTGAAGCATACAGTTCACAATATCTTCGGTGGAGTGTTTCTTCACTTCCTGTCCGCTGACGGGACTGAATGTCCGTCCCACTCGGGCATAGAGTAGGCGCAGATATTCGTAAATCTCAGTAGAAGTCCCTACGGTAGAGCGCGGATTGCGGCTGCTCACTTTCTGTTCAATGGCAATAGCGGGAGGAATCCCTTTGATAAAGTCACATTCGGGCTTGCTCATACGTCCTAAAAACTGGCGGGCATAGCTGCTGAGGCTTTCCACGTAGCGGCGTTGACCTTCGGCATAGAGTGTATCGAATGCAAGTGAGGATTTGCCGGAACCGGATAGCCCGGTAATAACCACCAGTTTGTTACGGGGTATCTCTACATCAATGTTCTTCAAATTGTTGACGCGTGCTCCTTTTATGATGATAGATGTATTTTTTGTCATAGACTGTTGAAAATGAATTGGGGTACAAAGATAATCATTATCTTTGCCATGCAATATTTAAAAAGAACAAAATGAAATTTAGAAATCTCCTCTTGCTACTATTGCTGTGCATTCAAACTTGGACCATACAGGCACAGCAAACCTCAGCTGTCAACTATCCTAAACGTGAATTTCGCGCCGCATGGATACAGGCGGTGAACGGACAGTTTCGCAGTGTACCTACCGGCAAACTGAAGCAAACATTGATAAACCAGTTGAACTCTTTGCAAGGTGCGGGTATTAATGCCATTATCTTTCAGGTGCGCCCTGAAGCTGATGCACTGTATGCTTCGCAATATGAACCGTGGAGCCGTTTCTTGACAGGCGTACAAGGTAAAGCACCGGAACCGTACTGGGACCCAATGCAGTTTATGATTGAAGAATGCCACAAACGGGGTATGGAGTTCCATGCTTGGATTAATCCTTATCGGGTAAAGACCTCACTGAAAAATGAACTTTCTCCTATTCATGTTTATAATTCGCATCCCGAATGGTTTGTAACCTATGGCGATCAGTTGTATTTTGACCCGGCATTGCCCGAAAGCCGTAACCATATCTGTAAGGTGATAACCGATATCGTGTCGCGCTATGATGTGGATGCTATCCACATGGACGATTATTTCTATCCTTACCCTATCAAAGGAAAAGACTTTCCGGATGATGCAAGTTTTGCACGTTATGGCGGCGGTTTCAGCAATAAGGCAGACTGGCGTCGCAGTAACGTGAATATTCTGATTCAGAAGATACACGAAACGATTCGTGGGCTTAAACCCTGGGTGAAGTTCGGAGTGAGCCCTTTCGGTATCTATCGTAACCAAAGTAGCGATCCGCTGGGTAGCAATACGAATGGTTTGCAGAATTATGATGATTTATATGCTGATGTACTTCTGTGGGCGCGCAAAGGTTGGGTTGATTATAATATACCGCAGATATACTGGCAGATAGGACATCCGGCAGCCGATTATGAAACTTTAGTGAAATGGTGGGCAAAGCATACGGAAAACCGTCCTTTGTTTATCGGACAGTCTGTAATGAATACGGTGCAGAATGCCGACCCGAAGAATCCATCTATCAATCAGCTTCCCCGCAAGATGGCCTTGCAACGGGCTTATCAGACAATTGGCGGCAGCTGCCAATGGCCCGCCAGTGCCGTAGTGGAAAATGCCGGCAAGTATCGGGATGCGTTGGTTGCCGAGTATCATAAATATCCTGCTCTGCCGCCTGTATTTGACTTTATGGATAATGAAGCACCGGACAAAGTACGCAAAGTGAAACCGGTATGGACAGCTGACGGCTATATACTTTTCTGGACTGCGCCGAAGTTTAAAGACGAAATGAACCGTCCGGTACAGTATGTGGTGTATCGTTTCGGGTCGAAGGAAAAGGTAGATATTGACGATCCCTCGCATATTGTGGCTGTCACACGTAATACTTTCTATAAGCTGCCCTATGAGGACGGTAAGACAAAATACCGTTATGTGGTAACCGCACTCGACCGCTTGCATAACGAGTCTAAGTCAGTAGGCAAAAAGGTAAAGTTATAGAAGATACAGCAATTTTACATAAGATATGCTTCCTTTTGCAGTTGTGTTCCAATACCTTCCACCCTTCCGAAACCTCCTGTTTATACGGGGTAGCGGGTGGAACCCCATATCACAGGCTGCACATTCCGACAATTACAATGACGCATCTCAGCTCTTTAAACCACACACCTCAGCTCCTCAAATGCCTGTGGTTTGCAGGACAAATGCCCGTGGTTACGGGAGCTGAGATGTGTCATTAGGGGAGTAAAAAGCGGGTTTCACCCGCTACCCCGTATAAACAGGAAGGTTCGGAAGGGTGGAAGGGGTACAGGTGCAAACTGAAATCCAAGAATATTCCCTGTTTTGATGTATATCATAATCCGTTTTGACGTATATCAAAATGAATTATGATGTACATCAAAGTATGTATGTGTGGCTGTTCAGAATCTTCGCATCGCTTATCGTTGGCGAGTAATGTGTATGCATATAGGGGAATTAGAAAATGTTAATCCCCCAAGTTTTCAAACTGAGCCGTTGTTTAGAATTCCTTCTTTTGTTAATAGAGTATCAGTCCGGCTATTCCGCACGCTATAATCATCAATATAGGATTGGCCTTGTACTTTCTTGTTCCAATGAAAGCTACCAAGAAAATGATGATACTGATTACGAAAGAGTAGCTATCCTCTTTTGGGGAACTAAAGTTTTCCGCATTCATTAATACCAGTGCTGCCGATGCCAAAAGTCCGACTACTGCCGGGCGAAGGCCACTGAATACAGCCTCTACCGAAGGATGCTTCTGATATTTCAGAAAGAATTTGCTGATAGTGAGCATCAAAATGAATGAAGGCAGTACTACGGCAAAGGTGGCAATGCAAGAGCCCAATATTCCCATGCTTGTACCATAGTGCTCGGCTATCGTGGTATAGCCTACATAGGTTGCAGAATTGATACCGATAGGTCCGGGCGTCATCTGGCTGATAGCTACGATGTCCGTAAATTCCTGTGGTGTCAACCAGCCATAACGGGTGACTACTTCACCTTGTATCATGGAAAGCATGGCGTATCCACCACCAAAACCAAACAGGCCGATTTTAAAGAAAGTATAGAATAATTGAAGAAAAAGCATAGATGTTGTGATTAGGGGTTAATGATTAGAGGTTAATTGCCGCCACTTCCCAAATGCGTATCCGCCCACACCGGCAGCTATGATAATCCAGATGGGGGAGAAGCCCAGTAGCCAAATAAGCAGTGCTGATACAACAGGAATCCAGATGGTATAGCGGTTGATTTTGGCAGATTTCGCCATACTGAAAGTTGGAGCGGCTATTAGTGCCACAACAGCCGGACGGATGCCTTTAAAAATACGTTCTACGTAAACATTGTCTTTAAAGTTATGAAAAAATAAAGCTATGGCAAGGATAATAAGAAACGAAGGCAGTATCGTCCCTAAAGCTGTGATGATACTTCCCCGTATCCCTCGTAAACGGTAGCCTATGAAAATGGATATGTTGACCGCAAGAATGCCCGGTGCGGATTGGGATATGGCAAGCAGGTCTATGAAATCTTCTTTGGCTATCCACCGGCGCTTTGTAACAATTTCATCTTCTATTAACGGGACCATGGCATAGCCGCCGCCAATGGTGAATGCCCCGATTTTGAAGAATATGGAAAAAGCTTCGATATATATATTTGTCATATCATGTGTAATACTGTAATCAGTTTATTGTTTTGGTTCATTAATGTTTCCTTCCTCTTTTGCATATTGGCTCGGACTTACATTAAAGTGCTTTTTAAAGACTTCACGGAAATATTTGGCATCACTGAATCCGGTCATTTCGGCCACCTCGGTGATTGTATACCTCTGCTCTTTCAACAGCTTCATGGCATGTTTCAGACGAATTAGCCGGACATAATCTCCCGGAGATTGGTCGGTCAGCGCCTTTAATTTATTGTAGAAGCTGGTACGGCTCATATTGAGTAAGTTACAAAGAACATCAATATTGAAAGTTGGGCTATCCATATTATCTTCTACGTGCTTCTTGATGCTGGCTATGAATTTCCAGTCTAAATCCGTAGAGCAGTTGAGGCATTCCGTATTGTGGGTGTCGTCATTTAACTCCAGATTGGCATATCTGTGGCGTAGTAAAGCGCGGTTGGCCAGCAGATTGGCAATGGTGGCGCGCAAAATTCCGATATTGAAAGGCTTTACCACGTATTCGTCCGCTCCGGTTTGCAGTCCGTCTATGATGTTTTTATCTGTATTAAGAGCTGTAAGCAGGATTACGGGAATGTGCGAAGTGGCAATATCGTTTTTTACAACTTGACATAATTCGTCACCCCGCATTTCGGGCATCATAATGTCCGATATAATCAAGTCTGGGAAATACTCTTTTATGATATAAAGTGCCGATTTGCCGTTGGAACATACCTGTACTTGATACTTCTCGGCCAAAGTACGGCGCAGGTATTCTCTCAGTTCATCATTATCCTCTACTACCAATATCTTTTGCTGCTGGTCTGTACTAAGGGTTTGCTGTTGGGCATCTTCGTAACCTTCTATAGGAGTGGCTGTGGTTTCGGCAGGAACATTCAGCGTATTCTCTATTGAAGGAACAACCTGTTCCATGTCGTTATCCTTCGGCTGGTTTTGTTCTTTTTCATCTTTTGCCGGAGAGGAATGTTGTATCGCTTTATGGTAACGTTTTTTACTTTTAGGAAAAGATACTTTGATACAAGACCCTTTGCCTTCGGTACTGCTAAAATTGAGCTTTCCTTTGTGTATATGTACGAGTTTCCATACCAACAGCAGACCTATTCCGCTTCCGGTAACTTTAGAGTTGATAGCATTGCTGCCGCGGAAGTGCATTTTAAACAGTTTCTTTTGCTCGTCCAATGGAATACCGATACCTGTATCGCTAACCTCCACATTCCAAGTATCTTCTGTCTCGTAAGCATAGATATGTACACTTCCACCGTCCGGAGTATATTTTAAGGCGTTGGATATGATGTTTTTCAAAATAGAATCCATTTTATCCTTGTCCAGCCAAACGTTCAGATAGCGGAAATTACTTTCGTAAGTCAAGTTGATATGTTTGATGGAAGCATATGGACGGAATACATTGACTGTTTCATTCATGTAGACACCCAGTTCGTATTCGGATACGTAGAAGCTGTTTGAATAAGTGTCTGCCCGTTCAAAGTTGATGAGGTTAGTTGTGAGACGTAACAACGCATTGACATTACGAAGTGCCGTACCGAGATTGTCAACTCCCTCTTTAGTCAACGTCTCGCGTTCGGCAAGTTCTTCCAGCGGAGCTTTGATAAGTGTTAGCGGGGTGCGGATATCATGCGCCGTATTGACAAAGAAACGAATCTTGTCATCGGATATCTTTCTTTGCTTGCGTAACACGATGATACGTAATGTAACACTTGTAAGGGCGATGAGAACGAACGCATAAAATAATAAAGCCCATATACTGAGCCAGAAGGGTTGCTCGATAATAATATCCATGCAGCGTTCTTCCAGTACGATGCGTCGGTCCTCGTTGGATATGGCACGAACGCGCAGGATGTAGTGCCCGGGGCTCAAGTTGGTGAAACGAATAATATTCTCTTCTCCCGGACGGCTCCAACCGTCATAGAATCCTTCTAACTTCCAAGAGTACAGGATAAGGGAAGGATAGTCATAGTTGATAGAGGAAACCTGAAGTGAGAATATGTTTTGGTTATATTTCAGTTGCAAGGTTTTTGTTTCATCAATATCCAAAATAAGGGGAGAACCCTCATCCTTTGGGTATACAGTCTGGTAGAATACACGCAAATCACTGAATATCATTTGTGTTTTATACTCGCGTGGTAATACCATGTTCTTAGGAAACTCTATGGCACCATCAGTACTTCCGAAAATGACATTGCCATTCTTACGCAATGTTCCTGAGTTGGCATTAAAGTGATCGGACTGTAGTCCCTGTTCTTTAGTCCAGTTATGGAATACCTTCTCCTTAGGATAAAAAGCACTCAAACCATATTCGGTACTGAGCAATACGTCATTCTTATCTTCTGAGAGGATTGTGTAGATGTTATTGGAGATAAGTGCGCAGTTATCTTTGTGATAGTGCTGGAAGCTTTTGTTGACAGGGTCATAAATAAGCAAACCGGAGTTGTTGGTACCAATATATAGCAGCCCTGTGGGATCCTGATATAAGGAGTATATATAGGAAGATTCTACCGGCATCGGGATGTACTGGTGTTTATCGGTTTCCTTGTCCAATAAATATAACCCGTTGGCTGTACCTATCCACATATATTTTTTGTCTTTCTCTTTTATCTCTGTTATGGCATCCAGTCCGGGGATGAAATTCACCTTTTTATTTTTTAAGTCTATTCTTTTGAGATTGTAGTATCCACCGGACCATATGTAGCCTTCACTGTCTTTGGTGATAGAACGAATATATTTGTCCGGACGAATATCTGTTCCGCCAAATAGTGCGGGGGTAAAGAAATCAACCGAATAGCTCTTTTTGTTTATTTGGTAGATACCTGAACTGTAGCCGCCTGCCCAAATAACCCCGGGGCTGATTTCGCACAAGGAAATAAAAGTATGGCTTTGATTTGTGTGCTCTTTGTCGAATACGCTAAGGAATGAATGCCATTGTTTGGTGCGATGCTCGTATAGACTGATACCATTGTTGGTGGCAAACCATAAATCGCCTTCTCTGTCTTCTATGACAGCGTTTACTTGGTCGTTGATGAGGGATTGTTTGTTGCCTATTGAATGTTTTATCCATTCATAATCGCTATATCGGTTGTTACGCACAGTAATGCCGATAGGGTAGTTTGCCATCCATATACGTTCATCTTCGTCGATGTATATGTCGTAAATCGTATTGCCGTTCATGGCGTTATACCGATTGAAGTCGGCTACGATATACGGTTCGGTAGAATGGGTGTCCACGTTCATCTTATGAACACCTGCGCCGTCTGTCGCAATTAATATCTCGTTGTCACCAAAAGCGCGGATACGGTTGATGCTGACATCTATCAGACTGGATTTTACAGGAAATGCTTTATGAAGGTTAAGGTCGTATACATATATACCTCTTTGGAAAGTACCGATAAAGATTTTCCGGCTCTTCTTGTGGTAGAAAAGTTCATTTATCTGCAGCTTTAATGTATCCAGTTTCTCGCAGGGACTGAGTGCAAGTATATTGTTTTTCAGTTTGGCGTAATGTATGCCGACATCTGTACCTATGAAATAATGGTTGGTATCTATTTGTTCAATATCTGTTATGCTTTCGTTGATTTCATTTTTAATAGTGGTACATTTTTCCGTTTCACTATTGTACAGATAGATATTCTTTTGGTTACAGAGCCATATTGTACTGTTATTATCTACGAATCCGTAGCTGACGGGAGTATGTAATCCTTTTGTCTCACTTTTAGGAAGCTTATATACTAATTGAAAGCGGTCGTGTTTGTTTTCGTAGCGAAACACACGTCCCTGTTTGCCGATTTCCCATAATCTGCCTTTGGAATCGGTATATAACCAGCTAAGACTCATCATGGAGTTTATTTCCTCTTCGCCGTCCATAAGCTTATACTGTTTGAACTCTTTCCCATTATAACGGTCGATACCGTCATGTGTGAGGAACCACATATAGCCTTTAGGCCCTTTTTGAATAGCATACACCCGCCTGTTGCTCAAACCATCTTCTACGCCGATGTACTTATACGTTTGAGCAACGGTCAAAAAAGATGATAACAGGAAAATAAAGAAAAAGAAATGCTTTTTCATATTAGCCAATTTTGGAGTTTGATAAACGTTTGGGGGGACTTAATATTAACACAAAAGTAGTGAATTTGTTTGAGATATGCAAAAAAAAGAGAAATGGAGTGGGAGGGTGGCGGGAGAACGGGGAAATGATCGGAAAACAAATGAAATGTGCCAAAGTTCTTGCTGATGCAGAAGCTTTGGCACACTACCATATTATTGGATTATAGCTTTACGCTTTGTCATTTTTTGTCTTTTCTTCCACCCACTTGCGTGCGTTGACAAATGCTTCTATCCATGGAGTAACCTGGTCGCTATGAACACGGTCCTGGGGATAGTAGCCGTTCTGCCACGGGAAGATGGAGCGTTCCAAGTGAGGCATGATAGCCAAATGGCGTCCGTTGGCGCTGGCTATGGCTGCGATGGAATAGTCGGAACCGTTCGGGTTGCCCGGATATTCGTCATAGGTGTATTTTGCCACTACATTGTACTTGTCCTCATCATAAGGCAATGAGAACTTGCCTTCTCCGTGTGCCACCCAGATGCCGAGCTTGCTGCCGCTCAAGGAGCCGAACATTACGCTGCGGTTGGTAGGGATGGTCAGGCCAATGAAGGTTGATTCGAACTTGTGAGAATCATTATGCAGCATCTTTCCCTTCTTTTCATGATCGGGAGTGATGAGGCCCAATTCCATCATCAGCTGGCAGCCGTTGCATACGCCGAGAGACAGCGTGTCTTCGCGTGCATAGAACTTGTCAAGCGCTTCTTTTGCTTTCGGGTTGAAGAGGAAAGCGCCTGCCCAACCTTTGGCGGAACCTAATACGTCGGAGTTGGAGAAGCCGCCGCAATAAACTACCATATTTACATCTTCCAGTGTTTCACGTCCGCTGATAAGGTCGGTCATGGTTACGTCTTTCACATCGAAGCCGGCAAGGTAGAGTGAGTATGCCATTTCACGTTCGCCATTGGTTCCTTTCTCACGGATGATAGCTGCACGAACGCCGGTAGAAGTACGGCGGTCCGGGTCAAGACCGTATTGTGAAAGTTTACCCTTGAATTCGGGTTGGAATACCAAATCCAGCGGCTGCATCTTGTAGTTCTCGAAACGTTTCTTGGCGCATCCGTTCATGGACTGCTTGCGGTCGAGCAGATAAGATGAAGAATACCAGACATCGCGCATATAATCTACACCGAATTGGTAAGTGGCATCGTTCTTGCTTACGAGGATGTGGCGTTCATCAGTCGGCTTACCGATTTTGATATAGCCAACACCGGCATCTTCCAATATCTTCTTGACTTCTTCCTTGTGCTTGTTGCTAATCTGGATAACAATACCCGGATTCTCGGCGAACAATATTTTGATGAGGTCTTGCTCCTTCATCTTGTCGAGATTGATTTCCATACCGCCCTCTACATTGGCAAAGCACATTTCGAGCAGCGTAGTGATAAGACCGCCGGCTGAAATATCGTGTCCGGCAAGAATCAGTCCTTTGTTGATTAATTCTTGTACAGCCAAGAAAGCATCACGGAAGTATTCGGCGTCTTGTACACAAGGCACTTCGTCACCTATTTTGCCTAATGATTGCGCAAAAGCGGAACCGCCCAGTTTCAGCTGGTCGAAGCTGAAGTCGATATGGTAAAGGGTAGTCTTGTCATCATTGACGAGTACGGGAGATACTACTTTCTTCACATCGGAAACCTCACCGCCGGCAGATACGATAACCGTACCCGGAGCGATAACTTTACTGCCGTCGGGATATTTCTGTGTCATGGACAAAGAGTCTTTACCCGTAGGAACATTGATTTGCAGGGCGCAGCAGAAGTCGCTCAATGCTTTGACAGCTGTATAGAGACGTGCGTCTTCACCTTCTTGTGAACGGCACGGCCACATCCAGTTGGCAGACAGAGATACGCTGTCCAAACCTTCGGCAAGCGGAGCCCAAATCAGGTTGGTCAATGCTTCGCTGACGGAGAGAATGGAACCGGCTGCCGGGTCGGCAAGCGCAGCCTGCGGAGCGTGTCCTAAAGAAGTTGCAATACCTTTTTCACCACGATAATCCAAAGCTACGACACCGCAGTCGCTCAACGGCAGCTGGAGTTCGCCCTGACATTGTTGGCGGGCAATCTTGCCTGTTACGGAACGGTCTACCTTGTTTGTCAACCAGTCTTTGCAGGCAACAGCTTCCAGTTGGAGTACGTTGGTGAGATATTCATGCAGTTGTGACAATTCGTATTTCGGCATCTCATAATGACGTTCTACGGTTTTGTCTACCATATAGGTTTTGGGTGAAGAGCCGAACATTTGTTCTACGGCAAGGTCAAACGGGCGTATACCGTCAGCCTGCTGGAATGCGAAGCGGTGGTCACCGGTTGTTTCACCGACTACGTACATCGGGGCGCGCTCGCGTTCGGCTACTTTGCGTACATGCTCGATAGCCTCTTCCTGAATCAACAATCCCATGCGTTCCTGACTCTCGTTGGCTATGATTTCTTTGGCAGACAAAGTCTTGTCACCGATAGGCAGCTTGCTCATGTCAATAACTCCACCGCACTCTTCTACTAACTCGGACAGACAGTTTACGTGTCCGGCAGAACCGTGGTCGTGAATAGAAACCACGGGATTGGTGTCTTCTTCACAAAGTGCGCGTACTACGTTGTAGGCGCGCTTTTGCATCTCTGCATTGGCACGCTGTACGGCATTCAGTTCGATGCCGCTGCTGTAACGTCCCGTATCTACAGACGATACGGAGCCGCCGCCTAAGCCGATGCGGTAGTTGTCTCCACCGATAACGACAACCTTGTTGCCGGCTTCGGGAGCGCCTTTCAGACAGTCGCGTTGAGTACCATATCCTACACCGCCGGCAAGCATGATAACTTTATCGTAACCGTAAACTTCATCTTTTTCTTTGTGCTCAAAGGTGAGTACGGAACCGCAAATCAGTGGTTGACCGAACTTGTTTCCGAAGTCGCTGGCGCCGTTGGATGCTTTAATCAGGATTTGTTCGGGAGTCTGGTACAACCACTCGCGTACCGGAAGTATTTCCTCCCAAGAACGGTCCTCGTCTGTACGGGGATAAGAAGTCATATATACGGCTGTTCCGGCAATGGGCCATGAGCCTTTACCACCACCCATACGGTCGCGGATTTCACCGCCTGTACCGGTGGAAGCGCCGTTGAAAGGTTCTACGGTAGTGGGGAAGTTGTGGGTTTCAGCTTTTAGGGAGATAACACTCTTGATGTCCTTTATCTGGAAGAAGTCGGGTTTGGAGTGGTCTGCCGGAGCAAACTGTTCGATAACCGGCCCCTCGGCAAAGGCAACATTATCTTTATAAGCTGATATAATCTTGTTCGGATTTTCCTGAGTGGTTTTCTTAATCATCTGGAAGAGGGAAGACTCCTGTTCTACTCCGTCGATGATAAATGTACCGCCGAAGATTTTGTGACGGCAGTGTTCGGAATTGATTTGTGCAAAGCCGAATACTTCGGAGTCTGTCAACGGACGTCCCAAGTCTTTCTCTACTTTCTTAAGGTAGTCCATTTCTTCTTTGGAGAGTGCCAGACCTTCTTTTTCGTTGTATGCTTCCAAATCATCTATATGGATAATCGGTTCCGGTTGACGGTTGGTCGTAAATACGTTTTGGTCCAAGCCTTTATACATACGTTGCAGCATCGGGTCACGCTCTGCATTTTCATCCTTTACCGGGAAATATTCTTCGATACGGATAATTCCGCTCAGTCCCATGTTCTGGGTGATTTCCACGGCATTGGTACTCCAAGGAGTAATCATTTCGCGGCGCGGGCCAACGAAATGTCCTTTCAGATTGTCTTCACTTTCGGGGGTGGCTTCTCCAAAAAGCCAGCAGAGTTTGTCGCTGTCTGCCTGGGTAAGTTCGTGGTCACATTCTACGGCAATCACGCTCTTGGATGGTGTTCTGAAAAAAAGAATCATACTTTTATTTAAGAGTTTACGATTTGGTTGCAAAGATATACAAAATCGTTGGTGGGGAGAAAGAAATGGAAATAAAAAAACATCAGCCGATTAAGGAAACTCAATCGGCTGATGTTTATATATGAGGATTTTGGATAAATCGGATGAATAAGTCCGGTTAATTCAAATCAATTACTTTGTCATGCGGTTTCTTGGTGTACCAGTCTTTGTTACCATTTCCTCCACCTTTAACCCAACCTTTAAAGCTTGGGTATGCGTCAATAATATCAATGCCTTCAGCCGGATGTGCCATTAGTTCAGGAATGGCGAAGCCCCAAACCAGATTCTTTTTAGAATTAAACTCTGTATTGGAATCCTGCGGACTCATATCGGTAGGATTGAAACCTCTGAAGTGTATCTCGTTGTTGTTGTCGGGATTTTGAATGAAGAAGTCGAAATACTGAGGAAGAGCCACTGCCAGCCACATATAGCTCGTGGCTATATTGGACTCTTTAAAGTTATTCTTCTCTACTTTACAGCTTACTACCGGCATATCCTTGTTTATCTTATCGGGATTAGTGTTGTAGAAACCACCTTGACGAAGTTTCTCTGTACCGTTGATTACAAAAATCACATCTTGGTCATCACTGCGATTTTCTAATAGTTCCAAAGTAATGCCTTCGTGGGTTGTTCCGCTATAATCTATATCCGCGCCCTTAAGGTTCTTCATCGGGAAACCTTTTAAGCGAATGGCAGGACGATAGGATAATGCACCTCCTATGGCGCGTATCTGGAACTTCATGATAAATCCGTCATTATAAGAACCTTTTTTACCTACTGTGTAGAATGCGTCAATGTTATAGCCGATGACGAAATCGTTGAAGTCATAATCTCCTGTTGCAGGATAGAGGTCTTCGAAAAGGATGGTTCCCATACGGGTTCCGCTGGGGTAGTAATGATGGGTTATTGCCTGTTCGTCGGTATATACTTCCGTTCCTTCGGGCAGAACAATATCTCGGTGTCCCCGTGTCGTTGTCTCATCCGTACTGATTTTTAATGTATTCATTCCATTTGCCGTAGGATATTGTACATAGATATCAGTCAGATAAGTGGGAATATCCAATGAAACTTCTTTTGTCTCATTGGCAGTCAGCGGAAAGTTCTTGACCAATAATTTCTCATCGGTACAGCTTTCATCGGTGTAGAAACTTACAGCCGTATTTACGGGTGAAGTGACAGTATAAGTCTTGCTTTGGGTAGTTTTCCAGTCAAAGTCGGCGGGAACATTCAAGTCCTTTGTACTTTCGGCTTTCTGAGAGTTGAAAACTTCTTTCTCACAAGAAGAAAACATTGCGGTTGCACATAGTGCGAATACCGGTAATAAGTGGCGTTTCTTCATTTTTGTTTTTATTGTTTGATGTTCTGTTTATTAATCGGTACAAAAGTAATAATTATAATATGTATATGCAATTAAAAGTTGATTTATTTAATCTTATATTTGAATATTTTGTTTTTATCTATAAGATATAGCTTAATATATATCTTGCGTAAATTGTTGTATAATAGATTGATATGTGTGTATGTAGGACGTCTTTTAAGTCTTTTGTGTAATCCGATGCAAAATATACAAGTTTTCTATAGCGAACGTGGTTTATAATGGCAGATTATGTTTATATAATCCTTTTCAGTCGAAAAAACGTTAACTCTATTCGCTTGTCTCATAAAAAAGTCCGATATTTGCAGGCATGATTCAGATAGAGACCATATTTGACATATTGTGGAAAGGGTTCATAATTGGTGTTATAGTGTCTGCACCATTGGGCCCTGTAGGAGTATTGTGTATTCAGCGTACTCTAAATAAAGGACGCTGGTATGGTTTTGTAACAGGCATAGGAGCTTCACTGAGCGATATTGCCTATGCTTTGCTGACAGGCTACGGAATGAGTTTCGTATTTGATTATGTCAACAAGAATATATTCTATCTGCAATTGTTTGGAAGCATCCTTCTGTTGATATTCGGTATTTATACGTTCCGCAGCAATCCGGTACAATCCATTCGTCCGGTATCTACCAGTAAGGGGTCTTATTTTCACAACTTCATCACAGCGTTCGCTGTCACTCTTTCCAATCCGCTTATCATATTTCTTTTTGTAGGTCTTTTTGCACGTTTTGCTTTTGTGAGCGAGGGCGTGTTGGTCTTTGAGGCCGTTACGGGGTATCTTGCCATTGCTTTGGGGGCGTTGGCTTGGTGGTTTGGAATCACCTTTTTCGTCAATAAGGTTCGTACGCAATTCAACTTGCGCGGTATTTGGATATTGAATCGTATTATCGGCGGTATTGTCATGGTGGTATCTGCACTTGGACTGGTGTTTACGCTGATGGGTGAGTCACTGTATTAATTATAAATCATAAATCTCAACGTGAAGATTTCACAGCAACTGAAAGAAAAGAATATTGCCGAATACCTTATATATATGTGGCAAGTGGAAGATTTGATTCGTGCGAACAAGTGCGATATCGACCTTATCCGTAGTAATATCATTTCCCGCTATCCGGCGGAAGAGCATGCGCCTTTGGAAGAATGGTATGGAAATCTTGCAGATATGATGCGTGCGGAGGGTGTGACGGAGAAAGGGCATTTACAGATTAACCGTAATGTTATTCGTAACTTGACGGACCTGCACGCCGATTTGCTGGCTTCCACAAAATATCCTTTTTATAATGCAGCGTATTTCAAGGCACTTCCTTTTATTGTAGAGTTGCGACAGAAGGGCGGACAGGAAGAAGAACCCGAATTGGAAACTTGTTTCGAAGCGCTTTACGGCATATTGTTGTTGCGTTTGCAGAAAAAGGAAATCAGTCAGGGTACTGCCAAGGCGGTAGAAGCTATCAGCAGTTTCCTTTCCTTACTTGCCAACTATTACGACAAAGACAAGAAAGGCGAGTTGAAGCTGGAAAATGACTGACGGGATATTTGCATGAGATATGAGTGATATGTAGTAGATAATAAATTGTAGATAGCAAGATGAATATATTAGTAACCGGTGCCAACGGACAGCTTGGCAACGAGATGCGGGTGCTCTCCGCTGAAAATCAGCAACACACTTATTTCTTTACGGATGTGCAGGAATTGGATATATGCGATGAGCAAGCCATACGCGCATTTGTGTCCGGCAATCAGGTGGATGTTATTGTGAACTGTGCTGCCTACACGGCGGTAGACAAGGCGGAAGATAATCCGGAACTTTGCGATAAACTGAACCATATAGCTCCCGGCTATCTGGCTGCTGCGGCTGAGGCTTGTGGTGCTGCCATGATACAGGTTTCCACGGACTATGTGTTCGATGGAACCGCCCATATACCTTATATAGAAGAAATGACTCCTTGTCCCAATTCCGTTTATGGTTCTACAAAACTGGCGGGTGAACAAGCTGTTATGGAGAAGTGTAGTCGTGCAATGGTTATCCGCACGGCATGGTTATATTCTATTTACGGCAATAATTTTGTAAAGACAATGATTCGCTTGGGCAAAGAACGTGAAAAGTTGGGAGTTGTCTTCGACCAGATTGGTACGCCGACTTACGCCAATGACTTGGCTCGTGCCATCTTTGAGGCAATCAATCAAGGCATTGTTTCCGGTATTTATCATTTCAGTGACGAAGGTGTTTGTTCATGGTATGATTTTACGGTAGCCATTCACCGCATTGCGGGTATCACTTCATGTAAAGTCAGCCCGTTACATACGAATGAGTATCCTGCCAAAGCTCCGCGCCCTCAGTACTCGGTATTGGATAAGACGAAGATAAAAAAGACTTTCGGTATAGAGATTCCCCATTGGGAAGAGAGCTTACAGATTTGTATTGAGAGACTGGATTTTTAGGCACGGATTACACGGATTTCGCAGAGAGGAATAATAATGTTGTGTGAAGAACTGACGTCGAAGATTATTGCGGCATTTTGCGAGGTTCATAAGACGTTGGAATTCGGATTTTTGGAACAAGTGTATCAAAATGCACTTTACCTTGAGCTGAAAGAAAGAGGACTGAAATGTGAATGTCAGAAAGATTTAAATGTATATTATAAAAATAGAATAGTAGGTACGTATAGAACGGATATGATAGTTGAGGACGCTATTATCTTAAAATTGAAAGCTGTTTCTACGCTAAGACCGGAACATGAATGGCAGTTGGTGAACTATCTGAAAGGTACAAATTTGCAGGTAGGTTTATTGCTGAATTTTGGCTTAAGCGCAGAAATAAAGCGTAAGATACTGATACATTAAAAAAACTGTGAAATCCGTGTAATCCGTGCCTGAAAAATAACTAGTTATGGCAAATCAAGAAATACAGAGAAGACGAACCTTTGCGATTATCGCGCATCCGGATGCCGGTAAGACATCGCTGACTGAAAAACTACTACTTTTTGGCGGTCAGATTCAAGTGGCAGGTGCAGTAAAAAGCAACAAGATAAAGAAGACGGCAACGTCGGACTGGATGGATATTGAGAAACAGCGTGGTATATCCGTGACCACCTCTGTAATGGAGTTTGATTATCGTGATTATAAAATCAATATTCTCGATACTCCGGGTCACCAGGACTTTGCCGAAGATACTTACCGTACATTGACGGCGGTAGACAGCGTTATCATTGTGGTGGACGGTGCGAAAGGTGTGGAAACCCAGACGCGCAAGCTGATGGAAGTCTGCCGTATGCGCAACACTCCGGTGATTATCTTCATCAATAAGATGGACCGTGAGGCAAAAGACCCGTTCGACTTGCTGGATGAGCTGGAAGAGGAGCTTTCTATCCATGTCCGCCCTTTGACATGGCCTATCGAGAGTGGCGCCCGCTTCAAAGGGGTTTATAACATCTACGAACATAACCTGAACCTTTACCAACCTTCCAAACAGGTGGTGACAGAGAAGGTGGAAGTAGATGTAAATACGGAAGAATTGGATAACCAGATTGGTTCGTCGCTGGCAGACAAGCTGCGTAGCGAACTGGAACTGATAGACGGAGTATACCCCGATTTCCAAGTAGAAGAATATCTGAAAGGTGAACTGGCTCCCGTATTCTTTGGCTCTGCCTTGAATAATTTCGGTGTACAGGAGTTGTTGGACTGCTTTGTCGAGATAGCTCCCAGCCCCCGTCCTGTAAAAGCGGAAGAACGTGAAGTGGAACCGGATGAGCCGAAATTCACAGGCTTTGTTTTCAAAATTACCGCTAATATCGACCCGAATCACCGTTCATGTATCGCATTTTGTAAGATATGTTCCGGTAAGTTCACCCGTAATACGCCTTACCTGCATGTGCGTCATGGCAAAACAATGCGCTTCTCTTCGCCCACACAGTTTATGGCACAACGTAAGACTACCATCGACGAAGCATGGGCGGGAGACATTATCGGCCTGCCGGATAACGGCACGTTCAAGATTGGCGATACGCTGACCGAGGGTGAGATGCTCCACTTCAGAGGATTGCCGAGTTTCTCGCCGGAGATGTTCAAGTACATTGAAAATGCCGACCCTATGAAGCAGAAACAACTTGCCAAGGGTATCGACCAATTGATGGACGAAGGTGTGGCGCAGTTGTTTGTCAACCAGTTCAACGGACGCAAGATTATCGGTACGGTAGGACAATTACAGTTTGAGGTCATTCAATACCGTCTGGAAAATGAATACAGCGCCAAGTGCCGTTGGGAGCCGTTGAGCCTCTACAAGGCTTGCTGGATTGAGAGTGACGACCCTGCCGAACTGGAATCTTTCAAGAAACGTAAGTACCAGTATATGGCGAAAGACCGTGAAGGCAGGGATGTATTCCTGGCAGACAGCGGTTACGTTTTGCAAATGGCGCAGATGGACTTTAAGAATATAAAGTTCCACTTTACGAGCGAGTTCTGATTGCACATGAAGTCTTTTTTCAATTTTATTCTGCTGTTATTTCTCCTGTGGGGAGTGGCAGCCTGTTCTTCCCCTGCCAATAAAGACATGCTGGAGTACGAACAAACTCTTGTTCATGCCGACTCTCTGGTACAGTCCGGTGCTGCCGACAGTGCCCGTACCGTTCGTTTGCTTTCCGAACTGCATCGCGAATACGCTCAGGTGAAAGAGCAATCCGGAGGGAGACCCCTGCGCCTGATGCCTGCTACGGGGTGGAAGCACACCCTTTGGGGAGTATTCGCCACATTGATGTTGAGTCTGAACGTTTGGCTCTCCATACGGGATATAAAGTTTACGAATGATCGCAAGCACCGGCGTTATCTTGTAGACTTGAGTGAGAACGAACACCGCCTGCTCAACAATGAGCGTGAGCGTGCCGAACTGGAAGAATGTCTTCGGGAAATGTCACTGGAAGATGACGAACGTGAGGAGGTACAGCACTCGCTGGTAAATCTTATGGCTCATGGCAGCCAACTGCACGAAGAGAACAATGCTCTGCGCTCCCGCCTCAAGGAGTATGAAGACCATCCTGTTCCTCGCGAGCTGGAGCTGTTGGAGAAAGAGGGTGAACGCGTCCGCGAATTGGACGGGCAGGTACAAGCGCTCACTGCCACCTTGATAGATAGTGATGAGGTGGTGGAGCGGTTGCGCAGCCATCCCAAGTTTCTTACGGAAGTTCAGTGGGAACATTTACGACAACTGACAGATAAAGTGTATATGGGCATTTCCGACCGCCTCACTTTCCGTTTTCCTCAACTTACACCTGCCGACCTTCAGCTTTGCTTGCTGATGCGTCTGCGCTTCACGAATGCGCAGATAGCAACGCTTACGGCTGTCTCTCCCGCTTCTGTCTCCCAGCAGAAGTTCCGCTTGAAAAAGCGGTTGATACAGTCGGATGAATCTTTGTTCAAAAACGGGGAGACGGTGGATGCGGTGGTGTGCGGGTGTTGATGCGTGTAGTCTCTTTTTTACTGTTAAAAATACTCTATTATACAATTACTCAAGAATTCTCTACAGCTTTATTGTTTCTCTATGTGTAAAGTTTTGTTGTAATCCGGACGAGATACTCGGAACTGTAATAAATTTAGTTAGATTGCAAAAAAGTCCCGTCAAAAATGCTTCTTGTCGAAGGAATTAAAGATAACGACTGTGGTACTCTCATATGCCGACAGAGGCAGCCTTGTATAACGACAGAGGTGACCTTGCATAACGACAAAGCCTGTCATTATTAAGATAGTATATCCGGTGTTTGTGTTTTGTTGTAATATTTTAATTACTTATCAACTTTTGGTTGTATTGCCGAGTAGCTCTTTCTATAGCACATAGGTGCTATTGTAGAGATGTCTTAATTTCGTGATACTTATTATCAGCGTTTTATATAGTACTTTGGTAGAGATTTCATAGAAAACTAAATTTTTGATTTAGTTTTCTATTGTTGTATTGTAGAGATGTGTCATTTGCAATTGGTTGATTTTTAGTTGTTTTGTAAGATTTGCTGTAGAGTCGATTTTCTTGTTTTTCTTTCTTGTGCTCTTTAACTTTGCAACATCGAATTTGAGAAAAACGAAATACTTAATTGTTGAGGCCTCGCGATAGAGTTTTTTCTTATTACTTCTTGAAAAAGATGTGGCTTCGATCGGCCTTTAATCTGATCGGTCAAGGCGGTGATGACCGGTTCACCTGCAATTATTTTATATATGTACTTAATATATTATCAGTTATGTTTTATAAAAGAACTCAGCAAAAAATCAATGGTTTGTGGTATCCAAAATCTATCACATGGGGTAAGGCCGTTACAAGTAATCAGGTGGCGGATCAATTGGCGTTACTTTCTACCATAACTCGTGGTGACGCATATGCTATTATCAAGAATTTGGGAAATGTACTTTCTCTTTATATGGCACAAGGACGTACGGTAAAAATAGACGGAGTCGGTACCTTTTATTATACAGCTACCGCCAATAAGAACGGAGTAAAAACGTCTAAGGAGGTCAGCGCTTCTCAAATAGTGGGTGTACGCGTCCGTTTTATTCCCGAAGTAGAACGAGACATTAATAATAAGATTGTTACTCGTAGTATGGTAAACAGTAATATTTGCTGGGAAGAGTGGGGCAAAACTTCAGCTTCCGGCAATGGCGGTAACGGTGATGACATTGAGAGCGGTGAAGCGGAAAATCCGTTAGGATAATCTTTAATAACATCCGAGCGGCATTCCGTACCAATGTTACAGTATTGATAAATGAGTTCCCATATTGTCCTTCCGGGCAATATGGGAACTTTTGTTTTAGCATTATTTATAATTATATTGCACTATCCTTTAATGAATTATCGCTAATTTCGTACGATTTTTTATAAATCGGACAGAATAACTAATAAATTATAATATGGAAAACTTAAACATAGCGCTTCTGCTAATGGTGGTAGGTATGGCAACAGTGTTTGCTATCCTATTGATTGTTATCTACTTAGGAAAGGGTCTCATTGCTCTTGTGAATAAATATGCTCCCGAAGAGGTTGCTCCTGCCAAACAGGCGGCAAATGCTCCTGCGGTTATTCCCGGCAATATCATGGCGGCTATCAGTGCGGCTGTTACAGTAGTGACACAAGGCAAGGGTAAGGTAGCGAAAGTAGAGAAAATTTGAAATAACTAATCTTATATAAACACACACAGGAATAATTTAGTATGAAAAAAGAAATTAAGTTCAGTTTGGTATTCAGGGATATGTGGCAAAGCGCCGGAAAATATGTTCCCCGTGTAGACCAACTGGTAAAGGTAGCTCCTGCCATTATCGAGATGGGATGTTTTGCCCGTGTAGAAACGAATGGCGGTGGTTTTGAACAGGTAAATCTTTTGTTTGGTGAAAATCCCAATAAAGCTGTGCGCGAGTGGACGAAGCCTTTCCACGAAGCCGGCATCCAGACACATATGTTGGACCGTGCGCTGAATGGTTTGCGCATGAGCCCTGTGCCTGCTGATGTGCGCAAGTTGTTTTATAAAGTAAAGAAAGCGCAGGGTACGGACATTACGCGTACTTTCTGCGGACTGAACGATATACGTAACATCGCTCCTTCCATCACTTATGCACACGAGGCGGGAATGATTTCGCAGTGCTCTCTCTGCATCACCCATTCACCTATCCATACAGTGGAATATTATACGGATATGGCATTGAAGCTTATCAAATTGGGTGCGGACGAAATCTGTATAAAGGATATGGCAGGTATCGGTCGTCCGGTATCTCTGGGTAAGATTGTGGCCAATATCAAAGCCGCCCATCCGGAAATTCCCATTCAATATCACAGCCATGCAGGTCCCGGTTTCAATATGGCGAGCATTCTCGAAGTATGTGAAGCCGGCTGCGACTACATCGATGTAGGTATGGAACCGTTGTCATGGGGTACCGGACATGCTGACCTGCTTAGTGTGCAAGCCATGCTGAAAGACGCCGGTTTCCAAGTGCCTGAGGTCAATATGGAAGCCTATATGAAGGTTCGCGCCCTGATACAAGAATTTATGGATGATTTCCTCGGCCTGTACATCAGCCCGAAGAACCGCCTGATGAACTCGTTGCTGATTGGTCCGGGACTTCCGGGCGGCATGATGGGCAGCTTGATGGCGGACTTGGAATCCAATCTGGAATCTATCAACAAGTATAAGGCTAAACGTAACCTGCCGTTTATGAAGCAAGACGAACTGCTGATTAAGCTCTTCAACGAAGTGGCTTATGTATGGCCGCGTGTAGGTTACCCACCGTTGGTAACGCCGTTCAGCCAATATGTAAAGAACCTCTCCATGATGAACGTGATGGCTATGGAGAAAGGCAAGGAACGTTGGGGCATGATAGCCGACGATATTTGGGATATGCTGTTGGGTAAAGCCGGTAAGCTGCCGGGTGAGCTTGCACCCGAAATCGTGGAAAAGGCGGAACGTGAGGGACGTAAATTCTTCAACGGCAACCCGCAGGACAATTATCCCGATGCGCTTGATAAGTACCGCAAGCTGATGAAAGAAAACAAGTGGGAACTCGGAGAGGATGATGAGGAACTCTTTGAGTATGCCATGCATCCGGCGCAATACGAGGCTTACAAGAGCGGCAAGGCTAAAGAGGATTTCTTGGAAGACGTGGAAAAACGCCGTGCCGAACGTGATAAATCTCCTTTGGATGACGCCAAACCCAAAACGCTTACCGTACAGGTGGACGGACAGGCTTATCGCGTGACGGTGGCCTATGGCGACATAGACCTGCCGGCTTCCGCTACCGAGAAAGTCACTGCCCCCGTAGGTGAAGGACAGGAAGTGGCGGCTCCGCTCGAAGGCAAGTTCTTCCTGACCAAGAATGCGCAGGAAACTCCGCTCAAGGTAGGAGACAAGGTGAAGGAAGGCGACTTGCTTTGCTACATCGAAGCGATGAAGACTTATAATGCTATCCGTGCCGACTTTGGCGGAACAGTTACCGCTATCTGTGTCAACCCGGGTGATTCTGTTTCTGAAGATGATGTATTAATGAAGATTGGATAATGGAAGATATATTTGCAAAACTTTATGATATGACGGCGTTCAGCAATATCATTGCCGATCCGTCGTTCCTTGTAATGTATGCCATTGCCTTCATTTTGCTGTATCTGGGCATCAAGAAGCATTACGAACCGCTGTTGCTGGTTCCCATCGCTTTCGGTGTGCTCATAGCCAACTTCCCCGGCGGAGAGATGGGCGTGATTCAGGCGGATGAAAACGGTATGGTAATGGTGAACGGAGTGCTGAAGAACATTTGGGAGATGCCGTTGCATGAGATTGCGCACGACCTCGGACTGATGAACTTCATCTACTATATGCTGATAAAGACCGGATTCCTGCCGCCTATTATCTTTATGGGTGTGGGTGCGCTGACGGACTTCGGACCTATGCTCCGCAATCTGCGCCTTTCCATATTCGGCGCAGCTGCACAGCTTGGTATCTTTACAGTGCTGCTGTGCGCGGTTATGATAGGTTTTACACCGCAGGAAGCCGGCGCATTGGGCATTATCGGTGGTGCAGACGGTCCTACGGCTATCTTTACTACCATTAAACTTGCTCCGCACTTGCTGGGCCCTATCGCTATTGCGGCCTACTCGTATATGGCGTTGGTTCCGGTTATTATTCCATTGGTCGTGAAACTCTTCTGCAGCAAGAAGGAACTGATGATTAACATGAAAGAGCAGGAGAAGCTGTATCCTTCAAAGACCGAGATAAAGAACCTGCGTGTATTGAAGATTATTTTCCCGATTGCCGTTACTACCATTGTAGCCCTTTTCGTACCGACGGCGGTGCCTTTGATTGGTATGTTGATGTTCGGTAACCTGATTAAGGAAATAGGCTCCGACACCAGCCGCCTGTTCGATGCAGCGGCCAACAGCATTATGAATGCGGCAACCATCTTCCTGGGATTGAGCGTGGGTGCTACCATGACGAGCGAGGCGTTCCTTAACTGGACTACTATCGGTATCGTTATCGGCGGTTTCCTTGCATTTGCCTTGTCTATTACGGGCGGTATCTTCTTTGTGAAACTATTCAATCTGTTCTCCAAGAAGAAGATTAATCCGCTGATTGGTGCAACAGGGTTGAGCGCTGTGCCCATGGCAAGTCGTGTATGTAATGAAATTGCTACTAAGTATGATCCCAAGAATCATGTGCTGAATTACTGTATGTCCAGTAATATTTCCGGTGTTATCGGCTCTGCGGTGGCGGCGGGCGTACTGATTTCGTTCCTCGGATAAGGGATTGATGATATAAAATAATGTGTTAAAACTTTGATTGATTTCTCATTCTGCCAATCAAAGTTTTAACACATTATTTTTTACGCTTGCCTTTATTCACTGATAGCCTTTCTATATTCAGCTACTGCCATTTTCGCGGCAAGGTGTGCGTTGATAAGGTTGGTTTGCGCTTGCGTCCACGAAAGTTGCGCGGAAAGTACATCGACCATGCTTGCCCTGCCTTCATTGTATGAGAACGTAACCAAGTCGAGATTCTCTTCGGCAAGCGCCATATTCTCTTGGGCTGTCTTTACCTGCTGTTCTGTTTCCGTCAGTTTGGTGGTAGCGGCGGACAACTCTTCCAAAATATTATCGGCTACATAGCTTTGCTGTAGTTTCTGAATACCTATATATGCTTTTTGTTGGCGGTTGGCCTTGAAGCGTGCACCCCATCGGAAAATGGGGATGTTGAGATTGAGCCCCGCAATGGGAGTATGAGGTACGTCTTGTCCCATATAGGCGATACCGGTATCCCATCCGGTAGCTAAAAACATACTGAGTTGGGGATTGTACCGGCTGAGGGCGCCCTTGCGTTGCGCTTCGCTCTTGGCAATACTGACACTGGTTCCGGCATAGTCCGCACGGCGTCCTAATACTTCGTCGAGACTCAGTAAATCAACGGGCGGACAGTAGGCACTGATTTCGCAAAGGCTGTCTACTGTGGCGTCCGGTTTTACTCCCATCAGAATATTGAGTTGCTGTAAGGCAAGGGTATAGTTCTGACGGAATTTGATGAACTGCAACTCGGCCTCTTTCTTGCGGGTGGAAATCATTAATAAGTCCGTACGACTGATAGCGCCGTCGTCAAACCTGTCTTGAATGATGCTGTATTGTCGGTTGACAATCTCTACAAAACGAGCGGCAGCTTCGAGTGTCGCCAATGCGGCCGAGGCATTCCAATAAACAGCATCGCTCTGGTAGTGTATTTGGTCAAGGGTCAGTTCTATGGCAAGTTTATCCAGTTCCTCATCGGCTTTGGCTATTCTCTTTTGAGCAATGAGTGAACCGCCTGTATAAAGGGGCTGCCCTAATGTAGCCAATGCCTGGTAGGTATAGGGACGGTATTGTCCCGCAGGACTGTTCCAAGCATCCAGATGACTTAAATTGGCAGTTCCTTCGGCGGTAATGTCTATCTTGGGCAGGAAGCCTGTCTGTACTATTTTGCGGGCTTCGGTGCTTGCGGCGGCTTTCAGACGTTGCTGCTTCAGTAATTGGCTGTATGCTTCTACCTTGTCCCGATAAGCCTCGCGGCTGAGATGCGTTTCCTGTGCCTCGGCACTTATGCCGAGACCGATTACTGATAATATAAGTATAATTTTTCTCATCATTCAAATAGTAAATTGTAAATAGTCAAATCGTAAATTCTTTCATCCTTTTATCCCCTGTATCGCACAGTAGGCCACAGGCAACACAAACAGGGTGAGTATCGAAGCTACCAGCAGACCGCCCATGATAGTGGCTGCCATACCGCCGAACATGGCGTCGAATAATAACGGCAGCATACCCAGAATGGTGGTGCCCGATGCCATGGCTACGGGAACGATTCGGGTGGTCGTTGCGCTGATGACCGCTTCGCGTGGCGCTTTTCCGGCAGCCGTTTCCGCATCAATCTGGTCTACGAGGACAATGGCGTTCTTGATATTCATTCCGATAAGTCCCAGTAAGCCCAAGATGGCGAAAAAGTCGAACGTCTTGCCCAATAGCAGTAGTCCCAATACGATGCCGATAAAGATGAGCGGCAACATCAGCAATATGACAATGGGTTTGCGGTAGGTTTTGAACAGGAACAGCAGGGTGACGAACATCAGGAAAAACGTCAGCGGCATATTGGCTGCCAGTGCGGCATTGGATTCGGTTTGGCTTTCCTGTTCGCCGAAGTACTTCATGGTATATCCTTCGGGGACGTCTATTTCGTTCTGCACCTGTTCCCATACACGGTTAAAGGCGGCAATGGCGTTCACTCCCCGGCGGGGGTCGGCTTGTGCCATCATAACCATTTGGCGGTTGTAGTCCTTTACATTGGAGAACTTATACTGATAGTCGAACTCACTGACCACTTGTTCCAGTGTGGTGGTTTCACGCGTAGTCCCGAATACGGGCAGTGTACGCAGGTCGTTAATGCGGAATGAGTCGGTTGTATTATCTTTCAGCAGGATAGGGAGTACTTGGTCGCCTTGCCGGTATTCTCCCAATGTCATTCCATTGGTGCCGATTTGTATGCTTTGCGCCATGCTTTGGCGGGACACGCCTAACGGTTGCGCACGCTCCTGGCTGTATACGGGTTTCCATATGGGAATCTTGTTGCCCCATGAATTGCGTATATTGATAAGGTCTTTGTCGCGGTGCATCATCTCCAGAACTCGGTTGGTTAGTGCCACTAAAGTATCCGTGTTATTGCCGATAAAGCCTATCTCGATAGCGGCATCTACGGCAGGCGAGAGTTTGAAGAGTGTGGTGCGGGTGATGGCATTGGGGTAATTCTCCTTCATATAGCTGTCCAGATTCTCCTCATATTCCTTGGTATATTTGCTGTCTGTCACTTCTACCAGAAGGTTGGCGAAGTTAGGTTTCGGACCGACGGAAGTGGATGCCAGATAGTAGCGTAGAGGGGTACTGCCGAAGGTGACGGAAACCCGTTTCACTTCCGGCTGTTCCAGCAGATGGGCTTCCACTTTCTTCATTTCCTTCTCTACATCGCGGATACCGTATCCGTCGGGATAGAATACGTCGGCACGGAAATAAGGCTTGTCCAGTGAGGGAAAGAAGTTTTGCGGCATCAGTCCCATGATAACGAGGGAGAGGATGAACAATACGACCATGCTTCCCAACGTCAACGATTTTTTGCGTATCAGCAGGCTGAGGACAGATGCGAACTTATGGTAGAAAGGCTTGTCGTAAGGATCTTTGTTGCAGTTGCCGGTTCGGGCTTTCAGTATGAAGTTACCGAAAGTGGTGGTTTGCGTCAATGCCAGTACCCAGCTTAATCCTAACGAGATAGCCAAGACGATAAATAACGGCTTCACAATCTCGGCAACGGAAGACGGTGCAAGATAAAGCGGCAGGAAGGAGCAGATGGCTATAAACGTTGCTCCAAGCAGTCCCCATTGCGGTTTGGTGGCGCCGTCTATCAGCGCTTTCCGTCTGTTTACACCGCGGGCTATGGCGATTTGCGCGTTGTCGGTCACTACGATGGCGTTGTCCACCAGCATTCCCATGGCGATGATGAAGCCTGCCAGCGAAGTGCGGTTTAATCCGACTCCCAAAAATGACATGATAAGCAGCGTACCGCCGATGGAGAATATCAGTGAAGAACCGATGAGCACGCCGGCACGCATCCCCATTACCAGCATGATGATGACAATTACAATCAGAATGGATTCTATCAGGTTGATAATGAAGCCATTGTTTGCTTCTTTGGCTATGATGTTTTCGGGATAAAGGCTTTCCAATTCCAGCCCCACGGGAATGAGAGGCAGCAGTTCGGCGAGTTTCTTGTCTACCAGTTCGCCGGTTTTTACCACATCCTTCTGCGGGTCGGTGGAGACACCGATGCCAATAGCCCGTTTTCCGTTGACGTGCATGATAGTGCCGGGCGGATCCATGTAGCCCTTCTCGACAATGGCTATGTCACCCAGCTTGACCTGACCGCCGGGAGTGGTGATTAGCTGGTTACGGATGTCGTTGACGGTGGTATAAGTGCCGTTGGCGACAATGCGTAGCTGTTGTTCGCCCGCGTCGATTTCACCCGTATTGATAATCTGGTTCTGCGATTGCAGCAGGCTTGCCAGTTGTTTGGGGTCGATACCCATCCCCGCCAACTTGTTTACGGAGATAAAGATATTGATTACTTCCGTCTGTGTGCCGAACAGGGCTACTTTCATTACTCCTTCGGCAGTGATGACCTGAGTTTTGATACGTTCCGCCCAGTTGCGCATTTCTTCATAAGAGAAACCGTCGTCTCCGACCAGTCCGTAATAAATGCCGAATACATCGCCGAAGTCGTCCGATACCGTTGGCACGGAAGCTCCGGCGGGCAGTTGGGGTTGTATGTTGAGAACCTTACGACGCAGTTCATCCCATTTTTGCGGGATAGATGCTGCGGAGAGCGAAGGCTGCAGCTCGAACGTAATCTTGGAAAGTCCGTACATGGACTCTGACTTTATCTTGTATACTCCGCTCATACTCTGTATTTCGCGGGAGATGGGTTCGGTAATGAGTCGTTCCACTTCAGCGGGTTCGGCTCCGGGATAGCGTGTCATAATGACCGCCGTCTTGATGACAAAGGGGGCGTCTTCTTTCTTTCCCAAACGGCCGAATGAGAATATGCCGCCGATGAGCAACATAGCAAGGAAGAAATAGACAATCTTTGTATTGTCTAATGAATATTTGGCTAAGTTCATATCTAAAAGGTGATAAAGTTATAAAGTGATAGGGGACAGGCTGTTACTCTACCTCTTTTACTCTCTGCCCCTCTACGAGTTGGTATACTCCGGCGATAACAACAGTTTCATCCGGTTTTAGCCCTTTGGAGATGAGAATATTGGCTTCACCGGTCGGTGAATATACGGTTACTTCGCGGCGGCTTACTCTGTTATCTTTCACTATCCATACGTAGGTGTTCTTGTTCTCGCTGTCACCGAATACGGCGCTTAGCGGTACATTCATCAGCTTTTCCTCTATAAAAGGAGCGATGTCCGAGGCGAGACGGATGTTACAGGTAAATCCGGGCTTCACATCATATACGGCACGGTCAAAAGCAGGGTCTTCGATGGTGATGGTAACCGGGATGCCCGTACCGTCTGTTGAAATATCGAGATATTCTTCCAGTTTGGCATTGAATATCGTACCCTTATAAGTATCGAACTCCACCTTGAACGTGGCGTCTTTGGCACGAAGCAGGTACAGGTAATCATCGGGTACGGTGAATTTTATGCGGAGTTTCTGTGTATTTACCAGCCGTACAATCCCTTCTCCCAAATTTACACGCTGATAGTTCTCTACCAGACGTTTTTCGATAGAGCCGTCGAAAGGGGCGAGCAGTTTCGTATCTCGCATATTGTTGGTGGATAACTCGTAGGCGGATTTGGCTTTCTGATAATTGGCTGCACTGATTTCGTACTCCTGCAGGGATATGGCTTGGCGGCTCAGTAGCCGCTTGTTGCGCTCAACCTGTGCGGCAGCGGTTTCGTAGGCAGCCTTGTCGGCGGCATACTGCAGGGAAATATCCCGAGGGTCGATGGCGGCAATCAATTGTCCTTTCCTTACTCTTTGTCCTTCCACTACCGGAAGATTGATGATTTGTCCGCTGACACGAAATGCCAGTTTCACATATTCCACCGCTTCTACCATGCCGGAGAAATCCTTGAGAATTACTGACTGTGAACGTACGGTAGCGGTTTTCACAGGTCGAACGAGGGTGGTTTCTTCCCTCTCTTTTTGCCCGCAGGACGTAATGATGAACGTCACCGCCAAGGCGAACAGATACATTTTCTTCATTTATTCCGATTAAGACAAGTCTTTGAGGTTGACGGTCAAATCCAACCCTTGTCTTAATTCATAAACGTTTTGATATACCTGTATGTTCAGTTGGCTTCCGGCGGTCAGGCTGATTTTTATCTCTTTGCTTATCTGTATATGCAGTGTATTGCCTAAGTAATTCACTTTAAACGAATAACTATTCCATTTCTCCGGTATGACGGGTGCTATCTTAAGTGTGTCATTCTGAATCTGCAATCCTGCAAACCCTCGTACAATGGCCAGCCAGCTACCCGGCATACTGGTGATATGCAGTCCCTCGTCTCCTTCGTTGTTGTAGTCGTCCAAGTCGAGGCGGGTGGCGTGTAAGAATAGCTGATACGCTTTCTCTACTTTTCCGATGCGTGCGGCAAGAATAGAATGGATATGCGGAGAGAGGGAAGACTCATGCACCGTCATTGGTTCGTAGAACTCGAAGTTGCGGCGGATGGTTTCCGTGTCAAAGTTGAAATAATAGAGGTATAGACCAAGGAGAACATCGCTCTGTTTGATGTAGCAGGAACGTAAGATACGATCCCACGACCAGTACTGGTTGATGGGGCGCTCGCCATCGGGAATGGCATCGGTGCTTTGCAGAACCTTATCCATATAGCCGTCGTTTTGGATGAAAATGCCGCGTTCCGGGTCTTCCGGCAGATATATCCGTTCGATAATATCCCGCCAACGTTCACTCTCTTCTGCATAATTCAGTTGGGTGATGCGGCGTATGCGGGCATATTCGTCAGGATATTGTCGTGCGATGATTTCGAGGAAGCTGAGAGTGGTTCTGAGGCAACGCATACAAGAGTAGTTGGTATACCAGTTGTTGTCCACGTTGTTTTCATATTCATTGGGTCCGGTAACTCCCAAGATAACATATTTTTGTTTGGGTTGTGAGAAAGATACCCGCTGGCTCCAGAAGCGGCTGACGGCTATCATTACTTCCAATCCGTAATGAGCGATATAATCCAGTGTACCGGTAAGAGTGGAATGTTGCAGGATGGCATAGACAATCATATTGTTCCGATGAATCTCTTCAAAGGTGATTTCCCATTCGCTATGGCATTCTTCTCCGTTGCCGGTGACTTGCGGAAATAGGGCGGCGCCATTATCGAATCCTAACTTACGTGCATTTTCAATGGCTTTGGGCAGTTGCTTATAGCGGTACATCAGCAGGTTCTCGGCAATCTTTTTCGGGGTAGAAAGCAGGAAGAAAGGCACACAGCACAATTCGGTATTCCAGTAAGTATTTCCGCCATACTTTTCTCCGGTGAAGCCTTTAGGACCGATATTCAGGCGTGGGTCATCTCCCCGGTAGGTCTGGTAGAGTTGGAAGATATTATAGCGTATGCCTTGCTGGGCTTCCGGGTCTCCTTCAATCGTAACATCAGCCTCATCCCATATCTCTTGCCAGGCTTCCCGGTGCTCCTGTACCAAAACATCCCAACCCGTACTTTTGGCTTTACGGGCCTCGGATACGGATTCCTCTATCAAGTCCTGCCGTTCATAGTAAAGAGACGATGCAATGGCTGTGTATTTAATGAGTGTTACGGTATCTCCCGGTTTCACTTCTATGCCTACGCTGAAACCGGTTTGCTTTTCTTTCTCTATCCGTATCGGGTTGGCGAATGTCTCTTTGTTGTTCTTGAAGAACTGATAGGTCATGGCGTAACATATTTGCGCATCTTCCCGTCTGGTTTGTGTCCATAGATAGGCACAATCACTGGTGGCGCCGGAACGAAGTATATTCCATATCTTTTCATCAGAATGGTCGGCTTGGTTCACGATGTCACCGTTAAAGGTCGGTACAAGAGATATTTTACCGGCATAGTTGATAGATGTAGCGCTGTACTTTATAAGGCAGAGATTGGGATGTGCCATATCTGTGATATGCTCCACGTGCAGGCGGAGCTGGTGGCCTCGCGGAGAAGTTACTTCCACATCCCGGTAGGAGATACCCGCCTTCATATCAAGGCGTCTGTTGAAACTGTCTACCTCCCATTGGGCCAAGTCCAGTTCCTCGTCAATAAGGCGCAGGCTGATGCGGCTCCAGTCCGGAGCATTGGGGATACGTGTGTAAAATCGCGGGAATCCGTTCTTCCACCAGCCTACACGGGTTTTATCCAGAAATGTGATACCTGCCACGAATGCGCCCCGATAGCTGTCGCTACTGTATGGTTCTTCAAAATATCCCCGTTGCCCGAAACGGCCGTTTCCAAGGCTGAATATGCTTTCGGACCATCGCATATGGTCGGCTTGAAAACTATCTTCTATAATATTCCATTCGTCAGTTTTAAGGTATTTCTTCATGGCAGTCTTTTTTTGTTGTCTTTATGCTTTTTCTCCCTTGGTTTCTTTTATCAGATATACACAAACAGCTCCGATAATGAGCATCACACCTGCCATTACCAGCATATTGATTTCCGGAGGGAGCATTCCTTCCGGTGTAAACAGCGCCAAGATACTTCCTCCTAATGCTGCGGCCACGATTTGCGGGATACAGATTGTTCCGTTAAACAGTCCGAGATAGGTACCCATATGCCCGCCGGACAGAGCGTTGGTCAGAATGGTGAAGGGTAATGCCAACATGGCAGCCCATGCACAACCTATCAGCAGGAAAGATATGAACAGTACATATTGACTATGTACAAAATAGGTGGATATGAAGCCGATACCACCCAATACAAGGCTTAGTGCATAGATGAAGCGGCGGTCTTTGAATATGGGAATGCAGACTGCCCAAAGCACTGAACCGATGGCTTGTACGGCAAACAATACACCTACCCAGTTGGCGGCTTCCTGATATTGCAGACTCTTGGTGTCAAGAACTATTTTGCTGATGCCGTTTACAGTGTGTTCCACAGTGGGAGCGTCAAAAACATTTGCAGCTATACTGCCGTTGGTGTATGTCCACATAAACATAAAAGCAAACCAACAGAAGAACTGTACCAGTCCTACCGTCCAAAAGGCTTTCGGCGCTTTAACCAGCAACTTCAGCATATTGATTTTCTCATGTTCCTGCTCTTCCGTGATGCCATGATATTCGGCATATTCGGCAGGCGGCATTTCCTTGACTTTGACTGTCGTATAAATAACGCAGAATATCAAAATAGCCGCTCCGATGTAGAACGAATAGATTACAGAATCGGGAATTACTCCTTGCGGTGCCGTATTGCTGATACCTATCCATGCAAATATAAACGGGAACAAATACCCCACCAAGCTGCCGGCATTACATAGGAAACTCTGGATGGAGTAAGCGAGTCCTTTCTGTTTCTCATTCACCATGTCACCCACCATCATCTTGAACGGTTGCATAGCCATATTGATAGAGGTATCCAAAAACATCAGTGATACCAAGCCGAAAATCATGGCCGTACTTACCGCCATACCGAAGCTGCCCGCATTGGGCAGAAGGCACATTACGAGCACTGCAATCAGCGAACCTATGAATAAATAGGGGATACGACGTCCGAATCGTGTCCAAGTCTTGTCGCTGGCAGCCCCAACGATGGGTTGCACTATGATACCTGCCAACGGTGGTAATATCCAGAAATAACTCAAACTGTGCGGGTCAGCTCCTAAAGTGGAGAATATACGGCTTATGTTCGCGCTTTGCAGGGCATACGCAATCTGTACACCAAAAAAACCGAAGCTGATGTTCCACAGTTTCCAGAAACTTAAATCGGGTTTTACTTTCATTGCTTTTTTGTTTTTTATGATATTAGTTTATAGATAAATTCGGTTGATTGTGATTTCATTTTGTTGTTCCTCTGACTACCAGATTGGTTCGTACAATCTTGTTGGTGCTTTTCTCTTCACTTCCTTCCAACTTGTCGGTAAGGATACTGAAGGCGCTCTTGCCGACCTCTTCTCCGTGTTGCTCCACTGTCGTCAATTTCGGGTCGGTGCTTTGGGCGATGGCTCCGTCTGTAAAACCGCAGATGGAAACCTCGTCCGGAACTTTTAATCCGACCAGCTTACAGGCATACAATATACCTGATGCCGTTTCATCATTGATTGCAAAGAAACCGTCGGGACGGTTGTCGCTTTCCAACAAATCAGGTGTTATGGCAATGGCCCGTTCGCGATTGTCACATAGCTTAATCATGCTGTCGTCTACGGGAATCTTGTACTTCTTCATGGCATCCAGATAACCGTTACGCCGGTTCTTGGTGATTTCAAGATGAGGGTCGGCTCCGTAGAAGAAGATACGCTTGCATCCGGTCTGAATCATGTACTCTACGGCGGCAAATGAACCGGCGTAGTCGTCGACAACCACCCGTTCCGTTTTCAGCCCTGTACAGATACGGTCGTAGAAGACAATTGGAATATTGTTATTTAATAATTCCTGATAATGATCGTATTGTTCCGTATTCTTGGCAAGAGAGGCGATAACACCACAGACGCGGGCAGCAAGGAAAGAATGAACTATCTTTACTTCCTGTCCGTATGATTCGTTGCTTTGCGCCACGATTATATTGTAACCGGCTTCGGCTGCCGCAGTCTCAATACCGCTCAATACACATGAAAAGAAATGATGTACCAGCTGCGGCACAATCACACCAATCGTATTGCTGCGACTCGAACGAAGGTTGACGGCAAGCACATTGGGCTTGTAGTTATGTTCGCGTGCGTAAGCATGGATAAGGTCACGAGTCTCCCGGCTGATGTCCGGATTATCCTTGAGCGCTCTCGACACGGTGGAAGGAGAGACATTCAAGGCACGGGCAATGTCCTTGATGGTTATCTGCGGTTTATTCATTAGTATTGTTTCTTTTTCAGCCAAAGGTAACAGAAATAGAAATGCCTGACAAGAAAAACAAGCAGGCTTTAACAATTTTGTATGCAAAAATAATGGATTGATACGATACATTCTTACAGGTTGAATGTTATTGGATTATGAAACAGTGCAAACGATTGCATACGATTTGACAAAGTTAAAGTAAACCTGCAGCTCTTGCTTTGTGTTCTATTTTTTTATATTTGTCAGCGATAAATAATCTAATCAGTTGAATTATGAGAAACATAAGTGCATTTGTGTCTTTAATAGTATTTACTTTTTTTTGCCTTGCCTGTGGCGGAGGAGAAACAAAGTCATCTTCAGGCTCTACTCCGGAGCCTTCACCTTCCGAGGTGTTTGCTAAAGGTGCGGATATCAGTTGGATAACGGAATTGGAAGTTAAAGGGCATAAGTTTTATAATGCGTCCGGAGAGCAGCGTGAATGTACCGCTCTGATGAAAGAACTGGGACTGAATGCCGTGCGTTTGCGTGTATGGGTGAACCCTCAGAAACACGATAATTGGTGCAATAAAGCCGATATGTTGATAAAAGCTCAACGTGCCAAAGAGCTTGGCATGGATGTGATGATAGATTTCCATTATAGCGATTGGTGGGCAGATCCCGGACAACAGCATAAGCCGGCAGCTTGGAAAAACATGAATTTGACAGACTTGAAGAAGGCAGTTGGCGAGCATACTCGTGATGTACTTAGTGCGTTGAAGTTGAAGGGGATTACCCCTAAATGGGTACAAGTAGGTAATGAGATACGTCCGGGTATGTTGTGGGATGAGGATGCCGCTTTGAGCGGTGCTTCCTATAACATTAGGGAGTGTGATGTGAAAGATTCCGGAAGCACTTCTACGGCAATCAAATATTACAAGAATACATCCAATCTGGCAGCATTCATCAATGTCGGTTATGATGCGGTAAAGGAGGTATTTGAAGATGCCATCGTTATAGTTCATTTGGATAACGGTTACGATAATGAATTGTATACTTGGTTTTTTGACGAGTTGAAAAAGAATGGCGGTAAGTGGGATATGATAGGTATGTCACTTTATCCGTATTGGACCCGGATGGAGCATCCTGAATATACAGCCGCCAAAACCATAACGGACTGCATTGCTAATATCAAGAGTGTAAGTAAGAGATATGATTGTGACGTAATGGTAGTGGAAACCGGTATGGAATGTGCCGACGATCAGGGTAACTTGGCAAGTGACTCTGTACTAAAGGAAGGTAAGGAACAATTAAGTCGTATTATAGAAGAGTGCCGCAACAATACTGACGGTCGTTGTAAAGGCGTCTTTTACTGGGAACCGGAATGTAAGCCCGGACAATATCGTCTGGGAGCTTTTACGGACGACGGAAAACCAACAATAATAATGGATGCTTTCAAAGAGTGAGAAATATTAAAATACTGATTCCATGAAGAAACTAATAAGTCTTGTTTTACTGAGTCTGCTTCTCTCTTTGCCGGCAGTAGCTCAGCGTTCGGAATATTTGCTTGAAAAGAACTGGAGATTTACTAAAGGGGATATAGTGAACGCTGTAGAACCGAAGTTTGACGACAGTAAGTGGGAGACGGTTACCGTGCCGCATGATTGGGCCATTTTCGGACCTTTCGACCGCAACCATGATTTGCAGAATGTTGCCGTTGCACAGAATTTTGAGGAAAAGGCATCCGTTAAGACGGGGCGTACCGGAGGACTTCCTTATGTGGGTATTGGCTGGTATCGCACAAAGTTTGATGTCCCTGCCGGTAAACAGACAGCTTTGGTGTTTGACGGGGCAATGAGTGAAGCCCGCGTCTATGTCAATGGAAAAGAAGCCTGTTTCTGGCCGTTTGGTTACAACTCTTTTCACTGCGACGTTACGGAACTGCTTAATGCGGACGGTAAGAATAATGTGTTGGCTGTCCGTCTGGAGAATAAGCCGCAATCCTCCCGTTGGTATCCCGGTGCGGGGCTGTATCGTAATGTTCATGTGGTGACAACAGAACGTATACATGTTCCGGTGTGGGGAACGCAACTCACCACTCCGCATGTATCTTCCGAATATGCTTCCGTGTACCTGCGCACCGAAGTTGCCAATGCGGGAGAAGATAATATTCGTATTGTGACGGAGATTATTTCGCCGGACGGCAAGGTGGTTGCCGTAAAAGACAATACCCGTAAGATAAACCACGGCCAACCCTTTGAACAGAATTTCCTGATAGATACTCCCGCCTTATGGTCGCCGGAGACACCTTATTTATATAAGGCATTTTCTAAAATATATGCGGACGGTAAGCAAGTGGATGAATATACCACCCGTTTCGGTATCCGTAGCATAGAGATTGTGGCGGATAAAGGTTTCTTCCTGAATGGCAGACACCGGAAGTTTCAGGGCGTTTGCAATCATCATGACTTAGGTCCGCTGGGTGCTGCCGTTAATGTGGCTGCCCTTCGCCACCAACTTACGCTATTGAAAGATATGGGTTGCGACGCTGTCCGTACTTCGCACAATATGCCCGCTCCCGAGTTAGTGGAACTTTGTGATGAAATGGGCTTTATGATGATGATAGAGCCTTTTGACGAATGGGACATTGCCAAATGCGAAAACGGTTACCACCGCTACTTCAATGAATGGGCGGAACGGGATATGGTGAATATGTTGCGTCATTACCGTAATAATGCAAGTGTGGTAATGTGGAGCATTGGCAATGAAGTGCCTACGCAATGCAGTCCCGAAGGATATAAAGTGGCTTCTTTCTTGCAGGACATCTGTCATCGGGAAGACCCTACACGTCTTGTTACGTGCGGGATGGATCAGGTATCCTGTGTTTTGGAAAACGGTTTTGCCGCTATGATAGACGTACCCGGGCTTAATTACCGTGCTCATCGTTATATAGAGGCTTACAATGCACTCCCGCAGAACGTCATTCTCGGTTCGGAAACGGCATCTACTGTCAGCTCACGCGGTGTGTATAAGTTCCCGGTGGAGAAGCGTGCCGGTGCGCAGTATGACGACCATCAATGTTCGGGTTATGATGTAGAGTGCTGCAGCTGGTCCAATGTTCCCGATATGGACTTTGCCTTGGCGGATGACTACAATTGGACTATCGGACAATTTGTTTGGACAGGCTTTGACTATTTGGGTGAGCCTTCTCCATACGATACGGATGCATGGCCCAGCCATAGTTCCGTATTCGGCATTATAGATTTGGCGAGTATACCAAAAGACCGTTACTACCTGTATCGCAGCATTTGGAACAAGAAGGTAAACACGTTGCACATCCTTCCGCATTGGACATGGCCGGGAAGGGAAGGAGAGAATACGCCTGTTTTTGTCTACACCAGCTATCTTGCTGCCGAGCTGTTTGTTAATGGCAAGAGTTACGGAAAGCAACGCAAATTGACGGCACAGGAGAGTGAAGCCTTGCAGGGTAAAGATTCGCTTGCTTTGCAACGTCGCTATCGCTTGATGTGGATGGACGTTCCTTATGAACCGGGAGAACTGAAAGTTGTGGCCTATGACGCTTCCGGTAAGTCGGTAGAGGAAAAAGTAATCCGTACTGCCGGCAAACCTCATCATTTGGAAGTGGTGGCAGACCGTACCCGGCTTGCTGCAAACGGTAAGGATTTGGCATACATCACCGTCCGCATTGTGGATAAGGATGGCAATCTTTGCCCTTCGGACAATCGTCTTGTATCTTTCTCTGTAAAAGGGGCGGGGCGTTATCGCGCCGCTGCCAATGGCGATGCCACCAGTCTCGACCTTTTCCATCTGCCTGAAATGCCTGCCTTCAGCGGACAGCTGACGGCGATTGTGCAAAGCGGTGAGCAATCAGGTGAGATTGTTTTTGAAGCGAAGGCAAAGGGTTTGCGGACAGGAAGAATCGTATTATCTGCCGGCACAAAGCACTGATTGGGCTCTATGCCTTGTGCATAAACAAGCTGTCCTTTGTGCTTTTTGTCTCTTTCTCTTATCTGTTTTGTGCTTTTGCCTCATGCAAAACTTCGTTTTCCAATTGGGGGCTCTACGGTTGCCAACTGTGTGCCCGACAGCCCGCAATTGGCAACCGTAGAGCCCCCAATTGGAAAACGAAGTTTTATATCGTTCCGAGTAGCATTTTCTATGGTGTATACTAACTTTTCCTACTATGCTGTTGGTTTTTCCATCAGCTCCCTGTAACAGTTGCCGTTTTGTTTTTGTTCGCTAATCCCACAGTCGGAGACCGAAAATGTGATGCAATCGTTTGCACTCTTCTTGCTGCACTTTTTATCACATCTTTATTTTTTACTCGATAATATGGCATACATTTGTTGTATCATAATAAGGTATTTGAAGTACGTTCTGTAATAAGGTTAATATACTGAAACGTTATTTGAATATACATATAGATAATTAATATTGTTAACTTTAATTTTTAAATGCATGAAGCAAGTTAATCTTAGAATCTATCGAACGATTCTTCCCTTATTGTTAGGGTTATTCTTGTCAGTTGGCGTTTATGCACAGAACATCACAGTGAGAGGGCATGTGAAAGATGCCTTAGGTGGTGTGATTGGTGCTAATGTCGTAGAAAAAGGAAATACCGCAAACGGTACAATCACAGACTTGGATGGTAACTTCACGTTGTCTGTCCCTAGAGGAGCTACATTGATCGTGTCTTTTATTGGCTATAAGACGCAGGAAGTTCCGGCAACCTCATCGGTGGTAGTAACGCTGCAGGATGATGCGGAACTGCTGAACGAGGTCGTGGTCATTGGTTACGGTACAGTGAAAAAGAATGATGCTACCGGTTCTGTAACAGCCATTAAACCGGATAAGTTGAACAAGGGTTTGACTACGAATGCACAAGATATGATGACCGGTAAGATTGCCGGTGTAAGCGTCATATCCGATGGTGGAACTCCGGGTGGTAGTGCTACGATTCGTGTACGTGGCGGTTCTTCTCTTTCTGCCGAAAATGATCCGTTGATTGTAATTGACGGTTTGGCTATGGATAACAATGGTGTGAAAGGTTTGTCCAACCCTTTGTCTATGGTGAATCCTAACGACATCGAGAGTTTTACGGTACTGAAAGATGCTTCTGCTACGGCAATTTACGGTTCTCGCGCATCCAACGGTGTTATTATCATTACTACTAAGAAAGGTCAGGCAGGTTCCAAACCGCGTGTCTCTTATGACGGTAATGTCTCTTTCAGTAACGTAAAGAAGACACTTGACGTAATGGACGGTGACGAATTTCGTGCTTTTGTAGAGGAAATCTGGGAAGGTAAGGACAATGATGCTTACCGCAAGCTGGGTACCGCCAATACGGACTGGCAGGATGAAATCTACCGTATGGCAGTAAGTACGGATCATAATCTTACAATTTCGGGTGGTTTAAAGAATATGCCTTATCGTGTATCTTTCGGCTATACCAACCAGAATGGTGTTGTCAAGACTTCAAACTTCGAGCGCTATACGGCATCTGTCAATATTGCTCCTTCTTTTTTGCAAGACCATTTAAAGGTGAATGCAAACTTGAAAGGTATGTATGCCAAGAATCGTTATGCTGACGGAAGTGTAATCGGCACTGCGGCTTCCTATGACCCCACCCAGCCTATTTATTCTGACAATGAAATCCACCAGAAGTATTTCGGCGGTTATTCTCAATGGTATATTTCAGCATTTGATGATAAAGGTAAAAACACTTTGGGTGACAGCGAGTGGAACTATTATAAGAACTCGCAAGCTGCCTACAATCCGGTAGCTTCATTGAACCAGAAGGACGACCGTGCTACATCTAAGGCGTTGGTCGGTAATTTGGAATTGGACTACAAAGTGCACGGACTGGAAGATCTGCGTCTGCATGTAAGTGGAGGTATGGATTTGTCTACCGGTAAACAAGAAACGAGCTGGAGTCCGTATTCCGCTCAAAACAACTACTATGGTAATACAGGTTTTGATGAGACGGATAAGTACAATCTTTCTTTGAATATGTATGCTCAGTATTCAAAAGACTTTAATGAAAAGCATCATTTTGATGTAATGGGCGGTTATGAATGGCAGCACTTCCACCGCAAAGGCAATAGTTATTATGCCGGCTTGTATCCTTCCACCACTACCGTGGTAGATAAAGCTACAGGAGAAAGCATGGCAGGGAAGGCTTACTCGCCTACAGTAAATGAGTGGGCTACGGAAAATTTCTTGGTTTCTTTCTTTGGTCGCGCCAACTATACTTTACTGGATAAATACTTGTTTACTGCTACTGTGCGTTACGACGGCTCTTCACGTTTCAGCAAGGATAACCGTTGGTCTTTGTTCCCGTCATTCGCTTTCGGTTGGAAACTGAAGGAAGAAGGCTTCTTGAAGGATGTAGAGTGGCTGTCTGATTTGAAGCTCCGCTTGGGATATGGTATTACCGGTCAGCAGAATATCGGTAGCGACTATCCTACATTGGCTACTTATATCCAGAATAAGGACTACGCTTATTATCCTATCGTGGGTAACGGTATCACTTACCGTCCGGGCGCTTACAATCCCGACCTGAAATGGGAAGAGACTACTACTTATAATGCAGGGGTGGACTTCGGTTTCCTCAATGGACGTTTCACCGGGTCTGTTGATTACTACTTCCGCAAGACTGATGACTTGATAAACAGCGTATATGTGGCAGCAGGTACAAACTTCAAGAACAAAGTGCTCTCTAATATCGGTTCTTTGGAAAATAGTGGTGTTGAGTTTTCCGTAAATGCCAAAGTGATTCAGGAAAGAGATTGGCGTTGGGAATTGGGATACAACATCACTTATAATAAGAATGAAATCACCAAACTGACTTCCGGTGACAGTGAAGGTTATTATGTTCCTACCGGCGGTATCTCTTCCGGTACGGGTAATACAATCCAAGCTCATGCTGTGGGACATGCGGCTTCCTCATTCTACGTATACCAGCAGGTGTATGGCGAGGATGGAAAACCGTTGGAAAATGAATATGTTGACCGTAATGGTGACGGTATCATCAATGATAAAGACCGTTACTTCTATAAGAAACCGACGGCAGATGTGCTTATGGGATTGACTTCCAAACTGATTTATAAGAATTGGGACTTTAACTTTTCTCTACGTGCAAGTTTCAATAACTATGTTTATAATGATGTGGAAGCAGGCAACTCCAATTGTAAATCGACTGTGATATACTCGTTTGATGCCTTGAGCAATCGTCCCAAAATGGTGTTGGCAAACAATTTCCAGGGTGTCGGTAATTATTATATGTCCGACTACTATGTACAGAATGCTTCTTTCCTGAAGTGTGATAACATTACATTGGGCTACAGCTTTGACAAATTGTTCGGTAAAAACATATCCGGACGTGTATACGCTACCGTACAGAACGTATTTACCATTACAGACTATAAAGGACTGGATCCGGAAATTAATGGTGGTATAGACAATAGTATCTATCCTCGTCCTTTAGTTTCCCTCTTGGGTTTAAGCCTTAACTTTTAATCTTTAAAACTGATAATTATGAACTTCAAATATTTAAAATCATTAGTACCTGTTGCTGCGTTAGCATTGACGTTGGGACTTCACTCGTGTATCAATGATTTGGATGTAACTCCCATTGACCCGAGTACGAAAATGGATTTTGACAGAGATGCGGTCTTTAATAAAGTTTATGCCACTTTGGGGCTGACTGGACAAAAGGGAGCCGATGGTGATGGTGACGTGGATGATATTGATGAAGGTACATCTGCATTTTACCGCATGACTTGGTGTGCCAACGAATTGGTGACTGATGAGGCTATCGTAGCCGGATGGAATGACCCCGGTCTGCCTTCTCTGATTAGTTACACATGGGGAGCTTCCAATGAAATCACTACCGGAGCTTATTATAGACTGAATTTTGACATAACTCTTTGTAACTGGTTCTTGGAAAATACTTCCGATGAGGCAAGCGATGAAGAAAAGGTGATGCGTGCGGAAGTACGTTTTATGCGTGCGCTCAACTATTTCTATCTGATGGACTTGTTTGGCAACGTTCCTTTTAGTGAAACGGTTGAATATGATGTTTATCCTCAACAGATGAAGCGCGCCGAGTTGTTTGCCTATATTGAAGATGAATTGATTAAAAAGGCTGAACCTAACTTGAAAGAGCCTAAGACAAACACCTACGGACGCGTGGATAAGGCGGCTGCATGGCTGCTCCTTGCGCGTATGTATTTGAATGCAGAAGTTTATACCGGTACTGCCAAGTGGACGGAAGCTGCAACTTATGCAGAGAAAGTGATGAAGTCTCAATACTCGCTTTGTAAGCCTTATAAGCATTTATTTATGGCAGACAACGGTGGAGCGGTAGACGGCAATCCTAATAACTTGGCTCCTAATGAAGTTATTCTTCCTATCTTGCAGGATGGTGGAAAAACCCGCAGCTGGGGTGTTTCTCACTTCCTTATTGCCGGTACGCACAAGAAAGATATGAATAACTACGGAAGTACGGAAGAGTGGAAAGGTCCTCGTTGTTGTGAAACGTTGGTTGCCAAATTCTTCCCGAACACTGCATCTGCTCCTTTAGTGGATGAGGTGGCAATGACGGTTGCAGCTAAAGATGATCGTGCTTTGCTTTTCGGTAAAGGTCGTACGGTGTCTACCGGTAAGAATAAAGACTTTGCAGAAGGTTTCTCTTGCGCTAAGTTCACAAATGTTCGTGCCGATGGTGGCCAAACATCAGACAGTGCTTTCCCGGATATGGATGTTCCGTTCATGCGTGCAGCAGAAGCTTATCTGACTTATGCGGAAGCTGTGACCAGAGGTGCGGGAGGTACGGTTACTCCGGAAAAAGCAGCGGATGCAATCAATGAATTGCGGAAAAGAGCAAATGCGGAAGAAAAGGATGCATATACGCTTGAGCAAATTTGTGACGAGTGGGCACGTGAGTTCTACTTCGAAGGCCGTCGCCGTATGGATTTGATTCGTTTCGGAAAGTTTGCAGGTCAGAGCGAGTATAATTGGGATTGGAAAGGCGGCTCCATGAGTGGTACTTCTTTCCCCGAATATCGTAATCTCTATCCGATACCTGTCAATGACTTGAATGCTAATCCGAATTTGAAACAGAATCCGGGTTATTAATCTAAAAGTTTAATGTCTTAATAAGAAAGAATATGAAAAAAATAAATATATTGGCTTCGTTGTGTACAGGATTGCTGTTGCTCGCGGCTTGCGAAAGCGACCGTGACTCCAATCCTACCGTAAAGATGCCGGAAGGATTTACACTTTACGAATCTGTCAATGCTAATAATCCGATTGCATTGGAACAGTCTGATAAAATGTATTTCAGTGTGAAAGAACAACCGGATTACGGATATACCGCTACGGTAAATTATCAGGTGCAAGTGTCTTTGGATGACAAATGGAATGATGCTACGACGGATGCAAAGGCTACATACGGTTCTGTGGAGGATATTTCTACTACGGTAGATATTGAAGCCAGTGCCAAAGGAGTTGCCAAGGCTATCGGATTGCTGAAAGGCTGGAAGAAAGCAACGGATGTTCCTGAAGAGGTAATGGATATATATATACGAATCAAGGCTTATCTTTCTTCGATGGCGGACCAACCTTGCTATTCCAATTCCATTAAAGTGAAAGTTTATCCTTGCTATGTGTCCGAGACGCTTCCGCAGATATGGTATATGGTAGGTACGGCTGTTGGTTCTTGGGATAATAATGCTGGTGCGGAAGGTGAAAAAATTATTCCTATGACATTGAAGAAAGATGCCAAATATGACGCTACTACAGGTGAAGGTGAATTTACTTATACTGGTTATTTCTGTGGTGACCAGTTGAAGTTTGTCAAGACACCGGGACAATGGACTCCACAATGGGGAGTAAGTTACCGTCCGGACGATGGGACTCCTGACCCGGCTGCCATATCCATTTCTACAAATGGCTACTATACGGTATCTTTTAATAGTACTACGGGATCTGCAAATGCTAAGATTGAAGTGAAACCTTACGAAGGTGATGCTCCCGCTGAATTTACAAACTGGGAACTTGTGGGCGACTTCAACAATTGGGGTAGCGACGGAGTACTTACATTAACTCAAAATACTTCTGTAAAACACATCTGGTATGGGGATGTCGAATTTACGTCGGACGGTGAAGCCTTGTTCCGTACAGATGCTGCTGGTACGGATAATTGTGGTGGAGATACTTTCCCCTACGGATTGAAGACGGACAATAAAATTCCGGTACAAGCCGGTAAGTATCGCGTGGTACTCAATGATGTTGACCGATGCTATTATTTCTTTGAGATAAAAGAAGATTAATGTTGTTAAATTGAAAAAATGAAATTTATGAAACTAAAATCATTATATTCCTTCTTGCTGGCTACCGCACTGGTAGCCTGCAACGAAGACTTCAATGAAGGAATTGCAGGTTATCAGACCAATGACCCTGAAGATGCTGCCGCAACAGTTTCTTTTAGTGCAACGCCTGCTTCGGAGACGGCGATAGATTTGGGTAATTTAGCGGAAGGTACTACTATGGTAAAAGTTTGTTCTTTCACTCCGACGAAAGTGGGAGAGGGTGTAAAACTTAGCTATGTGCTGGATATGAAGTATACCGCTACTGACGGAACTCTTGCCAATCAGAAATTCAAGCTAAATGAGGCAGGGGAGGTAAAGGTAGATGAACTTCAAAGTTTAGTGGAAACAGCTTTTAACAAGCGGCCGGTGGAACGCTCATTTGATGCTTATGTTTTTGAGTATCAAGAAGTAAATAAACAGACTGTTATGGGGAAGTCGGAAAAGTTTGTTATCAAACTGACTCCTGAGGCTCCGGTAATTGCGGAAGCATATTACATGATTGGTAATATGTTTAAGGTGGATGAGAACAATGACGGTTGGAAAGAAGTAACAGAGAAAGGTAAGTTTACTCACAGTGACCAAGATGTATATGTTGATTCCAAGTTTACTTTGATTTTCACTACAACCGAGGCCAATCAATATTGGAAGATAATACCGATAGATAATATTAATAGTGGTAATTTGGGTAATATGCCGGGAGATGTAGGAGTTGTTATTGACGGTGATGATGCAATGAGCGGTAACCTGATTAATAAGGATTGCAAGGCTGGTAAGATTGCCGACCCCGGTATGTATCGTATTACGTTGGATATGATGGAATATACGTATGAAATCAAGAAAATTATGCCTGAATACTTTTTGGTAGGCGACGTTACGTCATGGGATGCTGAGAATGCAAAATATATGTTTTATCCACAAGGTGATAAGAAGTATGCATATATTACGAATTTTGCTAATGCCAGCGGATCAACGAATGTGAAAATATGGTTGGGTGCTGATTTTGGGAACTGGGATAATTGTTATGGTACGACTACAAATGGTGATAAGGCGGTTTCGGGCAATTTAGTATCAGTCAGTGCCGGAGCAATAGCCTGCCCGGAAGCGGATGTACTTTATAAACTGGAAGTTGACTTTTCTACGAATACTTATGTTTGGACAAAACAGAGCAATCAGACTCCGGTCACTTACAATAATATAAGTTTGATTGGTGAGTTTAATGGTTGGGATGCTGAGAATGGTACGGAGAAAGACTTGGAAATGGTAACACCGCACAACTGGTATATTGCGAATTTTGAACCGGGTAAGGACGGTGAATTGAAGTTACGTGCTAATCACGACTGGAGTATTGCTTGGGGAGCTCCGGTAGAAAATGTGACAATTGCCGATAAAAACTATCTGACTTTGCGTACTGCAGACGGTAAGAACTTTACAGTACCGAATGGAAAATACAATGTATTTTTTAATGATATTACCGGTGAGGTGGTATTCCAAACGGTGGAATAATGTATGTAAATCTCTTTTGAGAGTAATTAAAATCTGAACTAGTACTGCCCGGCACATTAATATGTGTCGGGCAGTTTTTGGTATGTAGTTGTTTGGTTATGCAAACGTTTCCGTACTCATTTTATGTTATCTTGTCTTATTTGTGAAAGATAAGTCTATGCTTTTCATACATTTGTTATCAGATAAAAATCTGATAATATGAAAATTATGAAGTCTATTTCTTATTTATTGCTTTGTACATTGATGAGTTGTCTGATTGCTTGTAGCGATGACAACGGAGTGGCACCTGAACCTGACCCGATACTGGATGGGATTCCGGAGGGCTATACTTCAGTTGAGGTTGCACCAGACAATTGGGATGGAACAAAACGTGCAGATATATCTTATCAAATATTGGTGTATTCCTTTGCTGACAGTGATGGTGATAAATATGGTGATATTAATGGGGTGATTTCTAAATTAGACTATATAAACTCTTTGGGTGTGAAGGCTGTTTGGCTGTCACCAATTCATCCGTCTCCTTCTTATCATGGCTATGATGTGACGGATTATACCAAAATAAACCCTAAATTCGGTACGGATGATGATTTTGACCGCCTGATTGCTGAAGCTCACAAACGCAATATCAAAGTTTATTTGGACTATGTATTGAATCATACGAGTATAGAACATCCGTGGTTTCAGCAAGCTAAGACTTCGGTAGATAATGAATATCGGAACTATTATATATTTTCGCAAGCCCCGGCTGTTGATATTAAGGAGGGCAAGATTGATATGATTTCCAGTGAAAATGCGGGAGGATATAATGCCGCCGAATGGTTTTCAGTCTCCGGAGATGAAGTAAAAGCCTGCTATAAATTCCTATTGGATTGGAGTAACCCGTCTAAACCGACCGTCACTGTGATTCAGGGAAACACAGCAGATATAAGTGAAAATACAGCTGCAGATACGGAAAATGACAAATTCATTTGGTTTGGTAAAGATATATGTAAGAAATTCTTTGATAAGGGAAATGGCATCTATGAGCTTACAGTGGATTTTACATCTAACTGGGGTTTTTTGATCCGTACGTCAAATAATCCGAACTGGCCTGCAGGCACTAAATACGGTGCGGTTTCTGAGGATGTCAGGCTGACCTTAGGAAAGACTTTTATACTGAATAGTAGTATCGCTGCCAATATTATGTTTTCGGATATGGATATGTGGAAATATCATTCACATTTTTATACAGCTTCATTTGCCGATCTTAATTATGGTAAAGCAGAGACTTTGGAAACATCTCCCGTATTCCGAAAAGTGACAGATGCTGCTAAAGGTTGGATAGACCGTGGAGTTGATGGCTTTCGTTTGGATGCGGTAAAGCATATCTATCATAATGATAAGTCCGATGAGAATCCTGTTTTTCTAAAGAAGTTTTATGATGAATTGAATACTTATTATAAAGGAAAAGGCAAGACGGATGAACTTTATATGGTAGGTGAGGTACTTTCCGATGCTGAAGTAGTTGCTCCGTATTACAAAGGGCTTCCTGCTTTGTTTGAATTTAGTTTTTGGTATCGGTTGGAGTGGGCGATTAATAATAGTACAGGACGTTATTTTGCTAAAGATATATTGAATTATCAGCAACTGTATCAAGCCAATCGTGAAAACTATATAGAGGCTACCAAACTTTCCAATCATGATGAAGATCGTGCTGGTTTAAAGTTTGATAGATCGGAAGCTAAAGAGAAACTGGCTGCCGCTGTGTTGCTGACTGCTGCGGGAGCACCTTATATCTATTATGGTGAAGAATTGGGTTTCTATGGTATTACGAAGGAAGGTAATGGTGACCAGCATGTGCGTGAACCGATGCAATGGGGGGATAATACTACTACAGAGTATATGAATGGTATCAGTAAGTCGAGTGTGAAGTCGGTTGTGGAACAACAGGAGGATAAAAATTCTCTGTTGAACACGTATCTTGTTTTTACGAAACTTCGTAATACTTATTCTGCAATGGCAGAAGGAATAATGAGTAGCCATGCCATATATAACGAGAGTAATGCGAAGTATAATAATATTGCAGCTTGGTATAGAACAAAAGGGGATGAGAAAATGCTGGTTTTACATAATTTTGGTAGTACTCCAACTGAGTTATCCTTAGCGGATAATATTGAAAAAGCCGTCGGTGTCTCTGGCAAAGCATGGGTGAAAGAGGGGGATAAAGTGACCATCAAATTAGGTGAATATTCGTCTGTCATATTTAAAATAGCTCAGTAGCTATTTATTCGTATATCTTTATCAGCACCCTGTTCAGCCATTCCCATCGGAATCGAAACCAGCGACGGGTGCTGATTTGTTTTCCACCGAAACGGAGTACAAACTCACGATAGCCATGCCGGCGGAATGGCAACCCTACGTCCATAAATTCCAAATGGCGGTAACCGCGTTCTTTTGCATCTCGTAATGCTTGCCAGACGGCAAGAATTCCGGGATATTGCAGGGCATAGGTTTTACGCATACCACCGGAGAACCAAAGGTATGCACTGTCATCAGAATAGATGCAGGCGCTTCCACCGATAATCTTGTCTTTATAGGTGACAATGAAAATACGGCTCTGTTGGCTATGTGTCATTTGTTTCTCCAACTGTTGGAAAAAGTCCATACTGGGAAAATGTCGTCGTATTTTGGCGGAGTAATTGTGGTGTAGCATCTTGGCAAAAGCATGGATTTCCTCTGTGGTGTGTGCTTCTTTGACTTTTGCTCCGTTCTTTACTCCTTTCTTTATTTGGCGGATACGTGAAGGACTGAAACGCACCTCTGCCCGTTCCACGTTGTGCAGAGAGTTGCGGACACGTAGCCAATTAACGGCAAAATAGCGGTTCTTGCGGAATACTTTATAGCCGGATAGTGAATTGTCCAGATTACGGAACTCTATGAGGAATGCTTCACGCAGGGCCTCGTCCGTAAGTCGTTGCAACATATCGCTGAAAATAGTTTCTTTGTCAATCGTTTCATCAAAATATTCTCCTGTACCGTATACTTCACATCGCTTGATGATGGCGGGTGGAAACAGACGTACGCTTTTTCGTATGGCGGCAAGTAGTTTGGCTACGGGCACTCCTCCTTCTGACGCTACAATAAGCAAAGGGGTGTATCCCGGAGTTGCTTCATAGATGTGAAACAATTCTGTGGAATGGAATGTGTTGGTTCCCGGCAATTTGGGAACTTGACTCCCTCGGTAATATGTAGTCAGTTTCAAAGGCATTGCTGCAAATTTAAAAAAATAATCTTGTATCTTTGCATTGCTTAACAACAAAGTATTCATTTCTAAACGATATACATATATGGAAAGTTTTAGTGAATTGATAAAGTCCCGCCGCAGTATGCGGAAGTTTACAGCAGAAGAATTGACGCAGGAACAGGTGGTTACATTGATGAAAGCTGCACTGATGGCACCTACTTCCAAACGTAGCAATGCATGGCAGTTTATCGTGGTAGACGATAGGGAAACACTGAAAAAACTATCTTTCTGTAAAGAACAGGCTTCACAATTCATTGCAGATGCGGCATTGGCCGTGGTTGTCACTGCCGATCCGTTGGCAAGCGATGTTTGGATAGAAGATGCTTCTATCGCTTCCATTTACTTGCAACTTCAGGCGGAAGATATGGGGTTGGGAAGTTGCTGGGTGCAACTTCGGGAACGTTTTACAGCGTCCGGAATGTCTTCTAACGAATATGTGCATGATGTTCTTGATATTCCCTTGCAGTTGCAAGCTCTCAGTATCATAGCCATAGGTCATAAAGGAATGGAACGCAAGCCTTTCAATGAGGACAACCTGCAATGGGAGAAGATTCACCTTAATAAATATGGAGGAAAGTAACAGTGAGTGCGGCAAAAGCAAATAATAATAAAGATACATACAAGGCTACAGCTATCACGCTGATTGTGTTCGGTGTGCTTTATTTGGTAGATAAGCTGCTGCACTTTTCTACATTGGGCTTGTCGTGGGTGATGAATAGGGATAATTTTTTGTTGTATACGGCAATCATCTTCTTGTTATTCAAACACGATAAATCGGTAGGATTGGTGCTGATAGGTTTGTGGCTGATATTGAACTTCGGGTTGATAACAGCCCTGCTTGGTACAATGTCCGCTTACTTGTTACCGGTAGCGTTGTTGGTTGTAGGCGGTATTTTATATTTGGTATCTACAAGATAGGATGAAGAGAAGTATAGAGGATACATCTATTGTATTTATAGGAGCCGGTAATCTGGCGACGAATTTGGCAAAAACACTTTATTATAAGGGATTCCGTATTGTGCAGATTTATAGTCGTACGGAAGAATCGGCACGCGCATTGGCATATGCGGTGGAAGCTGACTATATTACTGACTTGTCATCTGTGGTGGCTGGTGCGCAGCTTTATATTGTTTCCTTGAAAGATGCGGCTTTTGTGCAATTGCTACCGGAAATAGTGGCAGGAAAGGAGGAGGCTTTATGGGTACATACTGCCGGTAGTATTCCAATGGATGTTTGGGCAGGCCGGGTAAAACGATATGGTGTGTTTTATCCCATGCAAACATTCAGTAAGCAGCGTACTGTTGATTTCCGACAGATACCGGTTTTTATTGAAAGTAATTCTGCGGAAGACACCCGGATGCTGAAAGAGATTGCTTCCGTGCTTTCCGAGAAGGTCTATGAAGCTACCTCGGAACAACGTAAGAGTTTACATTTGGCAGCGGTATTCACTTGTAATTTTACGAATCATATGTATGCCCTTGCCGCCGAATTGTTGAAGAAATATCAACTTCCTTTTGATGTAATGCTACCTCTGATAGATGAGACTGCCCATAAAGTGCATGAACTTGAGCCGCGCCTTGCACAGACAGGACCGGCCATAAGATATGATGAGAATGTCATCAACAACCATTTGCAAATGCTTTCTGATGAACCGGGGATGCAGGAACTGTACAGACTGATTAGCGAAAGCATACATCAACAAAATAGCTAACCTTTTAGAAAATAACGGGATGAGTACAATCAACTACGATTTGAACAGAATAAAAGCCCTTGCTTTTGATGTAGACGGGGTATTGAGCGCTAATGTTATCCCCATGAGTACGGAGGGTGAACCACTGCGGACGGTAAACATAAAAGACGGATATGCACTACACTTGGCTGCCAAACACGAGATTCCATTGGCTATTATTACCGGTGGGCGTACGGAAGCGGTGCGTAAACGCTTTCTTGCTTTAGGAATATTAGCTGAGAACATATATATGGGGTCTTCCATTAAAATACATGACTACCGTGATTTCCGTGACCGCTATGGCTTACGGGATGAAGAGATACTGTATGTAGGTGATGATATTCCGGATATGGAAGTGATGAGTACTTGCGGTCTGCCCTGTTGTCCGAGGGATGCTACTCCTGAAGTAAAATCTATTGCCCGTTATATATCCCATAAAGACGGAGGATATGGATGCGGACGTGACATCGTGGAGCAGTTCCTCAAAGTAAAGGGCCTTTGGATGGCGGACGAGAGGGCGTTTGGTTGGTAATTTCTATTAGCTGATAATTTATAGTTTAAATTCATAATTCACAGGAAGTCATGTTAGACAATCTAAAGAAATATAAAGTAATCCTTGCTTCTAATTCTCCTCGCCGTAAGGAGTTGTTGTCTGGGTTGGGCGTGAGTTACGAAGTACGTACTTTGCCGGATGTAGACGAGTCGTATCCCGATACTTTGCAAGGGGCAGATATACCTCTTTATATAGCGAAAGAAAAAGCGGATGCCTATCGGAATATGTTGCAGCCGGGTGAACTGATGATAACTGCCGATACCATTGTGTGGCTGGACGGGAGAGTGCTTGGAAAACCTAAGGACAGGGAAGATGCCTTATGTATGTTGCGGGATATGTCCGGTCGTACTCATGAAGTATTTACCGGTGTCTGCATAACCACAACAGAGTGGCAGCGAAGTTTTGCCGCCCAGACAGAAGTTCGTTTCTCCAAACTTAGTGAAGAGGAAATTATTTATTACGTAGATAAGTTCCAGCCGATGGATAAAGCCGGCGCTTATGGAGTACAAGAATGGATTGGCTTTATCGGAGTGGAAAATATTTCAGGTAGTTATTATAATATTATGGGTTTACCGGTGCAACGGCTTTATAAGGAACTCTCAACTCTCAACTAAACCAAATCTCTTATTAATGGTATGTCTTTTTCGTTTATACCCAGTTTGATAAGGGTTTCTTTATCTTTGTCGAACATATCAAGGAAAGTCTCCCGATTTCCGCTTTCCGAGGTGGCTTTCCCGTATAATTCCGCTACCTTTTCCATATTTCCCAGTCGCAACGCTACGTGCCCTGCATTGAGATAATCTGTGGCAATAGGTTTGAGGGCAAGCACCTTATTATAATATCGCATGGCCTGTTCAAATTTTCCACTGACAAATGAGCACCAGCCTATGGCACGCCATGCCTTGATGCAATCATTCTCCATGAGATCCAGTTTAAAGAAGCACTGCAAGGCTTCTTCATAGCGTTCCAATTCTGCCAGGCAACTGCCGATGAAGAATATGACGCTTCTGTTTTCCGGCTGTATGGCTTCTACCTTTTTGTAATGCTCCAGCGCCGATGCAAAGTCGCGTAATTGGCGATAGCAAGTGGCAAGGTGGCGGATGGTCCATACATGATCGGGCTTCAGTACATCCGCTTTCCGGTAAGCGCTGATGGCCTCTTTGTAGCGTTTCTCCTTTTGCAGGCAATATCCGGTTTTTTGAAAGATGTCTGCATCGGCATAATTCATATCTATTATTTCTTGGTAGATACTTAAAGCTTCAGTCGGGCGCTCTTTGCGGAAATGAAAATCGGCTATAGTAACCAATAATTCCGGTTTGCACAAAATATCTTTCAGTGCCGGGATACGGTGCAGAGTTATTTCCTCTTTGAAAATATCACGGAATTCATGACGGCGTTGGCTTAACTTGAAGAAGCGGTATAGATCGTGGATGTACTGGTTGCTGATAACATCCGGACGCTGTGCGTACTGTCTTAATCCGGACGACTTGCTTTCGTCCATTAATTCATTCAGGTCCTGTGATGTCATTTGGCTTAGCATCATATTGCGTTGTGCTTGCGGAATATGTGCCATAGTAAAGCATAATGAATACTTATCACTGTTGCAGAAAAAGCCTGATTGTAGTATTAATGATAGAATGGCATTGTCTCCTGTCGGTTTCAGTCCAAACTCCCGTATAATACTGGAATGTTGCATATCGAACGGATAGAACCAGTTGTGTGGGTCTTGGAAAAACGGATAGCTCTTGAGTTGGGCAAATGTACTCATATATACATCGGCGCCTTCCAGTTGCAGTTCATTCATTTCACGTATCTTATCACCCAATCCGGATTGTTCAAACGCTTTCTCCCAATCCGGGTTACGGTCGTTTTCATCTATGTTTTCCTCGAAGCCGTACTTCATGTTGCGCATGATACTTACGTTCTTCATCATTTCCGGAATGATTTCTTCGCGCATCTTCTTGTCTATCTTCTCTGTCTCCTGACTGCGGAGCAGCTGGATGTAAATCCGGTTCAGTTGTTTGCCGAAACTGCCGTCTTCATTAAGAAGCAACAATCTTGCTTCCAACTCAGGATATAGCCACAGACGGTTGGAGTGTATGTGTAGCACAATGGCAAGAACTACCAAAGCACGTTGGCTGACTTGTGTATCAGCGTGCATTGTGGCATCCAGTAACCAAGAGAACTTGCGCGGATCAAAACATTCCATTAAGCTAAGTAGAATAGCTCCTGTAAATAAGCATAAATCATTTACCGGCAGCAACTCGGAATCTAAATATGTTTTGGCTTCCTGTTCTTCTTCCGTTGTCCAGCCGCTGTTTCCCCATGTTGTAAGAAACAGATATTGGGCAGTTTCTTCGTGACGTTTCAAAGCACTGTCCAAACTCTTTTTATTGTCCGGCATGAGTTGGCAAACCGCCATGTCATCCTGAAACGATTCCAAAACTTTCAGCCATGAGGACATGCCATAGCCGGCTACCATATTCCTTTTATTCTTGTGCAGGGCATGGTAATAGTGAGTGGAAACTTCATCGAGCAAGCTGACACGCGTCTGTTCGGCAATTTCCCATGTTTCTGCCAAAAGTTGCCGGTATAGTTTCTGCCGTTCCGGATCGTTTACGCCTTGACGCATATATTGCAACATATATTGGTAGGACATCTTAGCCTGTTCCAAGCGGCTGCGAAGAGTCCAATCGTTGCAGTTCCATAAAAAGGCTTCCAGTTGTACCTGAGCCTCTTTCAGACGTTTCTGTTCCAATAGACTGACTATATGTTGATATTGCTCTTGTATGGCTTGCTCGTTCATAAGATTGTATTCGTTAAGTGATTATACTCTACAAATGTACAAAAAGAATGCCAAAATGTTCGGTAGGAGTTAAAGAAGTTAGAATCTAACCTGTAATTGCGCTTGCAACAGGTTGGAAGATTCTCCCTTATGAGGATTACAATAAGTATATTGTGCTTGCAAGCGGCATTTGGGGTAGAACCACCATTGTACACCGGCTACATAGTTGCTCTGTTTATAATCCTGCGCTTTATCTTTATTGAAGTAATCGTAAGATGCTACTATATCGAACTTGGGAAGTACATGTACGGACGCTGTTGCATAATATCCGTCACTTTTTATATGTCCGTCTTTACCGGCAAGATATTCGGTGCGCAAACTGACAGGCTTTGTCTGAATGGTAGCTCCTGCCGACCAGCGGTTTCGTGTGTAGTTGTCACCTACGGCTATGTCCGGATTGATAGCAGATGCGACTACTGCACATCCTTTGCCTTTGATGAACGAACCACCTACCGACAACCAATCGAGCGGATGAACCATTAAGCCGCCTACTATATCTTTTTGATTATTCTTGTCTTTAAGATTGATGCCTTGTCCATTCATAACGGCAAAGTTATAACTCAGTTTCTTCTTGAAAAGGTCACCGTAGATGAGGATTCCCATATCACGGCCGCTACTTGAACCGTACAAAGGATCGCTTCCATTGATACCTGCCAGATAGTTGACTGCCTGTGAATAACAGCTTATCAGCTCTACAAAACAGGGTGACATAGGATTCTCGATAGTGTACATCGTTTTGAACTGTCCGATACGGGCAGTGAGTTGAGGCAGGAACTGATATTCTGTATAGGCTTCCAGTATTTTTCCGGTATTGGCGAAGCTATACATGAAGTAACACGACCATTTATCGGTAATTTTACCGCGTGCCATAAATATAACTCGTTTGAGGTCGAAAGTATTGCTGGCTTTTTCGCCGGCATCGTCATAGGTGTATCCCACTTGGGCATAACCTGCCAGAGTGATACGTTCTTTCAGTGTATTCACTACATCATTCAGGCACGCATCTTGGGCTTTTAACGTATATGCAGAGAGAAGAAGAAAGCAGGATAGTAGAATTCGTTTCATGTGTTGGATATATAATTAAAAAAAAAGCAACCCTTTTTTCAAAGAGCTGCCTTTTGTATTGATTAGATTCTTTTTATTCGTTGATAGCAGCGATACCCGGAAGAACTTTTCCTTCGATTGCTTCAAGCAATGCACCGCCACCGGTAGAAACGTAAGAAACACCGTTTGCCAAACCGAACTTGTTTACGCAAGCTACAGAGTCACCACCACCTACGAGTGAGAATGCACCGTTTTTGGTTGCTTCTACGATAGCTTCACCTACTGAACGTGAACCGTGAGTGAAGTTTTCGAATTCAAATACGCCTGTAGGACCGTTCCAAAGGATAGTCTTGGAATTCTTAATAACTTCAGCGAAGATTTTTTCAGTCTCAGGACCTATATCCAGACCTTCCCAGCCGTCAGGTATTTCATTTACTTTGCAGAACTGAGTGTTGGCGTCGTTAGAGAATGAGTCAGCAATTTTGGCATCTACAGCCAATACGAGGTTTACACCTTTTTCTTTTGCTTTCTTCAACAACTCGAGAGCCAAATCCAACTTGTCGTCTTCACAGATAGAAAGACCGATTTTACCTCCTTGAGCTTTGGTGAAAGTATAAGTCATACCACCGGTGATAATAAGGTTGTCTACCTTGTTTAGCAGGTTTTCGATGATTTCAATCTTGGAAGATACTTTAGAACCACCCATGATAGCAGTGAACGGACGTTTGATGTCATTCAGCACTTTGTCCACAGCTTTCACTTCTTTTTCCATCAGGTAGCCGAACATCTTATTGTCTTTGTCGAAGTATTTAGCGATCAATGCTGTAGAAGCGTGTGCACGGTGAGCTGTACCGAATGCGTCGTTTACATAGCAGTCTGCATAAGAAGCCAATTTCTTGGTAAATTCTTTCTGACTTTCTTTAACTGCAGCTTTGGCGGCTTTCTTTTCTTCGTCTGTTGCGTCTTCAGCCAAACCGCGTGGTTTGCCTTCTTCCTCAGCGTAGAAACGGAGGTTTTCGAGCAACAGCACCTCACCCGGTTGCAGAGCGGCAGCCTTAACGGCAGCTTCTTCGCCCATACAGTCGTTAGCAAACTGTACTTCAACACCCAGCAGGTCTGACAAATGTTTCAGAATGTGCTTCAAAGAGAATTTGTCTGTCGCGCCTTTCGGACGGCCGAGGTGAGAACCGATGATAATACTGCCACCGTCAGCCAAAATCTTCTTCAATGTAGGAAGAGCGGCACGCATACGGGTATCGTCTGTAATGTTGAAGTTTTCGTCCAAGGGCACATTGAAGTCCACGCGAACGAATGCCTTTTTTCCGGCAAAGTTAAATTGATCAATTGTCATAATACTCTATTTTTATTTAAAAGTGTTACTATTTTCTTTTTGTGACGGCAAAGTTAGTATTTATTTCTTTTTTTCGCTATGAAATCATTATTTATTCTTCCCCTTCATTACTCTCTTTGTTAACTTTATACTTCCGGCAGTAATATTTGCACATCAATTGCAAACCGCAGTTGTCACATTGGGGGGTACGTGCCTGACATACATACCGTCCATGCAGGATGAGCCAATGGTGGGCGATGGGAATATCCGCTTCAGGAATATGTTTGACCAACTCCTTCTCCACACTGAACGGGGTGGTGCATTTGTCGGACACTAACCCTAAACGGTGGCTGACACGGAATACATGGGTATCTACCGCCATAGCGGCTTTGTTGAAAACTACCGACTGAATTACATTAGCTGTTTTACGTCCCACACCGGGCAGTTTTACGAGTTCTTCCAATGTGTCGGGCACTTGGCTGTTAAAGTCTTTCACCAGCATTTTTGCCATGCCTACAAGGTGCTTGGCCTTATTGTTGGGATAAGACACACTGCGTATGTATTCAAATACTACTTCCGGTGTGGTAGCGGCAAGCGCTTCGGGAGTAGGAAAGTCCCGGTACAGAGGGGGAGTTATCATGTTTACCCGTTTATCCGTGCATTGGGCGGAAAGAATTACCGCAATCAATAGCTCATACGGATTGTTGTAATGCAACTCGGTTTCCGCTACGGGACGGTTTTCCCTGAACCAGGCGAGTATTTTTTCGTAACGTTCCTTTTTTCTCATCGTAATTTGTTTTTATGATAATGAGGGGTAACCTTGCCATTGAAATAAAGCATGGAAATTATCGTCAGGCAGGCTCCGAAAAGATACGCCTTGTCGAAGGTGCTGATTTCGGCTATATATCCGCCTGTCAGCATACCGATACCTATCCCTACATCCCATGAGGTCAGGTAGGTAGAAGTTGCCGTACCTCGCTGATTGTTGGGAGCCAGATTTACAAACAGGGTATTGTAAGCCGGAAACATGATGCCGAAACCAATCCCGAGCAACAATGCTACGGCAAAGAAGATGATGCTGCATGCCATGCTGTTCCAATTGATAATGTAGACGCAAGCCGAGAGCAGGAAGAAGCTGAATACAACAATGTATAGCCCTGCCGAAATTACTTGCGTTATTTTTCCCTTGTCTACAATCTTGCCGGAAAAGATACGGGAGATAGCCATGCCCACCGCCATAAAAGTAAAGAAAAAACCGGTAGTCGCATTGATGCCGATTTCTTTGGCATACATGGCGACGTAATTGGTAGTCATTCCGTAAGGAATGGATAATAAAAGCAGGCTGATGCCCGCAGGAATACCTTTCAGCAGAATGAAACGGTCGAGTGAAATTGGTTCGCGTCTGACAGGTGGCTTGTATGGGGTCTTCACCAATGCGGCACAGATAAATCCGGCAATGCAGGAACCCAACGAGCAACAGAAAATGGTAGTATAACTCATACCTGCATCGTGCAGGAACAAACCGGACATCGGTCCCACTGCCATGGCTATGTTGTTGGAGAGCCCGTAATATCCGAGTCCTTCTCCGCGCCTTGATGAGGGCATAATGTCGATAACTACTGTGTTTCCGCCTACAGTCACCATACCGAATGATACGCCGTGTATGATACGGAATAGGATGAACAGTGTCAGTGAGCCGGCTATGATATATCCGGCAAACATCGTCATAAAGATGAAGTAGGCCAGCAGATACAAAGGCTTACGGGCAAAGCTGTCCAAAAAATAGCCGGAGAACGGACGGATGCACAAAGCGGCTACCGTATAGCAGGAGAGGATGATACCAATGGTAGAGTTTCCTGCACTGAATACCTCGGATAGATAGAACGGTAATACGGGGATTAATAGCCAAAACCCGAAGTATAGCAGAAAGTTGGCTGCAAGAATAAAGCAATAGCTGGAAGTTACAAGCCTATCTTTCATTGGGTGGAAATTTAATAAGATTGATAATAAATATACTTTTAGGCACGGATTACACGGATTTCACGGTTCCTTTTAATCTAATCCGTGTTTTCCGTGTAATCCGTGCCTAATTAAAGAAATAAATAGTAAGCGAGTTTCAGTTTGGACATATCCCAACCTAATGCTTAATATAGAAATATATAAGAGTGTTCTATATTAATAAGCCGCTTCGAATTCTTTCAGGAAGCGTGTATCATTTTCAGAGAACAGGCGCAAGTCGTTTACACGGTATTTCAGGTTGGCGATGCGTTCTATACCCATACCTAAAGCGTAACCGCTGTACACCTTGCTGTCAATGCCGTTTAACTCCAATACATTGGGGTCAACCATACCGCAACCTAAGATTTCAACCCAGCCTGTTCCTTTACAGAAGGGACATCCCTTGCCGCCGCAGATGTTACAGCTAATGTCCATTTCGGCACTTGGCTCCGTAAACGGGAAGTACGAAGGACGGAGACGAATCTTAGTGTCCTTGCCGAACATTTCCTGAGCGAAGAGTAATAGGGCTTGCTTCAAGTCGGTGAACGATACGTTACGGTCTATAAACAAGGCCTCTACCTGATGGAAGAATGCGTGTGCACGATAACTGATAGCTTCGTTACGATATACACGTCCCGGACAAAGCACCCGAATAGGCGGTTGAGTCGTTTCCATCACACGACTTTGTACACTGGATGTATGTGTGCGAAGGATGATATTATGTGATACATTCTCAGCATTATTTTCGATGAAGAAAGTATCCTGCATATCACGTGCCGGATGATCTTCGGCAAAGTTCATAGCTGAGAAAACGTGCCAGTCGTCTTCCACCTCCGGACCGTCGGCAATGTTGAATCCCATACGGGCGAATATATCAATGATCTCGTTTTTTACGATGCTGAGTGGGTGACGTGTCCCTAATTTTACGGGATAAGCCGAACGGGTAAGATCAAGGTCATCGCAACCGTTGTCTTGGTTTTCGAATTGCTCTTTCAGAGTACTGATCTTTTCCTGCGCTTTGTTTTTAAGTTCATTCAGGCGCATACCTACTTCTTTTTTGAGTTCGGCAGGTACGTTGCGGAAGTCCGCCATCAGTTCATTAATGGCTCCCTTTTTGCTAAGGTACTTGATGCGAAGTGCTTCCAATTCCTCGGCGTTAGCGGCTTTCAGTGCTTCTACTTCTTGCAGAAGCTCGTTGATTTTAGCTATCATATCGTTGTTATTATTTATTCTTTAAATGCATAAAACGGTGCAAAGATACAATTTTATCATTGTTTTGCCTTCAATCGCCGCATATTATTTTTTATGGTCATTTGTAGACTACTTTGTATCATGAGACGGATTTATGTATCTCAGTCATTGTATAACACTCCATTCAAAAACGACTCCGTTAGTTCGTGTAGTATTTGAGCCAGGCCAATCTGCAGAATAAGGTTCACCGGTGAGCACATCTATACCTATATAGCGATTTGTTTTGAGTGACAGTAACATACATTGATTGCGAAGCATATCTTGCCACATAAATAGACTGGCATCACTTTCCTTGTCCATTAGGCGCACGTCTCCCGAAAGACCTTCACCTGCAACGGTCAAGAAGCCGCTTCCATTCATCGCTTCCAAGGCTACACGCCCTTTTCCGCGGTCATGAATTCTGAATTGGCTGTCTTTCGGATTGTATTCGTTGCTGTTGATATTTGCATTGCGCAATATGCGGCGTGAATTCGTCCATACAAAAGAATTATTTGCTAAATTTTTGAGAGTAATTACTTTTCCGATAGGAAGATTTGCGGAACGGTCGGCAAGTGGCTCCTCGATTTTGAAGTTGTCGAATTCGGCATATCCTCCTTCTTTCCCTTCTGTGTTGTAAGCAAACAAGGCAAATCTCACTCCTTGGAAAGTTTTCATTTGATAGCCTAAACGTAAATTGCTCCCCATTTCTTTAAAGTTTGTACCATCAGTGCTATAACTCAGCCTAGCCAAATCATTGTCAAAATCTCCTTCGGCGCGTAAATAGATTTTTCCCGTCGAAATTGGTTCATCTACTTTTATGTTCTTGACCAAGTCGTAAAAGCGTATTACATCTCCCTTTCCGGTACGCAGTACTCCAATCCAATAATAGGGAACATTCAGTAAAGCCAATCCGGCTATATCACCTTTTTTCAGTGATTTGGTATTCAGCTCTACAATGGCATTTGATTCAGGTCCGACTGTTCGCTGCGTTAGTGAATTCTTGGCGTGCATAAAACTCTTGGCCGGCATAGTGTGCAAACGTAACGTTCCGTTTTTTAACGCCCATTTCTTTTCTACGGGATAGTGATTCCATTGCCAGATTGGTTTCAAATCTTTTCCCGAGAAGTCATCATTGCGTTCGTAAGTAGTATGAGGAGTTGTTTCAATTCCTACATTCGGCTTGAACCATGTGCGAGGTGAACGTCCTAAATTATTCTCTATTCCGAAAAAAGGCCAGCCGTTTTTCCATGTCACCGGAGAAAGGAAAGTCAAACGTCCGACAGATTTTACATCCATCATTGAAACACCCCACCATTCGCCATTCGGCAAATCTACAATTCCGCCTTGATGTAGTGGTACAGCATAGTAAGCGTCCGGGTTTGGGGCTGTGAATGTTATCTTGTCTCCTTCTTTAGGGATATCGGACCAGAATCCAAATTCATTCGACCACCATCCGCGTTGCGTACCCATTGTTTCGCGGTTGCTGATAACGGCGGTTTCGTAAGGACCTTCCGGCTTGTCGGCACGAGCGCATTGCATGCGGCCTACGGGTGCATAGTCTGCACTGATAATATAATATTTTCCATCTATTTTATAGAAATGGTGTCCTTCCCCCATAGCGCTGCCTTTAGGAATAATTACTTTTTCACTCCCTTCTACATAGCCACTGAAATCGGGCTTGAGTTGAATCAGGCGTACTTCATCATAACCATGTACGGCATATATTTTGTCGTCATTATCAAACAGTATTCCCAAATCATAAATTCTGCCACCCATATTTTTGTGTACCCAAGGGCCGGTGGGGTCTTTGGCGGAAAACACTTGTAAACCATGGTCATTTACGTTGACGAATACATAGAAGGTACCTTTATGATAACGGATGGCAGGAGCCCATATTCCGTTTCCGTAGATACCTTTATTACCTTCCAAGTGGAAGTCGGGTCCTAAATCAAGTCTGTCAAATATGTAGGTTACAAATTCCCAATTGACTAAATCTTTGGAGCGTAGTAGCGGCAGCCCTGGCATGGCATGCATGGAACTGGCTACCATATAAAAGTCCGTTCCCACACGTATCAGGTCCGGGTCTGTGAATTCGTCGTAGAATAGTGGATTGGTAAAGGTTCCGTTACCATTGTCAGCTGTCCACGACTGGGCTTGCAACTGACAGAATGTTATCAGTCCGAAAATAATAGAAAATAGATGTTTCATGATTGTTCTATTGAATAGGGTGAATATATCGATTTAAGAGTTATTTGGAAAACATCCAATAGTCGAAATACATGATGCGGCCGGGCTTATCTCCTTTGAAGATGAAATACAAGTCATGTATTCCTGTTACTTTAGATGTCTCAGTGCTCACCAATGCCCATCTGTCATCACCTCCGGTCAGTGGTACTTTAGTCGTTCCCAATAGCTGTCCCTGAGGACTGTCGAGCCGAATTTCCATGGTCACGCCGCCATTGTGTGTAGTTCCTACTCTTGCTGTAAATTTGCTGGGACCGTGATCGCGAAAATTAACGTTTCTGACTTTGGTATATGCGTTGTTTTGCATGGCGTTGATAAAGACTCCTACTTCTGCATTCTGTGTGGCTTTGGCTCCTTCGGAGAATGCTATAGTTTCTGCCTCTGTCTTTCGATATGGATTTAGGGTTGTGAGTCCTTGTTGGATTCCGTTCGTCATTTTCAGAGGTTTGATGGAACCGTTTTTGTTGAATTCTACTTGTTCTACGCATACCGAACGGGTGAAGCCTGAGCCTCCGGGAAGCGCTCCGCTGTGATAAAACAAGTATGTATTTCCTTTATAGTCTACAATTCCGGGATGGTTGGTGAAGCTTCTTCCTTCCGTAGGCATAAGTACCCCGCCATATTTCCAAGGACCGAGGGGACTTTTGCTGGTTGAGTAGCCGAGATGTTCTGAAATAGGACCGCCTGCCCACAATAAATAATAAAGGTCATTGCGTTTATACAGCCATGGACCCTCTTCGTATAATGTCGGCCGTTCCTTTACGTTACCTTCCCGTTTGCCAAAAGCTTCTTCTGTCATTGGAACGCGTACGATGTCCCCCTCATAAGAAATCATATCTTCATTCAATTTTACATAATAACAGAAAGGATTTCCCCAATAGAGGTATGCCTGCCCGTCATCATCAATGAATACGGTAGGGTCAATATCTCCTTTTTTACTTTGCACCAACGGTTTTCCCAGTGGATCTATAAAAGGGCCGTAGGGGCTGTCGGATACTGCTACGCCAATTGCGGGGCTATTGGTTGTGCGTGATGTTACCGGCACATATGCATAGAATTTACCATCTCTTTCTATACATTGCATAGCCCATGCATCTCCTTTTGCCCAGCTGAATGTCTTGTAGGAAAGCACAGCGCCATGATCGGTCCAGTTCACCATATCGGTAGTGGTGTATAGTTTCCAGTCATTCATAACAAACCATGTGGATGCATCCTCGTCGTGACTGGTGTAGAGATAAAGTACGTCATTGTGTACCATCGGTGCCGGATCGGCTGTGTACATGGTTTGTACAATAGGATTCTGTGCGATTACCGGAAGAGAGCATATTCCCAGGCAAATACTTAAAAAAAGGTTCTTGTTCATAAGATATTATTTTTTTGTGATTTATTTAAACATCCAATAATCAAGGTTGAAAAGTTCGTGTGGAGTTCTGCCTTTAAAGACAAGATATAGGTCATGAATTCCTTTGGTTGTTTTTATGTTGGTGGAATGTTCCTCCCAATTTTCCCATTCTCCAGTGTAGGGGATATTTAAGGTTCCTATTATTTCTCCTTCAAGTGAGTCGATTCTAAGTTCTATTTTCCCACCATGATATCTGCTAGATGCAGAAGCAATAAATTGAGAAGCACCTTTTTGTCCGAAGTTTACATCACGAACTTTTATATAGTCGGTATTATGGATAGAGGTAATATAAACACCTCTTTCTGCATCGGTAGCGGAAATAACGCCTTGTGACCATGCTATGGTTTCGGCTTCTGTCCGTTTGTATGGATTGAGTGTACTTACCCCTTTCTTGATGCCTTCATCAGTCATGTGCATTTGCGGTATGGTGCCGTCAGGGTTGTATGTAAATTGCTCTACGCATACCGATCTGCAATAGCTATGTCCTCCAGGTAGTGCGTCGTTATGGTAAAAGAAGTAAGAATTGCCTTTATAATCTATTATGCCGGGGTGATTGGTATTACTTCCTTTTGCCAATGGCATAACTATTCCTCCGGCCTTCCATGGCCCTTTTGCTGTTTGGCTTGTAGAATAATGTATAGACTCCGGAAACTCGGCGGCATAGATCATATAGTATAGGTTATTCCGCTTATATACCCAAGGTGCTTCTGTGAATCTTCCGAAAAAGGCCGTATTATCTTTGGCATCGAGCGCTGTTATAGAGTCATTCAATGATATCATATCTTTATTCAGTTTGGCTTGATAGCATACACCGTTACCCCAATATAGGTATGCCTGTTCATCGTTATCGATAAATACCGTAGGATCAAGGTCATCCCAGGAGTGTTTGGCAGTTGTAGTCATGTTGTTGGTTACCAATGCCCGGCCTAATGCATCTTTGAAGGGGCCATAAGGTGAATCTGCAACGGCTACACCGATGGACGAACCTGGGCTGAATTTGTTTTGTGAGGATATATACCAATAAAACTTACCATCCCGCTCTATGCATTGTGCAGCGCTGGCATCTCCGGCTGACCATTTGAAATCACTTGTTTTCAGCGGTGTTCCACAGTCTGTCCAATTCACCATGTCGGTAGTGGTATACAGGCGGTATTCCCTCATCAGGTATGCGTTGGAGGGAGCATCCTTTTCATCGCATCCCACATAAAGGAATAATGTATCGTTATGCACCATTGGGGCAGGATCGGCTGTATATTTGGTTTGAATAATCGGATTTTGTGCCGTTGCCAAAAGAGGAAGGAATCCCAGACATAGAGCTAAAATGTTGTTTTTCATCATAATCGTTATTGTTGATAGTTGTTTTTAATACAAATATTTATTGTGGATATTAATGTGTGAATTCCCAATAATCTATGTGGGCAAAGTCTTCTTTATTGCCTTTGAATACAAAGTACAGATCAAATATACCAGTGTTGGGAATAGATACGTCCGTTGTAATTGTTTTCCAGGACTCCCAGTCTCCTGTGGGAACAATGTTCAGAGTACCTATCAGCAATCCGTTTTCACTTTCCAGACGGATTTCAATATTTCCACCTTTTGGAGCTCCACATGAGATAAAAGCTTTAAATTTGGAAAGACCTTCTTTGGTGAAATTCACTCCCTGTACTTTTATATAATCCCCGTCGTTGGCAGAACTTACAATCCGGTTATCCGGAGCACTTTTTCGGGCTTCGGTGTTGATGCCCCAACCTTTTGCCATGGTTTCCGCTTCATTCCGTTTGTACGGATTGATGTATTTTAATTGGGGTAAACCGTCACGTGTGGTTGATACCGTCCGGATAGTACCATCTTCATTGTGTATTAAATGATCCAGACAGACACTACGCATATATTCGCGTGAACGTTTGTCTGCTTCTCCTTTCACATAGGCCACTTCCCGATTATGGTATGCAATATAATATTCGCCTTTGAATGGAAAGATGGAATGATGATTGTTGAAGCCGTCGTTGATGGGTGGGTTAGGTAATATTAATCCCGGCTGGGAGAAAGGTCCCATTGGATGCTCACTCATTACATACTCAATGTTGGCGGGAAAGCTGAAATGATGCCCGGCATACGAATAATAATACTTGTTTTTATATTTATGTACAAATGAAGCTTCGAAGAAGCCGGGAGTATTGGGGTGTATGGCTTTACCTTCAACTTCTGTCAGGTTATCTTTCAATTTAATGATTCGTGAATTGCCGGGATCACCCCCTCCGAAATAAAGAAAGGCTTGTCCGTCATCTTCTATCCAAACGCTTGGATCGAAACACCACATACCCCATTGTCCGCTACCGGGTTGCACTCCTGGAGTATTCATATCAACCATGGGGGTGTCCCGATTGTCTATATAAGGACCAATTGGACTGTTACTGGTTGCTACGCCAATACCTCCGCAATTGCCGTCACCGTAATAGAGATAGAATTGGTTGTTGTGATAAACAACGCATGGTGCCCAGGTCAATTGGGCTCCCCATCTTGAGTCTTTAGCATGGAATACTTCACCGTGGTCTGTCCAATTCTTTAAATCGTCAGTTGAGATACAAGTGATATCATTCATAAAATATCCGTATCCTCTTTGAGGGTTATAGGTATCATGTGAACAAAACAGATACAGTCGTCCATTGTATTCTATTCCCCATGGGTCAGCTGTATATCGTTGCCAAAACAATGGATAATCCGCCTTGCTGATTGATGTAAATGATGCAAACAGTAATAAGCAGAAAAGTGATTTTTTAAGAAAATAAGTGGTTTTCATGACATTGCATATTTATTGAATGATTTTGACTTCTTTTCCGACAGTGATTCCCGCTTCATTGAAACTGTCTATTGCGAAATAATAAGTCTGGTCTGCGTTCAATATGTTAATGGATACCTTGTTATCTTCATATACTAGATAATTATGGTATAATTTGTCTTTCTGTGTACCGAACCGGATATTGTATCCGATGGCATCCTCTACTTTATTCCAGTTCAGATTTACAGTTCTGCGATTATTACTATTTCTGGTTAATTTCGTGAACTGTGCAGTTGCTGGAACCGGTTTATCTGCTTTTCCAAATACTCTTAGGCCGGAAATGGAAAATTTTCCGGAAGGGAAATATATATTGGTTACACGAATATATCTGGTGTTTACCGGTTTGTCCAATTGGATGTAGTCGTTAGGGGCTTCTACCTTGTTCTTTGATTTGTCGACTGTCATATTCCATATAATACCATCTTGGGAATCTTCTATTCGGTATTGGTAATAGGTAGAATCTGTTTTTCCCGATATATTGGCATCTTGGTCGGCAAAATTAATTTGAATGGCGTATACTTTGGAATTTTGCCCTAAATCAACCGTTAAGAATTCTCCTTTGTTAGCTGTTTCAGCACTCCACCATGTTCTTATATCTTCATTCACGGCATTCTTTGTAGGGTAGCCTTCCAATGTAGATGAAGCTTCAACTTCCTTTTTATAAGACAGGAGCATCCATCCTGGGAATAAATCTTGTGGAGAGGTTATTTTCTTGTCGGGAACAATCATTGGATAGTCTCCCCATGCAGTGTATGCATAAGCATCACCCTCTTCGTCAAAAAAAGTAGGGTATAATGAAATTCTTCTTTCAAACATATGCCTTTGGGAGATGGTAGAGGTGCCGATATTCCAGTAGTTTCCATATAAGTCTTGGAATGTACTTCCATGTCCGATGCCATTGACAAAACCTTCGGGCTTATAGGAGAATGGGTTGTGTTTGAGTAATGTAAATGGACCTAATGGATTCTCTGATACATAAACTCCGTTGTTGTAGCTTTTAAACTCTGTACCGGGTACTGCATATTGCAGGTAATATTTTCCTTTGTATTGGTTCATCCATGCTCCTTCGAGCCAGCCTGTGTGCTTATAATTAGTGTTGTAGTCTCCAGCCACTTCCCAGCCGTACTTTTCGGCATTACTGTAGAATAGGGGAGTAGCTTCTCCTTTGGGCATAAAGGTGTTTTTATCCAGTTCTACTCCCATCATTGGGGTGGCTGCACCGGAACCGTAATATAGATAAATTTTATCGTTATCCGAATCGTAGAATAACATTGGGTCTGCCAGGATATAAGGGAATTGATCGGTTACCAATTCCCATTTTCCGGATTTAGGGTCATGGCTTTTATATATCTTATTAGTTGCTATGGATGCAGTGAAATAAATCTCTCCATTCATTTCCATAACGGTAGGGGCATATTTTTCAATGGGGAGATCGTCAGTAGTTATTAAATTCCAGTGGATAAGATCCGATGAATGAAAATAGCCACCCGATTTAGATAAAAATAGGTAATATTCATTTTGAAATTTAATCATGCTGGGATCTGCCGCTTCACGCCAGGATGGTGAATTCAACGAAAAGCGATAACTTAAATTGACAGGATTACAGATTGTCTTAAAGCTGTTCTTTTTTCCTTCACACGCTGCCAGAAGTGCGGAAAACAAAAGTAGTAACAGGCAATATTTATTTATGTTTTTCATTTTTTATTATAGTTCTTCTATTGTGATGTCTTTATATAGAGCTTCGCAAGCTTTGCCTTCATGAATCTGTAAAGCAATATATCCTATTTGTGGAATTCTGCCTATCTGTACATCGGGGTGAGGGGTGTCAACAAAAGGTTCGAAATAATCTAATGTTTGTATTCCATTCAGCCAAATACGAACACGCGGACCTTCGCAGCGAATGATATAAGAGTTCCACTCTCTAGCATTGTAAGTAGGATTTTTAGCAAGGGGATTCCCTAAAAAGTCCCAGCGACGTTGTTCATCGTAGAGTGCTCCCTTTTTCCAGGAGATAATATCTGCTTGGTAGCCTATCATTTCATGCTCTTTGCCTTTTTCGGTTTGGGGCTGGCTACGGAATTGAATACCGGCATTATAGGAGTCGTCTGCGCAGTTAATTTTGAATTTCAGGCGTAGCTCGAAGTTACCGTATTCACGGTCTGAACGTAAGAATTCATTTTGAGGTATTTCCATTTCGGTATTTCCACCTATTATGGCATCTTCTTCTATACGAAACCATTTCATACTTTCCTTGCCGTTGTTACCAGTCCACCCTTTGAAGGTCTTTCCGTTGAATATGGGTTTTCCTTTAAACTCTTGTAATATATTTATGGGTGAAGAAACAGACTTTTCTTTTGTAGGTATAAGTGATAGATATTGTATATCCGGTAGTGCCTCTTTGTGTACCAACTTACCTTTTTCATCTTTTACTAAAGAAAGTTGAATACCTTGAAGGCTTATGTTCGCTTCTCCAGTTGTAGGGACTCTTATAACACCTAAGTTCTTTTCGTGGTATTCATTCCAGCCAGCTGTCGGTTGTATTAGTGTAGCAAATTGTTGTTGTCCTGCTGTAACAGTTATTGCACTTCCTTGATAAGGTTCGGAATATTTCAAGCATACGGTATAGTTTCCTTTTTTTAAAAACGTTTTCCATGAAATCTGTTGTTCCGTATTGTTCCAGCCGTGTATTGTTGCCAATGTGTCTTTATCTTTATCACAGATGTTTAGTCCGCCTTTTGTAGATGCATTTCTTGCCCATAGTTTTATAGGTTTATTATTATTGTCGGCTTGCTTGTTCTTAAGCAATTCTTTACTGAGTTGACGAAGATAGACTACACCGGGAGTTATATACTTCAAGGGTTCATCTTGATCTCTTTCATATTCAAATACGATAATGGGAGTAGCTCCTTTTTTATTCAGATAAGTTAATAACTCTTTTATTTGTGCAGCTCCTTCTCCTAATGTAACATCTTTCCCGTTTTTGTCGCAACGGTCTACATCGCGGAAGTGGAAATGGTACATACGTCCGGCGTCGGTATATCTTTTTACGACTTCATATACGTTGGTACCGTCACGCATGAAATGTCCTACATCCACAGAAGCGCCAATGTATTTACTTCTATCTTTACAATCAGCTAATACGTCTTCCGGATTCCAATACGGTGAACCGTGAGCTTTGGGATGATTGGTGAGAAACATATAAACGCCATATTTCTGACATAGTTTATCATAAAAATCCATACTTCCGGGACCTGATGCGATACGGACAGGGTCAGTTGTAAGGGCCATTTTCCACTCTTTGCAGAATTGGAAGAGCTTTTCTGTTTGTCCGTTTTCTGCATCTTCCTTACTTGGACGGCAATAGAATGAAGTGAGAGTCACACCTTTTTCCTTGCATTTATTTTTAATTTTTTGTTTGGTTTCTTCTGATATTTGCCATGGGTTGAATCTTTCTTCTTTTCCTCTTTCTATGGTTTGCCAGATTGTGGCTTCTACATATTTCAGACCTAAATCTGCGGCGGCATCAATAGCATCAAAAAGAGAATAGCGAGTAAAGGTATAAGACTGAATACCGACTTTCCAACCTATTTTATCAAAGTCGGATGCAATCTCTGTTGTTTTATTTCGGGTATATCCGTTGGCGGTTACTCCGAAACTTAACAGGATTATCAATGTCAGTTGTAGATAAAGTGAGACGTGTTTCATAATACTAATAAGTTAAGAATTCTGTCTGCAAATGTAGGGTAGAGACAGAAAAAAGACTCCCCTTTTCAGATATTTTATTTTGCAATTTAGGTAAAAAAAGCTTCTGAAAGGGTGCGCAAGTGGGTTTCTGTACTTTATTTATATTTCGGTGGGTGTTTTCCCGAAGTGCTTTTTAAAAGCGCGGCTGAAAATGCTGAGGCTGGAGAAACCGGAGAGCTCGCTGACTTCGGTTACAGTATATTGACCGGATTGCAAAAGTTTGAGCGCATGGTTCATGCGTACGGCTTTGATAAAGTCGGAAGGGGATTGGTCTGTCAATGTTTTGATTTTCTTGTATAAGAGTGAAGGGCTAACATTCATAGCTGCGGCAAACTCTTCTTTTCCAAATTCACTGTTGGCGATGTTTTCATTGATAACAGCTATCGCTTTGTTAACAAACGGATCGTTAGGTTTACTTTGGAGTACGGACTTTTCTTCGCGAGTAGTTGGTTGGCTTTGCGCCATTTTTTCTTGCATGAGCACTTGGGCGGCATCGGCGATGAGCCTGTCATTGGTACTCTTTCTTTTTAAACGGTTCGAATAGCTTTTGAAAGCGTAAATGATGTAACCGCCGATGCATAGGCTTATAAGAATTGCAAACCACCAAGTCTTCCAAAAGGGAGGTGTGATATGTATGTTCAAGCTACGTTCATCTATAATTTGTGATAGAGAGCCATCGTACATTCTGATATGCAATTTGAAGTCTCCGCCGGGAAGATTGGTGTAATTAATAAAATGAAGTTCAGAGGGACGACTCCAGTTCGTATCCAGTCCTTCCAATAGCCATGAGAATTTCATGTTTCTTGCAGAACCTCCTGTTGGCAGGAGCTCTAACATGAAATTGTTTTGAGTATAATTCAGGGATAGTCTCTTTTGTTGATTGACCGGGGTATTATTTAATAAATGGGGGATTGTACGGATGGAACGACCGGCTACGGTGATGTTTTGGAAGAAAATCTTTCCTTTGGGACGAGTCTCCTGAAGCAGCTTGGGAGTAAACATTATTGCACCGTTATTCGTTCCCCAAACCAGTTTGCCATTCTTTAGTCTCGTGCAGGAGTTGACACAAAAAGTTGTGTTTGAAAGGGAGTAGACGGAAGTATACGACCGGATAGTATTGTTTAAGATATTGAGCCTGCACAAACCGCTTTCAGTACCAATCCATAAAAAGCCGTTATCCAATAAGATACTGTTTACATAGTTGGATGTCAGACCGGATTCTGTGGTAAATCGCTCTGTTTGCCGTTTGTCATAATCATATTTTATCAGCCCGTCTCGGCAAGTTGCAATCCATACAGTGTTATCGGTTACTACTACATCTTGTGCCAAACTACCTTCGACTAAAGCTTCTATTGTTCCGTGATTTTTATCCAGTAAGAACAAGCCGTGTGAAGTTGTGAGTAATAGCTTCCCCGGAGCGAGTTCGGCAAATGCACTGACAGGTTGGATTGGATATTCTCGAAAACTATTTTCTTTATTCCGATAACAGGATAGATTCTGGTTGCCGCCAATCCATACATCTCCTTCTGCATCCACAAAGCAATCAAAGATAAAGTCTCCTGAGAAACCGGGAGTATGAGTCTTTGAGGAATAATGTTGAAGTGTTTGTCCGGTTTTTCCGTCCAGTAAATAAACGCCGGAAGAATAGCTACCTGCCCAGATACGTCCTTGACTATCTTCGCATAAAGATAAAAACACCTTTGCTTGCTCTGATTTGTCCCGATAATAATGGTTCCATTTATTGGATATAGGATTCCAGCGGCTTAAGCCATTGTTTGTTGCAAACCATATATACCCTTTATGATCTTCTATAATCTTGTTTACATAATTGTTACCTAAAGAATTCGGATTGTTTATTTGATAGGTTATGGGGATAATCAGGGAATTGCCGTTTTCAAAAAAAGACAGTTTTCCGGTGTATGTGGCTACCCAATTTCTGGATTCATCGCAGAGAATATCATATACCCCGTCACCTCGAAGTGAAAAGGGGTTATTTAGGTCTTCTTTGTAAATGTTGAGAAGTTTATCTCCTTTTTCGCTGATATGCCATATGCCTTGACCGTCAATACCGATTAAAAGAGTATTATTGGCGTCTTTCTTTATTGTAAGAATCGGTTGTTTCGGAAAGCCCTTGATTGGTATGGCTGATAATGTTTTTTGAGTGATATCATAATAAAAAAGGCCCGCCGCTCCGGTACCAATCCATAGGCGGTCGAGCTGCTCGTCATAGTACAAACTGGGTATCTGAAAAAAATCTTTTGCATTGTATGGGTAAATGAGACGGCTTTTTAATGTTGGCATCTCCAGCAATGAGATACCGGCTGATGTAATATAAAACAGTTGATTATTTTTATAAAAGGTGAGTTGCTTTATTTCCTTTTCCGATTGTGTGATTCTTGTAAGTGTATTGTTTTCATATTTAAATAGCCCGGTTGAGGAGGCAATCCAAAGGGTTCCGGTTTTATCGGCCGTGATAGTTCCTATGGTGATATGGTTGTTGCCGGTTTCTTCTCGTAAGTCTGCCAAAAAGAGAAAACGGTCTGTAACTTCGTCGTAATGGAATATCTGACTGTTATTAGTGTAAGAGAATAGTTGTGAATTGCCGTAAGTCAGTTTTACAAATACAAAATCGGTGGTTTTACAAGGTAGCTCATAATTGCGGCAGTCTCCCTCAGTTACTCTCAAAATCCCGGTTTTAGTGGAGGCCCAGATAAAGCCATGCTTATCTTTGCAGATAGAAAATGCTTCTCCCGATGTTATGCCATAAATATCACTGATGTTGTAGAATTTGGTATTGGCTGGGAAAGAATTCAAACTTATGAAAAGTAGAGTAAATATCAGAAGTATGACTTTTGCTTTTGATGTAGTTTGAACTTTTTTCATGAGGAAAACTTCATTCATGAGAAGCGGGTGGAGCGTATCGGACTCGAACCGATCACCTCGACACTGCCAGTGTCGCGCTCTAGCCAGATGAGCTAACGCCCCGTTGCTAACGTTTGCAGAGCTACCTGCATTTTTGATGGCGCAAATATAATGCATTATTCTGAAATAATTGCTATGTTTGCGAAATAAAATGAAAAAAGAAGTTATGTTGATATATAATACGACCTATCACGTAGAGGAAGGACAGGAAAAATACTTCCTTACCTGGATGCAGGAATTCTATCTTCCTGAAGTGGAAAAGCACGGTACGCTGTATGCTCCGCGCATAGCACGCATACTGAGTCATATTGAAGAGGGAAGCATATGTTACTCAGTACAGTTTGAGGTGGAAAACTCGGCTAAGCTGCATCGTTGGCATCAGGAGCAAGGCGTGAAGCTGAATGAAGAATTGCTGAAAATCTTTAAAGACAAAGTAATCGGTTTTCCGACATTGATGGAGGTAATTGTGTGATACAACCGGTAAAAGAAAAAATCATTCTGGGCATCGACCCCGGTACTACCATTATGGGGTATGGAGTGTTGCGCGTGGCGGGAGTGAAGCCCGAAATGATTGCTATGGGTATCATAGACCTTCGCAAGTTTGGCGATCACTACCTGAAGCTTCGCCATATCCACGAGCGGGTGTTGGGCATTATTGAGAGTTATCTGCCGGATGAACTTGCCATTGAAGCGCCTTTCTTTGGAAAAAACGTGCAGTCCATGCTGAAGCTGGGACGTGCGCAAGGTGTGGCTATGGCTGCCGCTTTGAGCCGTGATATTCCTATTACGGAATATGCCCCTTTGAAGATAAAAATGGCAATAACCGGAAACGGACAGGCGTCTAAGGAACAAGTGGCTGATATGCTGCAGCGTATGCTCCACTTTCCCAAAGAGGAGATGCCCGTATTTATGGACGCTACCGATGGGCTTGCCGCTGCTTATTGCCACTTTCTGCAAATGGGGCGGCCCGCTATGGAGAAGGGCTATCACAGTTGGAAGGATTTTATAGCCAAGAATCCCGACAAAATAAAACGGTAGTCCCGTACCTTATATTTCGAATTTAATACTTTACACTTAAAATACTAGCCATGAAATTAAATGATCTTGTCATTATCGGAGTAGCGGCGACAACGGTAGTCAGTTGTGCCCCCTCGAAGAAAGAATATACCTCATACGAACTTTATCCTGTCCGTACGGGCAGTCTGGCTGAAATGGAGTATACTCCGGGCGCTACGCAGTTTACGCTTTGGTCGCCTACGGCAGATGAAGTACGCCTGATGCTGTATGATGCGGGAGACGGCGGGCACGCTTATGAAACGGTAGCTATGTCACCTGCCGAAAACGGTACGTGGACGGCTAAGGTAGAGCGGGATTTGAAAGGCAAGTTCTATACGTTCAATGTAAGAATCAACGGTAAGTGGTTGGGTGATACGCCGGGCATCAATGCACAGGCAGTAGGTGTGAACGGCAAGCGTGCGGCGGTTATCGATATGCGTGAAACCGATCCGGAAGGCTGGGCGGAAGATAAACGTCCGCCGCTGGCATCGCCTGCCGATGTGATTATCTATGAGATGCATCACCGGGACTTCTCCGTAGACCCTTCATCGGGCATCCGGAATAAGGGTAAGTTCCTTGCCATGACGGAGACGGGAACAGTCAATCCCGATAAGTTGTCAACCGGTATCGACCACTTGAAAGAGCTGGGAGTGACACACGTGCACATCCTGCCTTCCTATGACTATGCCTCTGTGGACGAAACCAAGCTGAACGAGAATCAATACAACTGGGGATATGACCCTCAGAACTATAATGTGCCCGACGGTTCTTACTCTACCAATCCTTACAAGCCGGATGTACGTATCCGCGAGTTCAAACAAATGGTACAGGCTTTGCATAAGGCGGGCATTCGTGTGGTGCTGGACGTAGTGTACAATCATACTTTCAATACGGTTGAGAGCAATTTCGAGCGTACTGTTCCCGGATACTTCTATCGTCAGAAACCTGACGGAAGTTTTGCGGACGCTTCTGCCTGCGGCAATGAAACGGCGAGCAACCGTTCCATGATGCGCAAATATATAGTAGAGTCCGTTTTGCATTGGATAAACGAGTATCATATTGACGGCTTCCGCTTCGACCTGATGGGAATCCATGACATCGAAACCATGAACGAGATACGCAAGGCGGCAACAGCGGTAGATTCCACAATCTTTATATATGGTGAAGGTTGGGCTGCATCGGCTCCCCAAATGTCACAGGATTCGTTGGCAATGAAGGCCAATACCTATAAGATGCCGGGTATCGCCGCTTTCTCCGATGAGATGCGTGATGCACTGCGCGGTCCTTTCAATGATAACCGTCAGGGAGCTTTCCTTGCCGGGCTGCCCGGGGGAGAGGAGAGCATCAAGTTCGGTATTGTGGGTGCAGTGAAGCATCCGCAAGTCAATAATGAACAGGTGAATTATAGCAAAGCCCCGTGGGCGGAACAACCCACACAGATGATTAGCTACGTGTCTTGCCATGATGATATGTGCTTGGTGGACAGATTGAAAGCGAGTATTCCGGGCATCACTCCCGAAGAACTTGCCCGGTTGGACAAACTGGCGCAGACAGCGGTATTTACTTCGCAGGGCGTACCCTTTATTTATGCGGGCGAGGAGGTGATGCGCGACAAGAAAGGTGTACATAACAGTTACCAGAGTCCGGACTCCATCAATGCCATCGACTGGAAACGCAAGACGGAGCACGCCGATGTGTTTGCCTATTATAAAGGATTGATTCAGCTGCGCAAGCATCATCCGGCTTTCCGCTTAGGAGATGCCGAACTGGTTCGCAAGCATCTGGAATTCCTGCCGGTTGAGGGCAGTAATGTGGTGGCCTATCGGTTGAAAGAGAATGCCGGGGGCGATGCGTGGGGCGATATATATGTAGTGCTGAATTCACGCAAGGAAGCGGCTAAGGTCTCAGTGCCCGAAGGCAAATATACGGTGGTCTGCAAGGACGGCTTCATCAGTGAACAAGGTTTGGGTACGATGTACGGGCCGGAAATCTCCGTTCCGGCGCAGTCGGCACTTATTTTCTATAAATAGGGAAAGCAGGCTTTTCGAGTATGTCAAACGGAATTTTCAAGCATATCAAATGAATTTATCAAGTGTATCAAACGGAATTATCATCGTAAGAAAACAGATTATCTGTTTCGTCAGAATACATGGTCTGTTTTACTAAAACGCATAATCTGTTTCATTAAAACGCATTATCTGTTCTGTCACTCAGAAGAGTTTGTGACTCCTAACAAGACAAACCATTAAAAATGATACAACAACATACCTTGCAGATAACGGAAGGAGTAGCGCGCAATCCGCTTATTCGTCTGTCACACCCTGTCACTCTTGACTTTCTCGATGGAGAGCATATAGCTATTGTTGGCCCTAACGGAGCCGGGAAAAGCCTGTTGGTAGATTTGCTTACGGGTAGATATCCCTTGCGTGACGGCACACTGACGTACGATTTCCGCCCCTCCGCCACGCAAACTGCCTACGACAACATCAAGTACATTGCTTTCCGTGATACCTACGGTTCTGCCGACGCCAATTACTACTATCAGCAACGTTGGAATGCCCACGACCAAGAGGACGCCCCGCTGGTGCGTGAGCTGTTGGGTGAGGTGAAGGACGAAGCTCTCAAACAACAACTGTTCGACCTTTTCCGTATCGAGCCGATGCTTGATAAGAAAATCATTCTTCTTTCCAGTGGCGAACTCCGCAAGTTTCAGCTGACCAAGACATTGCTTACAGCTCCGCGCATCCTCATCATGGACAATCCTTTCATCGGACTGGATGCCGCCACACGCGAACTGTTGTTCAATGTGCTGGAGAAACTGGCGCAACTCGCTTCCCTGCAAATCGTGTTGGTTCTCTCCATGCTGGATGATATACCGTCTTTCATCACTCACGTAGTCCCCGTTGACAATAAAGTGGCGGGAGAGAAAATGGAACGTGCTGTCTATATGCAGGCTTTCCATGAGCAAGACGCTATGCGTGCTGAGGCAGATGCCGCCTTTTTCAGTGAATTGCAGCAACGCATTATCGACCTTCCTTATGAAAACACTAACTTCACTTCGGACGAAGTTGTCCGTTTGAATAAAGTCAGTATCCGCTATGACGACCGCACAATCTTGAAAGAACTGGACTGGACGGTGATGCGCGGACAGAAGTGGGCTTTGAGCGGCGAGAACGGCGCAGGCAAATCCACCTTGCTTAGCTTGGTGTGTGCGGACAATCCGCAGTCTTATGCCTGCGACATCAGCCTGTTCGGACGTAAGCGGGGGACGGGTGAGAGTATTTGGGAAATCAAGAAACACATAGGTTATGTCAGCCCGGAGATGCATCGCGCTTATCTGAAGAATCTGCCGGCTATCGAAATCGTAGCTTCCGGACTGCATGACAGTATCGGTCTGTACAAGCGTACGCACACCGGCCAAATGGCTGTGTGCGAGTGGTGGATGGATGTTTTCGGCGTGGCGGGTTTGAAAGACAAGCCTTTCCTGCAACTCTCCAGCGGCGAGCAACGTCTTGCCCTGTTGGCGCGTGCTTTTGTGAAAGACCCCGAACTGCTGATTCTTGACGAACCCTTGCATGGACTGGATACGTATAACCGTCGTCGCGTAAAGAAAATCATAGAGGCTTTTTGCCGTCGTAGGGATAAAACAATGATAATGGTGACTCATTACGAGAACGAACTTCCTGCCACGATTAGCGACCGCCTGTACTTGAAGCGCAACCGCTAAAATATCCGGCTGATAAAGAACAAACAACAATGTAAATCGTTATATTTGTGGAATTAATCCTTAAACTATTTACATTATGAAGTTCTTTATCGACACTGCAAATTTAGACCAGATTCGGGAAGCCTACGATATGGGCGTACTCGACGGAGTGACAACCAACCCCTCACTCATGGCAAAAGAGGGTATCAAGGGAGTGGAAAACCAGCGCAAGCATTACGTGGACATCTGCAATATAGTGCGGGGAGATGTAAGCGCGGAGGTGATTGCCACCGACTATGAGGGTATGATTAAGGAAGGTGAAGAACTCGCCGCACTCAACCCGCACATTGTGGTGAAAGTGCCTTGCATTGCAGACGGAATAAAAGCCATCAAATATTTTTCGGGAAAAGGTATCCGTACCAACTGCACACTGGTGTTCTCCGTGGGGCAGGCTTTACTGGCGGCAAAAGCCGGGGCAACTTACGTTTCGCCGTTTGTGGGGCGCCTTGACGATATCTGTGAGGACGGCGTGGCCTTGGTGGGCAGTATTGTAGAAATGTACCGCTATTATGGTTATGAAACTCAGGTGCTTGCTGCATCCATCCGCCATACCGCACATATTGTCCAATGTATAGAAGCAGGAGCCGATGTAGCCACGTGCCCGCTTTCCGCCATAAAAGGCCTGTTGAACCATCCGCTGACAGATGCCGGGTTAAAGAAGTTCCTCGAAGACTATAAACGTGTGAACGGATAATCCGGAAAAGCCTATAAGCCTATCTTTCACGTATTTCTTGACTAATATTGGCGATAAATAGAATAAAAACTTTATTTTTGCCGAATATATTCAGTTTAAGAGAAAGCACCGATGAAAGAAAGGCTTATAGGATTCCTCAAGACATATCTCTTGTTTGTTTGCATCTTTGCATTGCAGAAACCGTTTTTTATGCTCTTTTACCGCCCGTTGTACGAAGGCGTTTCGTGGACGGAGTGGTTTAGTGTGATGTGGCATGGATTGCCGTTGGACTTATCGCTTGCAGGCTATCTGACTGCCATTCCGGGGTTGCTTTTTATCTGTTCCGCATGGGCGGTTCCCAATCTTCTCCGCCGTATATGGTGCGGCTACTTTATCTTTGTTTCCGTTTTGCTTTCCATCATATTTACCGTCGATATCGGATTGTATGAATATTGGGGATTCCGTTTGGACGCTACTCCTTTGTTCTATTTCTTTTCTTCACCGAAAGATGCGGTGGCAAGCGTCAGCTTTTGGATGGTAATCGGTGGTATTGTTGCCATGGTTGCCTATGCGGCGGTGTTGTATGGAGTATTCTATTTTGTCTTGTTGCAGAAAGGTGCGTTCAGACGTATGAAGATACCTTATCAGCGTTTGAAGGTTTCAGGTGTTTTGTTGCTGATGACCGGGTTGTTGTTCATCCCGATTCGCGGAGGATTTACGGTATCCACCATGAATACGGGGAAAGTGTATTTCAGTACGAACCAGCGTTTGAATCATGCCGCCATTAACCCGGCTTTCAGCCTTATGGAATCTCTCTCCAAGCAGAAGGATTTTGGAAAACTGTATCGTTTTATGGAAGCGGATGCGGCAGACCGCATTTTTTCCGGTTTGGTGGATTCCGCTGTTTTGAAGAACGACACTCTTCTGACTGATTCCTTACGGCAAGTTCCGGATTCTCTGCATTCATTGTTTACGACACAGTGTCCCGATGTGCTCTTTGTTATTATGGAGAGTTTCTCTTCGCACCTGATGGCTACGTTGGGAGGAGAGCCGGATGTGGCTGTGAACTTGGACAGCCTGGCGCAAGAAGGGGTGCTCTTTACCAATTTTTATGCCAACAGTTTCCGCACAGACCGGGGATTGGTAGCCATTTTGAGCGGTTATCCGGCACAACCCACCACCAGTATAATGAAATATCCTCGTAAGACGCAGTCCATCCCTGCCATTGCGGGCAGCTTGAGGAATGCAGGTTATAGAACCAAATACTACTATGGCGGCGATGCGGACTTTACCAATATGCGTTCTTACCTGATGTCATCCGGATTTGAAGATATTGTAGCCGATCAGGATTTTCCGGTATCGGAGCGTTTAAGTAAGTGGGGAGTGCACGATCATCTTGTGTTCCGTCGTTTATTGGATGACTTGAGAGCGGAAGCGGCAGACAGCAGTTTGGCGGGGAAAGATGCACCGCACTTTCGCGTGCTGCAAACGTCCAGCAGCCACGAGCCTTTTGAGGTTCCTTACAGCCGCTTGGAGAACGAACGCCTGAATGCTTTCGCGTATACGGATAGTTGCATCGGTGACTTTGTAAGACAATTCCGTGAGTTGCCGCAATGGAAAAATACGGCTGTTGTGTTTGTGCCCGACCATCTGGGGGCCTATCCCGAGCATATCAGTAATCTTGAAATAGACAGATACCGGGTTCCGTTGCTGATAGTGGGAGGAGCAGTGCGTGAGCCGAGACGTGTTGATGTTTACGGTTCGCAACAGGATATTGCCGCTACCTTGTTGGCGCAACTGTCCTTGCCTCATGGTAAATTTACGTTCAGCAAAGATATGCTGAATCCTGATTCTCCGCATTTTGCTTTCTTTACCGCACACGACGCTTTCGGTCTTGTGACGCCGGACAATCAGCTGATATTTAATAATGAATCAAATGCAATAGCTGTGGATGAAGGCTCGAAGAAAGGGCAGAACCTCTCTTTGGGACAGGCTTATTTGCAGAAATTGTATGACGATATAGCCAAAAGATAGAATGATATTAGCTGATGTTTTATCAGGGTTGGTGGAAATGGATACCGACCTGTTGCTTGCCATCAACGGATGGCGTGCCGAATGGGCGGATCTGTTTATGTATGCCTTTAGTGGAAAATGGATTTGGATACCTTTATATGCGTCTATTCTCTATGTGATAGCCCGTAATTTGCATTGGAAAGTAGCTATAGGGTGCGCTGTAGCCATTGCGCTGACAATCATTTTTGCCGACCAGATAGGAGCGACCTTCATCCGTCCGTGGGTGTGCCGTCTGCGTCCTGCCAATCCGGAGAACCCCATTTCTGAGTTCGTACATATAGTAAATGGGTATCGGGGCGGACGATACGGCTTTCCTTCCTGTCATGCCGCCAATACATTCGGACTTGCTTTCTTTTTGTTCTATCTGTTCCGCAATCGTGCTTTGAACTGGTTTATTATGGTATGGGCGCTGCTGACGTGTTATTCCCGTTCTTATTTGGGAGTGCATTATCCCGGAGACTTATTGGCGGGCGCTTTTATCGGTTTTGTCGGTGCGTCTCTTTGTTACCGGCTTTTCTGCGGGGTGTGCAAGTATCGACGGAGAGAAAATTATACGCATATTTATCTCCCGATTTGGGTGGGAGGCATTACTACGATAAACATCTTCCTTTATAGTTTGTTATCTTCTTAACAGATTTATAAAACAGATATTTATGATGAGTTTAGGAAGCTGGATGAACAACATCCTGATAGAATGGGGCGTAGAACCGAAATTTGCAAATATGTTTGACGAGACAATTATTGCCGTATTGATGATAGGTGTGTCAGTAGGGTTGGATTATCTGTGTCAGGCTATATTCGTGGGAGGGATGAGGCACTATACAAAGCGTGCTCCTCACCAGTGGAATACATTGTTGATGAAGCGTAAGGTGGTACATCATCTTATCCATATCCTGCCCGGTATATTGATTTACTTCTTGTTGCCTCTGGCTTTTGTGCGGGGAAAAGAAATCCTGGAATTTTCGCAGAAGATATGTGCGGTGTATATCATCACCGCAATACTGCTTACTATCAACGGCTTGCTACTGGTGATGCTGGATGTGTACAATGCAAAGGACAAGCAAAAGAACCGTCCGATGAAAGGCTTTGTACAGGTTCTTCAGGTATTGTTGTTCTTTATCGGGGGAATTGTTATTATTGCTGTGCTGATAAATAAATCTCCAATGACCTTGTTTGCGGGTTTGGGTGCATCGGCAGCCGTGTTGATGTTGGTATTTAAAGACAGTATTCTTGGATTTGTGGCGGGAGTGCAGCTTTCTGCCAATGATATGTTGCGTATTGGAGACTGGATAGCTTTGCCCAATAACACCGCCAATGGAACCGTGGAGGAAATCACTCTGAATACGGTGAAAATACGCAATTGGGACAATACAATCTCTACTGTACCGCCTTATACATTGGTGAATAATTCTTTCCAGAACTGGCGCGGAATGCAAGAGAGTGGAGGCCGGCGTGTGAATAAGAATATTTATTTGGACATGACTACTTTGAAGTTTTGCACTCCCGATATGTTGGATGCCATTCGTAAGGACATTCCTTTGATGGCGGACTATCAGCCGGCAGAGGGAGAAGTGCCCACTAATGCCCAGCTTTATCGTATTTATATTGAGCGTTATCTGTGCAGCCTTCCGGTTGTAAATCAGGATTTAGATTTAATTATCAGTCAAAAGGAGCCCACGACCTACGGGGTTCCCATTCAGGTTTATTTCTTTTCGCGCAATAAGGTATGGAAGGAGTACGAACGTATTCAGTCCGATATATTCGATCACTTGTTGGTAATGGTCGGTAAGTTTGACTTAAAGCTTTACCAATATTCCGATTAATATAGTAGCTTGAACTCTGCCCATACGGGAAGGTGGTCGCTGTATCCCGCCTGATATTTCATACCGTAATAGGTGCGGAAAGGCTGACTGCCTCCATATTTCTTGTCTTCGGACAACAGAAAGGGTGCGAGGAACACATCGGCTCTATCTTCTGCTGTGTATAGCGGGGAATCCGGTTTCAGCAAGTTTCCCGAAAGGATAATATGGTCGAGTAGCCCCCATTCCCCTTGGTATTTGTAACTTCCGAAGTACTTGTCGGCGGTACTTTTCCTCGCTAAAAGATGATAAAGGGTTTGGGAGTCTAATGCATCTGCTTCCGTAGGCGGAACTCCGGCTTTTAATATCTTTTGTACGGACTTGTTGACGGGGTAGTCATTAAAGTCTCCCATAATGATAATTTGCGGACGGGTACGGGCTCTGCACAAGCTATCTGCCACATTCTTTAATCTTTGTGCTGCCGAAAGGCGGTAAGGCTCGGATGCCTTTGCCCCTCCGGAACGGGATGGGAAGTGAGTTATAAGTACATCTAAAGTGTCGTGGCTCAAAAGCAAGCCGCTGACATGGAGAATGTCGCGTGTGGGACGGCTTCTTTCATGAGGTTTTGTTACCGGATAACTTTGAGCGGACAACAATTTGAAAAGACCTCTTTGATACAGCAGTGCCACATCAATTCCCCGTTCGTCGGGAGAATGCGTAATGACATAGCGGTAATCGGCTTCCCGCAGAGCGGAGTAGCGGGTAAGGTCGCGCAATACGCTGTCATTTTCTACTTCGCAGAGGGCTACTAATGCAGGTGGTGTCCATCTGCCTACGGCAATAATGACGCGTGCAATGGCATCTAATTTCTTTTTGTATTTGGTATAGTTCCAGTGCCGGACGGCGCCAGCCAGAAATTCATAATCGTTTTTCAGTGTGTCATGGCGGCAGTCGAACAGGTTCTCTACGTTGTAGCTCATGATACGGAAGGTGAGGGTATCTTTTTTGACCTGCCCGTACAACAAAGAGAATGGTAGGAAAGCAAGAAGTATAAAGACTGGTATGGAAACAAAAAGAAGCGGAGCATTTCTTCTTTTGCTCCGCATCTCTTCTTTATGTTTCCGTATTTGTATGTCCATTAATTCTTGGCAGGGATATGTTTCAATATATCCAGCAGATGGTCCCAGAACTTTTGTACGGTGGGAATGAGCATCCGTTCATCGGGAGAGTGTACTCCTTGCAGGGTAGGACCGAAAGAAATCATATCCAATGAGGGGTATTTATCGAGAAATAACCCGCATTCCAGTCCGGCATGGATAGCCTTTATTTGGGCATCTACACCGAACAGGCGTTTGTATGATTCCGCTGCAACTTCCAGTATCTCAGAGTGCGGATTGGGTTTCCAACCCGGATAACCGTCGCCGAAAGAAACGCTTGCCCCTGCCATTTCGAATACGGTACGTACCATAGTGGCGATGTCCTGTTTGGAGGACTCGGTAGAACTGCGTTGGCTTGTTTCTATGCGGATTATATTACCCGGTTTCATCTTTACGGATGCAAGATTGGTGGAAGTTTCTACCAAGCCCGGAATATCCTGACTCATGGCGTATACTCCATGTGGAGCAGCATAAAGGGCCTGCAGCAAATGTTCGGTCGTATCTTTATCAATGGCCTTAGTGCGGGGATTCTCCGATTCGAGAACAAACTGCAAATCAGGGTCCGCTACGGCATACTCTGCCTCGGCTTGGGCTGCAAATACATTTAAATCGGTACGCAGGGCGTGCTTGTCGGCTTCGGGGATGGCTATAACGGCGTGCGCTTCGCGTGCAATGGCATTACGCAGGTTGCCGCCGTCTATTTCGCAGAGATACATATCGTACTTCTTGAAAGTCTGGCTTAGAAAGCGGTTCAGCAACTTGTTGGCATTGCCTCGTCCCAAATGAATATCGCCGCCGGAGTGCCCGCCCTTCAGACCTTTCACCTGTACTTTGCAGAAGAAATATCCGGCAGGCACATCCACCTCCTTATAGGTAAACTCGGCAACAGAGTCTATGCCGCCTGCACAGCCGATAAAAAGTTCGCCCTCGTCTTCGGAGTCGAGGTTCAGGAGAATATCACCGCTCATAAAACCTTCCTGCAAAGCAAAAGCACCCGTCAGTCCGGTTTCTTCGTCTACGGTGAACAGACATTCTACAGGACCATGTTCAATGCTGTCATCGGCAAGGATAGCCAGTTCGGTTGCTACACCGATACCGTTATCCGCCCCCAGCGTTGTGCCTTTGGCTTTCAGCCATTCTCCGTCTATCTCGGTTTCGATAGGGTCGGTGAGGAAATCATGTTTTACATCGTTGTTCTTCTCGCATACCATGTCCACATGCGACTGGAGCACAACTGTTTTTCGATTTTCCATACCCGGAGTGGCAGGCTTCTTTATCAGTACGTTTCCGGCTTCATCCACCTTCGTTTCCAACTTATGTTTTTCTCCGAATGCTTTTAAGAAAGCAATAATCTTTTCTTCCTTTTTGGAAGGACGCGGAACTTGGCAGATTTCCTCAAAATAGCGGAATACGCCGGCCGGTTTCAAGTCTTTTTTTTCCATATCTTATAGTTTATAACAGATAGGATACACTTGATATGTATTCTAATCTTCTGTTTTTGAAATTCAATTCTTATACAAATTAACCTCTTATTGCTAAAGATGGTTAAATTGATTGGCTATTTTATTTCCCTTTCTCTTTTTTTAGAGTAAAAAAGGATGCTTAGTCCAACCAAAGCCCTATATTTGCACCCACAAAACAGAGTAAGCTAAGAGTGAAAACAAAATTCAAACGCTTTTTGCTGACTGGTATTCTGTTTTTATGCAACAAAATTAATGGAAATGCTTGGTACATTATTGATAACTTTGTTAATAGTTGCTATTTGCATTGTTTTATTGGGCGTAAAGGTCTTTTTTGTGAAAGGCGGCAGGTTTCCTAACGGACACGTCAGCGGCAATAAAGCAATGCGGGATAGAGGAATCGGGTGTGTACAGTCACAAGACAGGGAGGCACAAAAGAAAAGCCGTTTCTCTATTGATGACCTGGAGAGAACCTTAAACGATAGTATGAACTAAATAAACTAAAAACAATATTTTTACAAATTATGAAGAGATTAAACTACCTCGTAAACGGTTTGGCAGCTCTTGCACTAATCGTTTTATTTTCTCAATGCGCTGGTAAAGCCGATAATCAGACAGCAAATGCTTCAACACAAGCAGCCGGATTATCCGGAATGAAAATTGCTTATGTAGAAATAGATACGCTTTTGGCAAAATATAACTATTGTGTCGACTTGAACGAGGCAATGGTAAAGAAAAGCGAAAATGTACGTTTGACTTTGAACCAGAAAGCTAAAGACCTTGACCGTCAGAAACAAGAGTTCCAGACTAAAGTTCAGAACAATGCATATCTGACACAGGAGCGCGCTCAACAGGAATACAACCGTATTGCTAAATTGGAACAAGACCTGCAGAATCTGGGTAACAAGCTACAGTCTGAGTTGATGAGTGAGAACGAAAAGAACAGTTTGCAGTTGCGTGACTCTATTAACGCTTTCCTGAAGGAATACAACAAGACAAAAGGTTACAGTATGATTATCAGCAACACCGGCTTTGACAATCTGTTGTATGCTGACAGCATTTATAATATTACACGTGAAATCTTGGACGGTTTGAATGCAAGATACTCTTCTCCCGCAAAGAAATAAGTTAGGGGAATAATTGCAGGATGTTTAGTTAACTTATTTGTCTATAATAAGTTAATAAGATACACCATACTAAGTTAACATCATAAGAAAAGGAAGTTAATATCATGCAAGGCATGAAGTTAACTTCCTTTTTGATGTTCAGTGGCGACTGTTTATTTCACTTGAATAATGTCGTAATTCAAATCGCTGACAGCCTCTTGCAGACTATCGTTTACCAGTCTTAAAGTAGTGTCATTGATAACAACGAAGTATACGGGAGAGTCACCGTCGTTGGGAGTCAGCTTATAGGCCGTTTTCTTATTGTTGTTAACGTCCTTTTGGATAACCTGACGTTTTCCTGTGGAAGTGAAGGATTTATTTTTTCCTTGTCCTTCTGCATCCAGATAAGTCGTAACTAAGGTATAACCGCTTTCGCCGTCGGGACCTATGCTGTCTACACTCAATACGTACTGAATGCCCGGACCGTCGGCTGCAGGGAGTATACCTTCGTAAACGGCTACTGCAGAAGAATCGTTGCCTACAACAGTCATGACACCCTCATCCATAGTGTCGTTGTTCTGATTTCCTTTTGATTGGCAGGATACCAATGCAGCGGCAATTGCTGCAATCATCATTACTTTTTTCATTGCTTTAATGGTTTAAATTAATATTAAGAGACGCCAACGGCGTTTATTCTTCGTCTTCTCGTTTTATAACGAGCAATTTATCTACTCTTCCACGATCCATATCTACTATTTCAAACTCCAAGTTTTTGTAACTGAAAATATCACCGGCTTTTGGAACCCGCCCGATAAGGAACATGGCAAGTCCACTTAATGTTGTGAAATCCTCTTCTTTCAAGTCGTCATAGCTCAGTATGCCCATTGCTTCCATAAAGTCGCCTATATTCATGGAAGCTTCTACCAACATGGAGCCGTCTGTTCGGGTCACTATCTCTTCTTCTTCCGTTTCGTTCTCTTCCAAAATGTCACCGAAGATACTTTCCGTTAAATCGTGCAAGGTAATAATGCCTTCTGTATTTCCATACTCGTCTACAACAACTCCGAACTTGTTTTTGTTCTTCTTGAAGAGCTCTAAAACTTTCTTGGCATATAAACTTTCAGGAATAAACAGGGGTGGACGGGCGATGTTACGCAGGTTGAACGGTTGTTCGCCGCCCAACATCAAGATAATGTCTTTTACGGAAACCACTCCTATGATTTCATCCTTACCGCTTTCCACCAACAAATATTTGCTGAAATGTTCTTCATGAATAATCCGTAACACCTCTTCTTGTGTGTCGGTGGGATGCAGTACTATTACATCGCGTCGATGTGTCATCAGGTCATTGGCTCTTTTGTCCGAGAAACGGAAAACATCACGCAGCATTTCTGTTTCATCCTTGTCGATAACACCTTGTTCGGAACTTTGATGCAGAATCATTTTCAATTCTTCTTGGGTCATTTGCCGTTCTTCTCCTTCTTTCATGCCGATGAGCTTGTTTGTCAGTTTGGTAGAAGCGCTGAGGAGACATACAAACGGATAGGATACCTTAGTGAGCACAATCATAAAGGGACTGAGCAGGGTAGCATAACGTTCCGGGTTGTTTAATGCTATTGATTTGGGAACCAGTTCTCCGATAATGAGTGACAAGTAGGTAATAACGGCTACGGTAGTAATCATTGCAAGGTCTTTGGCATATAATTCCAGACCGGGAATCATTGCAAACAGCGGAACTACGTCGTCGGCTATGGCTACACCGCCGTAAGCACCGGATATAATGCCAATCAGTGTAATACCGATTTGGATGGTGGAGAGAAACTTTTCCGGTTCTTCCAATTGTTTCAGAACGCCTTTCGCACTTTTATTACCTTTTCCTACGAGGGTTTCTAAGCGTGCTTTGCTTGAAGATACTAATGCGATTTCATACATGGCAAAGATGCCATTCAAGATAAGTAAAAATAGAATAATAATGAATTCCATGTTTGGATTACAAATTGTTTGTGCACAAAGATAATGTTTTTCAAATATTTATTGTTAATATTGCCGTCTCTTAAGAAGATTAAACAAATTAACATGAAAAGCAGACATTTTCTATTCGTATTCTTGCTGCAAGTGGTGGCTATTAGTGTACAGGCCGCACGCGTAGATACAGTGTTCGTAAAAAGTTCCTCGATGAACAAGGACGTAAAGGTGGTTTATATCCTTCCGGATAAGGCTGTTGCAAAGAAGCCGCAAGCTTGTCCGGCTGTGTATTTGTTGCATGGTTATGGCGGCAATGCAGGTACATGGATTGGGATAAGACCGGAGTTATCTCAAATAGCTGATGAGAAAGGCATTATCTTTGTATGCCCTGACGGGAAAAACAGTTGGTACTGGGATAGCCCCAAGAATCCTTCTTATCGTTATGAAACCTTTATTTCTTCGGAACTGGTGAACTATACGGATACGCACTATGCCACGGTTCCGGAGAAACGGGGACGTGCCATTACCGGTTTGAGTATGGGCGGACATGGAGCATTGTGGAATGCTATCCGTCATAAAGACGTGTTCGGAGCGGCAGGAAGTACAAGCGGCGGAGTGGACATTCGCCCGTTCCCCAATAATTGGGAGATGAAGAAACAGCTGGGTGAACTTACTGCAAACGAGGAGATTTGGAATAGCCATACAGTTATTAATCAAGTTGATAAACTAAAGAATGGTGACTTGGCTCTGATTATTGATTGCGGCGAAAGCGATTTCTTCCTTGAAGTAAACAAGGAATTGCACAAACGTTTATTGGCATACAAAATAGACCACGATTTCATCACTCGCCCGGGCGGGCATACAGGGACTTATTGGAATAACTCCATAGACTACCAGATATTGTTCTTCAGTAAGTACTTCAATAAGTAAATGTTGAGAATTAATTTATATCAAGATAGTATAAACTAATTATGCACATTTACTTAAATAATTATTCGATAACATAGTTTACGGTACGGATATAATTCGTACCGTAACTGTTTATTACCTCTTTGCAGGAAGTTATAATGTTTCGTTTATCGAAAGAGTAGGTATACTTTGTGACTTCTTTACTCGCTGTGTTCCCGTCAGGAATAACCTGGTCTATTAAGATGCCGAAAGGCTCTCCCAGCAATTTCCCATATAAAGCGGCAGAGTGCAGTGAAAGCGGATATAAACCTTCAAAAAACACGCAAGGAACTTCCGATTGGTTGGCTATTCCATTATTTGACGGAGTGGTGGCTGTATAGGCCTGTTCGTAAGTATCTACTTTTTGTGTAACACGCAGTGCTTGGTAATTACTGTAATCCATGTCGATAAAGGCGTATACTTTACCATTCACACTTTCGGTTATATTCTCTAAATAGTGTTTACCTTCCGGGCTGATGAAGTAAGAAAAAGTATAAGTGCGGATTGTACTTACCTCTTGGCGTGTGCATTGGGTGGCATATCCTTTATCATTAAGAAGATAGGTGGATACATTGCCGGAGTCGTCTGTCACTACGGCTTCGTGTTCGTTATAGGCTACCGATGTCGTATTTTCTATTTTCATTTGTTCACCCTGAACGGTATAACTTTGTACGGTGGTGAAGTCGGTCAGTTGCCCTTGGGCATATGAGTAGGTTTGGGTAGTGGTTACCGTAGGTACTCCTACCTCATAGGGGCTGTTCTCCGATAACTGGATTTTAGAAAAAGGTATGGGCAGACGCTTCCCGTTGTTGGCGGGAGTGTCGTTATCTTCACAAGCTGTTATTACTGTGAGTGCAACTAATAATGTAAAGATAAGTTTCTTCATTGCTTCCATTATTTAATAATCAATCCCTTGCGAACATTCTTTTGAGTGGTGAAACTCTTAACGACAATTGCATTTGTTTGGGATTTCGGAATTTCAATAACGCCTGCAATAACTCCTATTGCGGTATTGAGCAATATTTCATTAAAATCGCCTAAGGGAAGATAGTATTGTAGGTAAGATGCTTCGTTGATAGGGATATCGGGTTTGAACCCCGCACTGTAATCGGCTTCACCTTTCGAGTTAAAAACCTCGCATACTACCGGACGTAATGCCCAAGGATACTTGGGGTTGATATAGTTTTCAGTAGCTACATATTCTCCTTTGGTTGTTTGTCCGATAAGGACTACCGTCATATAGGGCTTCAGGCAGTTGATAAGCATCTCCGCAGCGCCGGCGGTAGTGCTACCGGTGATGATATAAACTTTGGATAGATTAAGATTGGTTCCTCCCTGCAGAAGTTGGGAATCCAGTATCAAATCACGGTTCTTGGCACTTTGTTTGTCATTGTATTGCAAGAAAGCGAAAGGGCTTTCCAGCTTATCGGCGGGTACAAGTATGTCCGCAAGGAGTTGTACGCACTCCATCTCTCCACCGGGATTGTAGCGGAGGTCGAGTATAAAATTATTGACATCAGCTTGCCTGCACTTTTGTGAAAAGGCACGTAATTCGTTGTTGTATTTCTCCTTGTTTTCCGCAGTGCCGGCACTGAAAGAGTTGTATGCCAGATAGGCTATTTTGTGGTCGGTACCTTCGAGCTGCACAAACTTTGTTGTATAAATGGCAGGTTCTGTTACACTACGGACACCCGGCAATGTGATATCCCCGATTTCCTGTATCACTCCTACACTTTTATCTTCTTCCGTTTCTTCTTTATCTCCGGTTTCCTTGTCTTCGCCACCTTCCTCCTTGACCATCACATACTTTCCGACACGCAGCGTCCGTACACCGCCATCTGTAAGCCGTTCTTCCGTATTCTTGGTAATGGAGTCGCCGTCTATGAGCATAATCCAGTTGCCGCGTTGCAGCCCGGCTTCCTCTGCCGGAGAATTCTTGGCTACGTAAGAGACAAGTGCATTGTAAGTAGTGTCGCTGGTAGCCACCTTATATAAAGTATAGTCGAAACCATAACTTGGCAGGGGAGCATCTATGATAGAGTCCACGGTAGAGAAACCTTTATCATTTCCCGACAAGATACTTTTTAGGAAATCCTCCGGTTCTTGAAAATAGTTCAGGCTCTTGGAAGGAGGAATATCTTCATACCACAGATAAACTTCCCGCATCAGGCTGTCCATCCACAGATCGCGTCCCGTCAACGGATAGTATTCCTTCCAGCGATTCTCTCCGCAGGAAAACAGGCTTGTCAGCGTAAGGAATCCCAGTAGGGGGAAAAGTAACAACTTCCTTCTCTTCATCAGTCTCTATATCATTTGGTTTTCGCCCACAAAAATAGCGAATAGTTCTTTTATCTACCACAAATATGGTATAAAATTCCCTATCATGTGTCATAGGTCGCTTGGTTATATCCCTCTATCTTTGCAACATTCAAGTGAGGAAAATCCTATTCACCTAAAATACAAATGATAATGGAAACAAAGAAATTACATTTTGAGACGCTACAACTCCATGTAGGACAGGAACAGCCGGACCCGGCGACAGATGCACGTGCCGTGCCTATCTATCAGACTACTTCGTACGTGTTCCGTAACTCGGCCCATGCTGCCGCCCGCTTTGGTCTACAAGATTCGGGCAATATCTATGGCCGATTGACAAACTCCACACAAGGAGTATTTGAGCAACGTGTTGCAGCCCTTGAGGGCGGTGTCGCGGGACTGGCAGTTGCTTCCGGTGCTGCGGCTGTGACTTATGCTTTTGAAAATATTACGTGTGCGGGCGACCACATCGTAGCTGCCAAGACAATATATGGCGGAACGTATAATTTGCTGGCACATACATTGCCCGCTTACGGTGTTAAGACTACTTTCGTAGATCCGAACGATTTATCCAACTTTGAGAAAGCTATTCAGGAAAATACAAAAGCTGTATTTTTGGAGACATTGGGCAATCCTAACTCGAATATCATCGATATTGATGCAGTTGCCGAAATCGCTCACCGCCATAAAATACCTTTGATTATCGACAACACTTTCGGTACCCCCTATTTGGTTCGCCCTATCGAACACGGGGCTGATATTGTGGTACATTCCGCTACGAAGTTCATTGGCGGACATGGTACTTCTTTGGGTGGTGTCATTGTAGATAGCGGTAAGTTCGATTGGGTGGCTTCCGGTAAATTTCCGCAACTGACAGAACCCGATTCCAGTTATCATGGCGTACGTTTTGTTGATGCGGCAGGGGCAGCTGCGTATGTTGCCCGTATTCGTGCGGTGTTGTTGCGTGATACGGGTGCAGCTATCAGCCCGTTCAATGCGTTTATTCTTTTGCAAGGCCTGGAAACTCTCTCTTTGCGTGTGGAACGCCATGTGGAGAATGCGCTGAGAGTTGTGGAATTCCTGAAGAAGCATCCTAAAGTGGCAGCCGTGAATCATCCGTCTTTACCGAATCATCCAGACCATGCGTTGTACCGGAAGTATTTCCCAAAAGGAGCAGGTTCTATCTTTACCTTCGAGGTAAAGGGTGGAGAGAAAGAGGCTCAGGCATTTATAGACAGCTTACAGATATTCTCATTATTGGCCAATGTGGCAGATGTAAAGTCACTTGTCATACATCCGGCTACTACCACCCACTCACAATTAAACAAACAGGAACTGGCTGAGCAAGGCATCAAGCCGGGAACAATACGTCTTTCCATTGGAACGGAGCACATAGACGACTTGTTGGATGATTTGTCGCAGGCATTGGGGAAAATTTAGATATATTATAAATATGAATATTGCCGTTCTATTATCCGGGGGTGTAGACAGCTCCGTTGCTGTACATCTCCTTTGTGAGCAAGGCCACCGTCCTTCATTGTTTTACATAAAAATAGGGAAGGATGATACCGACTATATGGACTGTTCGGCAGAGGAAGATTTGGAAATGGCTTCCGCTGTTGCCCATCGTTACGGACTTTCGCTGGAAGTGGTAGATTTACATCGGGAATATTGGGATAATGTGGCCGCTTATGCCATTGAGAAGGTACGCCGCGGGTTCACTCCGAACCCGGATGTGATGTGTAACAAGCTCATAAAATTCGGTTGCTTTGAGCAACAGGTCGGCAAGAATTTTGATTTTACGGCAACCGGGCACTATGCCACTACCGTTATGCTGAATGGAAAAACTTGGCTGGGCACTGCCCTCGACCCGGTGAAGGACCAGACAGACTTTCTTGCACAGATAGACTATTTGCAAGTTTCCAAACTGATGTTTCCATTGGGTGGACTGATGAAACAGGAAGTGCGTGACATCGCTTTGAAAGCTAAGTTACCCAGTGCTCGCAGACGGGACAGCCAAGGCATCTGTTTCTTGGGAAAGATTAATTATAACGACTTTGTCCGCCGGTTTCTGGGCGAAAAAGAAGGTAGGGTTGTTGAATTGGAAACGGGAAAGGTACTGGGGGTACATCACGGCTACTGGTTTCATACTATCGGTCAACGTAAGGGGTTGGGATTGAGTGGAGGTCCTTGGTTCGTGGTTTGTAAAGATACGGATGAGAATGTGATTTATGTATCGCGCGGATATGATACGGAACTGCAATACGGGCATGAGTTCAGTATGCAGGATTTTCATTTTATTACGGAAAACCCATGGAAAGGCATCAAGGGGGAAATTCCGATTACGTTTAAGATACGCCACACACCCGAATTTATCAAGGGTAGGCTGGCGCAGGATGAGGTCGGTTATCATGTCGTTTCCGAAGAGAAGTTACAAGGCATAGCTCCGGGGCAATTCGGCGTTATATATGATGAGGCTTCCGGATTGTGTATCGGAAGCGGAGAAATCAGATATAGTATTCCACCAAATCTACAATGCCCGCTTTCATAGCATACTTGGTAGCTTCGTGGGCATTGTTTACACTCAGTTTCCTGAAAATGTTTTTTCGATGGCTGTTCACGGTATGAAAACTGAGGTTTCTTTCGGCTGCAATCTCTTTGGTAGTTTTTCCTAATGCAATCTCTTTCAGGATACTCCGTTCTGCAGGTGTCAGTAAGGCATCTTGCACGGAGTGGGGAGTAGGAGGCCGATTGTCTCTTGCCAGTAGCAGGTTGCTGACATGATTGCATATGAAACGCTCTTTGCGCGAGGCGCATTGCAGGGCGGTGAGTATCTCTTCCTTGGAGTTGTCCTTCAACACTACCCCGAAGGCCATGCTGCTGAATAGTACTTGTCGTAGAAAGCCGACACTCAATTCGTCAGAGAACAGTAGCCAGTCGGCTTCCTTGAAGCGTTCGTGCAATACAATCAACTCGTCGGAGCCGGTGAAGTTAAACAATGTATAGTCCAGTATTACCACCGCTCCGGGATGCAATCGCAACTGTTGTATCAGTTCCGCTTTATTATCGGCTTCCAGTAGCAGGGCAGTGTCTTTTTGTTGGCTCAACAGAAACATCATCCCTGCTTTGGTTATGTCTTGATTGTCTGCGATGATAAATTCTCTCATGATGAATAGATATAAAAAAAACTCCGCTGCAAATGTACACTTTTTAAGTGATTTGCAGCGGGGTTGAGAATATATATATATTGTAATGGGTTTACCAAGAACGTCCTTTAAAGATATTCGACTGGTTTAACGGCAGCAAGCTGCCGCTTAAAGTCATGGTGTTGGAGTTGAAGTTCGGGCTGATGGTAACGGTTGCATTGTTACCGCCGTTAGTCAGCGTAAGGAATATCTGGGCGGAGATGCCAATACCTTGAATGCTGAAATTGCAATTTATGTTACCGCGCTTGTCGGTGGTTGTTTGTATATCCGATACAGTTCCGTCTACGGTTACTCCGCCAATACCGTTGGGACCGGGATAAACAGTGTTGAAAGCTACTTGTACAGTACCGCGTCCCTGATTCACCAATACAAAGTTGGTATTGGATGTAACAAAGGCGGTTTGTCCGTTGCGGAACATCACCTGATTGGCTTCCAATACAAACTTCTGTGCTTTCAGTGCTGCTACGGCTTCATCATAAGAGACGGCATCGGCTGCCTGCTGTTCCGCTTTCAGGCGGGCGCGTTCTGCGTCTCTTTGGGCTTTACGATCCGCACGGCGTTGTGCGTTACTCTCTTGTGCATACACGGTAGTGGTTACCATGCTTACCAAAACTAATGCTGCTAATGCAATAAACTTTTTCATACTTAATTTTTGTTTAGGTTTAAATTATATTGTTCGTTATAAGTTTATTGCAAGAACAATGCCTAATCGGGATTGTTCACCGTTTTTTTAATTATTTTATATCCGAGAGCTGCAACGAGTATGCTCATCAGAGGACTGATGAGGTTGAAAAAGCAGTAAGGAAGGTAGGTCAACGTAGATACGCTCAGGATGGTAGCTTGTGTCATTCCGCATGTGTTCCATGGGATGAGAACAGAGGTTACGGTGACGGCATCTTCTGTGGTACGGCTCAGTAGCCGGTTTTCGTATCCTTTCTTCTCATAGATATTGCTGAACATATTGCCGGTAAGAATAATGCTGATATACTGGTCTGCTGTGGCAAAGTTGAGGAATATACCCGAACCGACGGTGGATGCCACTACGCTGACAGTGTTTTTCATGAACCGAACAAAGACGGAAGTAATGCTTCCCAGCATACCGCTTGCTGTCATTGCACCACCAAAGCACATGGCGCAAAGGATTAGCCATATCGTGTTCATCATTCCCGACATACCTCTTGTGGCAATCAGTTCTGTGAGCATATCATTGTCACTTTGCAGTTCGGTACTGCCATATAAGCTCATCATTGTTCCCTTAAATAGGTCATTATTACCGGAAATCTCATGTAGTAGTTCGGGCTGGAATATGATGGCAAAGGCAGCAGCCAATAAGGTGGATAAAAACAGGGTAATGATAGAGGGTATCTTGCGTGCAATCAGTATGCCCGTAACTACCGGCACAGCCAGCAACCAAGGTGTGATGTGAAATTTGGCATCCAGTGATGCTGCAAACTCGGCTATTTGTTCTGTACCGCCGGTTTCGTAGGTGAATCCCATAACTGTAAATATAATAAGGGTGATGATGAGTGACGGAATGGTGGTAATCATCATATAGCGGATATGCCGGAACAGCGGAGTGTCGGTGACCGATGCGGCAAGAACCGTAGTGTCTGACAGCGGTGAAACTTTATCACCGAAATAAGCCCCTGAAATAATGGCGCCTGCAATCCAGCCTTCTTCAAAACCTTGCGCCTTGCCTATGCCCAAAAGGGCGATTCCTATGGTTGCAATAGTAGTCCACGAACTTCCTGTCATAATTGATACCAATGCACAGATGATACAGGTGGAAGCGAGGAAAAAATCAGGGTGTATAATTTGCATTCCGTAGTAAATGAGGGTAGGAACTACACCGCTAATCATCCATGCACCACTCAGTGCACCGATAATCAGTAATATGATAATGGCGGAAGATACGCCTGCTATATTATTGGTGATGGCAATTTCATAATCTTTCCAAGGAATCCGGTAGAACGTTATTCCTATAAATATGCAAACCGCAGTAGTAGTAAGCAAAGATACTTGGCTGCCACCACTTAGCGCATCACTTCCAAAGGTGCGGATAGTGGCAAACAGCATTCCTACTAAAATTACGATAGGGAGAAGGGATACGATAGGAGAGGGTATTTTCTTTATTGGACTCATGCGAAACGTTACAGTAAATATAATGCGACAAAAGTATAACAAAGCTGCCGAATTTCTTTTCTTTTTCCTGTTCTGCAAATAAATATTATTAATTCTTTGCGTTTACTTGGATTTTTGATAGTATATTTGAATTTCTATTGATGCTTTTGAATAATATAAGACTTATGAAAAAGAAATCCCTTTCCACCGATAAGAAAGTCGTTACTTTCGGTGAAGTTATGCTGCGACTTACTACTCCCGGATTCCGCCGCTTTTCGCAGACCAATGAATTTATTGCTACGTATGGTGGCAGCGAGGCCAATGTGGCAGTATCTTTGGCACACTTCGGTATTCCTACGGAGTTTGTCACCCGTTTGCCCGATAATGCAATGGCCTGTGCATGTATTGCTTCACTCCGTTCCTGCGGACTGAGAACGGACGGTATCGTATTCGGTGGCAAACGTTTGGGATTGTACTATTTGGAATGTGGTGCTGCGTTCCGCAACTCCAATGTGGTGTACGATCGTGAGGGCTCATCTTTTGCCACACTCCGTCCGGGTATGATTGATTGGGAAGCCATATTTGCCGATGCAGGCTGGTTTCACTGGTCGGGCATTGCCGCCGCCCTTTCGCAAGAGGGTGCTGACGCCTGCCGCGAAGCGCTTGAAATAGCCGACCGTATGGGACTTACCATTTCCTGCGACCTGAATTTCCGCAAGAAACTTTGGAACTATGGACGTACGGCTGCCGAAGTGATGCGACCGCTGGTGCAATACAGCGATGTGATTTTTGGTGCGGAACCGGAGTATCGGGAGATTCTTGGCATAAATCCTGTAGGTTTCAAGGCTGTAGATGCTGCCGATACTTCTTTTGAGTCGGATTTACCTTCTTTCGAGGCTTTTGGACAAGAAGTAGCCGGGCTTGTTCCCCGTTGCCGGAAAGTATTCTTGGAATTGCGTAATTCTGTCACGTCCAATCATAATTTGCTTGCTGCCGTGCTTTATTCCGACGGTGCTCTGAAGCACGCCGGTATTTATGACATTGAGCATGAAATAGACCGCGTGGGGGCGGGTGATGCTTTTGTCGGTGGTATGATATATGGTTTAATCACTTATCCGCACGATGATCAAAAAGCATTGGAGTATGCCCTTGCCGCTTCTGCATTGAAGAACACTGTTTATGGAGACTTCAATCTTATAACGGTGGATGAAGTGGAAAGCCTGATGAATGGAAATACATCAGGACGGGTGTCAAGATAAATAGGGGAGACATCAATAAACAACAGCCCCCTTCACCTTTAACTCTCTTGTCTTAAGGAGTTGCAGAGCGGTGAAGGAGGTTGTTGGTGTTTTTCAATAGTAGTTTATATTTCTACTACGGTTTCCATTGTTTCCGGTTGGACTTCTGCCGTCAAATTACGATAGATAACAGCGCTACATCCGAGTGACGCCACGGTGTAGACAATGCTGATAAGGAACAGAAGGAACATTGCGAAACCACCGTCTGCAATGGCAAATATAATAGATAAGAGGATATAGAAAGCCAAGCCTAACAGGAATGATATACCGAATATAGTCCATTTATAGCCATAAGTAGCTTTGTTGCTCTGAATCATAGCTTCGCCCGGAGCTACACCTTTATCAAGCAAGATATAGATTGCAAGTGACCATCCTATGGATATGATGATTCCCGGTACAATCATGAAAAAGAGAGCGGGGATGATGGCAAGATACATCAATCCTATTAATGTGAAATATTCACCCATGAATTTGCGGTATTTTCCGTCAAAAATGAAAAGGGGAGAAATTACTTTTCCTTTACTCAACTCAATGGGAATGGTTGTCATGGCGATAGTAGTCCCGACATTTAAATAAGGAATCCAGATTGTAAGCAGCCAAAGAATTGTGGCCCCCAGCATAGATGCTGCATTCTTAATACCTAAACCGATACCTTCGGAGATAACTCCTGTCACTGTGATTTTCTTTTGTGTGTCCATGGTTAGATGAATTTTGATGAATATTTATTAAATTATACCTGTTTTGACAAAAATATAACTTTTATGGGGAAAATCAAAACATATTGAAATTTCTTTTATGTAAAAAACAAGAATGTATCGTTTCTAAAAAGGATGTTATTCCTTTATTTCTCTTTGTAGTAAATGGTAATCAGGAGAGAGAGTATGGTGAGCACCGTACCTATGCCGGACACACCGGCCCATCCCCATACGTGCCAACAACTGCCTGCAAGGAAAGTGCCTAATGAGCCGCCTATGAAATAGGTTGTCATGAAAATGGTGTTTACCCGGTTGGATGCCGGAGGACAAATATCGAAAATGCTGGCTTGATTACTAAGCTGAATACACTGCATGCCAATGTCAATTAATATGACTCCAGCAATGATACCGGCATATGTGTTTCCACAGAAATAGAGTGAGGCCCATGCCAAGAGGATTAGTCCGCAGCCTATGAAATTAAAGTTGCGTATTCCTACTGTCTTTACATATTTCCCAACGAAAGATGCAGTTAATGCACCCGCTATTCCGCATACTCCCAGGATTCCGATAACGTCGCTATTGGCGTAGAAGGGGGCTTCACCCATTTTGAAAGCAAGGCATGACCACATGGCTAAGAAAGAACCGAATGCGATACCCGCCCGCATGGAGTAGATGCGTAGGGTGGGATAATCTTTGATAAGGGAAAAGAGGGATTTCATCAGGCTGCTGTATTTTCCTCGGAAAGTGGGACGTATGTCCGGCAGGGCTTTCAGGACAACAATGGAGCATAACAGCATCATACCTGCCGCGATGAAATACATTTCACGCCACCCTAATACTTCGCCAACAAAACCACTGATGACGCGTGAGGAGAGTATACCGGTCAGCAGACCGGATATGACAATGCCTACGTTGCGTCCTTTATTTTCCGGTCGGGAGAATTGTGAAGCTATCGGCACAAAGATTTGCGGTATCATAGAGCATACTCCTGTTATGAACGAAGCTCCCCATATAATATAAATATTGGGTGCTACAGCTATGGCTATGAGTGAGAATATCAGTAAGATGAAGTTTGTCAGAATAATCTTTTTCCGTTGGTAAAGGTCGCCTAACGGCACTATGAACAGTAGTCCCAAAGCATACCCTATTTGCGTAATCATTGCAATAAGATTTGTTTGGAACTCGGAGACGCCCAGCTCGTGACGTATCACGTTTAGCAATGGCTGGTTGTAGTACAAATTTGCTACAGAAATACCGGCTACGATAGCAAGTGTCCAAAGTATATGAGTCGGTAATCCACCGTTTTCTTTTAATTCTGCTTTCATGCGGCAAAGATAGGAAAAAGAGAGAAAATTAATATCATTCTGTTTTTTTATGGACTGGAACGTCAACTTTATCATGTTTGATACATCTAAATTTGTTCTGTTTTATGGTATAATATTGTGTACTTATAAAAAAAAAATAGAAAAAGCTTGTTTATTAAAACGTTTTAGCTATTTTTGCAGTGGAAATGGATTTTTTGAATATCAGCTGAAAAAAATAATATGTGCTGAAAGTTGCTATAAATATGGCTGTAGAAGCGGGAAACTTATTAGTTAGGGTATGTAGCCTTTATTGCGAATAATAAAATTATTAATGATGAATATAATTGTTATAGGCAAAAGTATTTAGGATGGAAGTTCGTTTTTACGGAATAAAGCTAAAACGTTTTAAAATGAAGTGTAAATCTAAAAAATGAAGTAAGTATCTATATTTTTAAATGGATATTTGTAAAAACACTTGCATTCTGTATATGTAGAGAAATCTGTAAGGTATGAAAAATATAACTGACCTTTTTTGTATTAATTATCAATAAAAACAACACAAATGAACATGATTAAAAGAAATATTCCGGCTCATCCCGTTTAGGAGTAATGGCGAGTTTAATTATATATACGCTGTATAAAAGAATACTAATCTAAAGTAATATATTGTCAACCTATTTAATCTGATATAAAAATGGATATAACTTTACTTGATTACTTCGTCTTCTTTATTTTTGTAGGCGGAGTTGCACTTTTCGGATGCTCGTTTTATTTTCGCAGTTGTAAAGGAGCGGCGGCATTTACCGCTGCAGAGGGAACATTACCTACGTGGATCGTAGGTATGTCAATTTTTGCTACGTTTGTTAGCAGTATCAGTTTTTTGGGATTACCCGGAGATGCTTACAATGGTAATTGGAATCCATTTGTATTTAGCCTTTCGATACCGATTGCTACGTGGCTTGCTGCAAAAGTGTTTATTCCTCTTTATAGAGGGATTAATAGTGTGTCAGCTTACCATTATCTTGAGATGCGTTTCGGGTATTGGGCACGTTGTTATGTGGCTGTTTGTTACCTACTTACACAGCTCGCACGTGTAGGGTCGATATTGTTATTACTGGCTCTGCCGTTGAATACCATGTTTGGGTGGGATATTCAGACTATTATTATTGGTACAGGTGTAGTTACCCTTGTATATACTTTGTTGGGAGGCATTGCTGCTGTAGTTTGGACAGATGCCATACAGGGAATTATACTTATCGTGGGTGCTGTAGTATGCGCACTAATTCTTACTTTTACCATGCCTGAGGGGCCTAATCAGCTCTTTGCGATAGCTTGGGAACACGATAAATTCAGTCTTGGGAGTTTCAGTACGAGTCTAACAGAACCAACGTTTTGGGTTGTTCTGATTTATGGATTATTTGTTAATATGCAGAATTATGGTATAGATCAGAATTATGTTCAACGTTATATGACAACCCGCTCGACCGCTGAAGCTGTGAAGTCTACTCTTTTTGGCGGTTTGCTCTATATTCCCGTATCCCTTATTTTTGTTTACATTGGAACAGCATTATTCTCTTACTACACGGCTCAACCTGAGTTATTACCCGTAGGAACACCATCTGATCAGGTATTTCCTTGGTTCATCGTTCACGGACTTCCTACTGGTCTTACTGGTCTTATTATTGCGTCTTTATTTTCTGCGGGAATGTCTACTATTGCTACGAGTATTAATTCTTCGGCAACGATTGTATTGACAGATTTCGTAAAGCGACTTTCTAAAAAAGAGCTGCCAGAGAAAAAAAGTATGAGGGTTTTATATATTACTTCGTTTGTTGTAGGAGCATTGGGTATTGTTATGGGATTAATGATGATGCATATTGACGGTGTGTTGGATGCTTGGTGGAAATTGGCATCAATCTTCAGTGGTGGAATGCTTGGTCTGTTCTTGTTGGGTGTAGTTTGTCGCAATGTCAAACGCGTGCATGCCATTATCGCTGTAATACTTGGGTTGTTAACCATTGCATGGATGAGTCTCTCTCCTTTAATCAATGAAGGAATGCCGTTTTATTGTTTTCATAGTTCGTTACACACATATCTCACGATCGTTTTTGGGACGACTGTTATATTTCTAACAGGATTCTTACTTACAAAATTTATGAAAAAGACCGACTAATAGGGGAACTATGAAAGTTTATAATATCAAAGATTTATTCTGTTGATGAATAAAACCATAATTAAAAATGGATTTGAGAGGAATAGTTACAGTAATTAATACTCCATTTAGGTATAATGGAGAAATCGATCAAAATGGATTGCGTAAGCATTTGAGATATGCCATTGATTCTGGAGTAAAAGGTTTTTTGATTCCGGCTATGGCAAGTGAAGTGCTAAAATTGTCGGAATCGGAAAAAGAGCTACTTGTTGGTATCGCTCTTGAGGAGGCGGGGACAGAAGTGGCTGTTGTAGCCGGAACATCTGCTTATACGCGCAAAGAAAGATATGAAAATTTTGTCAAGTTTCAGGCAATGGGATGTCGAGCTTTATTGGTGAATATTCCATTGATTTCAGTTGATGACTATTTTGATGAAATAAGTCAATTAGATAAATTGTCTCCTGAAATGATTGTAATTCAGGATTGGGATGCAGGAGGGTATGGATTACCTTTAGATTTTATAGGACATCTTTATCGAGAAATAGAAAGTTTCAAAATGCTGAAGGTTGAGGTTGTGCCCGCAGGGAAGAAGTACACTGATGTGAAGAAGCTTACCAAAGGGAATTTATTGTTGGCTGGTGGCTGGGCAGTTGGACAGATGATAGAAGGATTGGAGCGTGGTGTAGATTGTTTTATGCCAACAGCCATGCATGAAATATATGTAAGGATTTATACCCTATTCCAAGATGGACGTAAAGCGGAGGCGTGTGAGCTTTTTGAGAAAATATTGCCAATATTATCCTATTCAAATCAGCATCTTGATATATCAATCCACTTTTTCAAGGAAATGTTGTATTCATTGGGAATATATGAAACTAATATTGTTAGGGAACCAATCCTTGCAATTGATTTTATAAACCGTGAAATAAGTAATGAATTGATTGAACGTTATAAAACAATCCGCAATAGTTTGTATGATTAAAATGATTTTGTTTATTGGGATAATATAGCTTCAATTTAGTTCCCTTTAAGTAATAATTTGCTTCAATTCCATTATCTAATCATAGTCAATTATAAGAAGAATAGTAAGAGGTAATAAGTATCAGAATAGGAGATAGGTATTATTATGGATATAAAATATAACCCCCTGTAATTTATATAGTTACAGGGGTGTATAGCAATTACTTAAAATTACTTACTCAAAGCCGGCACTGTCCATAATTTTGTGTAAATGTAAACGGAATTCAGTTATAAGTTCTCTTATATCTGAATTCTGTTTTCAAAAATAAGCATAAATTGGTTCATAATCAATCCCCAGTTAGTAATCGGCATCGTCCATTTCCTCTCAATCTCCGTCAGAGAAAGGTATACCATTTTCTTCACAGCATCATCCGAAGGGAATGAAAGCTTTGTTTAGTGTACTTTCTGATTTTTCCATTCAGATTTTTTATGAGGTTTGTGGTGTAGATTATTTTCCTGATTTCCAATGAAAACTGGAAGAAAACAGTCAGGTCATCCCAGTTATTCCTCCATGAGAGGATGGCATAAGGGTACTTCCCTCCTCATTTTTTTCCCAAATTATCCAGTTCCACGGCAGCAGCCTCCTTGTTGGGCGCGTTATAGATGTTCTTCATATCGGCTGTAAACTCTTTCTTGTCCTTGTAAACGACATATTTACAGGAGTTCCTGATCTGATGTACGACACATATTTGCTGGAAGATTGAGGAAATACGGCACGTATGGTGTCGGTAAACCCGTTCAGATTGTCAGTGCAGGTAATCAGTATGTTCTGCACTCCGCGGGCCTTCAAATCTGTCAGGACACCCATCCAGAATGAAGAACTTTCTGATTTTCCCACCCACATGCCAAGGACTTCCTTCAAGCCGTTCTGTTTCAGACCGACACAGAGATAGACAGTCTTGTTGATGATTTTTCCGTTGTCATGAACCTTGAAGACAATACCGTCCATCCAAACGATTAGATAGACAGGATCCAAAGGGCGGTTCTGCCATTCCTGAGCAGCCTGGTTGACTTTGTTCGTGATGATGGAAATGGCTGATGTGGACAGTTCTATTTCATAGATTTCACGCATCTTCTCTTCAATGTCAGAAACGCTCATTCCTTTGGCATATAGGGAGATAACAAGTTTTTCTATGGAAAGCCCACGACTCTCGTGTTTGGGAACAACTATGGGCTCGAATTCACCGTTACGGTCACGGGGAATAGGTATGACCGCTTCACCGTGTTCGGTTTGGATTTTCTTGGGGTAGCTGCCGTTACGGGAATTACCGCTGTTATGACCGGAAACCGAATTCTTCTCATAATCCAGATGCGCATCCATCTCACCTTCAAGTATTTACTCCAATACCTGCGCGTGTAGTTGCTTCAGAAACTTGCTGACATCAGCTTCTGTCTTGAATTGGTTAAGGAACTCCTTACTTAATACCTCATCAGGCACTACATGATTCTTCTCTTTCATAATTTTCTTCATTTTGCAAAGCTATTAAATAAAAAATACGGAACCCATATTGAATCCCGTATTTACATTTACACAAAATATTTTATAGTGCCCAATAAGAGTTGTTTGATTGAATAGTATTGTAAAACGCTGAATTTATGACCGTTGCCAAGTCATTACCCATTCAAACAGAAATATTCTCTAAGTCTCTTATTTAAAGCGTAGTCCAATATCATGGTGTGATTTTATATAAAAAAACAAGAATGTATTGTCGAAGTTTTACCCGGCAATGCATTCTTGTCAATTGTATTGAAAGGCATCAGCTGCATTATCCAAAAATATTTCCCGCTCGGATAAAAAAATGAGACTTTTCAAAGAACTAATTCATATGATTGATGTTAGATAGGAACATACTTGTTTTAATATTTTCTCTAAACCCAATATATTTATGTTTTTCTTAAAATTAATTCATTATGAAAAAGTTGTTTCTTTCTTTCGCAGCTATCAGCTGTATGTTTTTGGCTTCTTGTAATCAGAATGATGAGGTTACAGAACCTGCCGAACCGGGCACACCTGCCTTACTCAAAGTGACCCTTGCATCCGACGTGAACACAAAGGCATCCGGTGCCCCGGTAGCCAATGACGAATCCAAGATAGGACAAGGTATCATCCTCGTGTTTCGTGGCACAAGTCTCAACCCCGTACTTGACGGTAAAACCACCTTCGACTTCTCCACAAGCGGCAATACGGCTGTAAGCGTGAATATTACCGCCGGCGCCAACCGCCACGTCTACGTCATTGCCAACATCAGCAATGCAGCCGACTTTGCCGGGGTGACCCGCATTTCCGACCTCTACAACCTTGCCGCCAAGTACCAATTGACAGCCATGCGCACAGGTACTAACTTGGGGATGAGCGGATTTACCGAAAACATCGACGCATCTGCCGCAACTACCGCTTCGCCTGCCACGGCTACCGTTCAGTTGCACTTCCTCGGCTCACGCATCCACCTTGACTGGGATTTGTCTCAACTGCCCTCCAACATGACGGGTTTCACCATCACAGGCGCTTACCTGCTCAACGTAAAGTCGGCATCAGATTACTTCGCAGCCCCCGGTACTTACCTCACCGCCAACGTGACTTCCTTCTTGTACGGAAAGAGTGACATCACCGGATTTACCGGTAGCTACCTGCCCGTATCACCCGCAACCAATACGTACGATGCCGCACTGAAAATTGCCGACCTTAGTGCCGACAAAGGATTCGCCAAGAATTACTTCTATGCGTTGGAGAACAACAGCCAGTCGCCCACAATCGTAGCCCTCGAAGGCAAATTGGGAGCCGAAACTTACTACTATCCTATCATCATCAATGGCGACCAGAACGGTTCGGGCGCAAACAACGCCACCAATGCAGGCGACAAATCGCTGGTAGTGCAACGTGGCAATATCTATAATGTGAAAGCTATCATTAAAGGTTTCGGCAACAACGACCCCTATGCTCCCCTCAGCAAAGGCGCCATCAACGTAACCATTACGCCTGCCGCATGGAACCCTGTGATTCAGATAGATCAGGAATTCAACTAACATGAAACCTAACCTTATCTACACCGGTTGCTGCCTGCTGATGCTCTGCCTCATGCAGGCAGCCTGTGATGACGATGGGCACGATAACTGCCCTCACCCCAAAAGACAACACGTCCTCACGATTCGCTCGTACGACGGAGTGGGTAACGAAATCATCGGTACAGATGCCGTTTCCGAAGTAATGCTGTATGTATTCGATGCACAGAACCGTTTTCTGAAGAGCATTCCTTGCAAAGAGAACGAGACTGTGGGCATCGACTATCCCGAACAGCAGAGAATCACCATCGCAGGCTGGGGAAACAGCCGAAGCAGTAGCCAAAATATGCCGCAACCCACTGCGGGCGCACTGTTGGGAAATTTGCAAATGACGTTGCTCCATTCTACCGATGGATACCTCCTGTCGCCCGATGACTTATTCTTCGGTTTTGTAAATATTGATTATTCAGCCGCCACGCGCGCCTCGACTATCACCCATTTACTGAAATTACAACGAAGAGTTGCTTCCATGGAGATTCTCGTCAAAGGAATTTCGGGACGCTTTGATACTTCGGATACAGATTTTACCTTACAAGTGAGCGAGACGGCAGAGGGTATCAACTTCCTTGGCGAATTGTCGACAACGCGCAACAAGTACCGGCCCGAATGCCGATTCAATACTTTGCAGGAGCTGGTGGCACCCGTTTTCCGCACGCTCCCCTCAAAGGGCAAGGCTGTGACGGTCACACTCTATAAAGGAGGCACTCCGGTCTACGAAACCTCGGCAGACAATCAAGGAAAGCCGCTCATTCTCGAAACAGGCAAGTTGCTCTCCGTCTTCATCGACTTGGGAGGCAACCCCGAAGTAAACGTCAGTTTCATCATCAACCCGTGGAACGAATCAAACATAAATCAGGAATTTTAAAACCTCTACCACCCTATGAAGCCTACTACTTTTCTTCTTTCAGCCCTTGCCTGCCTGTTCTTCATAGCGTCGTGCGCCCGTGAAGACGATCTCCCCACCAGTCCCGACTTGGAAGAGGGAATGCCTGCCTTGATACATCTGCAGCTGAAAAACCGTGAACTGGAGACACGGAGCACCGGACTGACATCTGCCGAAGAGAAGAAAGTCAGTTCTATCCAAATCCTCATATTCGACCATACAGGAAAGATTGTAACCAACGCATCTTACAGTGATGCCAACGGACTAACGAACATTCAGAACATTTCCACCTTGTCGGGAAGCAATATGAGCATATACGCCATAGCCAATCTGACTGCGGTCAACACCAACTTTACGCAAGCAGTGAACGATATTCACAATCTGACGGACATGAACAACCTCATTGTGTACACCACAGGAGGCGATATGGAGATAAACCGTAAAATGTTGATGTGGGGATATGCTTCCAACGTGGCAATCCCCGTCAATCCGGGCAGTATAACCGTATCCCTGAACCTTAGTTATGTAGTCTCCAAAATACACGTCAACTTGATAAACAATGTGCCTGCCGGCGAACAGGTAACTTGGTCGGACTGGAAGTTGCAGGACTTCCCCCGCCTGTCTTACCTCATACCGCGCAGCAGTGATGCCGTGAACCCGGCGAACGCTTCGGACTACTTGTCGTCCATCGCTACCTTTGCTTGGACCGATACCACATTCACCGTAAACGGGGCGTCCAAACCCGGCAAGGCAACCGTGTTCTACCTCTTTGAAAACCGGCGCGGCGGCCGTACCGGCGGTTCGCCTGCCGACACCAACCCGTACAACAAGAATCTCTATGCCCCTGCACGCGCCACAGCCATCATAGCCAACGGATTCTATCAAAAGTCGGGTGCAAACACCGGCATCAAAGCCACCATCTTTCTGGGAGCAAACAGCTACAATGATTACAACTTGGAACGGAGCAAAGAGTATACCTACCAGATAACCGTCAACGGCATCAATGACATAGATATCGACTCACGTATCGAGGGAGCGGCTTCGGGCTTTCAGGCATCCGTGCAGAACACCACGCTGGACTGCCATTACGATTGGCGTCCCATCAGGCTCGGTTCGTTTGCCAACACGCTCAGCCTGCAAATACTGGACAACTCGGGACTTCCCGCCACCTCCACCTTCTGGCTGAAAGTCTCTGCGCTCAACATCAACAAGTTTGTACCGGCAGGCACCAGTATGTGGGCACGTCCCACGTACAATCCGTCTACAGACATGAAAACCTCCATCAGCGGCATTGCATTTACGGATGCCACGCAGATGACCTTCCAAACCTATTATCTGTATGCCGACGAATACCTCTCGGAAGGAACAACCCGGAACGCCACCCTGCACATCACCAATGCACAAGGAGCTTACGTAGACGTACCCATCACCCAGAAAGGCTACCAGACGATGGGCACAGTGGGTATGCGCAAATACAGTCTGCCGGGCGTTCTGCTCCCCACCGGCGACTATAAACTTGCCGTGGAGAATGTGGAGGAAACCGGGCTGATACTGACACCGGGAGCCGAAACCGGGCTGGAAAAGACCTACACCATGCAATGGGGATTTCCCTCTACGGATATGCAGACCGTGTTGCCACAGGTGGTATTCGATTACTACAAGCGTGCCGGGCTGGACAACACCAACAACCTCGTGTACCTGCCCTCGTCCACCATTCTGCGCAAGCCCTATCCGCGCACCGGTGAGAATGTGATAGCCGAAAACCTTTACGACCCCATTTTCAACACCTATGCCGCCCGCTATTGCTTCGAGAAGAACCGTGACACCAACGGAGACGGCTCTATACTGGGAGACGAAATAAAATGGTATCTGCCATCGGAAGACGAATTGGCGCTGATTTATGCGGGAGAACCCTCACTAAGTCAGACCTCTGCCGAAAAGATATCTGCCAATCTTTACTATTCGAGTACCGAATCGCAGAGTGGAAAAGACAATGCCATCTACACCCGCTTTGACAACGGGCGAAGCACCACCACCGCCAAAGGCAACACGCTCTACGTACGCTGCGTGCGTGCAGTGGCAAGCGGTACCGGCGGACTCACCAGTCCGTATGTAGAAACGCTAAGCGGCATCATCAACAACAACGGCTTCAAAAGTACCTCGCTGAAAAGTAGCGCCGTATCGCATCCCGTACCCGTACACCTATATTCCGATGCCACAAACCGTACGGTATCTCCACGATTCGTCGTAGCCAAAGCAGACATTGTCAATGTGAGTTGGGCAGCAGCCAACGGCTGGACTTCCGCTGCCAACAGTTCATCGGGAACAGGCACTATTGCCTCACCCGCCACCGGATGTCAGGCTTACTCCGAACTCGGTGCACCTGCCGGTAGCTGGCGTGTCCCCACCCAACGGGAGTTGTATCTGATATATACCGTGAGAAAAGAGTTGCTTAGCAGTCTCGCAGGCTTTACAGACTTCCTGATGGACGGAACCCAATACTGGTCGTCCACGACCAACTCCTCATCCGAAGCGTGGACTATGGATTTTGCTTTGGGGGCAATGATGAACCGTAGCAAGACAAGCCAATACCGGGTACGCTGCATCCGCGACCTATAAGAAAAAGTTTTTTTCATCAAAAAACAAAAGGTTTAATGTGTCAATTTAGGAAGAAAGCGAAAGGATACAACTACTTATTATTAACTGCCACCTATTCTTTAAGCTTCAGTAAGAAGTATGATAAGTCAAACACATCATCTATTACGGGTAAACCCATGATGTGTTTGACTTTAATAGATAATGCGTTTGCCCCCTACGCATCATGCAATTTCTCCGATAATAGTATTTGTTGCTTGTTCTTGTCCCAACTACAATCAATTATAAAAAGAATAGCAAGAGGAAATGAGTATTAGATAGGGGATAAGTATTGCACTATAACTAAAATATAAATCCCCATAACCATTACAGTTACAGGGATTTATATATTAGCAATGTATTATATTACTTACTCAAAGCCTGAGCCACGTCAACCGCGCAAGCTACTGTACATCCTACCATCGGGTTGTTACCTATACCGAGGAAGCCCATCATTTCCACGTGAGCGGGAACTGATGAAGAACCAGCGAACTGAGCGTCTGAGTGCATACGGCCCATCGTGTCCGTCATGCCGTAAGAAGCAGGACCGGCAGCCATGTTGTCCGGGTGAAGTGTACGGCCTGTACCGCCACCTGATGCTACTGAAAAGTAAGGTTTACCGGCAAGAACACGTTCTTTCTTGTAAGTACCTGCAACGGGGTGTTGGAAACGAGTCGGGTTAGTAGAGTTGCCTGTGATAGATACATCTACGCCTTCTTTCCACATGATGGCTACACCTTCGCGAACGTCGTCAGCGCCATAGCATTTTACTTTGGCACGAGGACCGTCGCTGTATGCGATTTCACGAACTACTTTCAGTTCACCTGTATAGTAGTCAAATTGAGTCTGAACATAAGTAAAGCCGTTAATACGAGAGATGATTTGTGCTGCATCTTTACCCAAACCGTTCAGGATACAACGCAAAGGCTCTTTACGTACTTTGTCAGCTTTGGCGGCAATTTTGATTGCACCTTCTGCAGCTGCGAAAGATTCGTGACCTGCCAAGAAAGCAAAGCACTTAGTCTCTTCGCGAAGCAACATGGCAGCCAGATTACCGTGACCGATACCAACCTTACGGTCGTCGGCTACAGAACCCGGAATACAGAATGCCTGCAATCCGATACCGATAGCTTCAGCAGCATCAGCAGCGTTCTTGCAACCTTTTTTGATAGCGATGGCGCAACCTACCACATAAGCCCATTTTGCATTTTCGAAACAGATGGGCTGAGTTTCTTCACACGTCTTATAAGGATCGAGTCCGGCAGCTTCGCAGATAGCGTTAGCTTCCTCGATGTCTTTGATGCCGTTAGCGTTCAAGGCTTCGATGATACCTTTGATACGACGGTCTTGACTTTCAAATTTTACTTCTCTAATCATAGTTTCTTTCCTCCTTATATTATTCGTGACGTGGATCAATGTGTTTAACAGCTCCCTGTTCTGCAGTGAAGCGTCCGTAAGTACCGGTTACTTTCTTCAATGCTTCGTTGGCATCAGTACCTTTCTTGATTTCATCCATGAATTTACCCATGTGAACGAATTCGTATCCGCAGATTTCATCGTTCTTATCAAGAGCGATAGTCTTGATATAACCTTCTGCCATTTCCAGGTAACGAGGACCCTTTGCCAAAGTACCGTACAGAGTACCTACCTGGCTGCGCAGACCCTTGCCCAAGTCTTCCAAACCGGCACCGATAATCAAACCGCCTTCTGAGAAAGCCGACTGAGTGCGTCCGTAAACGATTTGCAGGAAGAGTTCGCGCATTGCTGTATTGATAGCGTCGCAAACGAGGTCGGTATTCAATGCTTCGAGTACTGTCTTGCCCGGAAGGATTTCAGCTGCCATAGCGGCTGAGTGAGTCATACCGGAGCAGCCGATTGTTTCGACCAATGCTTCCTGAATGATACCTTCTTTTACGTTCAAAGTCAGTTTACAAGCACCTTGCTGAGGAGCACACCAACCTACACCATGTGTCAAACCTGAAATATCAACGATTTCTTTTGATTTTACCCATTTGCCTTCTTCGGGTATGGGAGCCGGTCCGTGGTTAGGACCTTTCTTTACAACACACATGTGTTCCACTTCGTGTGAATAAGTCATAATTAGCTCTTTTTTAAGTTATAATTAAAAAAAACGTAGTTCTATGTTTTATTAAACGGTCACAAAGGTAGTCGTTTTCTTGCTTTCTGCCAACCGTTCAATTTGACTTTTTTTCTAAAAATAGGTAATAACGGATAGAGACTTAGCGTATTGCAATGTAGAGATTGCAATACGATTGGCAGCTTGACACCCTGTCACCATACTTGCATAACTTTTTCCTCATACGCGCGTGCAGGAAATGCACGTTTCATACATTCTAAAAAAAATCTCCTGCGCGCGCGAGGGAAAGTTATGTAAGTATGGTGACAGGGTGTCACAATGCTTTGTTTGCAGAGTAGAGGTTTAGCGTTGCAGAGTTGACCTTTGGCAACGTAAAGCTGACCTTTGACAGCTTAAAGGTGTACTATTGCATTTCCTTGAATAATTTTGGTATCTTTGCCGCTATATACTTAAAAACAGAAAATTAAGATTATGGTAGAAATAGCGGATAAAGTTCTGCAACAAGCTGCAGGTGAAGGAATGGATGCTTTCATTCAAGTATTTACAGATACGTACAAGGAAAAAACAGGTGGCGAGCTGACTGCTGAAACGATGCCTTTGCTCACCGGCGAACAACATTCGTTACTGGCATATCAGATATTCCGCGACGAACTGATGGAGGGTGGATTTTGCCAATTGATACAGAACGGGTATGGGGGCTATATCTTTGCTAACCCGTTTGCCAAGGTTATGCGCTTGTGGGGAGTGGGCGATTTAAGCAAGCTGGTGTATGCTGCCAAGAAGATATATGATGCTCACCGTGAAGACTTGGAACGTGAGCGTACGGATGATGAGTTTATGGCTATGTACGAGCAATATGAAGCTTTTGATGCGTTGGAAGATGAATTTTTGGAAAAAGAGGAAGAATATACAGCGTTGGTTGCCAGCTATGTAGACGAACATCTGGATTTATTTGCAAAAATAATAAAGTAGTGTTTGCAGTATTTTTTAAGTTTCTGCATTTACATTATGTGAATTGAAATTTATATCTTTGCAAACTCTAAAAAAATATGTTTATGAAACAATTAAAATTCTTGATGGTTGCTTTTACCCTGATGATGGGTGTTTCTTTAACTTCATGTATGGGAGATAGTGATCCTACTGTGGGCGGTACTTTTGTAATGGAAGTGGTAGACCCTATTTATTGCTCATTCAAATTTGCGGATAGTGATATTAAATACACTGCTGTGAATGCCAGCAAATTGATTACAGATACTGATTTAAAATTAAATTCAGGTGATATTGTACAGATTGCATGGAGTTATAATTCAGAAGAACAACCTGTGACAGAACAGACTAAAGAAATAAAAGTAACTGTTGCAGGCATTCAAAATCTGAGTACAGCTACCGCAAGTTATGTGCTTAATAGTACAGGGGCTGATGACTTTGAAAATGCGACAATTAAAAAAATCGGATTCGCCAGCGATTATTCAAACTCTAATAATGGTATCAGCTACTATGATAAGGAGACTATCCTGATACCGGTTGTTTTCTTATATAATTCAGCGGATTTAACCAAGCATCTCTTTACTTTGGTTTATGACGAATCACAGGAGCCGGCTGATGATACGACTTTAGAACTGTATTTGCGTTATGAGACAACTGACACTGAAGTAAAAGCTGATGGTAATATTTATAAAGCATTTGGCATAGAGGAGGCTCTTTCTGTATTTAAGGCAAAAACAGGCAAAAGCGCTCCTACGAAAATAAAGATTTGGGCAAATGAAGGTCAGAAAGCTGATTCAAATAGTTTGGAGAACGCTAAAGACGAGCTTCAGTCCTATGAGGTAAGTTACTCATTTAAAACAGATGATAAATAATTGAATTACAAGGAACTATTTCATATAGCAATGCAACTGATTTCCTCTCCGGCACGTGCCTGGGAGGAAATTCGTTTGGAAGAGGATAGGCGAAAGGTGTTTACAGCTTTTGTCTATCCTATGATTGGTTTATGCGGATTGTCAGTCTTTATCGGTTCTTTGATGGCGAAAGGCTGGGGCGGTCCGCAAAGTTTTCAGTATGCCATGACACAATGCTGTGCGGTGGCGGTATCCCTGTTCGGGGGATATTTTTTGGCAGCCTATCTCATCAATGGGTTGCGTGTCCGTATGTTTTTTATGGACAATGATATTCCTTTGACGCAACAGTTTGCAGGTTATGCGTTGGTAGTCCCTTTCTTGTTGAAAATCATTATAGGCATATTGCCCGATTTCAGCATAATAGCCTTGTTGCTTCAATTTTATATTGTGTATGTAGTGTGGGAAGGAAGCGCTATTGTGATGAAAGTAGCGGAAAAAGACCGTTTGAGGTTCACCATTCTTTCTTCTATTTTGTTAATAGCTTGTCCGGCAGTGATAGAATTCATATTCAATAAGCTGACGGTAGTGCTGAACTGATTGATTTTATGAAACAAGCTCCTGTAAATATTAAGAATAAGCGTGCTACATTCGATTACGAATTGGTAGATACCTATACTGCGGGCATTGTGCTCACCGGTACGGAGATTAAGTCTATCCGTTTGGGAAAAGCCAGTCTGGTAGATACATTCTGTTACTTTGCCAACGGCGAACTGTGGGTAAAGAATATGCATATCGCCGAATATTTTTATGGTTCGTACAATAACCATAACGCACGCAGGGAGCGTAAACTTCTGTTGACAAAAAAAGAGCTGGATAAACTGCAGCGAGGCTCGAAAGATCCCGGTTTTACCATGATACCCGTCCGTTTGTTTATCAATGAAAAAGGACTGGCAAAGGTTGTTGTTGCTCTTGCAAAGGGTAAGAAGCAATATGACAAACGTGAGGCTTTGAAAGAAAAAGATGATAAGCGCGATATGGCGCGTATGTTCAAAAGATAATTATGGTTTCTATTGAAAATCAGGTGCGTGAGCGCATCCTTATTCTGGACGGTGCTATGGGCACCATGATACAACAATACAACTTAACGGAGGAAGATTTCCGCGGAGAACGTTTTGCGCAGATTCCCGGACAGCTGAAAGGCAATAATGACATACTTTGTTTGACACGTCCGGATGTAATACAAGACATTCACCGCAAATATCTTGCGGCAGGTGCAGACATTATCGAAACCAATACCTTTAGTTCTACAAGCGTCAGTATGGCAGACTATCACGTGCAGGAATATGTGCGTGAGATAAATCTTGCGGCTGTGAGGCTGGCACGTGAAGTTGCCGATGAATTTACGGCTTTAACTCCTGATAAGCCACGATTCGTGGCAGGTTCCGTAGGGCCTACCAATAAGACTTGTTCCATGAGTCCGGATGTGAATAATCCGGCTTTTCGCGCATTGACTTACGACGGACTGGCCGCTTCTTATCGCGAACAGATGGAAGCGATGCTCGAAGCAGGAGTCGATGCGTTGTTGATTGAGACTATATTTGATACATTGAATGCGAAAGCGGCTATATACGCTGCCGAGCAGGCAATGAAGGCTACCGGTGTTCGCGTACCGTTGATGCTTTCCGTAACGGTTTCCGATGTAGGCGGGCGCACTTTGTCCGGACAAACGTTGGACGCATTTCTGGCTTCTGTGCAGCATGCCGATATTTTCTCCGTCGGGCTCAACTGTTCTTTCGGAGCCCGACAGCTGAAACCTTTTCTCGAACAATTGTCCGCTCGTGCCCCCTATTACATAAGCGCATATCCCAATGCAGGCTTGCCCAACAGTCTTGGCGCATACGACCAAACACCGGCTGAGATGGCTGTTGAGATGCAAGAGTACATTCGTGAAGGGCTGGTAAATATAATCGGCGGGTGTTGCGGTACGACGGACGAGTATATCGCTGCATATTCATCATTGATAACCGATGCTGTGCCGCGTATTCCGGTTCCTGCACCCGCTAACCTTTGGCTTTCCGGTCTGGAACTGTTGGAAGTAAAGCCGGAAAATAACTTCGTCAATGTAGGCGAGCGTTGCAATGTTGCCGGTTCGCGCAAGTTTCTGCGTCTAATCAACGAGAAGAAATATGATGAAGCGCTGAGTATCGCTCGTCAACAGGTAGAAGACGGAGCGCAGATTATCGATATAAATATGGACGACGGATTACTGGATGCGGAAAGGGAAATGACGACTTTCCTCAATCTGATAGCTTCCGAGCCGGAAATAGCACGTGTTCCCGTAATGATAGACTCCTCCAAATGGGACGTGATAGTTGCGGGATTAAAATGCGTGCAAGGCAAGTCTGTCGTCAACTCCATATCTTTGAAAGAAGGTGAAGAGATATTTCTTGAGCACGCCCGTATTGTAAAGCAATATGGTGCAGCTACGGTAGTAATGGCTTTTGATGAACGGGGACAAGCTGATACATACGAGCGCAGAATCGAAGTATGCGAACGTGCTTACCGTCTGTTGGTAGATAAAGCCGGCTTCAATCCGCACGATATTATTTTCGACCCGAACGTGCTTGCAGTAGCTACGGGGATGGACGAGCATAATAATTATGCTGTCGATTTTATTCGTGCTGCCGCTTGGATACGGAAGAACCTGCCCGGCGCTCATGTCAGCGGCGGGGTTAGTAATCTTTCTTTCTCGTTTCGCGGCAACAATTATATCCGTGAAGCAATGCATGCGGTGTTCCTTTATCATGCCATTCGTGAAGGGATGGACATGGGCATCGTGAATCCTGCCACTTCCGTGCTCTATACCGATATACCCGCTGATATACTGGAGCGTATCGAGGATGTTGTCCTCAATCGCCGCGCAGATGCCGCCGAGCGTTTGATTGAGACTGCCGAACGCTTGAAAGCCGAGGCGGAAGCTGCCAAGAGTTCTTCTCTAAACGGTACTTCACGGCTTTCAGCTCCCAACTCTCAACTTTTCTGGCGTGAGAGTACCGTAGAGGAGCGTTTAAAGTATGCTTTGACAAAGGGCGTCGGAGATTATCTGGAAGAAGACCTTGCAGAAGCCCTGAAGAACTATCCGAAGGCCGTAGATATAATTGAGGGTCCTCTGATGGCAGGGATGAATTATGTGGGCGATTTGTTCGGTGCAGGTAAAATGTTCCTTCCGCAAGTTGTCAAGACGGCGCGTACCATGAAGAAAGCGGTAGCTATCCTTCAGCCGGTTATCGAATCGGAGAAGCAGGAAGGTGCAACCTCTGCCGGCAAGGTATTACTTGCCACGGTGAAAGGCGACGTACACGATATTGGCAAAAATATAGTTTCCGTCGTAATGGCTTGCAACGGATATGAGATAATTGATTTGGGAGTGATGGTTCCCGCTGAAACGATTGTACAGCGTGCCATAGAAGAAGAGGTGAATATGATTGGGCTGAGCGGCCTCATTACCCCTTCGTTGGACGAAATGGTGCACGTTGCCATTGAATTGGAAAAAGCGGGAGTGGATATACCGTTGTTGATTGGCGGCGCTACTACTTCTCCTTTGCATACGGCGTTGAAGATAGCTCCGGTTTACCATGCCCCGGTTATTCACTTAAAAGACGCTTCGCAGAACGCAACGATAGCAGCCCGCTTGATGAATCCCAATCAAAAAGCCGAGTTGATGGAAAGCCTCTCCAACGAGTATCAACAATTGCGCGAGAAGAATCAGGAGAAACAGATTAAGACAGTTTCCCTCGAAGAGGCAAAGGCAAACCGGTTGAAATTGTTTTGAGAAAAGCCCTGAGGTGTATCAGCTTTTAATCTTCTTCTTGTACTGTTCGAATCGTGCGGTGATGTCCCTTACGAAGTTATAAGTTTCTATTCCGCGGAAGTAACCGTACTTGCAAACCGGGTCGGTGAAGTATTCTTCATTGCTTTTCAAGAGGATGAAATTCTCCACATTGTCCCGCCATATGTATTTGTCCTTTCCGTATTTCTCGGCTAAAGCCATGGCATCGAGCACATGTCCGATACCGGAATTGTAGGATGCCAATACAAAATTAATCCGTTCCTCTTGAGGAATGGCCGAGAAACTTTTGGCGGTAGCGGCAATATACTTTGTGGCGGCTTTTATACTTTCTTCCGGGTTGTGCTCTTTGCCCGGAGGCATTCCCATGGCACGTGCCGTGGCGGGCATCAGTTGCATCAATCCCCTTGCACCTGCCCAAGAAACGGCGGTAGTGTCGAAGTTGGATTCCGTATAGGCCAAGGATGCCAATAAACGCCAATCCCAATTAATGTCCGGTGCATACTTCTTGAAAAGAGGGTCGAAATGCGATATTTTCCCTTCCCGCAGAGACAGGATAGGAGAGTGGGGAATGGCTTTGCTGATTTCAAAATATCGTTTCATACTGGCTGTATACGCCGGAGAGGTCATATTCTCTTCATGCCATTTGTTGGCGGCTTCCGCCAGTTGCGGACAATCCTTGCGTACAGCCCACGAGGCCCGTTGGTCAAAGCTGATGGAAAGCCCGATGTTCAGGTTGGGGTAATAGGTAGTGTTGAGCCGGGCTACATCATTGTCCGCCACGGTGTAAGGTATCTTACCCTGCGATACTTGCATAATCAGGTCTTCTATCGTGATGCTGTCATTGCTTACTTTGTGGATATGGATGCCGCCACCCAATTCCTTGTCCAGATTGACAAGACGCTCATAGTATTTTCCGGGTTTCACATACACATCCTTTCCGATAAGTTCCGTTACGTCCTTCAGCGGTTTTGTACGTCCGCCTGCGCGTTGCACTATGACCTGATGTGTAATCACTTCTTCTCCGCAATATATCAGGCTGTCTTTCCATTCCTTGGTTATGGGCAGGTTGTAGGCTATGAGGTCGCCCTCGCCCGCAAGGAGTTTTTCAATCAGGTCGTGTACGCTTCCGGCAACTTTAATCTTCAGCTTCACGCCGAGGCTCTTGGCAAACTGTTCACTCAGTTCATACTGAAAACCCATGTCTTGTCCACGATAGATGAAGTAGGACGTAGAACTGTATAAGGTCAGCACTACCAGTTCTCCGCTATCCTTTATCTGTTGCAAATCACCGGTTTCTTCCTTTTCGCTTGCCGCACTATGATTGCCGCGGCATCCCATGACGCTGCAAAGCAACACGATTGCTATCAGCAATTGACAGTGGAAAACTGACAATTTGCGTTTGGCAAGGGGAGCACTCTCGGCCATATATGCAGAATTAAGTTGGTTACAAGTGTTTTTTGATATACATCGTGAGGATATCAATCGCTACCTGATTGCTTCCGCCTTCCGGTATGATAAGGTCGGCATATCGCTTGCAGGGTTCTATAAACTGCAGATGCATCGGTTTCAGGATACGGGTATAACGTTCCATTACTGCTTCGGCAGTACGTCCTCGCTCTATGACATCACGCTGGATTACGCGGATGAGACGTTCGTCAGGATCTGCATCGACAAAGATTTTAAGATCCATCATGCTGCGCAGCTTTTTGTCACATAAGGCAAGTATACCTTCGATGATGATGACTCCCCGCGGTTCGATGTGGATGGTTTCGGGCTGGCGGGTACAGGTCAGATAGGAATATGTGGGCTGCTCGATGCTTTTGCCTTCACGAAGCATGGATACGTGTTTGGACAAAAGTCCCCAGTCGAAAGCATCCGGGTGGTCGAAATTAATATTCTGCCGTTCTTCTACGGGGACGTGACTGCTGTCTTTGTAGTAAGAGTCTTGGGGTAACAATACCACTTCACCTGCCGACAGGCTTTCGACTATTTTACGTACTACGGTGGTCTTTCCCGACCCGGTTCCGCCTGCAATTCCTATTATTAACATCCGTTTAAGTATATATTTGAAACAAAACGAGTATTTTTGCGGTTTTAAAAGCAACCGTTTCGGTTGACAAATATAGGTATAAATCATTTAAATAACAAAGTTATGGTAAAGCATATTGTATTATTTAAGCTGAAAGACGAAGCTCCCGCTGACGAAAAGTTAGCTGCAATGAATAATTTTAAGAAGGCTATTGAAGCGCTTCCCGCTAAGATATCCGTTATCCGTAAGATTGAAGTCGGATTGAACATCAATCCTGCCGAGACTTGGAGCATTGCTCTTTACAGCGAATTCGATACGTTGGACGATGTGAAGTTCTACGCTACGCATCCCGACCATGTAGCTGCCGGCAAGCTCATTGCAGAGGTTAAAGAAAGCCGTGCCTGCGTGGATTATGAAGTATAAATTAAAAAAAACGAAAGAATAAAATGAAGAAAAGCATATTCTCCATTCTTCTGTTGCTTTTCGCCGTGGTGGTGCAGGCGCAGATACAGGAACCTGTCAAGTTTAAGTCGGAGTTAAAGACTTTGCAGGCAGGTGAGGCAGAGGTCGTATTTACAGGAACTATTGATAAGGGCTGGCATGTGTACTCAACCGATTTGGGTGACGGCGGTCCTATTTCGGCAACATTTAATGTCGAAGAAATCTCAGGTGCGGAACTTATCGGGAAACTCAAGCCGATAGGAAAAGAAATTGCCGCATTCGACAAGCTATTCGAGATGAAGGTGCGCTATTTTGCAAATTCCGTTCAGTTTGTACAGAAGCTGAAGCTGACCGGTGGTGCATATAAGGTGGAAGGCTATTTGGAATATGGCGCATGTAATGACGAAAACTGTTTGCCTCCTACACAAGTGCCGTTTAAGTTTTCGGGCAATGCGGAAGGCGTGGTTTCTAAAGAACCGGCAGCCGATGCCCAACCGGTGAAACCGGAAGTTTCTTCCGAAACGGCCGAAACCGGAGAGGCGACTATTATAGGTGGGGCGGAAGGAACTACCGGAATCAAAGTCGCCGATAACGGAACTATCGACCTTTGGAAACCGGTTATCAATGAATTGCAAGCATTGGGCGAAACCACCTCGCAGGAAGATATGTCTTGGATTTACATCTTTATCACCGGATTTGTCGGCGGGTTGCTGGCATTGTTTACACCTTGCGTGTGGCCTATTATTCCAATGACTGTCAGCTTCTTCCTGAAACGTAGCAAAGACAAGAAGAAAGGTATTCGTGACGCTTGGACGTACGGTGCATCTATCGTAGTGATATATGTTGGTTTGGGGCTGCTGGTAACAGGGCTTTTCGGTGCTAATGCCTTGAATTCGTTGTCAACGAATGCTGTTTTCAACATCTTCTTCTTCTTGATGCTGGTAGTTTTTGCGGCGTCTTTTTTCGGAGCTTTTGAAATTACGCTTCCTTCCAAGTGGAGCAATGCGGTAGACTCTAAAGCGGAAAAGACAGGCGGCTTGCTCAGTATATTCTTGATGGCGTTTACGCTGTCGTTGGTGTCATTTTCGTGTACTGGTCCTATTATCGGTTTCTTGCTGGTGCAGGTTTCCACTACCGGCAACATGATAGCTCCGGCTATCGGGATGCTGGGTTTTGCTATTGCTTTAGCATTGCCGTTCACTCTGTTTGCACTGTTCCCGTCTTGGCTGAAGTCAATGCCCAAATCAGGCGGCTGGATGAATGTAATCAAGGTGACACTCGGGTTTCTTGAATTAGCGTTTGCGCTGAAATTCCTTTCCGTGGCCGATTTGGCTTACGGTTGGCGCATACTCGACCGTGAAACTTTCCTTGCATTGTGGATTGTACTGTTTGCCCTGCTTGGTTTCTATCTGTTGGGCAAAATCAAGTTCCCGCACGATGATGACGATGTAAAAGTCAGTGTGCCTCGTTTCTTTATGGCACTGGCTTCGCTGGCGTTTGCCGTATATATGCTTCCCGGGTTATGGGGGGCTCCGTTGAAGGCTGTCAGCGCTTTTGCACCGCCTATGCAGACGCAAGACTTCAATCTTTATAATAATGAGGTGCATGCCAAGTTCGATGATTACGACCTCGGTATGGAGTATGCCCGCCAACAGGGCAAGCCTGTGATGTTGGACTTTACCGGCTATGGTTGTGTGAATTGCCGTAAGATGGAACTTGCCGTATGGACAGACCCGAAAGTAAGCGATATTATCAATAACGACTATGTGCTCATTACGCTCTATGTAGACAATAAGACTCCGCTTCCCTCACCGGTGAAGATTGTGGAGAACGGAACGGAACGTACCTTGCGTACGGTGGGCGATAAGTGGAGCTACTTGCAGCGGGTGAAGTTCGGCGCCAATGCCCAGCCTTTCTATGTGTTGATAAACAATGAAGGTGAGCCGCTGAACAAGTCATATTCTTATGATGAAAGTATTCCAAAGTACATCGAGTTCCTGCAGACAGGATTGGAAAATTATAAAAAAGAAAAATAATAACTGAATAGAAGAAAGGATGCTGTATAAGTATCCTTTTTTCGTAATCCATTTTTTATTTATGAAACACATTATCGACATTGACACTTGGGAACGTCGTGACAATTACGGTTTTTTCCGTACATTTTTAAACTCATGGTATTCGGTGACTACCGAAATAGATTGTACGGAGGCCAGTGTTGCGGCAAAGCAATCAAAACACTCTTTTTTCCTTTATTACTTGTATGCGGTTCTTCGTTCGGCTAATGAGGTGAACGAACTCCGTTACCGCATAGATAAGGACGGGCAGGTTGTATTTCACGACCGGGTAGACATTATTTCCCCGATTGCAGTTCCGGGAAAGACTTTCTATACAGTTCGTATTCCTTACCATGAAGACTTCAAACGCTTTTATACCGAAGCGTATGCTCTGATTACGAATATTCCCGAAGACGGCGACCCTTACGGTGCGGAAAAGACATTGATGCAGCAAGGAGATTACGATGTGGTGCATCTGAGTGCAGTGCCCAAAATGTACTTCACATCGACCACTTATACCGTTGCCGAAGCCGGTAACGGTTGTAGCCATCCCCTGATGACCGTCGGTAAAGTAGTGTCTCGCGGAGAGCGTCTGGTGTTTCCGCTTTCCATTTATGTGAATCATGCTTTTGTGGACGGTTCGCATCTGGCTTCCTTTTTTGAGAAGATAGAGAAACACTTGAAAGAAATTACAGAATTATTACAGAATTAATCTTTAGCTTTGCAGGTGTGAAACCGATGTTAAATGTTTATATCAAGAGCATCTGTCATTCAGAGCGTAGCGAAGAATCTACTCTCTTGATGTATACACAGAGAAGAGATTCTTCGCTACGCTCTGAATGACAGATAGCATAAGCTAATTATGTGTATTTACTTATTTTGAAATAATTATGGTAAAGAAGAATTTTGGTGTATGGAGAATCTGTGGCTTGCTGGTAGCGGTATTATTTGTTGTGCCTATTTCTCTGTATGCACAGGAAAGGGACTTTACCACTTGGGCAAGTACCGGTTTTAAATATAAGGTAAAACCGGCATTTACCCTGTCCGGAAAATTGGAATGGCGTACAAAAGATAATCTTGACAAGACAGACCGTTGGGGGTTGGATATAGGCGGGGCATATTCTGTGCTCCCTTTTCTGAAAGTGGCTGCGGGCTACGAAGTCCATTATCGCAACCGGGGAGAAGCGGGTTGGAAATTCCGTCACCGTTATCATTTTGACGGAACGCTTTCCACTCGCGTACAAAGGCTGAAAGTTTCGCTTCGCGAACGTTTCCAACACACTTTCGATAGCAATGGTGATGAGTTCCGCTGGCGTTCACGCGTTAAGTTGGCCTATGATATTCCCAAATGTAAAATAGAGCCGTATGCTTCGGTTGAAATGTATAACGGATTGAATCGTGGAGAACGGTTTGATGTACAACGTATGCGCTATCGTGGCGGAGTGGTTCTTCCGCTCTCTTCCGATTGGGAAGCGGATATCTTTTATTGCCGCCAATGGGAGAGCAAGGGGCGAAAGGATATAGTAGGGGTGGCTTGTACTTATTCCTTCTGATTATAACAGGTTTGTTACCGCTTTTTCTTGCGGTGTTCCTTTTTCAGACAGAAGTTGAACCCTGCATATACCTGCAATGTACCGAAGCCGTTGTTCAAAGAGAAGTTGTTTCGGTAATAGTCATATGTTCTGCCTACGAATGAAGTGCCTACAAAATACTTGCTGTTGTTGTATACCACTCCTGCACGCAGGATGAAGTCGATATTGAAGTTCTTGTACCAGTCGTCCATTTCTCCTTCCGCTTTTTTAATGCGTGAGGTTTTGTAAGCCACTGCCGGATTGAGGGAAATGCAGGCAAGGCAGTTGCGGGCAAATACCCAATTATAGGCATAGCCGGCGTTGAGGCTGATATTGGTGTATTTTATATGGTTCACTTTCATACCCGGGTTCATTGTCTTCTGAATAACGTCGGGCAGCTTGGTATAGTCAAAATCCAGATTATGAGTTGATACGGAGAATCCGGCAATGAAAGAGCCGGCGTTACGCCGCTGGTTGGTGGATTGGCTGAAAGCGGCAGGATAAGAAAAGCGCCGGTTGTTGAATATATAGTATAAATTCAGTCCTTTCATCTTTACTTTCAGTCCGTTGAAGTCTTCAGAATAATTGGCAGGTATATGGTCGGAGAATCCTGTTACGTTATGTATCTTGTAAGAGTTACCTGTACGTTTATATAAAATATCCACTCCTAACTTGGAACTGTAAAGGCTGAGGTCGAATTCAGTTCCTCTTTTTTCCCGCTTTTCTTTCCGTAAAGGCCGTCCGCATCGACAGCCCACCCCAAGAAAATCCAGCGCCAGCCAAAATAGACTCCTATTTTATTATGAGGTTTGGGTGAGAACCGGAGGCGTTGAGGTTCGGGAGTGCCACTCCCTACGGAATAATATTCATAGTTGGTGAAGTGGTCGAGCATCAAAGCGTAGTTGTAGCGGTTTGGACTGATATAAGTGGTATCAAAATCGCTGAAATTGAGGAAACGTTTAATCACTTTCTTGAATCGACTGTCATTCCTGCGTGATATGCTGTCGGATATAATTGAATCATTTTCTTTGTTTTGGGCAAACAAAGAAAGTGTTAACAATACACCTATACAAAAGCTGATACCTCTAAGCATTCTTCTTTTATTAATTATTCGGTTTGTATAAATATAAACAAACTGAAGGATGAAAGTATTGCGACTCTTGCCCATTCTAACTGACAGACCATTTGGATAAACGAAGATATGAAAAAAACAGTATGTAAAAAGAGAATTTAGTTTATTTCTTAAGAAAAAGGGGAGAAACTTTTCTGAAATTCTGAACTTTGCCGGATACATATCTTTTCTTTTTGATATATATTCGTATTTTTGTACATTACTTATTTTGATTAATACTGGAAATAATATGATACAATCTTCACATAGTGACACCTATAAGCTGGAGACAACGAGAGTTTGTGCGAATTTACTCATAATGATGCTAATCGCCGTAGTGACAAGTATTATTCCTTTACTATTGAATAATAATTCTGCAATCTTCTATACAAGTTTGCCCTTTTATATTACGGTAGTCATACTTTTTACTTGTATTATGTATCTTCAATATTGGGGGATAGTTATTGGAGTGATGTCATTTTTAATATGTGGATTTGTTTTAGAGCTTCCTTTGAAAATATTAATAATAAATTGTATCGTTAATACTTTTCAGATTTTTCTATTACTTGTTGCTTTCTTTGCCTTGAAACGGTTGAAAATACCAAATAGGAATAAATATGCACAAGGGATATTTTATCTTTCACAATATAACTTTTTGCTATTGATTTTATTTATCCTATATATTTTATTTTGTATATTCAATTCTCATACATGGATTACGATTCTTTATACATTTGCTTCTGCCACTTTTGTTGTAACGATTATAAAAGTAATTGTTAATAAGGATCTTCATTTGCTTTTCTATACTGTTTGCATTGCTCTGTTACCTTCTCTTTTGTGCAGCACTATTTCTGCATTAGGAAGTGGAGTTCCTTCGTACCTGATGGGAGATTATATTTTTACATGGACTTTTTCTAATTATATATTATTGCAGACTTGTGGCTATTTAATATTTCAAATGCTATTTACCAAGTCTCGAACTCGACTACCCAATAAAGAAATTGTAGAGATAGATCTGAGTAGTATTGCCTATTATGTCGCTATGTTATTATGGAATCTTTTGATTATTTATTTACTATATTCCAAAATTCTGCAACACAATATTTATATCTACTTTTTCCCATGGATATTGGGAAATATCTTTTTCGGTTTTAATCTTTGTTTTAGTTTTTATAATGATGCTGAGAATGTTACAGATAAATTTGCATGGTATGAGCACAGAGTTGTTGTGGTTGAAAAGAATACAAGTGGTATAGTTACTATCATTACTTTTTTATTACCGCTCAGCGTATCTTTTATTGGCAATATTCCGGAAGAATTATTTGTTCTTTTCATTGCTAATATCTTTTGTGCCTGTTTATCAGTCGGACTGATTTGGGTACCAAGTCCCAATATAAAGTTTATAGCTTTATTGAAGAGTATGAAAACAATTTTCTATTTATATTCAATTACTTTGCTGTTGATTAGTGTTATAATGATTATGTTTAGCAAACATTAGTTGCCGACTTAACTATGTAGAGATTTGCTTTATTTCTTTTTTATTTCCCGAATTTTACATAGGTTTGTAACATCATAGCGATACCTTTGTAGGCAAACTTTAAAAATACAGTATGTACGCAACCGGAATTCTTAATGATGAGCATGCTCTTGTTCTCCGTCTGATAGAGGGGGATGAGGATGCTTTCTGCGAACTTTATGCTGCCTATAAAAATCGTTTGATATACTTTGCCATGCGCTTTTTGAAGTCACGCGAGTATGCAGAGGATATTTTTCAGGATGCTTTCACGGTAGTTTGGCAAGGTCGTCGTTTTATCAATCCGGACGCATCTTTTTCGGCTTATCTATATACGATTGTACGCAACCGCATACTGAATCAGTTGCGTGACTTGGCCAATCAGGATAAACTTAGGGAACAGATACTCTCGCAAGCGGTGGATTATACAAATAATACGAAAGAGACTGTTTTTGCCAATGACTTGCGGCAGTTCATTGTTCGTGCATTGCAACAACTGACACCCCGCCAGCGTGAAATATTTGAAATGAGCCGGGAACAGCAAATGTCTCATCGTGAAATAGCCGAAGCATTGGGTATTTCTGTCAATACAGTACAGGAATCCATTTCTATATCATTACGGATATTGCGTACTTATTTGGAAAAGAACTCAGTAGCGGGTGCAGACCTTGTTTTGCTTCTTATTTGCTTAAATTTGTAGGAAGACGCACGACCAGACCATTTGGCAGGAATTTTATTTCTTAAAAAACGCTAATCGCACCCCTGTAATTCTTCTCTTACGTGTATATCTCCATATAAAAGGTTTATTTTTGATAGCCTTTGTACTATTAAAATTAGGAACTATGGAGAATAGTGAAAGAGATAAATCATTGTTTCGCCGTTATTTAGATGACCTGTATACTACGGAAGATGCACGTAGGCTGATGGATGGTTTACAGTGTTCGGAACATCACGGTATTGACGGTTTTGAAGAACTGGCAACCGATATTTGGGAAGAATCTTCCGTTCGTCAGGCTCGTACTGATCTTGAACGCGAACAATATAAAAAGGAAGCTCGATTGTTGTTGAAGCATATTGAGCATAAAAAACGGACATGGTTTCGCCGGACAGTGGCGGCGGTAGCAAGTGTGGCTGCTGTGGTTTGCCTTATTTTTGGCAGTATCAGTTATATACATTATATAGACCGGCAACAGATATCCTATTTGGAAGCTTCCACGTCTTTCGGTGAACGCAAAGAAATACAACTTCCTGACGGTACATACTTAACTTTAAATTCCTGTTCACGTGTGCGTTATCCGAATCATTTTGTCGATGATGAACGCAGAATAGAGTTGGAGGGTGAAGGTTATTTCCGTGTATATCATAACGAAAAACAGCCTTTCATTGTAAATGCCCGTCATTTTGACGTGCGTGTGTTGGGTACTTGTTTCAATGTCAAATCCTATTCTTCGGATGAAGTGGTTTCTGTAGATGTAGAAAGCGGTAAAGTGCAGGTCGATATGCCCGAAGCAATGATGCGTCTGCAAGCTAAGGAACAGGTACTTATCAATACAGTTTCGGGAGAATATAACAAGCGGCACGAAGATCGTGCAGTAGCTGTTTGGCGAAAAGGTAGCTTGCGCTTTAACACTACTCCGATACGTGATGTAGCCAAAGAATTGGAGCGTATGTATAATTGTCGTATCACTTTTGCTGAAGGTCAAGACTTTAGCAACCTTATTTCCGGTGAGCATGATAATAAGAGTTTGGAGGCTGTGCTACAGTCTATTGAGTACACAAGTGGCATTCGTTATAAGAAGAGTGGAAATCAGGTATTATTGTATAAGCAATAAAATATGTTAATGAAACCCCAGCGCATTGAAGTAATAGTGTATTATATGTAAACCTCGTGAATATTAACCTTTAATTCAAGAAAAAGCAAGTATGAAAACACATCCTTAATTCTTAAAAAAATAGGAGCTGTCTCTCAGAGAAGCCCCTATCATAGTCCGGACGGATATTCATTCGTTTTCCCCCGTGTGAATAACGTATCGCGGATTACTAAAACCTTTGTTTTAAATAATTTATTTAATTACTAAAACGCACAAATTTATGAATATTCTTCCTAATTCTAAAAGGAAAAGTAGAAATGTATATTCGTTTTTAGCTTTTTTACTATTCGTATGCTTGTCATTTGTACCTTATAGTGTTCAAGCACAAAATCAGAACAATATTACGCTAAGTGTTCAAAATGAAACGGTAGAAAATGTTTTCAATCAACTGAGTAAACAAACCGGATTGAAATTCTTTTATGATGAAACAGTGATAAATAATGTATCACGTGTGTCTTTAAGTGTCAAGGATGCTTCTTTACAATCTGTATTGGATAAAATATCTTCTCAAACAAAGTTATATTTCAATAGGGAAAATAATACGATTTCTGTAGGCAAACAGAAAAATTCAAATACGGGTAAGCAAGTAAAGACTAAAACAATTACAGGTAGAGTAGTTGACCAAACGGGAGAGCCTATTATTGGTGCAAGCGTGGTAGTAAAAGGCACAACTAATGGTATAATAACCGATGTTGATGGGAACTATACTTTGTCTGATGTTCCGGAAGAAGGGACAATCTCTTTTTCTTATATCGGTTATAAAACAGCTGAATTTAAGGCGGATAATAGAGATTTGGCTAAAATTATTTTAAAAGAAGATAATGAACTTCTTGATGAGGTGGTAGTCGTTGGTTATGGTGTACAGCGTAAGCGTGATGTTACTACTTCTATATCATCAATGAAAGCCAGCGAGTTAGCCGTTCCTGTGTCAAGTGTGGATCAGGCCCTTGTCGGTAAGATGACTGGCGTACAAGTTACTCAACCGAATGGGGTACCCGGTGGCGGATTATCTATAAAAGTTAGAGGTAGCGGCAGTATTACCGCGGGTACAGATCCTTTGTATGTAATAGATGGTTTTCCAATGTCTAGTGATGCCGGTAATGGGGCAGGACAAAGTGTTTCTCCTTTGAGTACTATCAATATGAATGATATTGAATCTATTGAAGTATTGAAGGATGCCTCAGCTGCGGCCATTTATGGTTCGAGAGGCGCTAACGGTGTTGTAATTATTACGACCAAAAAAGGGAAAGAAGGCAAGGATTTGAAACCGACAGTACAATATGACGGATATGTAGGTTTCCAACAACGCACAAAAAAAATAGATATGCTGGATGCTTATGACTATGCAAAACTTAGTTATGACGGGCATAATAATGCATATCTTGACTTATTAGAGAGTAAAGGTATACAAGGAAGCATTACTGATACTAATGATGAACGTAATGCTAAACTTGGAAAGAAACCGGGCACTATAAATCAGGCATATTTGTTGCCACCGGAAATTATGCCTTATATAAATGGTGAGACAGGCTTGACTAATACTGATTGGCAGGATGAGGTGATGCGGACTGCTTTGACTCATAGTCACAATCTTTCTCTTTCCGGTGGAAATAGCTCTACCAGATACTTTATTTCAGGGAATTACATGAAAGAAGAAGGTATTGTTATTGGCTCTGAATTTGAACAAATGGGCGCAAGAGGTAAGGTTGATACTAGTTATAAGAGATTTGCTTTTGGAGCTAATCTATCTTTTAACTATTCAGTGTATGACATTGTGCCTACTGAAGACCGTTATAAGAATGAAACTATTGTTGCTTCTGCACTGGCAATGGCTCCTATTATGCCTGTGTACAATCCTGATGGGTCTTATAACTTTGATCAATGGAACTGGCAATATAAGCATCCGCAAATTGTAAATCCGGTGGCATTGGCTAATGAAAAAGAGGATCAAATGAAGAGGTATCGTTTTTTGGGTAATGTATATGGAGAATATGAATTGTATAAGGATTTGAAATTTAAGACTAGTTTTGGGGTTGATTTTAATAGTTATAGTCGTTCGTATTACCGTCCTTCTACTTTGCCGACATCATTGAATAGAGTACCGCCTTCTGTACCGGAAGGGTCGAAACGTGATAAAAACCTGTTGAACTGGGTATGGGAGAATACGCTGTCTTATGTGAAAACATTTAAGCAAGATCATCATTTGTCTGCTGTGGCAGGTTGGTCGGCTCAAAAAGAGTCTGCTAATACCTCTTTGATTGCAGGAAATGGTTATCCAAATGATTTGGTGCATACTATAAATGCGGCATCGGCTATTACGAATTGGAGTGCTACGGCTTATGAGTGGTCTTTACTTTCTGCATTGGCACGTGCACAGTATTCTTATAAAGGAAAATATATGCTTTCGGCAGCTATTCGTGCTGATGGTTCTTCCCGTTTTGGGAAAAACAATCGTTGGGGGACATTCCCTTCTGTATCTGCCGGATGGTATGTCAGTGAAGAAGACTTTATGAAGAGTTTACATTGGCTTTCTTCTTTGAAGTTGCGTGCCAGCTATGGTGTGAGCGGTAATTTTAATATTGGCAATTATGATTATTATGCGACTTTAAGCGAGGATAACTATGCTTATGGAAAAAATGACGGAACTTTGGCAAATGGTTTATATCCGTCAACTGCTGGAAATCCGGATTTAGGCTGGGAAAAAACAGCTATGTTGAATTTAGGATTGGAGTTTGGCTTATTTAATATGTTTACCTTTGAACTGGACTGGTATACAAGTACTACCAGTGATATGTTATTGGATGTTCCTGTTGCAGAATTTTCCGGTTTCAGTACAATTCCTATGAATATCGGTAAGGTAAGCAATAAAGGTATTGAGTTTTCTTTGGCTACAACGAATAAGTGGGGAGATTTTACTTGGAATAATCGTTTTAATATTTCCGCTAATAGAAATAAAGTTGTTGATTTAGGGGGAGTTGATGAGATGCTGACAACAACAGAAAGTGTGACATTTATTACGAAAGTTGGCGAACCGATAGGTAACTATTATACTTTGGTTACAGATGGTGTTTTTGCTAATCAAGCGGAGATAGATAATTCTAAAGATCCGGATAAAACTAAACGCAAATATGCTTATGTAAAAGGTGCCAAACCGGGAGATTTCCGTTATAAAGATGTAGACGGAAGTGGAGAAATCGATGAAAATGACCGTACTATTACAGGAAACTATATGCCGAAATTTACTTATGGATTCTCTACCGAGATGAAATATAAGAATATCGATTTAGCCGTGTCTTTACAAGGAGTACAGGGGAATAAAATTGCTAATATATTCCGTCGTTATATCGATAATATGGAAGGTGGAAACAACTGTCAGGTTGATGCTTTGGATCGTTGGGTATCAGAGAGTAACCCGGGAAGTGGATTGGTGGTACGAGCCAATAGAAGCGCTACCGGAATGAATGGTACTACTTCAACTTGGCATATTGAGGATGGATCTTATTTGAGAATAAAAAATATAACGTTAGGTTATACATTGCCTAAATCTTGGTTGTCTAATGTAGGTATTAATCATCTCCGCGTTTATTTGTCTACACAGAATCCGTTTACTTTTACAAAATATAGCGGATATAATCCCGAGGTAAATATGAAAGGCAACTCTCTTACACCCGGTATTGATTATGGAACTTATCCATTGGCTAAGTCCTTTGTTTTTGGATTAAATGTAACCTTTTAAATAGTATAGATTATGAAGATAAAATATTATATAGTTAGTTTATTCGCTCTATTGTCGGCGACAAGTTGTAGCGACTTTTTGGACCTAACTCCTATATCTGAAGCCTCTTCTGTTAATTACTATAAAAATACCTCAGATATAAATTCGGCTTTAACAGCTTGTTATGGTTCATTGCAAGGCACTTATCAATATGGAGAATACTTTATAGCTTTAATGGAACTTCGTTCTGACAATGTAGAAGATATTAATCCTGGGGGTGCAGCCGGTGTATTTTATTTTATAGATAATTTTACGGCAACTTCTGGAAATAATATTATTCGTCAAGCCTGGAAAGAACTTTATAATCAGATTTATAGATGTAACAATGTACTCGCTAATAGCCATGTTGTTGCTAATGATGAATTGAGGGAACAATATGAGGGAGAAGCGGCTTTCTTGCGTGCTTTGGCTTATTTTAATATTGTCCGTTTATGGGGAGATGCTCCTCTTATTTTAGAGCCGATTAAAGCTGTGGATGCAGTGAACTATGGCCGTACTCCTATAGCAGATATTTATAAAGTTATCGAAGATGATTTAAAGGATGCAGCTAAAAAGTTGGAACCCTCGTATGGTAGTGACGATTTAGGGCGCGCAACTTCCGTTGCAGCAGAGGCTTTGTAGGGTAAAGTGTATCTGACTGAGAAGAAGTGGTCGGATGCGGTTACACTATTGGATAATTTGATACAGACATATTCATCACAATATGGCTTATTAGATAATATTGCGGATGTGTTTAGTGTGAATAATGAGATGAACAAAGAAATATTGTTTGCTGTCCGTTATTCAAAGTCTGTTATTGGAGAGGGACATGGATACAATGATTATTTTAAGGACAAATCTGTTATTTATAGTGAATTAAAGGCTTCTTATGGCACTACGGATGAACGTCGTGATATGATTGAATATAAAAAGGTGGATGCTAATAATAATGTGATAGCTAAATATTATGATACGTTTGATGCAACAACAGCTAAGGTCGGTTTTGATCTTCCTTTATTGAGATGGGCTGATGTTTTGTTGATGTGTGCAGAAGCTCATAATGAGGTAGCTTACGATGGAACGGAGGATGGTAAGGCTATGAGTGCTTTAAATTTGGTTAGAGGACGTGCAAAAGCGGTTGCATATACTTCAACAGAATTGAACGATCAAAATAGCTTTCGTAAGGCTGTATTAGAGGAAAGACGTTTGGAATTTCCTTTTGAACTGCACCGTTGGTTTGATTTGATTCGTACAGATACAGCATTAGATGCCATGTCTAAGGTTGGATTTACAATTACGAAGAATGATTATTTATATCCGCTTCCGAAAACAGAGGTTGATTTGATTAATAATCCTGTAACATTCCCTCAAAATCCGGGGTATAATTAATATGAATCGGTATATTTTATTATTGGTTGTGGCGGCATTTGCCGCCACAACCGTCTTCTCACAGACTTTGGAGAAATGGGAAGAGGGGTATTTGGATATTCATCACATAAATACCGGACGTGGTGATTGTACTTTTTGTATTCTTCCGGATGGTACAACTTTATTGATTGATGCAGGAGAAATAAAAGCTAATACGAGAGTTGTTGCCCCCAAACCGGATAACCTAAAAAGAGCAGGTGAATGGATTGCAGATTATATTGCTTCCTTTATTCCAAATGGCAGGAAGTATATTGATTATTATTTGTTGACTCACCACCATTCTGATCATATTGGTGCTTTGTTTCGCGTAAAAGAAGAGAAAAAACGTTATTATTTAACCGGAGTTACAGATGTTTATCAGCATTTTCCGGCACATACAATCGTTGATAGAGGAGGAGACTTTTTTCCACCTTCTTTTTCCGATTCTTGTTATTCCAATTATTGCCGTTTTATAAAATCTATAGACAATAAGGTGGAACATCAAACTTTTAAAGTGGGTACTGATAAACAATTTAGTTTGCTGTATGATAGACTGAGCTATCCTTCTTTTCATATCCGGAATATATATGCCAATGGTATGTTAGCTTTGGAAAACGGTGAGATTGATACGTTATTTTCTGACCGAATTCTTTATACCAAAAAAGAGATGCCCCGGGAAAATATGTATAGCTGTGTAGTTAAACTGACTTATGGGTTATTTGATTATTACACAGGTGGGGATATTCCCGGCTATCCACGTCCCGGACGTCCACTATGGCATGATATTGAGTCTCCTGTTTCTGATATTGTGGGTAAGGTTGAAGTTGCGGTCTTAAATCATCATGGAAATGAAGATGGTACAAATGAGCATTTTTTGGCGCGTTTATCCCCTCAGAATATAATAATGTCTGCGTGGGATGCTTTACATCCTAATCATACAGTATTAGCCCGGGCTTTATCAAAAGAGATTTATCCGGAAAGTAGGAATGTGATATCTACTAATTTACATCCGGCTGCAAAGATAGTTATAGGAAGTTTGACGGATAAGATGGCATCTACTCAAGGACATATTGTTGTTCGTGTGTATCCGGGCGGGGCAAAATACAGTATTTATATACTGAATGACAGTGATTCCAAACATTTAATTAAAAAAGAATTGGGTACATTTGATTGTACGAAATAATTTTATGGTTATGAAGAAAATTTTATTATTCATTTACGTTAGTATGATATGGGCAGGTTATGTACTTGCTCAACAAACCGTAGACCATATTTTGGAAGGATTTAATGCACCAGCCAGTGAATCAGTGTTGGTTGTATCTCATCGTGCCGATTGGCGTAATGCTCCTGAGAATTCTTTGCAGGCTATTCAAAATTGTATTGATATGGGAGTTGATATGGTCGAGATAGATTTAAAACGTACCAAGGACGGACATCTGATTCTGATGCATGATAAAACAATTGACCGTACTACAACAGGAAAAGGTCGTCCGGAAGATTTTACTTTAGCAGAATTGCATGAGTTTCGTATGCGTAACGGTGCAGGACATAAAACACGTCATCTTATACCTACCTTTGAAGAGGTGATGCTTTTGTGTAAAGGTAAGATAATGGTGAATGTGGATAAAGGTTATGATTACTTTAAAGATGCATATGCTATTCTTGAAAAAACGGGTACGGTAAATCAGTGTGTGATGAAAGCCGGTTTGCCTTACGAACAGGTAAAGGCTGAAAATGGTGAGGTGCTGGATAAAATGATTTTCATGCCTGTTGTGAATTTGCATAAGGAAGGTGCTGAAGCTGTAATAGACAGCTATTTGAAACACATGAAACCACAGGCTTTTGAATTGGTATTTAATAATGATGGTCCCGAAGTTCAGCGTTTAATAAAAAAAGTTCGTGATAGCGGTGCAAAAATCTTTATAAACAGCCTCTGGCCTGAACTCTGCGGCGGACATGATGATGACCGTGCCGTAGAGTTGCATCAGCCGGATGAAAGTTGGGGGTGGATAATCGGTCAGGGAGCTAAACTGGTTCAGACGGACCGTCCGGCTCTGTTGCTGGAGTATCTGAAAGCAAAGAAGTTGCATGAATAAAGATTGAAAATCATCATGTTTAAGTCTATTATTGATTTCTACCGGGTTTCGCAACCGAAATCCGGTCATGGCGGAGCTTTGTCTGATGACTCCTCTTCCGATGACTGCCTGATGGGACAGAAGCAACGTTTGAAGCGTTTACAGTGGTCCACTTTCCTTGCCGCCACTTTGGGTTATGGTATGTATTACGTCTGCCGTTTGAGTCTGAATGTAGTGAAGAAGCCTATTGTGGATGAGGGTATCTTTTCGGAAACCGAACTGGGAATCATTGGTGCGGTACTGTTCTTTACCTATGCTGTCGGCAAGTTTACGAATGGTTTTTTGGCAGACCGCAGTAATATCAACCGTTTCATGTCAACCGGTTTGCTGGTGACCGCATTGGTCAACCTTTGTTTGGGTTTTGTACATTCTTTTATTCTGTTTGCCATTCTTTGGGGTATCAGCGGGTGGTTTCAGTCTATGGGTGCGGCTTCCTGTGTGGTAGGTCTTTCCCGTTGGTTTACGGACAAGGAACGCGGCTCTTTTTATGGCTTTTGGAGCGCAAGCCATAATATCGGTGAGGCAATGACATTTATTATTGTGGCTTCCATTGTAAGTGCGTTGGGATGGCGTTACGGTTTTCTGGGTGCAGGTCTGGTTGGTCTGGTTGGTGCTTTGATAATCTGGCGTTTTTTTCATGATACTCCTCAGAGCAAGGGACTTCCTGCCGTCAATGCCCCTGCGGAGAAAAAGGAAATGAATGCTTTGGAAACAGAAGAGTTCAACCGTGCCCAGAAAGCGGTGTTGAGAAATCCTGCCATTTGGATACTTGCGTTCAGTAGCGCCTTTATGTACATCAGCCGTTATGCGGTGAATAGTTGGGGTGTGTTCTATCTGCAGGCAGAGAAGGGATATTCCACGTTGGATGCCAGCTTCATCATTTCCATAAGTTCGGTATGCGGTATTGTAGGGACTATGTTTTCCGGGGTTATCTCGGATAAGCTTTTCGGAGGTCGTCGCAATATTCCCGCCTTGATATTCGGTTTGACGAATGTGGTTGCCCTGTGTCTTTTTCTTCTTGTTCCGGGTGTCCATTTTTGGGTGGATGCTTTGGCAATGATTCTCTTTGGCTTGGGTATCGGTGTGTTGATTTGCTTCCTGGGCGGACTGATGGCTGTGGATATTGCTCCCCGTAACGCATCGGGTGCTGCTTTGGGCGTGGTAGGCATTGCGAGTTATATCGGTGCCGGCTTGCAGGATGTGATGAGCGGAGTGCTGATTGAAGGCAACAAGCGGCTTGTCGATGGTGTGGAGGTGTACGACTTTACCTATATCAACTGGTTTTGGATAGGTGCGGCTTTGATGTCTGTGTTATTGGCGTTGCTGGTGTGGAATGCGAGAAGTAAAGAATAAAGTTGTGTGGATTTCATAGAATAGCTTATCTTTACAGAAAAAATAGTATATGAAGAAGATTATCAACCCATGGAAAAACATGGAAGGCTATAATTGCTTTGGTTGTTCTCCTGATAATGAGGCAGGTGTAAGAATGGAATTCTATGAAGACGGCGATGAAGTAGTGAGTATCTGGAAGCCCCGTCCGGAATATCAGGGATGGTTGAACACATTGCATGGCGGCATTCAGTCCGTATTGCTGGATGAAATTTGCGGCTGGGTGGTGTTCCGCAAGTTGCAGACCGGGGGAGTGACTTCTAAAATGGAGACTCGTTTTCGTAAGTCCATATCTACTAATGATACACATTTGGTACTGCGGGCGTCGCTACGTGAACAGAAACGTAATATTGCCATTATAGAAGCAAGGCTGTATAACAGCATGGGCGAACTCTGTACGGAAGCCACATGCACCTACTTTACTTTCCCGCAGGAAAAGGCGGAAAAAGAAATGTGTTTTCATCACTGTGATGTAGAACCGGATGAAATATTACCGCTTATTTGATGAAAGTGAAAGAAAAAGTGAACTTTTTGTGATAAATCTTTGGTTGTTTAAAACAAATCGTTTACATTTGTCGCATCAAAAGTAGAGAAAGTATGAAGAATATCGTTGCACATCATCACCATTATCATCCTGACGAATAACTCGGTGGGCGTATGAGGATATGTGTATAACGAAGAACATATAATGAACGAGGCTTGCCGAACACTGGTAAACCTCGTTTTTTTATTAGCAAACCATAAAATATAAAATAATATCATGTTAAGAATTGCAGTACAGGCCAAAGGCCGTCTTTTTGACGAAACAATGTCATTCCTTGAAGAATCGGATATTAAACTGAGTGCAACGAAACGCACACTATTGGTACAGTCTTCCAACTTTCCTTTGGAAGTTTTGTTTTTGCGCGATGATGATATTCCGCAAACGGTAGCTACGGGAGTGGCCGATTTGGGTATTGTCGGTGAAAACGAGTTTATGGAAAAGGCGGAAGATGCTGAAATTGTAAAACGTTTGGGATTCAGCAAATGCCGTTTGTCACTGGCCCTGCCTAAGGATATTGAATATACGGGTCCGCAGTGGTTTGAAGGTAAGAAGATTGCCACTTCGTATCCCGGCATTCTTTCCCGATACCTTAAAGAACAGGGAGTAAAAGCGGAGATACACGTGATTACAGGTTCGGTAGAGGTTTCTCCGGGTATTGGTCTGGCCGATGCGATTTTTGATATTGTAAGTTCCGGTTCTACTTTGGTGAGCAACCGCCTGAAAGAAGTGGAAGTGGTGATGAAGTCCGAAGCTCTGTTGATTGGCAACAAGAATATGAGTGAGGAGAAGAAGGAGATTCTGGATGAATTGCTGTTCCGTATGAATGCAGTAAAGACGGCGGAAGACAAGAAATATGTGTTGATGAATGCGCCGAAAGAAAAACTGGATGAAATTATAGCCGTATTGCCGGGTATGAAGAGCCCTACGGTGATGCCGTTGGCGCAAGAGGGTTGGTGTTCAGTACATACGGTGCTGGATGAAAAATGTTTTTGGGAGATTATCGGTAAATTGAAGGCATTGGGTGCAGAAGGCATTTTGGTGTTGCCGATTGAAAAAATGATACTTTAAAAGTTAGTGGTATGAACTTGATTACTAATCCTGATAAATCTCAATGGGCGGAATTACTGAAACGTCCGGTGATGAACACGGAAAACCTCTTCGATACGGTACGGGCTATTATAGACCGTGTGAAAGCGGAAGGTGACCGTGCCGTATTGGAATACGAAGAAAAGTTTGACAAAGTGTCGCTGGCCGCATTGGCTGTGACGGAAGAAGAACAGGAGGAAGCTGCCGCATTGGTGGGCGAGGAGCTGAAAAAAGCCATCCGTCTTGCCAAACAGAATATTGAGACCTTTCATGGGGCGCAACGCTTTGAGGGCAAACGGGTAGAGACTCAACCGGGTGTTACTTGTTGGCAGAAAGCGGTTGCCATAGAGAAAGTCGGTTTGTACATTCCCGGCGGAACAGCTCCGCTCTTTTCTACCGTACTGATGCTGGCTGTTCCGGCAAAGATTGCAGGATGCAAGGAGATAGTGCTTTGTACTCCTCCGGGCAAAGATGGAAAAGTGCACCCTGCCGTTTTGTTTGCGGCTAAGGTGGCGGGTGTAAGCCGCATTTTCAAAGCCGGTGGTGTGCAAGCCATTGCGGCAATGGCTTATGGTACGGAGAGCGTGCCGAAAGTGTATAAGATATTCGGTCCGGGCAATCAATATGTAACGGCTGCCAAACAGTTGGTGAGCTTGCGTGATGTAGCCATTGATATGCCGGCGGGTCCTTCGGAAGTGGAGGTGCTGGCGGATGAAACAGCCAATCCGTCTTTTGTGGCTGCCGACTTGCTGAGTCAGGCAGAGCATGGTGTAGACAGTCAGGCGATACTGATTACCACTTCCCCGGCGTTGCAACAGGCGGTGAAAGAAGAAGTGGAGCGTCAGTTGGCTTTGCTGCCCCGTAAGGAGATTGCGGAGAGGTCTCTTGCCAACAGTAAACTGATTGTAGTGCGCGATATGGACGAAGCCATTGAACTGACCAACTCCTATGCACCGGAGCACCTCATCATCGAAACAGCGGATTATATGTCCGTTGCAGAACGGGTAGTTAATGCCGGTTCGGTATTCTTGGGTTCTCTCACTCCGGAAAGCGCAGGAGACTATGCTTCGGGAACCAACCATACGCTGCCCACCAACGGTTATGCCAAAGCATATAGCGGTGTCAGTCTTGATAGCTTTATACGTAAGATTACTTTCCAAGAGATTAAGCCGGAAGGAATACGCACCATTGGCCCGGCTATAGAGGAAATGGCTGCCAACGAGCATCTGGATGCACATAAGAATGCGGTAACTGTCAGACTTGATAAATTGAGAGTTGAGAATTGAAAATAAAAAAAACATCTGTCCATGAGAACTTTAGAAGAACTTACCCGGCCGAATGTGTGGCGCTTGAAGCCTTACTCTTCGGCACGTGATGAATATAATGGCGCTGCCGCGTCCGTTTTTCTCGATGCAAACGAAAATCCGTACAATATGCCGCACAACCGCTATCCGGACCCGATGCAACGGGAATTGAAGAAAGAACTGTCGAAAATAAAGAAGGTAAGCCCCGAACATATTTTTCTGGGAAATGGCAGTGATGAGGCGATAGACCTTCTATTCCGTGCTTTCTGCGAGCCGCGTATAGATAATGTGGTAGCTATAGACCCTACATACGGTATGTATCAGGTGTGTGCGGAGGTGAACGATGTGGAATACCGTAAAGTATTGCTGGATGAGAATTTTCAGTTCTCGGCAGATAAGCTGCTGGCGGCTGCGGACGAGCATACGAAGTTGATATTCCTTTGTTCTCCCAATAATCCTACGGGAAACGACTTGCTTCGTTGCGAGATTGAGCGAATTATCCGTGGGTTCGATGGGCTGGTGATACTGGATGAGGCTTATAACGACTTTTCGGAAGCGCCTTCTTTCTTGGAAGAACTGGATAAATACCCTAATCTGGTTGTGCTCCAAACCTTCTCTAAAGCATGGGGATGTGCTGCCATACGTTTGGGCATGGCTTTTGCTTCGCAGGAGATTATTTCGATTCTCAGCAAAATAAAGTATCCTTATAATGTGAACCTGCTGACGCAGAAACAGGCGATAGAGATGTTGCACCGTTACTATGAGATAGAGCGTTGGGTAAAGACCCTGAAAGAGGAACGCGAAAGTTTGGAGGAGGCGTTTGCTAAGTTGCCTTGTACGGTGAAAATGTTTCCTTCTGATGCCAACTTCTTTCTGGCCCGCGTGACGGATGCTGTGAAGATTTATAATTATCTGGTGGGCGAAGGTATTATTGTGCGTAACCGTAACTCCGTATCGCTTTGCGGAAACTGCCTGAGGGTAACGGTAGGTACAAGAAACGAGAATGACAGGTTGCTTGAGGCGTTGAGGAAATATGAGGTATAAAGTATAAGATATAAAATACAAAGTATGAAGAAGGTACTTTTTATAGATCGTGACGGGACGTTGGTTATTGAGCCGCCTGTAGATTATCAGTTAGATTCGTTGGAGAAACTGGAGTTTTATCCGAAAGTGATGCGTAACCTTGGCTTTGTCCGCAGCAAACTGGATTTTGAGCTTGTTATGGTTACCAATCAGGATGGGCTGGGTACGGCGTCTTTTCCGGAAGAAACTTTTTGGCCGGCGCATAATCTGATGATGAAGACGCTGGAAGGGGAGGGAATTACGTTCGATGATATTTGCATAGACCGTAGTATGCCCGAAGACAATGCACCGACCCGCAAGCCATGTACCGGTATGCTGACGAAGTACCTCGACAATCCCGAATACGACTTGGCAAACAGTTTTGTGATAGGCGACCGCCCTACGGATGTGGAGTTGGCGAAGAACTTGGGATGTCGTGCCATCTTTTTGCAGGAAGATACGAATATGCTGAAGCCGAAATCATCCGGTGGTGAAGCTGCCTGTGAGGGCTTGGAGGATGTCTGTGCTTTGGCAACGAAAGATTGGGATAAAGTCGCTGAATTTCTTTTTGCAGGTGAACGGAAAGCGGAAGTACGCCGTACCACGAAAGAAACGGATATTTACGTAGCTGTGAATTTGGACGGTAACGGTCATTGTGATATTCATACCGGGCTCGGCTTCTTCGACCATATGCTGGAACAGATAGGCAAGCATGGCGGTATGGATTTGACAATTCGCGTGAAAGGCGATTTGGAAGTGGACGAACATCATACGATAGAAGACACCGCCCTTGCTTTGGGTGAGTGTCTGTATCAGGCATTGGGCAACAAGCGCGGCATAGAGCGTTACGGGTACGCACTGCCTATGGACGATTGTCTGTGTCAGGTATGTCTGGACTTTGGAGGACGTCCCTGGCTGGTATGGGATGCCGAGTTCAAGCGCGAGAAAATAGGAGAGATGCCTACGGAAATGTTCCTGCATTTCTTTAAGTCGTTGAGCGATGCGGCCAAGATGAATCTAAATATCAAAGCGGAAGGACAGAATGAACATCATAAGATAGAGGGAATCTTCAAAGCCTTGGCAAGAGCCCTGAAAATGGCAGTGAAACGTGATATCTATCACTATGAACTGCCAAGCTCGAAAGGGGTACTGTAAATGTATGATGCGTTGCGTCCGAATACATCATCTGCTTTGCCCGGACGCATCATCTGCCTTGCCCGAACGCATCATCAGTTTTCTCTCTCCGACAGATATACTTTAGTATATCTTTTCTTTATTAATTATGTTGTGTCAGTAGACTGGCAGTAGCATTGGCTGTAAAATGGGCTATTCGTCTGGAAATGAGCCCGAAAAATGGCACATGGGCTGGCTTTTTATTGGCACGTTACAGAATCGCCGCCGATTGTCCGCAAACGAACAGGGGGAGTGTCCGATTTCGGACACTCCCCCTTGCGTAATGCCTTCCTGCCCGCTTGGCACACTCTTTGCTTTTCTATCAACGACAATTTTAAAGACCGAACATGAAAAAGAATATTTTACTCGCCGCTTGTTTTTTGATGCCGCTGATTGCATCGGCACAAAATGATACTCTGACGCACGAACGTGACATTACTTTGGCAGAAGCCATCGCCCTGGCACGTACCCAGTCTGTAGATGCTGCGGTGGCACTCAACGAGTTGAAAACAGCCTATTGGGAATACCGTACTTTCCGAGCAGACCTGCTGCCCGAAGTAAACTTTACAGGAACATTGCCCAATTATAACAAGTCATACAGCACCTATCAGAATTCAGACGGTTCTTATAGCTTTGTCCGTAACAATACATTGGGACTGTCCGGTGCACTTTCCATCGACCAGAATATCTGGTTCACAGGTGGTAAGCTGTCGTTGGCTTCTTCCCTCGATTACATCAAGCAGTTGGGCTCCGACGGTAATAAGCAGTTTATGTCCGTGCCCGTAAGCCTTGAATTGACGCAACCCATATTCGGCGTGAACAGTTTGAAGTGGAACCGCCGTATCGAACCTGTACGGTATGCAGAGGCAAAGGCTGCCTTTATTTCGGCAACGGAACAAGTAACGATGAAAACCATCACCTACTTCTTCGAATTATTGCTGGCAAAGGAAGCGCTTGCCACAGCACAGCAAAATAAAGCGAATTCAGACCGCCTATATGAAGTGGCCATTGCCAAACGCAAAATGGGGCAGATTTCAGAAAACGACCTGTTGCAGCTCAAACTGAACTCCCTGCAAGGCAAAGCCGATGTAACCGAAGCCGAAAGCACACTGAACGCCAAGATGTTCCAGTTGCGTTCATTCCTCGGCGTGTCGGAGAGCGAGGGACTGAACCCTGTGATACCCGCTTCTGTTTCGGGTATTAAAATGGACTATGACCGCGTCCTGAACAAGGCTTTGGAACGCAACTCGTTTGCCCAGAATATACGCCGCCGCCAGTTGGAAGCCGACTATGAAGTGGCTACGGCACGTGGAAATTTAAGGAGTATTGACTTGTTTGCCAGCGTTGGCTATACCGGACAAAACTATGAATTCTCCTCTGCCTATCAGGATTTGCTGGATAACCAGATTGTGAAAGTCGGTGTAAAAATACCTATCCTCGACTGGGGCAAACGTCGCGGCAAGGTGAGAGTGGCGAAGAGCAACCGCGAAGTGGTGCTTTCCAAAATCCGCCAGGAACAAATGGACTTCAATCAGGACATCTTCTTGCTGGTGGCAAACTTCAACAACCAAGCCCAGCAACTGGAAATAGCCGAAGAAGCCGACCTGATAGCCGAAAAACGTTACAAGACCAGTGTGGAGACTTTTATGATTGGCAAAATAAGCACTCTTGACCTCAACGATGCGCAGAACTCCAAAGACGAAGCACGGCAAAAACACATCTCCGAACTTTATTACTATTGGTATTATTTCTATCAGCTCCGTAGCCTGACTCTTTGGGATTTTGAACGGAACATGGAGTTGGAAGCCGACTTTGAAGATATAATCAAAGGCTGATTCCGGTACAAAACATACCGATTTGTAAGATTATAAGGGAAAAAACAAAAAAAGAGTGCAAATCTGTATGAACTGTGGTGAAAAAACTTACTTTTGCAAGCAACTAACTACAAAATGCTATGATACTGATAGTCGATGATGATAGTGCCGTACGTTCTTCACTTAGTTTTATGTTGAAGCGTGCCGGTTATGAAGTAAAAACAGCTCCGGGTCCCCGTGAAGCAATGGATATAGTTCGTGCAGAATCTCCCGCACTGATATTGATGGATATGAACTTTACGCTCTCCACTACCGGTGAGGAAGGGCTTACGCTGTTGAAGCAGGTGAAGGTGTTCCGCTCCGACGTCCCCGTTATCTTGATGACAGCATGGGGCAGTATACAGCTTGCCGTACAGGGTATGCAGGCGGGTGCTTTCGACTTTATTACCAAGCCGTGGAACAATGCCGCCCTTTTGCAGCGCATCGAAACCGCTTTGGAATTGAGCGCCGCTCCGAAGGAAGTGCCGGAAGAGCAGGCGGAAGGCTTGAACCGCAGCCACATCATAGGAAAGTCACAAGGACTGATGGAAGTACTGAATACCGTAGCCCGCATAGCCCGTACCAACGCTTCCGTACTCATCACCGGTGAGAGCGGTACAGGTAAGGAACTGATAGCCGAGGCCATCCATATCAACAGCCAGCGTACCAAGCAACCTTTCGTGAAGGTCAATCTCGGCGGTATTTCGCAGAGTTTGTTCGAGAGTGAGATGTTCGGTCATAAGAAAGGCGCTTTTACCGATGCGAGCGCCGACCGTATAGGCCGTTTTGAACTGGCAAACAAAGGGACTATCTTTCTGGATGAAATAGGCGACTTGGATTTGTCTTGTCAGGTAAAACTGTTGCGTGTGCTTCAAGACCAGACTTTTGAAGTGCTTGGAGACAGCCGCCCGCGCAAGGTGGATGTACGTGTAGTATCCGCCACCAATGCCGATTTGCGCAAAATGGTTTCCGAACGCACGTTCCGCGAAGACCTTTTCTACCGTATCAATCTGATAACCGTAAAACTTCCCGCCTTGCGCGAACGTCGTGAGGATATTCCTCTGTTGGCACGCCACTTTGCCGACCGTCAGGCAGCTGTAAACGGTTTGCCACATACCGAATTCTCGGCGGACGCACTGAATTTCCTTTCCCGCCTGCCTTATTCGGGTAATATCCGCGAATTGAAGAATCTGGTGGAGCGTACCATTCTTGTCAGCGGAAAACAGACTTTAGATGCTTCTGATTTTGAATCGCAATATCAGCGCCATGACGAACCCGCAAAGGCCGCCGAAGGAACGTCTTTTGCCGGCATGACGCTGGACGAAATAGAACGGCAGACTATCCTGCAGGCTTTGGAACAACATAAAGGCAATCTCAGTCAGGTTGCATTAGGGTTGGGCATCAGCAGGGCTGCACTGTACAGGCGGTTGGAGAAATACGGAATAAAATATGAATTATAATTTCTGATTCATCATAACTCATTTATCGTGCGCATCAAATTCTATTTTTTCATCCTCGTGCTGTTTCTGCTCGGACTTGGCGGGGCATTGATATGCCTGGCAGATAAAATGCAAACCGTCCACCTGTATATAGTGGAGGGCATCATCGCATTTATACTTATTTATCTGGTGGTGTTTTATCGCAAGATTGTCAAGCCGATGAGTACGATAGGAAGCGGTATGGAATTGCTGCGCGAACAGGACTTCAGCAGCCGGCTCAGTCAGGTGGGGCAGTATGAGGCCGACCGTATTGTAAACATATTCAACCGCATGATGGAGCAGCTCAAGAACGAGCGTCTGCGTATGCGCGAGCAGAACCATTTTCTTGACTTGTTGATTCAGGCATCGCCTATGGGAGTTATCATTATGACGTTGGACGGCGAAGTGTCTCAACTCAACCCAATGGCTGTGAAGATGTTAGGTGTCCGTCCTGAAGAAGCGCAGAACAAGAAACTGGAGAAGATTGATTCGCCTTTGGCGGAAGAACTGGCATCGCTTCCTAAAGAGGAAACTTCCGTAGTGCGGCTGAATGATGCGAATATTTATAAGTGCACCCATTCCTCGTTTATCGACAGAGGATTCAAGCATCCTTTCTTCTTGATAGAACGTATGACGGACGAAGTGATGAAAGCGGAAAAACGTGCATACGAAAAGGTTATCCGCATGATTGCCCACGAAGTGAACAATACTACTGCCGGCATAACCTCTACTTTGGATACGGTGGAGCAAGCCCTTTCTACGGAAGAGGGCATGGAAGACATTTGCGATGTAATGCGCGTATGTACGGAGCGTTGTTTCTCTATGAGCCGTTTCATTACCCGTTTTGCCGATGTGGTGAAGATTCCCGAACCTACGGTGGCGCCGGTTCGGCTGAATGAATTGGTATCCATGTGCAAGCGTTTCATGGAAGGGATGTGCAACGACCGTAACATTATCCTCCGCTTGGAATGTGACCCTGAAGTGGGACAGGTTCGTCTGGATGCTTCATTGTTTGAGCAAGTTTTGGTAAATATCATTAAGAACGCTGCCGAAAGTATAGAGGGGGCCGGCGAAGCGGCAGGCAAGCAAGGTGAAATAATAGTAAGGACCACCGCCCCCGCTTTCATAGAAATCGTAGACAATGGTCCCGGAATAAGTAAGGAGGCCGAAGCTAAACTCTTCAGTCCCTTCTTCTCCACCAAACCGAACGGGCAGGGGATTGGCTTGGTGTTTATCAGGGAAGTATTGAGTCGTCATGGTTGTACATTCTCCCTGCGCACATACAATGACGGGTTGACCCGCTTCCGAATCTTATTTAATTTTTAATTTTCCTTCCCATTCCTCCGCGTATTCATCCAATATACGCTTGATGCCTTGGCCGATGGTGACGTAATCGTTCTCATTCAGATTGGCAAGGGAAGCGCGCACGCTCCATTCCGGCCCGTCGAAGCCGCCGCCGTTCAGAAGTACCAGGGATGTTTCTTGGGCAAGGCGGAACACGACGTTCAGCGGGCTGTACGTCTTTTTGAGGTATTCCACAAACTTGTCTCCATAGAACTTTTTGGCCCAGACCAGCATATCGATTTCCGTATAGTAGCCCACCCGTAAGGGGTCTTCCACTAATGTAAACCCGGTGTTGTCCCAAAGAGCCTGCAAACGGCGCCGGATGATTTCCTGCATCTTTTGCTTGTATCGGTTCTCCTTGTCCAGCAATGCAAAAGCGGCGAATAAGCTCATCTGCATCTGCTGAGGCAGTGAAAGTCCTGCCGTATGGTTCAATGCTACCTGGCGGCTGTCTGCTACCATGCGGTCTATGAACTTCAGTTTCTCGGGATGCAGGGTCAGTGTGGCATAACGGCGGTTGAGGGCTTCGCGTTTCTCTTTTGGCAACCGGGATATTTGCCTGTCGAATACATTGTACTCGTGCAGTGCTATGACGGCATTGCGCCAGCCGGTGGCGCCGAAATATTTGGAGAATGAATATACACAAAGCGTATTGTACGGAATTTCTGCCATGAACGAACGGAAATGCGGGCTGAATGTGCCGTACACATCATCCGTAATAATCATCAGGTTGGGGTTGTCTTCCTTTACAATGTTTACGATGCGTGCCATTGTCTCCGGACTGAGCGTGTAGCTGGGCGGGTTGCTCGGATTGGTAACGAACAATGCCTTTATCGCCGGATTCTTCAGCCTGTCAATATCCTCGTCACTGTATTGCCACAGGTGCAGTCCGTCTTTGTTCATGCGGTTGGCATGCAGTTCGGTCACCTTAAACCGGTAGCGGCTCAGTTGGGGAATCTCTATGTAAGGTGTAAAGGCGGGAACCATGAGAACGATGCCGTCGCCTTTGTTTAATAGAAAATTTTCTTGCAGGGAGTCGAAGATATAGCACATGGCGGCTGTTCCGCCTTCGGTGGCAAACAGGTCGAACGCTCCTCGTGGCGGACGGTTGTCGCATATTTCCTGATTCAGGTAGTCGCATACCAACATTTCGGTGAATTGCAGAATGCGGTCGGGCACGGGATATTGGTCGCCTATAACGCTTTCCGCCCATTCGTGGACAAGGCTGTCCGGGTCGACGGCATGCTGCATCAGCATATAGTTGTAGGTTTGCTCCAACAATTTGGCTCCGGGCTGATAGGTATTGCTTTTGAGGAATTGCTCAAAACGGGAGGCAATGCCTTGCTTTTCGGGAATGCCGGCGATGCCTTCGGGAAGGAACATGGTGTGGCGGCATTCTTCTAACCCGAACTTTCCCAAAAGGAAGAAGGCTTCGCGTGGAGTGGTTGCAATCCAGTTGGGATTACCGCGCCCGGCGTTCAGCATGGTACGCGCGGTCTTTTTCAGACTTTCATCTGCCATATCAATGAGACGGTTTTTCAGCTCGAAAGGGCTGATGTTTTCCATCTTCTTTTCTAAAAGTTTTGTATCCATATAATCTGAGGTTTAGGTATTTAATTACTGCTTCGCATTATTTAATAAAATATTATGATTTCAAGGGCATCTGTAATTCTTAGTTTGTTTGGAGAATAGCTATTGTTTGCTTAGAGCCTTTGTACGCTAAATCAGCAGGACGATAACCACTCCCCATATAATAAGCAAGGTATTGCCTACTGCATACGTCACTGTGTAACCCAATGCAGGCGTTTCGCTCTCTACAGCATCTTGTATGGCTCCGAGGGCTGCCGTAGTGGTTCTTGCACCTGCACAGCACCCAAGTGCGATGGCGGGGTGAAACTTGAACAGATACCTTGCCAGCAGCAGCCCGATAATCAGCGGGAGAGTGGTGGCAACCGCACCTACAAGGAACAGGCTGATGCCCACGTCATGGAATCCCTGTACAAAGCTGGGACCTGCCGATATGCCTACTACGGCGATGAACATATTCAGCCCTACATTATTCAGTACCCATTGCGACGGTTCGGGAATGCGTCCGAAGGTGGGATGCTTGCTACGCAGCCAACCGAAGAACAATCCCGCTATCAATGCTCCGCCACTGGTGCTCAGGCTGATTGGCACGCCGCCGATGTGAACGGATAATGCACCGAACAGTCCGCCCACAAGGATGCCGAGCCCTACGAAAATCATGTCTGTCTGGTTGGTAGGACGGTCTATATAGCCCAAACGTCTGGCGGCAGCTTCCACTTCCTGTCTGGTTCCCACTACTTCTACCACGTCGCCGGCATCTACTGTGGTCTGTGCCATGACGGGGATGTCGATGCCTGCACGCTTGATGCTGCGGATGCTGACACCGTGCATGAACTTTTCGCTGCGGATTGCCGAAACGGTCTTTCCTGCAAAAGTCTTTTTTGTTACCATGACGGGCAGCCTTTCTGCAGGGAAGTCCAGTAATTGCTGGTCTTGTATTTCCGGACCTATCCAGTCCTCCTCACCGATAACGTATTCCCGGCGTCCGCTGAGCACAACTTCATCTCCTATCTCCAGTTGCACGTTGGGGCTGACTTCGCGGATAGTGCCCGCTTTGCGGAGCCGTTCCACAAACAGGCGCTTGTCCTGTTGCTGGAAGTACATTTCGAGGTCTATAACCCTTTTCCCGTTTTTGAACCATTCGTTTTTTATGCGGTAGGCGCGGAAGGTGACGGGACGTGCGGCGTGCATGAAGCCGGGCTCGTCTGCCTGGGAATTACCCATGCGGGCTTCCAAATCCTTGCAGGCGGCTTTCACCTTATCCAGCCCGCCCAGCATTTTCGGTCCGATGGACGATAGTACCCAAGCCGAGCCGGCAGTGCCGAAAATGTAAGTTACGGCATAGGATACCGGAATGATGTTGACGTAACTCTGCCGTTGCGCTTCGTCCAGCCCCATATTGGCCATTGTATCTTCCGCTACTCCGATAACGGCGGATATGGTTTGCGAGCCGGCAAGCAATCCTGCCGCTTCTCCCATGTTATATCCCATGAGCAAGGCAAGAAGCCAAGTCACTCCCAATACGGATACGCACATCAGCACCGCAAATGCCACCTGCGGCAGTCCGTCTTTTTTGAGTCCGCGGAAGAACTGCGGTCCTACCTTGTAGCCTACGGCAAACAGGAACAGTAAGAAAAATACTGACTTGATAGGGCCGGGTACGGCAATATTCAGCTGCCCCACCACTACGCCTACCAGCAGCACACTGGTGACGGTTCCTAAAGTGAACTTGCCGATGCGCAGCTTGCCCAGCCAGAACCCCAAGAAAATGGTGAGGAAAATGGCTAATTCGGGACGTTCTCTGAGTTGATTGAAAATCCATTCCATAATTAAGTATTTAGGTCGGTTTGTACGTCTTTTGCAAGTCGTTTTCGCTATACAACGGGTTTTAACGGGAAGTGTTTTGAATAAAAGTGGTTTTTTAGAACATTTATTCCGCAAAACCGAACTTTTATAAAAAGTTTTCTTCCGTACCTTTGCGCACTGAATGATAGATAGGTAAGGTATGAGGTTGTTTATTAGGGTGTTTCTGCTGATGCAGATAATTGTAGTTCCCTTGAGGGCGCAATATGTAGTGCAAGGTGTTGTCACTGATTCGCTGACACGGGAGCCGTTGCCATATACCTCGGTCTATCTGAAAGGAACCACAGAGGGGGGAATGACTGATGACAAGGGCGTGTTTTCTTTCAAGACCTATCGTCCGGAAGCGCGGCTGGTAATCTCGGCTGTGGGTTATAATGAATACACCCGGTTGATTCATCCGGCACGCGGGGAGCGTATAAAAGTTGCGCTTGCCCCTGCTACTTATGCGCTGAACGAGGTGGTGGTGAAGCCGAAGCGCGAGCGTTACAAAAAGAAGGACAATCCGGCTGTGGAGTTTGTACGGAAGATGATAGAGCACCGGGACGATTATTCTCCGGATGAACGTGACTTCTGGCAGCGTGAACGTTATGAAAAAATGACGTTTGCCATTAACAATTTCGATAGCGTAAAGCAGCAGAAGTGGCTGTACCGCAAGTTTAAGTTCCTGACCGATTATGTAGATACTTCCGCCGTTACCGGAAAACCTGTATTGGCGGTATCCAACCGCGAGCTGCTGGCTACGGATTATTACCGCAAGTCGCCCCATAGCGAAAAGCAATGGGTAAAGGCACGGCGGCAGGCAGGTGTGGACGAAATGCTGTCACAGCAAGGCATGGAGCAGGCTATCAGCGTCACCATGACCGATGTAGATATTTATCAGAACAATATAACGCTGTTTACCAATAAGTTCGTCAGTCCGCTATCTTCTTTGGGACCTTCGTTCTACAAGTATTACCTGATGGATACACTGACCGTTGCCGGGAAGCCTTGTGTGGACTTGACTTTTGTACCTTTCAACTCCGAGTCGTTCGGCTTTACGGGGCATCTGTACGTCATGCTGGACAGTACGTATTTCGTGCGTCGCGTAGTGATGAACTTTCCTCAGAAAATCAACCTGAACTTTGTGGACTACATGAAGATAGAACAGAACTTTGGCCGTGCGGAGGACGGTACAAGGCAGCTGATGAATGAAAGTATCACGACGGAATTCAAATTGGTGGATAACAGTGACGGTATCTATGCCAAGCGGGATGTATATTATCAGGATTATGCCTACGAACTTACCGCTGATGCTTTGCAGGCATTCCGAAAGCCCGAGAAAGTGATTGAGGGCATGGATTCTTCCGCTCATTCCGACGCTTATTGGGATGCCAACCGGCTTGCGGAAGTGAGCAAAAAGGAGACTTCCGTAGACAAGATGATGGCTCAATTGCGCAGTTATCCGGTTTATTATTGGACGGAGAAGGTGCTGAAAGTATTGTTTACGGGGTATATCCCGGCTCCTAAAGAGAAAGCTCCCTTGTTCTATATCGGCATGATGAATACCACTATCAGCGGTAATGCGCTGGAGGGGGTTCGTGTACGTGCCGGCGGAATGACGACCGCTTGGCTCAATCCGCATTTGTTCGGTAGGGGATATATGGCGTACGGATTTCGTGATGAGCGTATGAAAGGGCTGGCGGAACTGGAATATTCTTTTCACAAGAAAAAGGAGTATGCCAACGAGTTTCCGATTCATTCCTTGAAACTTCGCTATCTGTCCGATGTCAACCAATACGGGCAGCATTATCTCTATACCAGTCAGGATAATGTATTTCTGGCTTTGAAGCGCCAGAAGGACGACCGCATCGGCTATCAGCGGAAGGCGGAACTGACGTACACAAACGAATTTCATTCGGGCTTTTCTTTCCAGCTGACTACGCGCCTGCGGAAAGACGAATCTTCACATCTTATTCCTTTCGTGAAGCAAGATGCCGGAGATGAGTTTGTAAAAAGTATTTCTACAAGTGAACTGGAATTGAAGCTGCGTTATGCTCCTAACGAAAAATTCTTCCAGACCCAATGGAACCGTTTTCCGGTGTCGTTGGACGCTCCGGTTTTTACGCTGACGCATACTATGGCGGCTAAAGGTGTGTTGGGTGGGGATTATACCTACCACTATACGGAGGCGGGTTTCCAGAAACGTTTCTGGTTTTCGGCCTTTGGCTATACGGATGTCATACTGAAAGCCGGTAAGGTGTGGAATAAAGTCCCTTTCCCGTTACTTATTATTCCCAATGCCAATCTGTCTTACACTATTCAGCCGGAGTCTTATTCACTGATGAATGCGATGGAATTTATGAACGATGAATATGCCTCGTGGGATGTGACTTATTTCTTGAACGGTTTTCTCTTCAACCGCATTCCGTTGTTGAAAAAACTGAAATGGCGTGAAGTATTGTCCTGCCGGGGAATTTATGGAAACCTGAGCAACAAGAACAATCCCGAATTCAGTGAAGGATTATTTGCTTTTCCGGCAGGAAGCACTACCATGGGACATACTCCGTACGTGGAAGTCGGGGTGGGGATTGAGAATATTTTGAAAGTGCTGCGGGTGGATTATGTATGGCGTTTAACTTACCGGGATTTACCGAATATAGATAAATCCGGGCTTAGAATCAGCCTGCATATGACATTTTAACTTAAATCTTACTAACAGAGCATTAAATCGGATAAAAAGACTAATCCCAATTGGGTAAAATACCCTAAATTTGAGCAATTTTTTAAACTCTAAATAATACAATGGCAATGAAAGAAAACATTAAGCCGGCAACCGGTCGGTTAGGCGTACTGGTAGTCGGAGTAGGTGGTGCGGTTGCAACCACTATGATTACAGGTACATTAGCTGCCCGTAAGGGGTTGGCAAAAGCTATAGGCTCAATCGCACAAATGGCTACTATGCGTATGCAGGACGGCAAAGAGCATCTGATTAAGGATGTAGTGCCTTTGGTTGATTTGAACGATATCGTTTTCGGCGGTTGGGATATTTTTGCAGATGATGCGTATGAAGCTGCAATGTATGCAGAAGTTTTGAAAGAAAAGGACTTGAACCTCGTAAAGGATGAGTTGAAGGCCATCAAACCTATGCCTGCCGCTTTTGACCACAATTTTGCAAAACGTCTGAACGGTACACACATCAAGAATGCCGCTACGCGCTGGGATATGGTGGAACAGTTGCGTGAGGACATCCGCACTTTCAAGGCAAATAATAACTGCGACCGTATCGCAGTATTGTGGGCTGCAAGTACTGAAATTTATGTTCCTTTGGCTGAAGAGCACAAGTCTCTCGCCGCTTTGGAAAAAGCTATGAAGGAAAACAATACGGAAGTTATTTCTCCGAGTATGTGTTACGCTTACGCTGCAATCGCAGAAGGTGCTCCATTCATCATGGGTGCTCCTAACTTGTGCGTAGACACTCCGGCTATGTGGGAATTCTCCAAGAAGATGAATGTGCCTATTTCCGGTAAGGACTTCAAGAGCGGACAGACTTTGATGAAGACTGTACTCGCCCCGATGTTCAAGACTCGTATGCTGGGCGTAAGCGGATGGTTCTCTACCAATATCTTGGGTAACCGCGACGGCGAAGTGCTGGACCAACCGGAAAACTTCAAGACAAAAGAAGTCAGCAAGCTGTCTGTTATCGACAATATTTTCGAACCTGAAAAATTCCCCGATTTGTACGGTGATGTATATCACAAAGTACGTATCAACTATTATCCGCCTCGTAAGGACAACAAGGAAGCATGGGATAATATCGACATCTTCGGCTGGATGGGTTATCCGATGGAAATCAAAGTTAACTTCCTGTGCCGTGACTCTATCTTGGCAGCTCCTATCGCACTCGACTTGGTTATCTTCAGTGACCTTGCTCTGCGTGCAGGTATGTGTGGCATCCAGACTTGGCTGTCATTCTTCTGCAAGAGCCCGATGCACGACTTTGAACACGAGCCGGTACACGACTTGTTCCAACAGTGGAGAATGGTGAAAGAAACTCTCCGCAACATGGTAGGTGAAACTGCACCGAGCTATTTGGACTAAAATAAGAAAGTGGTAGGGTTATAAAAGTGATAAGGTGATAGGGTGATAAGTAAGTTTCGTGTTTCGAGATTTTATCACTCTACTACCTTACCACTTTTATCGCTTTATCACCCCTATCACATTATCATCCTTTTTATCCCCTTTTTATCAATGAAGAAACCCTCTTTTTTCCCGGTTCTCATAGGTACGGGCTTCGGTTCGGGATTTTCTCCTTTCGCTCCGGGTACGGCAGGCGCTTTGCTGGCTACGCTTATTTGGTTCGGATTGTCTTTCATTGTTCCGGAAATATGCCTGATGTGGCTGACGGTGGCCTTAATTCTTGTCTTTACGGTAATGGGAATATGGGCAACCAATCGTCTTGAACCTTGCTGGGGGGAAGACCCTTCGCGCGTGGTGGTGGACGAAATGGTAGGAGTATGGATTGCATTGCTGGCTGCACCGTCGGGTAATGTATGGTATGCGCTGGGCGCATTCGCCCTTTTTCGTCTGTTCGACATTTTCAAGCCGTTAGGAATCCGTCGTATGGAAAGTTTCCCGGGCGGATTTGGAGTAATGATGGATGATATTTTGGCGGGAATTTATAGCTTTGTAGTCTTAATCGGAGTAAGATGGCTGATAGGCTAAAGGAAATATCGGGATTTGCAGGTTGGCGTCATGCTGTTTGGGTCTTTGTCAAGGCTCAGCTTTCGTCGTATGTGGCAAGTCTTGTGGATTTCTTGGTGACTATTTTACTGGTTAAACTATCCGGACTTTTTTATTTGTATGCTACTTTCTTAGGCTCTGTGGTTGGCGGCATGGTGAATTGTGTCATTAACTACGGTTGGGTATTTCATGCGGATGACTGCAAAAAGACGCACGTTGCGCTGAAATATCTTTTTGTCTGGGGAGGTAGTATTTTATTGAATACATGGGGTACATTTGCCCTGACGGAGTGGCTGACGGGTATGTACTGGGTGGACGGATTGCTGGGACATTACATAAACGATGTGTTTATCCTGTCCAAAGTTATCGTAGCTGTTCTGGTGGCATTTTTCTGGAACTATCATCTGCAACGGGTATTCGTATATCGTAATCATAATTTCAGAAAATTTATACGACAATATTTTAGAGACTAAATAGAACTGATATGAATTATAGAGATTGGCTGCAACAGTTGATTTATAAGATTATAAATCCGATTGTACATGGCATGATTAAGGTGGGCATTACGCCTAATTTTATTACTACCACCGGACTGGTGATGAACATCGTGGCTGCGTGCGTATTTGTGTATGCGGGTATGTACAAACCGGGTGAACTGGCCTATGTGGGTTGGGGAGGAGGAATTGTCCTCTTTGCCGGTTTGTTCGATATGATGGACGGGCGTGTGGCGCGTGTAGGCAATATGTCTTCCACATTTGGAGCATTGTACGACTCGGTGCTCGATCGTTATAGCGAGATGGTGACGTTGTTCGGTATCTTCTATTATTTGATTCTGCAAGGTTATCTGTGGGGGTCGATGATAACTTTTGTCGCATTGATTGGCTCGCTTATGGTGAGCTATGTGCGTGCACGTGCCGAAGGGTTGGGGCTGGAATGTAAGGTAGGTTTCATGCAACGTCCCGAACGTGTGGTGCTGACCAGTCTCGGTGCTTTGTTCTGCGGCATTTTCGGAGATTGCGAAGCGTTTGACCCCATGCTGATACTGATTGTTCCGATGGCTGTGATAGCTTTTCTTGCTAATTTGACGGCATTTGCACGTATTGCGCATTGCTATAAACTCTTAAAGAAGCAACGATGAGAAAAAATATCTTCCCTTCTGTCAAAGAAGCGTTGCCTGTTGTTGTTATTACGGTACTGTTCTTGTTGTTGACAGCCGTTTGTATAGGGCTGCGCACAGAACATCTTCTGATGGCGGGTCTGTTTCTGGTGCTCTTCTTTGCAGGAAAAACAACCCGTAAATTGGCGGTAGCGTTACTTCCTTTTATCATCTTCGGCATTTCTTACGACTGGATGCGGGTATATCCCAATTATGAGGTGAATCCTATTGATGTGCAGGGATTGTATGAGGCGGAGAAGTCCTTATTTGGTATCTCGATTAACGGGACAACGTTGATTCCCTGTGAATATTTTGCACAGAACCACTGTGCGACAGGTGATTTCTTGGCAGGCATATTCTATCTCTGCTGGGTTCCTGTTCCCATTGCATTCGGCTTGTGGCTTTATCTGAAAGGCGAACGCAAGCTGTATCTTCGCTTTGCCATGGTTTTTTTGTTGGTAAACCTTATCGGGTTTGCCGGGTATTATATTCATCCGGCAGCACCACCTTGGTATGCTATGAACTACGGCTTTGAGCCGATTCTCGATACGCCGGGTAATGTGGCGGGGTTGGGGCGTTTTGACGAACTGTTGGGGTGCTCCATCTTTAATTCCATTTACGGGCGGAATGCCAACGTGTTTGCTGCTGTTCCTTCGCTGCACGCAGCTTATATGGTGGTAGCTGTGGCATATGCCGCTATGGGGCGTTGCAAGAAGTGGCTGATAGCTCTGTTCTCTGTTGTCATGGTGGGCATCTGGTGGACGGCTGTCTACTCCGGACATCATTATTTGATTGATGTAATGCTGGGCATTTCCTGTTCTCTGCTGGGTATTCTGGTATTTGAGCAAGGGCTGATGAAGTGGGGGACGTTTAAACGTTTCTTTGAAAGATACAGTCAATATATTCGATAAACATAGAAAGGTATGGAACACAGGATTTTAAATTGTGCTGTTGTCAGAGGAAGCGGCGACAGTACCTATTTGGTCCTTCATGGCAAGAAATATGCGATTGCAGGCGATGAAGTCATGGAGAAGTTATTTGTACGCCCGTATTATACGCGGGTTACTGACAAATGCCTGAATGTGTTGCCGGATGGCGAATTCTTGTCTGTTTCGTCCCGGTTGGTGGCAGACTCGGACAATAAAGTTTATTTGAGTGTAAATGGCTGCCTGAAACTGCCGATTCTTGATTCTGTCACTTTTGATGAAATGGGCTTTGCCGCCGATAAGATACAGGTGCTTCCGGAAAACGAATTGGAACAAATTCCGACCGGTGAACCTGTTGAAGCTGGCAATTGGGGTTGGGAGCATGAAGATTGGATGTCCTGCGTGCCGGATGATACTCTATTATCCGGAATCTCAATTCCCGGCACCCATGATACTATGAGCTATACGTGCTATCATAAGAATCTCATAAAGGAGGTAATAGAACAAAAAAAATGGGGGCTTATTCTGGATGCTACGGCGGCCTGCCAAGCTAAATCTTTGGAAGAGCAACTTAAAATGGGCGCACGCTTTTTTGACCTTCGTTTGGACCATACGATGCGCTTTTATCATGGCGCTACGGATTTGAAGCTGGTGTCGGAAGACGCTATGCAGCCATTGGTGAGATTTTTGGGCGAGCATCCGGATGAAACGGTTCTTTTACGTGTAAAGTCGGAAAATACTCAGGATGAGTCCGCTTACAGAAACCTTTTGGAAAAGGAAGTGATAGGGCGTTATCGGCAATGGTTCTGGAGCTGGTCTGAGGAATATTCCGGAGCCGGTGTAAAAGATGAACATGGAGTGGTGATTCCCGTATTGGGTGAAACAAGGGGAAAAATAGTCCTCTTTAATTCATATCAATTGGAAGATATGAAGGATGGGGTGAAAGAGTATATCGGCTATCAGCTTCGGTTTTATACGCCGGTGGTTGATGGAGAGCCCTTCCCGGTAACTTGCCAACATTTGCAGGATGAATATCAACTTGGTTCCACTCCCCAAAAGATACAAGCAATTAAAGAAAATGCCCGGAAAGCAGACCGATGTGAAGATTCTGTCTATTCCATTAATTTCCTAAGCGGAGTGGATAATATAAAACTTTCAGACTCCATAAAAATTCCAGTTCCTATTCCTCAGGTATGTGCCATGAGCAATAATCCTCAGGTAGAAAAGTTTCTTATCGAGGAGATAAGGAATACAACGGGTATTATAGTTATGGATTTCATGGGGCTTGACGAAGGTGTGACGCCACGTGTGTTGTTTACTAATTTCCGTCGGCATTAATGTAGCGTTTTTGCGATAGTCGGTTTTTATATATAGTATAGAAGTATATGAATAATTTTGTCTTTTATAGTCCTACGGAATTTGTCTTTGGTAGGGCAACGGAAATGCAAGTCGGCGCTTTGGCGCATAAGCACGGGGCACAGAAAGTAATGATTGTATATGGTGGCGGTTCCGTGGTGCGGAGCGGTCTGTTGGACAGGGTGAAGCAATCTTTGCAGGAAGCCGGTATTCGGTATTGCGAGATGGGAGGCGTACAGCCCAATCCGGTTGATACGAAGGTGTGTGAAGGCATTGAGATTTGCCGTCGTGAACAGGCTGATTTACTGCTTCCCGTGGGAGGCGGCTCTGTGATTGATACAGCAAAGGCAATTGCTGCCGGTGTGCCTTATGAAGGTGATTTTTGGGATTTCTTTATCGGTAAGGCGAAAGTGGTGAAGGCATTGAAAGTGGCTGTTGTGCTGACAATTCCCGCTGCGGGCAGTGAAGGGTCAGGCAATTCGGTTATCACGAAGGTAGATACCCTTCAGAAATTGAGCCTGCGTGTGCCGGAGCTATTACGCCCTGTCTTTTCTATAATGAATCCTGAGCTGACTTATACATTACCGCCTTTTCAGACCTCTTGCGGAATTGCCGATATGATGGTGCATATTATGGAGCGTTATTTCACTAATACGCAGGAGGTGGAAATCAGCGACCGCCTTTGCGAAGGTACGCTGACGGCTATCATTAAGGAGGCTTATCGTGTAAAGCAAAATCCGGAAGATTATGACGCACGCGCCAATATTATGTGGTGCGGAACGATAGCCCATAACGGAACTTGTGGTGTAGGTTGTGAGGAAGACTGGGCTTCGCACTTTTTGGAGCATGAGGTCAGTGCTATTTACAACGTTACGCATGGCGCAGGGTTGTCTGTGATAGTTCCGGCATGGATGACTTTTATGGCTGAGCACAATCCGAAGAAGATAGCCCAATTCGCCAACCGTGTTTTTGGAATTCCTGAGTCGGAAGATTTGGAAGAAATGGCTTTGGCGGGAATCGCCCGTTTAAAACACTTTTTCCGCTTTATAGGACTGCCGGTCAACTTTAGGGAGTTGGGCATTGAGAATCCTGATATAGACCGCTTGTCGGATAATTTGCATCGCAATAAGGGAGAGTTTGTGGGCAATTATGTAAAACTGACCAAACAGGACAGCAAGGAAATCTATCGTCTGGCACTGTAATAACGAACAAAAAAACGGCGAAGTGTTTATCAGACTTCGCCGTTTTCTTTATTTGATTTCGATTTCTTCCTTCATATCAATCTCTTCTCCTTGCGGATCGTAGAAGATATACTCCAGAAACGCTAATTTCTGGCTTGGAATAATCTTGATTCCGAATCCGTATTTCATTTGCCATTTCCGTTTCAGCGAGAGGACTCCCTGATTGATGTAGGCAGCGATATACGGGTGGATGTGTAACGAGAATCTCTTTATCTTCAATTTGTTGACAAGGTAGTCAATTTTACTCTCTAAGGTGTCCGTAAAGAGGATGGACGATTTAATAGTGCCTTTGCCGAAGCAGGTTGGACAGGTTTCCGTGGTATTCACATCCATTGCCGGACGTACTCGTTGACGAGTTATCTGCATCAATCCGAATTTGCTGAGCGGCAAGATGTTGTGGCGTGCTCTGTCTTTCTGCATATTAGCACACATACGTTCGTAAAGCTTTTGTCTGTTTTCGGCTTCATTCATGTCAATGAAATCCACTACGATAATACCACCCATATCTCTTAGTCGCAATTGGCGTGCCAGTTCATCGGCGGCTCCCAAATTCACTTCCAGTGCATTGGCTTCTTGCCCGTTGGCATTTTTGATGCGGTTACCGCTGTTCACGTCTACTACGTGAAGCGCCTCGGTGTGCTCAATAATCAGGTAAGCCCCGCTTTTGTATGAAACGGTTTTGCCAAATGACGACTTTATCTGTTTGGTGATACCAAAATTGTCGTAAATGGGAAGTTGACCCTTGTACAGCTTTACGATTCCTGCCCGTTCAGGGGCGATGAGTGTTACGTAATCCTTGATTTCGTTGAATACAGCTTCGTTGTTCACGTGGATGTTTTCGAAAGAAGGATTGAACAAGTCGCGCAATAAGCCTACGGCGCGGCTGGTTTCTTCGTAAATCAGTGTCGGAAACTTGGTTGCTTTTTGTACTTTGGTAATAGCTTCTTCCCAATGTTTCAGTAATACTTTAAGCTCTCCGTCAAGCTCGGCTACGCGTTTTCCTTCGGCAACAGTACGGACGATGACACCAAAATTCTTGGGTTTGATGCTCATCAGCAGTTGTTTGAGACGGGCGCGTTCTTCGCTTGATTTAATTTTTTGTGATACGGAAACCTTATCGTTGAAGGGGATTAGCACGAGATACCTTCCGGCAAAAGAAAGTTCGGAAGTTAGGCGCGGCCCTTTGGTCGAGATTGGTTCCTTTACGATTTGCACCACTACTTCTTGTCCTACTTTGAGTGTGTTGGATACTGTTCCGTCTTTTTCAAGATCGGGAAGTATGGCTGCTTTGGTAATTGGATTAAGCTTCTTTTTATCGCTTAAAGTTTGCTTTACGTATTTCTCTAATGAGTTAAATTGAGGACCTAAGTCCAGATAATGAAGAAAAGCGTCTTTCTCGTAACCCACGTCCACGAAGCAGGCATTCAGGCCCGGCATCAATTTCTTGACGCGTCCTAAATACATATTACCCACAGAGAAGGAAATGTTTCTTCCTTCGCTTTGGAGTTCCACCAGGCTTTTGTCTTCGAGCAAAGCGATGGAAACCTCTTTGGGCTGTACGTCTACAACGAGTTCGCTTGTCACAATAATTTGCTTTTACATTTTTATTATACAGATATTTTCTGTTCAGATTTACCGATGGGAGTTGTGTCAAAACGAAGTTTAGACACAACCTCATCAGTTTGATACTTAAACAAAGAACAAACCCGCGAGACAATTAGCTTCACAAGTTTGTTCTTTATTTTGTCTTTCAGACTAAAAATTACTTTTTGCTTTTATGTCTGTTCTTTCTTAGTCTTTTTTTACGCTTGTGCGTAGACATTTTATGTCTTTTTTTCTTCTTTCCGCTTGGCATAGCTTCAAAATTTTATGGGTTAATACTAATTGTTTATTATTTTTTCACAGCAATGGTGAATGTCTTGGCAGGTTTAAAAGCCGGAATGTTGTGTTCCGGAATGATGATGGTAGTGTTCTTTGAGATGTTACGAGCTGTTTTCTGAGCTCTCTTCTTCACTACAAAACTACCAAACCCGCGGAGATAAACATTTTCATCTTTTGATAAAGATGCCTTCACTGCGTCCATGAACGCTTCAACGGTTGTAAGTACTGTGACTTTGTCAATTCCGGTGTTCTTTGTAATTTCGTTTACAATATCAGCTTTAGTCATTTTTTCTAAAAAAAATATTATTACTATAGTTTTCTAATTTTTTGGACTGCAAATATATAGCTTTTTGGCGGCTCTAAAAAATATATTCTCGACATTTTTTGAAAAAAGTCTAAGCATTGGGCATTGTTAGACTGAAAATCCGTATTTTTGTTCTTCCGAAAAAGGACTGCATCCTTTGGGGGATATGGAACTATTTATGAATATATTGACTGAGACTTTACTGAATTGGTATGCGGATAATAAACGCGATTTGCCGTGGAGAGAAACAACCGATCCTTACCGGATATGGATTTCTGAGATTATCTTGCAGCAGACGCGGGTAGTGCAGGGATATGAGTATTTCCTTCGTTTTATCCGTCGTTTTCCTGATGTGGCGGCTTTGGCTTCGGCTTCGGAGGAGGAAGTTTTAAAATACTGGCAAGGATTGGGCTATTACTCCCGTGCCCGTAATCTGCATGCCGCCGCCAAGAGTATGAACGGCAAGTTTCCGGCAAGTTATCGGGAAGTGCGCGCTTTGAAAGGGGTGGGCGACTATACGGCTGCCGCTATTTGTTCCATTGCCTATAATATGCCGTATGCGGTGGTGGATGGTAATGTGTATCGCGTCCTTTCCCGTTATTGGGGTATTGATACTCCGATTGATTCTACGGAGGGAAAAAAACTTTTTGCGGCTTTGGCGGATGAGATGCTTGATAAATCCCGGCCGGCGACCTATAATCAGGCCATAATGGATTTTGGGGCTATTCAGTGTACGCCGCAGTCTCCCAACTGTATGTTTTGTCCTTTGGCGGATAGTTGTACCGCTTTATCAAAAGGGCTGGTGACGCAACTTCCCGTGAAGCAACATAAAACAAAAACTTCCAACCGCTACTTTAATTATATATATGTACGCATGGGCGCGCGTACTTTTATACATAAGCGGACGGACGACGATGTTTGGAAGAACTTGTTTGAGTTGCCGTTGGTTGAAGCGGATAAGGACTTGTCTGAAGAGGAATTCCTTGCATCGGCTTCTTTTCGATCACTTTTGGCGGAGGGGGAGACGCCGGAAGTGCGTTCGGTGCTTCGGAATGTGAAACATATTTTGTCGCACAGGGTGATTTATACTAACTTTTATGAAGTTGTGTTGCCGGAGAACTCCCGTTCGTTTTCGGGTTATCAGTGCATCAGGGTGGAAGATTTGGAACAATATCCGGTATCTCGTCTGGTGCATGCGTTCTTGGAGAAATATGTATAAAAGTTGGCTGTATTCTTGCATGATGTTGTTATTCTCGTTAATTTTGGCAACAAATATAAAATTGAAAGTATATGTCAGTAAATAAAGTGATATTGGTAGGAAATGTAGGGCAACCTCCAAAAGTGACCTACTATGACGGTGGTAATTGCGTAGCGCAAGTATCTTTTGCCACTTCAGAAAAAGGGTACACTTTACAGAATGGAACACAAATACCGGACCGCACTGAATGGCATAATCTTGTATTTCGCAATCGGTTGGCTGAAGTTGTTGATCAATACGTGCATAAAGGAGACAAACTTTATGTGGAGGGCAAGATACGGACTCGTTCGTATGATGACCAGACCGGTGCAAAACGGTATGTAACAGAGATTTTTGTAGATAGCATGGAAATGCTTTCTGCAAGAAATACAACTCCCGGGGCTGCACCGCAGACCGGTATGCCGGGACAGGCGGGTGCTCCCGTACAGTCAGCACAATCGCAGGCGGCTCCTGCACAGAATAATCCAACGGACGATTTACCGTTCTAATTGTTTAACTAAAACCAAAATCTTTGGACCCAGACGCTTATTTATGCCAGTTGGCAGATATTTTTAACGGTATAACCGTACAAACTCCTTCTGTTTCGGCTATTATAGCCATTGTATTGGCAGGTGTGCTTTTACTTGCTTCCGGTTTTGCTTCGGCTTCCGAAATAGCATTCTTCTCACTGTCTCCTTCCGATTTGAATACTATTGGAGAGGGGAAACACCCTTCTGACGAGAAAATCAGGAATTTGTTGGATGATACGGAGCGATTATTGGCTACGATATTGATTACGAACAACTTTGTGAACGTAACGATTATTATGCTCTGCAACTTCTTCTTTATGAATGTATTCCTGTTCCATTCGGTTATTGCGGAGTTCGTGATTCTGACGGTTGTCCTGACTTTCCTGTTGTTGCTTTTCGGAGAGATTATGCCAAAAATCTATTCGGCGCAAAAGACATTGGCTTTTTGTCGTTTTGCTGCTCCCGGCATTATGGCGTGTCGTTCCATCTTCTATCCGTTATCTTCGGTATTGGTGCGTTCCACTTCGTTTCTCAACAAGCATTTCGTACGGAAGAACCATAACATTTCAGTGGATGAACTGTCGCATGCGTTGGAGTTGACAGACAAAGCCGAACTTTCAGAAGAGAACAATATATTGGAGGGTATTATTCGTTTTGGCGGTGAGACGGCTAAGGAAGTAATGACATCCCGTTTGGATGTGGTGGATTTGGAGATTCGCACTCCTTTTAAGGATGTGTTGAAGTGTATTGTAGAGAATGCTTATTCACGTATTCCTGTTTATGCGGAAACACGTGACAATATAAAGGGAGTGCTTTATATCAAAGACCTGCTTCCCCATCTGAATAAGGGAGATAATTTCCGTTGGCAGTCGTTGATTCGTCCGGCATACTTTGTTCCGGAAACCAAGATGATTGATGATTTGCTCCGTGATTTTCAGGCGAACAAGATTCATATCGCTATTGTGGTGGATGAGTTCGGAGGAACATCGGGCATCGTTACAATGGAAGACATTATAGAGGAGATTGTGGGTGAGATACGTGACGAATATGATGATGAAGAGCGTACCTATGCAGTTCTCAATGACCACACATGGGTCTTTGAAGCCAAAACACAGCTGACAGATTTCTACAAGATAACCAAGATAGATGAGGAGACCTTTGACGAGGTGGCGGGTGATGCCGATACTTTGGCGGGACTGTTGCTTGAATTGAAAGGGGAGTTTCCCGCACTTCATGAGAAGGTGACTTACAATTGTTATGAATTTGAAGTTCTTGAAATGGACAACCGCCGTATCTTAAAAGTGAAATTCACGGTTAATGAACCTGTTCGGGAAAGTTCTGAAACAGAAAAATAAAATGCCTGTCTTTAAACAATATACCGACAGCTCTTGCAGGTGGGGCATTTGGAAAACCGATGAGACGTTGGAAGAACTGTTTGCCTTGCTTCCCCATAGAGAAAAATATGAGGCGGATATTCGGGTATTTACGGCTGAGTCCCGTAAATTGGAGCGGCTGGCCGTCCGTGTATTGCTGTATGTGATGCTTGGTGAAGAGAAAGAGATAGGTTACCATCCCAATGGAAAACCGTATTTGGCGGACAGCTCTTTCTCTATCAGCATTTCGCATACCAAGGGCTATGTTGCCGTTTTGTTGGGCAGGCCGGAGAAAGAAGTGGGTATCGATATCGAATTTTATGGCGAGCGGGTACGTAAGGTAGCGCATAAATTCATGCGGGAAGATGAACGGATTTCTTTGTTCGGAGATACGGAAACATGGTCGTTGCTGCTCCATTGGTCTGCCAAGGAAACCATGTTTAAGTGTATGAATGCTTCCGATGTGGATTTTCGGGAGCATTTGCATGTGCTGCCGTTTACGGTCGGCGAACAAGGAGTATTCTCCGCCGAGGAATATCGTACGGCGGAGAAACGGAATTTTCAGATTCACTACTGCTTGTTTCCGGATTTTGTTCTAACGTTGAGCCTGTAATTCCTACAGTCGTTCCAGTTGTACGGTAAAGTGGCGCATTAGCGGGGCTTCCCATGCAATGCGTACTCCTCTTGTGATAGTCTCACGCTTGTCATATACATTCTTGAGTGCGGCGGCTATTACATTCATATGATTGTCGGTGTACACGCGGCGTGGAATGGCAAGGCGGAGCAAGTCAAGTCCGTTGAAGCGGTTCTCGCGGGTAACGGGGTCACGGTCGGCAAGCAAATAACCTATTTCACATCCTCGTATGCCGGCTTCCAGATACAGCTCTACGGTCAATGTCTGTGCCGGGAATTCTTCTTTGGGTACGTGTGTCAGTACTTTGGGGGCGTCTACAAAGATTGCATGTCCTCCGGCAGGACGCTGGTAAGGTATTTCATACTCATCCAGTTTCTTTGCCAGATATTCTACTTGGCGGATGCGGGTTTCAAGATTGTCGAACTCGGTGTTTTCATCCAAGCCGATGGCAAGCGCATTCATGTCGCGGCCGTTCATGCCGCCATAAGTAAGGTAGCCCTCGAACTGCACGCAGAATCCTTTGGCCCCTTCGTACCAGTCCTGTCGGCGGGTTGCGATAAATCCGCCCATATTGACGATGCCGTCTTTCTTGGCGCTCATGGTCATGCCGTCTGCAAGGGCAAACATTTCTTTGGTGATTTCCTTAATGCTCTTGTCCTTGTAACCTTCCTCGCGGGTTTTGATGAAATAAGCGTTTTCGGCAAAGCGGGCAGAGTCAAAAAGGACAGGCTTGTCGTACTTGTCGGCAATGCTTCGGACTTCACGAAGGTTCTGCATGGAAACGGGTTGTCCTCCGGCTGTGTTGTTGGTGATGGTGACAATGACGAACGGTATGCGGTCACTATGTTCCTGCAATGCTTTTTCCAATTTGGCAGGGTCTACATTCCCTTTGAAGGGGATTTCCAGTTGTGTTTGTTTGGCTTCGTCTATCGTGCAGTCCAGCGCTATTGCCTTCCGGCTTTCGATGTGTCCTTTGGTTGTGTCGAAATGGGAGTTTCCCGGTACTATGTCCCCCTCATGCACCAGATAGGAGAACAATACATTTTCGGCGGCACGCCCCTGATGGGTAGGGATGACGTATTCAAATCCGGTGAGACGGGTGATAACCTCTTTCAGGTTGAAGAAAGAAGAAGCGCCTGCGTAACTTTCGTCCCCAAGCATTATGCCTGCCCATTGCCGGTCGCTCATGGCTCCTGTTCCCGAGTCGGTGATGAGGTCGATATAGACTTGTTCTGATTTCAGCTGAAAAACGTTGTAATGAGCCTCTTTCAACCACTGTTCACGTTCTTGGCGGGTACTTTTGCGGATAGGTTCCACCATTTTAATTTTCCATGATTCGGCAAATGGTAATTCCATAGATTCTTAATTTTTATAAGTTCGACAATAGGTCAACGGAAGAATCCGTTTGTTGTGTTTTTATGTGCCGAATATAATGATTTTGCGGGTGATAGGCAATCTTTTATGACTTTTTGTAAAACAAATGTCCGGACGAATCACTTCGGCCGGACATCATTTAAATAAACTTGGCAGAGTTTATTCTCTTTTACTTTCTTTGAAAGAGTTTTGATGAATGAAATGATTGGATGAATTATCCGGTTCATTAGACTCAACGCTTTTTCCTCGAAAGCAATGATAAAACAGTGCATGGCAGGTCTTCTGACTTGTTTCTGTTGCAAACAGCCTTCCCGGAATATGCTTCCAGTGGCATGGAGAGAGTTTATAGCCTGCAACATTATGTGAAACTTACAGCAGCGGGACTGTCCAGGATTTGCACCTGATTCCCTTTTAATTGCCTCCTTTGAAAGAAAGGAGGCAAACCAATGCATCGCAAAGATAATGAAAAAAGTGACATACAAGAATGAATGGAGAGAATTATTTCTCCTTTGCCAGCGTGAACACAAATTCCAGTCCACCCCCCTGATTGTTCTTGGCGGAGATTGTTCCACCGTGGATAATGACGGCGTTTTTCACGATGGCAAGTCCCAAGCCTGTGCCGCCCAGTTTGCGTGAGCGTCCTTTGTCTACGCGGTAGAAGCGTTCGAACAGGCGGTTCAGGTGCTCCGGCGAAACACCCACTCCGGTATCCGCAAAACTGAAATAATAGAAATTCTCGTCTTCGCGGAAGCAGTTGATGTTGATGTGGATATTCGTTCCGGCATAAGCTATGGCGTTATCCATGAGATTGCGGAATATGGAGTAGAGCAATGAATAGTTGCCTTTTAGTTGTATCTTGGGTTGCAGGCTGTTGATGACGGTAATATGTTTTTCTTCCAATTCCAGCGACACTTCATTGACTATATTGGTGACGAGCATACTGATGTCCACCTTTTCCATATCAATCATGTTGGCGGCTTCATCCATGCGCGTCAGTACGGAAATATCCCGCAGCAGGCGGCTGAGGCGATTGCTTTGGGCATAGCACCGTTCGAGGAAGGTCTGCATCTTTTCATGCGAGATATTCTCGTTGTTGACGATAGTTTCCAGATACCCCTGAATGCTGCTTACGGGAGTCTTCAGTTCGTGGGCGATGTTCTGCGTGAGTTGCCGTTTCAGGCGTATCTGTTCTTCTTCCAGCGTGATGTCATTGATGGAGATTTCAAAACTCAAGTCTTGGAAGATGATGCATTCTACAATGAATATGCGTCCGTTCTTATTGATATTGATGGACAGCCGTTTTTCTTCTTTATCCGAGGGCCGTTTTTGCGCCTTGCTGATGAAGTCGGTTATCTTCTGGAACTCACAGATGGAGAATATCTCTTCTGTGGTCTGCAGGTTAGAGTCGGAAATGAGGTTGCCGTATTGGGTAAAAAGGTTGTTGACAAGAATTTCCTTCTTGTCTTTGGTGAACACTCCCAGTCCTTCGCGAGAGGTTTGCAGGTGGGTGATGAGCTTTTCACGTTCGATGTACAGCGCTTCTTTTGTTTCGCGCAGACGTCTGTATATCTGTATGATGTGCTGGGAAATCTCGCCAAGTTCGTTGTGCGGAAAGGCGGATTGTATATCGGTTTCCACAGGTTCGTTCTTGTCGGCGCGCTTGGCAAATTCGCGCAGGTGGTTGATTGCCGTACCAAGTTTGGATGTAAACTTGTAGAAGACGAATATCAGCAATAAGGTTACAATGGCTGTAAACCAAAGGTAATGCGGGTCGGCGGCAAGACTGTTTATCAGGTTTACGTTGTAGGGCAGCGCCGAGCGGATTATATAATCTGGGTAGAGGGTTGCCGAATAGAAATAAGGGATGCCGGTTGTTTCGGAAGTACGTCTTAAATCATACCCTTTCCCGTCTTTTAGCGCCTTTTGAATTTCCTGACGATTGATGTGGTTGCTGAACGCTTCTTGGAACGTTTCATTATAGCTGTCATAAAGCACGTCTCCGTGCAAATTTATGATGGTGACACGCAGATTCTTGTGCGAGCCTTTGGTGATGTATTTATCCAAAGCGGCACTCCACAGGCTGTCGGGAGTACTCCTCAATTCCTGTTGCAGGCGTTCGTTGTAGTCTTGCAGCTGTGTGTCAAGCAACTCCACTTTATACTCTTTCTCCCGTTGGTATTGATAAGCAATAAAGCAGCCGGCAAAAACAAGAAACAATGAAATCACCGAAAGAAACAACTTCCGGCTGAACGACAGGAAATGCCCGTCATTATTCGGCTTCAAAGCAATAACCATATCCTAAACGAGTTACAATACATTTGCCATATATTCCTATTTTCTTGCGCAGACGGGTGATGTTTACGTCTATGGTGCGGTCCAGTACATATACTTCGTCGCTCCAGATGCGGCTTAATATGTCCTCACGCGAGAATACGCGTCCTTTGTTTTGCAGTAACAGGAGCAATATCTCGAACTCTTTCTTGGTGAGGGGCGCTTCTTCACCGTCTATGCTTACTTTCTTTTTGATGATGTCGAGCACTAATGACTTGTAGACGATTTGTTCCGGTGCGTGTTCCGTTTCTCCTTGCCGGGTGCGGCGCAGCACTGCTTTGACGCGTGCGGCTACTTCGCGCAGGGAAAACGGTTTGGAGATATAATCATCCGCTCCCAGATTGAATCCCGTTACCGTATCGTTTTCAGTGTCTTTGGCGGTGATGAAGATGATGGGCACTTGGGCGGTTTTTTTCTCCTTCTTCAGCATACTTGCCATTTTGAATCCGGAGATTTCTCCCATCATCACATCCAGCAGCAACAGGTTGTAAGCACTGATGTCCATTTTCAAGGCTTCTTCGGCAGAATTCGCAGTATCTACCTCGTAACCTTCGTTTTCGAGATTGAACTTTAAGATTTCGCATAAATCTTCTTCGTCGTCTACTACTAAAATCCGGTATTCGTTCATTGTACTTCTTTATTAATGTAATGAGAGACTGCAACGCCTCTTTATTACAAAGTTAAACTTTATTTCTTTTCTTCGACAAAATTGGGGCATTTTTGTTACGATAGAGTGAAACAAGTATTACATTGTGATTACAAAATTCCGGTGGCAATAGGTTGTGTGCTTTTTTAGGCACGGATGACGCGGATTTCACTGTTCTCTTTTAGGCTTATCCGTACCAAATGACTTTTTCAAGCGTGTCAAATGACTTTTTCAAGCGTATCAAACAAGTTTTTCAAGTATATCAAACGGGATTATTATCATAACAAAATGCATTATCTGTTTTATAAGAACGCATTATCTGTTTTGTTAAAACGCATTATCTGTTTCGTTAGGATACATCATCTGTCCTGTCATTAGCTTCGCTCAAAACACTTTAAACAGAGCAACCTTACCCTTAAATAAAGTGGACAATTCCAAACGAGTAACAGTTTTCTTATCCCATTAGCATATAAATAGAGATTTATATGCTAAATTTGTGTGGTTTTAATGGGAATGACTGTATGAAAGAACTTATGAGCATGATGAGGTGGAAGCAATCCAAATGGCGTATGTCATTAGCGGTGGCTGTGTTGGCGATTGTAGTTATCGGTTCAATTTGGTTGAATGTTGCTCCTTTTCGCTCCGGTTTTGAGATAACGGATGAATTGGGAGGAAATATATTCCCTTCCAGTATTTTGTCTGTTGCAACAACGGATGCTCAGGTCATTGTTCCGGTCGACTCGATGTTTGTCGGAAACCCCAAGTCTTGCATCGCAGTGAAGGTACGCTCTGCAAAAGCGTATAGCAGGGTGAGGGTGGAGGTTGCGGAAACGCCTTTCTTCTCCCGTTCCGTTTCGGAGTTCGTATTGGCGAAGCCGCGTACCGAATATATTATTTACCCCGATATTATCTGGAACTATGAAGCGTTGAAAAACAATAATCAGGCGGAGCCGATAAGTGTTGCCATTACGGTGGAAATGAATGGAAAGGAACTGGGGCAGCGGGTACGTACGTTTTCGGTGCGCAGCATCAACGAGTGTTTGTTGGGGTATGTCACGGGAGGTACAAAATTCCATGATACCGGAATCTTCTTTGCGGCATATGTAAATGAGGAAAATCCTATGATAGACCAATTATTGCGTGAAGCCCTGAATACCCGTATAGTGAACCGATTTTTGGGCTATCAGGGCAGCCCCGAAGCTGTGGATAACCAAGTGTATGCCTTGTGGAATGTTTTGCAGAAACGTAAATTCCGTTATAGTTCCGTTTCCAATACGAGCCTCTCCAGCAATGTGGTCTTTTCCCAGCGGGTGCGTACGTTCGACGATGCTTTGGAGTCATCACAAATAAATTGTGTGGACGGAAGCGTCTTGTTTGCTTCTTTGCTTCGTGCCATTAATATAGAGCCGATACTGGTGCGTACGCCCGGACATATGTTTGTGGGCTATTACACCGATGCGAGCCATAAGGACATGAAGTTCCTTGAGACTACCATGATTGGCGATGTGGACTTGGATGATTTCTTTCCCGACGAACAGCTGGACTCTACTATGGTGGGAAAGACGCAGAACCAGATGTCCCGCATCACTTTTGAGAAAAGTAAAGAATATGCAAGCAAGAAATATAGAGACAACGAAAAAGGCATTCATTCCGGCAGATTGAATTATATGTTTCTGGAAATATCCAAGGACGTAAGAAGAAAGATACAGCCTATTGGTAAATAATCAGGATAAACTAACCGTGTCGGAAACTCATTAGTTTATAGAATGTTAAATTAAATATCTTAAAATATTGATGCACATATTGTTTCATTGATTATCTTTGCATTCGAAAAAATAGAGTTAAAATATAATACGATATTGGAGACCTACAAAGTCTTCATTCATAGATGATGATTGGAACAGCCGGTTCGTGAGAATCGGTTGTTTTTTTGTTGCATTGTTTGCATATCAACGGTTGTAATGTTACTTTTGCAAGAAAGAAGTCATTTAGTCAATGAAGTATGGAACAAGGTAAGAAATTTATTTCTCCGGGAGCATGGTTCTCTATGGTTTATCCGGCAGACTGGAACGAATTTGAAGACGGGGAAGGCTCTTTCCTGTTTTATAATCCTAATGAGTGGACAGGCAATTTCCGTATATCGGCCTATAAAGGCAGTACGGCATACGGCAAGGAAGCCGTCAGACAGGAACTAAAGGAGAATGCTTCGGCTGCGCCTGTAAAGGTAGGGCACTTGGATTGTGCTTACAGCAAAGAAATGTTCGAGGAAGAAGGCGCGTACTATACCTCTCATCTTTGGATAGCAGGAATAGGCGATGTCGCTTTTGAATGTTCGTTTACGGTGCGCAAAGGAGAACCGGTGGCAGAGGCGGAGAGCGTCATAGCTTCATTGGAAGTCCGCACAGCCAACCGGAAATATCCGGCAGAGATAATCCCGGTACGCCTTTCGGAAATTTATCAAATAAACGAGGCGTACGAGTGGGTGAGCGCCACCGTGAAAGAACAATTGAAAAAAGACTTTCAGGGGCAGGAGGAAGATATAGCCAATATGCAGCAGATGATGGACAGCGGCAGCATCAGTGCCAAGAAAAAAGAGGCATGGTTGGCGTTGGGCATTACGCTTTGCGTCATTTTGGCTAATGAGATAGACGGTTTGGAGTGGCGTACGCTGGTCGACGGCAACCGTGAAGCTCCCGTTCTTGTGAATACGGCAAACGACATGATGATAGACCCGATGAAATTAGTATGGAGCAAAGTGAAAGCCGGAGAACCCTGCGACCTTGCGGAAATCTATAAGAATCTACTTTCATAAGTCCCTGTCCGCAGGACAGATTTCTCTCCGTATGGCAACTATTAACTTTCAACTATCAAAACATTGGCAGCAGTAAATTCAATCCTCCAAGTGGAAAACCTGACCAAGTCATTCGGTGACTTGGTGTTATTTGAAAATATATCTTTTGGACTGTCCGAAGGGCAGCGTGTAGGACTCATTGCCAAGAATGGCAGCGGAAAGTCCACATTACTCAATATCCTTTCGGGAAAGGAAGGCTATGACAGCGGTACAATCTCTTTCAGACGTGATATAAGGGTAGGCTATCTGGAACAAGACCCTCAATATCCGGAAGAACTGACCGTATTGGAAGCCTGTTTCCATCATGGCAACAGCACCGTGGAACTGATTAAAGAGTACGAGCGTTGCATGGAGACGGAAGGGCATCCCGGTTTGGACGAGATTCTGGTGCGTATGGACCATGAGAAAGCGTGGGAGTACGAGCAGAAAGCCAAACAAATCCTTTCACAACTCAAAATCCGTGATTTCAACCAGCAGGTGAAGTCCCTTTCAGGCGGACAACTGAAGCGCGTAGCGCTTGCCAATACACTTATCACCGAACCCGATATCCTGATATTGGATGAACCTACCAACCACTTGGACCTCGACATGACCGAGTGGCTGGAAGACTATCTGCGCCGTACCAACCTGACCCTGTTGATGGTGACGCACGACCGTTACTTCCTCGACCGCGTTTGTTCGGAGATTGTTGAAATAGACAACCGCCGGATATACCAGTACAAGGGCAATTATAGCTATTATCTGGAAAAACGCGAAGAACGTATCGAAGCCAAGACGGTGGAGATAGAACGCGCCAACAACCTGTATCGTACGGAGCTCGAATGGATGCGCCGTATGCCGCAGGCCAGAGGTCATAAGGCGCGCTATCGGGAAGATGCTTTTTATGAGTTGGAGAAAGTGGCCAAGCAACGTTTCAACAATGATAATGTAAAGCTGGATGTAAAGGCGTCTTACATCGGCAGCAAGATATTTGAAGCAGACCATCTTTATAAGTCATTCGGTGACTTGAAGATACTGGACGATTTCTCTTACATCTTTGCCCGTTATGAGAAGATGGGTATTGTAGGTAATAACGGTACGGGAAAGTCCACTTTCATCAAGATACTGATGGGACATGAACAAGCGGACAGCGGTACGCTGGATATAGGCGAAACCGTTCGCTTCGGTTACTATTCGCAGGACGGCTTGCAGTTTGACGAACAGATGAAGGTCATAGATGTGGTGCAGGACATTGCGGAAGTGATAGAACTGGGTAACGGCAAGCGCCTCACGGCATCGCAGTTCCTGCAACATTTCCTCTTTACACCCGAAACGCAGCATAGCTATGTCTATAAGCTGAGCGGTGGCGAGCGTCGTCGTCTCTATCTGTGTACGGTATTGATGCGCAATCCGAACTTCCTGGTGCTGGATGAGCCTACCAATGACCTTGACATTGTAACATTGAATGTACTGGAGGAATATTTGCAGAACTTCAAGGGCTGCGTCATTGTGGTGAGCCACGACCGCTACTTCATGGATAAGGTGGTAGACCACTTGCTGGTATTTAACGGTCAGGGAGATATTCGCGATTTCCCCGGCAACTATACTCAGTATCGCGACTGGAAAGACGTGAAAGCCACCCAAGAGAAAGAGAAGGAGAAAGAAGCTGCAAAGGCTCAGGAAGAGAAGACTGCGAAAGTTCGTTTGAATGAAAAGCGTCGTATGTCTTTTAAAGAAAAACGCGAATTTGAGCAACTCGAACAGGATATTGCAGCATTGGAAGCCGAAAAGCAGTCCATTGAAGATGCCTTGTGCAGTGGTACGCTGTCCGTAGATGAATTGACGGAGAAGTCGAAACGCCTGCCGGAATTGGCGGACTTAATTGATGAGAAGACAATGCGCTGGTTGGAATTAAGCGAAATAGAGTCGAACTGAAGTTCGGGAATAATAATTTAATGAAAGAATAAGAGGATGAGCAGGAGTGAAAATCTGACGAATTATCATAGTCACAGTCTGTATTGTGACGGACGTGCAGGCATGGAAGACTTCGTACGGTTTGCTTTGAGCGAGGGATTTACTTCGTATGGCTTTTCATCCCATGCCCCTTTGCCTTTTTCTACGGCATGGACGATGGAGTGGGATAGTATGGACGACTATTTGGCGGAATTTCATCGGATGAAAGAGAAATATGCCGGTAAGATAGAACTTTACCTCGGCTTGGAAATAGATTATCTGAATGAGGAGAGCAACCCCTCCGTTACCTGTTTTCGGGAACTGCCGTTGGACTACCGCATCGGGTCCGTACATATGTTGTATAATGATAAATCAGAGGTCGTTGATGTAGATGTTCCGGCTGATACCTTCAGGCATATAGTGGATGAACATTTCTGCGGTGACTTGGAGCAGGTTGTTCATCTGTATTACGGGCGGTTGAGACGTATGTTGGAGTTAGGCGGTTTTGATATAGTGGGACACGCGGACAAGATGCACTATAACGCTGCCTGTTACCGTCCCGGTCTGCTCGATGAACACTGGTATGATACACTCGTAAAAGAATACTTTGAGGATATTGCCGCACATGGCTATCAGGTGGAAATCAATACCAAGTCTTACCATGATTTGGGAACTTTCTATCCCAATGAACGCTATTTCCCGTTATTGCGTAACTTAGGTATTCGTGTTCAGGTCAATAGTGATTCTCATTATCCGGAACGGATAAATAGCGGCCGCCCGGAAGCATTACGGGCATTGAAGAAAGCCGGCTATAAAAACGTAATGGAAATATATGACGGTGTATGGCAGGAAATGCCGATAGTCTTATAAGCATAAATCGCCATTTCCTGCTTTGACACACTTTGTTTTATTTTTTCAACAAGAACTCATCAATTGCTTTCTTGTAAGTTGCCTTGTCGGCAGCTCCGCGGAACAACTGGGGTTCGCCTTGCATCGGGATAAAGACGAATAAAGGAATACTGGTGGCATTGAACAAGGCAGCCAGTTCTTTTTCCTTATCCACGTTGACTTTGTATATCACAATTTTCCCGGCATATTCTTTCGCCAGCTCTTTCATGATAGGAGCAGTCATTCGGCAGGGTCCGCACCAGTCGGCATATAAGTCGATGATGGCGGGTTTGTCACCTTTGTATTTCCACTCTTTGGTCTTCTCGTAGTCGAATATGTCCTTGATAAACATATCTTTATTCATTACGATTACGCTACCCTCTTGGGTGGTCTCTTGCGTTTCCGCCGGTTTTTGCTTGGCTCCATCGGTACAGGCATAAGTAAGTATGCTTGAGAAGATGAGAGCCGCCATAGTTATAATTTTCTTCATTTGTTCTAATTATGAGTTTTGTTCGATAATGGCTTTAAGCTCTTTACTGCTGATTACACCGGAATGACGCCATACCGCTTCACCTTTTCTGAACAAGATGAAAGTAGGAACCATTTGTATGCGATAGCTTGCAGCCAGTTCTTCATGCTGGTCTACATCTATTTTTGCGATACGTGCCCTTTCGCCGATTTCACTTTTCAACGCTTCCAGTACCGGATGCATTGCTTTACAAGGGCCACACCATGTAGCAAAGAAGTCCACTAAAACAGGTTTTTCTGATTGTATTAATTCTTCAAACTTTTCCATAATCTTTGTTTTATAATAGTTTATGAGTATATAACAGATAAATGGAAGAATTGTTCACTAAGCATTATTCGCTAATCGTCAGTTCTTTGATGATGTGCGAAGCGCCGGCATACTTGTCTATGATGAACAAGGTGTAACGGATGTCCACACAAGCTGCACGTTGTGACGAGGGGCGGAAAGCGATATCACCGGTCAGGCCCTCGTAGTTGCGGTCGAATCCTGTACCTATCAGTTCGCCTTTGGCATTGAATACCGGGCTGCCGGAATTGCCACCTGTATTGTCTGTGTTTACGATGAAGCAGACGGGCATTTCTCCATTGGGCATGGCATATCGTCCGAAGTCCTTAGTCCGGTACAATTGCTTTAATTTGTCGGGAACTACGAATTCCCAATTGTCGGGATCTTCCTTCTCCATCGCTCCTTTCAGTGTGGTGTAATATCCATACTCCACACCGTCGACAGGCTTATACGGCAATACGCGTCCGTAGGTCAGGCGCAGGGTAGAGTTGGCATCGGGATAGATAGGCGTACCGGCTTCTTGTTTCATGTCCATCATGCCTTTTACCCATACCTTATGGGCGGCATTGTAGTTACGGTTGGCATCCATCATGGCAATGGTGGTTTGTAGCAGACCATCGGTGATAGAGTATTTGAACAGCGTCATCCAGTCATTGCCAACCTTGTACAGGCTGGGTTTGCGGATGAATTTGGCAAAGTTTTCCTTACTGCCGAAGATGGAATACTTGAAGCAAGCGTCGATGAAAGCATCACTGTCTCCCTTGAAACGCTTGTCGATAACTTTGAAAATACCGATACGTTGTTCGTCAGGGATATATTTCATGTAGGTTTGCAGCATTTTCTTGCCTACAATACGTTCCACTTCGGGGAAAGGGACAGAGGCGAAATACTTGTCGGCGGCAATTTGCAGGCTGTCTGCTGCAGCTTTTATTTTGGCTTTGTCCTTACTCTGCAATGCAGTGACCAGAGCCGTAGTACTCGGAATTTTCATAAAGTCAAGACCTGTAATCAGGGCTTCCTGAATGGCTTGCTGATGATAAAGAGCATTGCGGCGGTGTTTTACGATGCTGCGTATTTGTTCGAAGGCTTTTTGGTAAGAACTGTCGTTCAAGGCACGACCGCGTGCAAGGAGTTGTTCCTGTTGGGTGCGTTTGGTGTCCAGTACTTTCAAGCGGACAAGTCCTTCGTTCATGCCGATGGCGTTTTTCCAGTAATTGGCGGACGAGGCGTATTTACTTGCATAATGAATGCGTACGGCATCATCTTTCAGCATTTGTTCCATAAGGGCTTTCTGGCGGACATCGCGCACGTGGTGGCGCATAAAGTTAGTGGTTTGCATACGTTCTTCCACTTCGTCGGAAATCATATAGCGCCAGTTGCGTCCGGGAAATCCCATGACAAATGTAAAGTCACCTTCGCGGTAACCGGCAAGGCTGATAGTGAGGTGCTTCTTTACTTGCAAAGGTATATTGTCCTGACTGTAAGTTGCAGGCTGTCCGTTCTTGTCGGCATAGATGCGGAATAGGGAGAAGTCTCCTGTGTGGCGCGGCCACATCCAGTTGTCCGTATCGGCTCCGAACTTTCCGATAGAAGAGGGGGGCGCGCCTACCATGCGAATATCGCTGTAAGTGGTCTTGAGAAACAAGTAGTATTTGTTTCCGCCATAGAATGCTTTCAGTTCCGCTTTGCGGCCGGGCGTCAGCGTGATGCCTTGCTCGGAAAGGAAACGGTCGGCTACCATGGTAAGGTATTTGGGAGACAGATAATTCGTTCCGTTCGGGTCGGAATCTATCTGCAACTGTTCGTTGACGTAGTCCGTTACGTCCATTATTTCGTCGATGTAAGTAACGGTGAGGCCTTTACAAGGTAACTCCTCGCTACGTGACATCGCCCAGAAACCGTCCGTCAGATAGTCATGCTCCACGCTACTGTGCTGTTGGATGGCTCCGTAACCGCAGTGGTGATTGGTCAGTACCAGCCCTTCTGCAGAAATAACTTCGCCTGTGCAACCGCCTCCGAAGTGTACTACCGCATCTTTCAAGGCTATGCCGCCGGGATTGTATATTTCTTCGGCGGGAATCAGCAGACCGAGTTCCGTCATGGCGACCTCGTTTTGTTGTTTGAGGTCGGTCAGCATCCACATACCCTCGTCGGCATATGCCGAGAGGATACCGGATGCAAGGAATATTGCAAATATAATTCGTTTCATATCAATATGCGTTAGAATCACTCAACAATATTCATTTCTTTTATCAGATGTCCGCAGTCTCCCAGTTTTTCCAGAATGAAGAGTACGTAGCGGATGTCCAGCGCGATGCAACGTTGCAGGTTGTTATCGAAGTTGATGTCACCGCTCAGGGATTCCCAGTTACCGTCGAATGCGCAACCGATGAGCTGGCCTTCGCCGTTGATGACAGGGCTGCCGGAATTACCGCCGGTGATGTCGTTGGTGGTCAGGAAGCATACGGGCATTATACCGTCTGCCATGGCATAGCGGCCGAAGTCTTTGTTGAGAATAAGTTCTTTCAGTTTGGCCGGTACTACGAACTCACGGTCTTCGGGGTTCTCCTTTTCGAGAATACCGTCTGTGGTTGTGTAGTAGTTGTAATGCACTGCGTCGCGCGGGCTGTATGACTTCACATTACCATAAGTCAGGCGAAGCGTGAAGTTAGCGTCCGGATAAGACGGTACGGGGAGTTTCATTTCTCCTAAACCGCGGATATATGCTTTGTGCAGCAGGTCAAGTCCGTCGCTCAGGGCGTTGTTCTCCAAGGCAACGGCTCTTATTTTCTCTACTTTCGAGCGTGAGTAGGCGGTAGCGGGGTCTTTCTCAATGACCTTTACCGTAGGCTTCTTCATGAACTTGTCGAAGTTTGTACGGTTGGAGAGAATAGAGTTGTCATATATATCATCTATATAAGCGTTATAGTCGCCTTTGTACTTGTCGCGGATAGTCAGGTAGAAGCCGGGCAGCTCTTCCGGTCTCAGCTTTTGGGCAAGGGCGGGTAAAATAGCTTTGGCTACGGCACGGTCTACTTCGTGGTCATAGTCTTTGTTGTGTATATCATTGAACACTTTTTCCAGTTGTGCTTTGCCGGCAGTGAGCAATGAATCGTTTTTCTCCTCCAATGCTGTTTTAATATTGTCCATAATCATGTACGGGCTGCCAAATTCAATGGCGCCGCTCAATGCTTCGTACAAGTAGTTGAGCTGACGGGTAACAGGCATTCTTTTGGCGATAACACCGTCTATTTTGTCTACTACGCCTTCATATTCAGGCTTGCCTTTGGCAAATTCGGCGAATTTCTTTTCCTGTTCCGCTTTGGCGCCCAGCACATCATTGTCTACGATTGCCTTGTTCATGCCGATAGAGTTCTTCCAGTAGTTACTGCTTCCGGCAAATTTGCTGGCATATTGGATGCGGGTTTTGTCACTGGCATTCATGTATTTGCGCAATACGTCAAGACGAACGCCACGCATATCAATCATTGCTTGGTTGTCGGCTTCCATGCGTTCTTTTACTTCCGACTGGGTAAGGTAACGGCTGGTTCTGCCGGGGAAGCCCATAATCATGGCGTAGTCATTCTCTTGCAGTCCTTTGATGGAAATCGGCAGGAATTTAGGAGTTTGCAAAGGCACGTTGTCTTTGGAGTATTCGGCAGGCTCTCCATTCTTGTCGGCATAGATACGGAACATGGAGAAATCGCCCGTATGGCGCGGCCACATCCAGTTGTCGGTTTCACCGCCGAACTTTCCTACCGAGGAGGGGGGAGCGGCTACCATGCGCACATCGCTATATACCTTATAATAGAACAGATAGAATTTATTTCCTGCATAGAAAGGCAGGGCTTTTACTTCAATGCCCGGCTTGCCTTTCAGATCGCTTTTTTCCAGTTCTTCTTTGGCAAGTTTGCTGAGGAACGGTGCGGTCAGTGCGTTGACTTCCGTTACTTCTCCGGATTTAATTTTTTCGTTTACGAGGTCGGTGATGTCCACAATGCGGTGCACAAAACGGAACTTCAATCCCGGAGTAGGCAATTCTTCGTTGCGGCTCTTTGCCCAGAAACCGTCTGTCAGGTAATCGTGTTCTACGGAGCTATGCTGCTGGATAGCGCCGTAACCGCAGTGGTGATTGGTAAGGATTAATCCTTCCGGCGAAATGATTTCGCCGGTACAACCGCCGCCGAATATGCCTACGGCATCTTTCAACGATACACCGTTCGGGTTATATAAGTCATCTGCTTCGAGCTTCAATCCTTGTTTCTTCATCATGTCGGTGGAATTCTGCTGTTTCATGAGTTGCAGTAACCACATTCCTTCGTCTGCGCGTACGGAGCAGACTGTCAGCACGGCAATAGCCGCAATCAAATACTTCGTTAATTTCATCCTTCTTAGTTTATTGTTAATGTACTATATTGTTTCATTTGAATTTTCCTTCCCGAATAGCTTCCATGATATTGGCAGGCGGACGCTGATTCAGTAATTCCTGTTTCATAAAGTCCATGTAAGGGGCCGCATGCTTGAAGAATTTCCGGTAGCCGGCACATAGGTAGTTCAAGCCGGGTTCGCCGCTTGCAGTATGTGCAAAACGGTTTTTGGGGCATTCGCCATTACAGGCAAACAGCCATTCGCATTCCCGGCATTGGGTAGGGAGTGATTTTTGTTTCATCAGTCCGAAGGCTTGCTGCTGTTCGCTGTACATCATCTCTACCAATGTTTTCTGATAGATATTTCCCAATTTGTATTCCGGAAACACAAAGTGGTCGCAAGCATATACGTCACCGTTAAATTCCATTACGCCGGCATGTCCGCAGGTTTTTGCCATGGAGCATACTCCCGGTTGCTCGCCTACCCAGTTGGCAAGGGTGGAGTCGAACAGTTGGATGTAGTAAGTGCCCACATCTTGCTTCACCCATTCGTCAAACAGGGTGCAGAGGAAGTTTCCCCATTGTTCCGGGGTGACGGAGAAATCAGCCAGTTCCGTTGCTTTTTCTTTGTCTGCCAATGATGCCAAATGACGTCCGTCCTGATGAGGCGTAATTCGCTCTACAATAGGAGCGAACTGGATATAGCGGGAACCAATCTCTTTGAAGAAGTTATAGAATTCGAGAGGATAGTCGGCATTAAAGTCATTCACTACCGCCATTGCATTCCATTCCACTCCATGTTTCTTCAGTAGGTTGATGCCTTGCATTACTTTGACAAAAGACGGTTTTCCGAGCTTGTTCTTGCGGTACTCATCGTGGAACTCCTGCGGGCCGTCGATGGAAACACCCACCAACCAATTGTTCTCTTTGAAGAACTCGCACCATTCGTCGGTGAGCATTGTCCCGTTGGTCTGTATGCAGTTGTCTATTGTCCGGCCGTTGGCATATTTCTTCTGCAGTTCCATGGCTTTTTTATAGAAAGCCAACGGACGCATCAGGGTTTCTCCGCCATGCCAAGTGAACAACACCTGTGGCATTGTTTGCGAATTGATATATTCTTCAATGAACTTTTCCAGCAACTCATCACTCATCACGTGTTTGGGATTGTTCACGTACAGTTTGGACTTCTCCAGATAGTAACAATAATCACATGCAAGGTTGCATACGGCCCCTACGGGTTTGAGCATTACATAAAGAGGTTTGGCAAAAGGAGCATAGGTTGACATGTCTTTTTTCCGTTTTTTTATTATTTATAATTGTGCAAAAATACGTAAACCAAATGAAAATTCCTTTCTTTCTATCCGGTTTATAAGGAATATTAATACCTTTGCTGCGTGTAATTCATAAATCGTTTCCTGCATGATTAGAATGAGTGTAAACCGTATTTTGCCTCTTTTGCTTTTACTCGTGTTTTTCACTTCTTGTACCCGGAAGTATAAGGTGGAGGGTAGCTCCTCGGTCACAAGCCTCGACGGGAAAATGTTATTTCTTAAAACTCTTCGGGACGGTCAATGGGTAACTATTGATTCTGCAGAGGTTATTCACGGGCTTTTCTCCATGAAAGGCAGGGTTGACTCTGTGATGATGGTTACTCTTTATATGGACAATGAGGGGATTATGCCGCTTGTGCTGGAAGACGGTAGGATAGAAGTTTCCATCTCAAATACGCAACTGACGGCTAAAGGCACATTTCTCAACAACCAGTTGTATGAGTTTATAGAAAAACGGAACGCACTGGAATTGCAGATAGAGGAACTTGACCGTAAGGAGGCGCGTATGGTGCTGGACGGAGCCAATCTGGAAGATGTCCATAGGGAGTTGGAGCAGGAGGGGGAGAATCTTGTGAAGGAAATGAACAGTTATGTAAAGCAGTTCATCATTGACAATTATGAAAATGTCTTGGGTCCGAGTGTATTTATGATGATGTGCAGTACATTGCCGTATCCTATCATGACCCCGCAGATAGAGGATATTATGCGAACCGCTCCGTTAACGTTCAAGCAGAATAAGTTGGTAAAGGATTTCCTTTCAAAAGCAAAAGAAAATATGCAGTTGATTGAGGAACATCAGCGTGTCAAGCAAAACGCTTCGGCTGACACTCCCCGTCAGTAAACTGTAACCTGTGTGTGGACTGGGAACCTTAACGGTCTTGGTCTTCGTTTTTAATCATTCCTTTAAATTTCTCCGGAAGACTGCTTTCTACGGCTGCGTATGCTTCAGCCATAGTTGCTTTGATATTTTCCGCGCCTTGCCCTTTGGGGGCAATCGGTTCATGGATGGTCAGTATCATGCGGTGGCGGCGTATCCACTTGCCGGTACGTGGAAGTATCTCGAACGAACCGTCAATGGTAACGGGAACTACCGCCAATTGAAGTTCGTCCGCCAATTGGAAAGCTCCTCTCTTGAAATATCCCATATGCCCGGTGAATGTGCGCGCCCCTTCGGGGAATACCACTAATGATACTCCATTTTTAAGCGATGATTCTGCTTGCTTCATAGTTGCCAATACTTTTCGAGGGCTGGAACGGTCTACAAAGATATGTCCGGCGCTTTCGCAAGCCTTGCCGACAAATGGAATCTTACGAAGGCTTTTCTTCATCATCCACTTGAAGTTTCTTCCCAGAAAACCGTAAATCAGGAAAATATCGAAAGAACCCTGATGATTGGGGACAAACACGTAGGAAGTACGCTTATGGAGTTTCTCCCGTCCGTTTATTTTTACCGGAATAAGCAGAAGATAACAAATCAGTTGTGACCATATTTTACCGGGATAATACCCCCAAATATGGGCGCCGCCCAGCAGTGAACCGATAATTGTGACTAATGCGGTGAGGATAGTCAACACCAATAATATAGGCAGTGCAAAGCAAACTTGATAAATATTATAGAGTATCTTCATGGTTTTTGGGTTTTATTGCCACAAAGATAGACCTTTTTTGTATTTTGCTACTCTTTCTCGCTAACTAATTTTATAACGGTGATTTCGGGCCATGCGCCAAAGCGGAAAGGCAGTCCTACGTAGCCTATGCCGACATTGACATATAATGCACGTTTGCCTTCGTAGTACATACCGGACCATTCCGGATAAATGAGAGAGGCTAACGAGTGCCCTAACATTTCCATTTGCATGGCATGGGTATGCCCGGAAAGGGTAAGCTCTATGTCAGAGTCCGGCAAGACTTCACGTCGCCAGTGGGTGGGGTTATGGCTGAGCAGAATACGAAACATCCCTTCTGTTCCCCGTAGGGCTTTGGGCAGGTCGGCAAACTGTGAGAAAGGTGGTTCACCATCATTCTCGACACCTACCAGCGCGATGCTGTCACCTTTGTGACGCAGGATGGCATACTCGTTATTCAGCATTTTCCAACCCATCTCTTTTTGCTGACTTATTAAATATTCCAAGTTGGCAACTTCCTCTTTCCTGTTGCGCCAACGGTAATATGTGCCGTAATCATGATTGCCGAGAACGGAATATACTCCGTCGGGTGCATGAAGCTGCGAAAGTATTTCTTTGAAATTATCCAGTTCGTGACTTTGCTGATTAACCAAATCACCGGTAAAGACAATGATATCTGCTTGTTGCTCGTTCACCAGCTTTACCAAATGCTGAACGGCTTCCTCTTTTCCCTGCCAACTACCTATATGTATGTCTGACAGTTGCAGGATGCGGTAACCGTTAAATTCTTTGGGAATATTGGCCGACCTGTATTCCACCTCCTTTACTTCAAAACGTGTAATACCCGCCATTGCTCCATAAAGGATATTGGTAAAAGTGATTGCACCTAATATTATGCCGAGAAGCGTATAAGGAAGCCGGTGGGCAACGAAAGGATAGCGGGGGTTCCTGAATGGCGTATGGAAAATGATGAATGACAGCAACCGGCTGATTCCCCGCATCAATATGCCCAGCAGTGAACAGAGCATAAATACCGTTTTGGGAACGGCAAACAACATTACCGCCACCGCCAGTCTGCCGATGCTTTGAGGATGATGTGACAGGGCATTATCTCCTGTCAGATAGATGTAGTAGATGTATATAGCTACCAGTATGGCGGTAGGAAGCCAATAGGCGCTGCGCCAGATGATATTACGCGTTTTCTTAACAATGTACACCAAATAGATGTACATATCCGGTAAAAGCAGGAATAAGATAAGTATAAGGGTTATTCGGTGCATATATCTTCCAGTTCTTCTATATTCTTTTTAATGCTGTCGAGGTGTTTGTAGATGACTTTCTTATAAATGAAATATATGAGGATTACATCCCATATGATACAGAATCCCAGCATGATAGCTTGTACTATGAGCGGCATCGTATAGTAATCCATCACCCAGTAGAACAGTGCGGTGAAGATGACTGCCCAAATAGCCACTGCCCATACTTCGTAACGAGTCCAGCAGCGGAATGTGGTCATGCGCCGGCTTACTTCGGCTACGGACATTTCGTCTACCCTCGTATTCCTGTTCCAAAGGTAGGTTTTCCAGTCCCACCACATGCCGCCGAGGATAGTGGCGGTGATGAAGGCCAAGAATAGGGCTGTCTTGGTTTGTAAGTGTTCGTTGAAGCCGAAGGTGGGGAGCAGGAGCCATATCAACAAGATAATAGCCAGACCGACCGCACCCACTCCGAGTGAGAAGCGTTGCAGGATTACGAGTCGTCCCAGGCTACGGCGGGTATTCGTTTTATAGCTTGCAATCAGTTCCTTAATTTGTTTTTCATCGGCGATAGGTTCCTTTTGCAACTGTGCATCCAATGCATTCCATGATTTTTTCAGTTCGTCCAGTTCCATATATTATTCCTCCTTGTTCATCTTTTTCAGTTTGTCTTTAATACGGCTGAGTTTAGTGGCCACATTGGTTACAGTCAGTCCGGTGATTTCGGTAATCTCTTCATAGCTTTTCTCTTCCAGATAAAGCAGGATGATGGACTTCTCCAGTTGTCCCAACCGGTTTATCATCCGGTAGAGTTGCCGTAACATGGCTTGCGTTTCGTCATCCTCTTCGCTGCGGTCGGCTTCTTGTGTGAGGGTTACAATCTCCGGAATGTTCTTTTCTTTCCGGATGAAGCTGATACAGGTATTCAAGGCGATACGGTAAATCCACGTCGAGATTTTACATTCCCTTCTGAATTTGGGAAACGCTTTCCAGATGTTGAGCACTACTTCCTGATATAGGTCGCTAAGAGTCGCGTTCGGAGTGGTGTATAAGTAACACACCTTATAGATAACGCGTTCATATTCCCGTATGACGGACATAAACTCTTGTTCTATATTTTCCATTGTATTGTTTCTCGAATCGCTTTTATTTTGTTTGTCGTAACAGAAACCGGAAAATCACACTTTTAGCATTCAACTCTTCAGATTTTCTGCAAGAAACTTTCGCATTTCATCAATCGGCTTACCGCGTCGGCGGGCATAATCTTCCAATTGGTCTTCGCCAATCTTGCCTACGGCAAAATAGTGTGACCGGGGATGTGAAAACATAAGTCCGCAGACAGAGGAATGCGGATACATGGCTCCGTTTTCGGTTAGCGTGATGCCTATTTGTTTCATATTCAGGAGTTCGTCCAGTATGAAGTTTACGGACTGGTCGGGCAGGGAAGGATAACCCACTGCCGGACGAATACCCTGAAATTTCTCGGCCAGTAAGTCCGGGATGGAGAGTGACTCGTCGGGAGCATATCCCCATGCCGCTTTACGTACATATTCGTGCATTTTCTCTGTTGCAGCTTCGGCGAGCCGGTCTGTCAAAGTTTGTACAAGGAGATGTTTGTAAGGGTCGTCTTGGTAGTAACCTTCGCTCTCCGCGCTGATGGAAGAGGCAAAAAGGCCTATCGTATCGGCTATTCCGGATGAAAGGGGGCGTATGAAGTCGCTCAGGCAGAGAAACGGGCCTCCATCCGGACGAGGAGTCTGTTGGCGGAGCAGGGGGAACACCGTATCTTCAATAATGAGGTTGTCTCCTTCTGCATTAGCACGGCACAGCCTGTAGATGCACTGAACCGTAAGGGATTCATCCAGCCGGTTGAGTATCCTGTTGGCTTCCTTAAACAGTTGCATGGCTTCGGCAGCTTTGGCACGTTCTTCTTGTGGAAAAGCCGCAAGCCACATGGCGCGGCAGGAATCACAGCCGTGAATGTTGGCGATTGCCGCAAACTTGGGTTGGAAGCCCCAAGCATGGAAAAAATAAATCCAGTTGATGTAGGGACTTACCTCGTGGACTTTATAATTGATAGTTGGCAATTGATGATGTATATATAGGTTATTCTCTGAATCGGTTAACATATTACGCTCCGGCTGACGGGTAATCGAATCTCAGTTCTTCACCGCGATAAGAATCATCCACCGTATCGCCATTGTAGACAAGATGTCCGTTGGCAAATGTCTTTTCCACTTTCCAGTTGAACGTATGTCCTTCTAAAGGACTCCAACCGCATTTACTCAAAATCTTGTCCGTAGTAACTTCCCAAGGAGAGTTTGGACGTACCAGCACTAAGTCTGCCTGATAGCCTTCGCGGATATATCCACGTTGACAGATACCGTATATTCGGGCAGGGGCATGACACATTTTTTGGACAATCGTTTCCAATGAGAAAACCCCTTCGTCCACCAGTCCGAGCATACTGACGAGAGAAAACTGTATCATGGGCATACCGGACATCGCTTTCAGTGCGCCTCCCTCTTTTTCACTCAGCAGGTGAGGGGCATGGTCGGTAGCTATCACATCAATCAATCCGGAATTGACAGCCGTCCGCAGAGCTTCCCTGTCCGCTTTTCGTTTGACGGCAGGATTACACTTGATGCGTGCGCCCAGACTGTTGTAGTGAGATAGTGAAAAAAGTAAATGTGCTACACAGGCTTCGGATGTGATATTCTTGTCTTCCAAAGGCTCATCACTGAATAGTCGCAGTTCTTTGGCGGTGGACACGTGCAGAATATGCAGGCGTGCTCCTGCAATCCTTGCCAGACGGATAGCCAAATCGGAAGACGTATAACAAGCCTGAACGGAGCGGATGCCGGGGTGGGCGTTGACGGGAATCTCGTCCGCTCCTTGATATTTTGTCTTGTATTTCTCGATGTTGGCTTTTATTATTTCCTGATCTTCGCAATGGGCGGCAATCAGCATATCCGTACCATTGAATATTTTCAGCAGACTATTCATCTTGTCTACCAGCATATTGCCGGTGCTGGAACCCATAAACAGCTTGATGCCGCAAACACGATGTTTGTCCAGCTTGTCAAATTCCGTATAGTTATTGTTGGTTGCACCGAAGTAGCAGGAGTGGTTGACGATACATTTTTCATTCAGCAAGTCGAACTTGGCATTCAGGGCATCCAGTGTTACAGTCAGCGGATTGGTGTTGGGCATATCCATAATGGATGTCACACCGCCGGCGGCTGCCGCGCGGCTTTCCGTCAGGATATCCGCTTTATGGGTAAGGCCCGGGTCGCGGAAATGCACGTGGTCGTCAATGATGCCGGGCAACAGGTAGCAGCCTGTTGCGTCAATCACTTCTTCACAAGGAGCGGAGAGAGGTTTCCAGTTGGTGAGAACTTCGGCGATGCGTCCGTTTTCTATAACGACCGAACCTTGGATGGACTGTCCTTCGTTGACAATCGTAGCGTTGTGTATCAGCGTCCTTTTCATATCTTTAGTTTTTTAAGTTTGGATATTTATGAAACCAGCTATTCCACTTCAGCCGGATAACTCCGAACACGGCTTCTCCGAAAATGCTGCTGTTCATCTTGGATGTTCCCAGTTCGCGGTTGATGAAGATAACCGCTACTTCCTTCACATTCGCCCCGCATTTATAAGCGGTGAACTTCATTTCTATCTGGAAAGCATAGCCTTTAAAGCGGATGCCGTCCAGATTGATGGTCTGCAATACCCTGCGGCGGTAGCACACAAAGCCGGCAGTGGTATCGTGGATGGGCAGCCCCGTAATGATACGTACATATTTGGAGGCGAAATAAGACATCAGTACACGTCCCATAGGCCAGTTCACCACATTCACGCCGCTGACGTAGCGTGAGCCGATAGCCACATCCGCCCCTTCTTCGGCACAAGCCCGGTAGAGGCGGGGTAGGTCTTTGGGGTTGTGGCTGAAATCGGCATCCATTTCGAATATATATTCATAGTCGCGTTGCAACGCCCATTTGAATCCGGCTATGTAGGCCGTGCCCAAACCCAGCTTTCCTTTGCGTTCCACCATAAACAGGCGGTCGGAAAACTCCTGCTGCAAGTCTTTTACGATAGCGGCTGTGCCGTCGGGTGAGCCGTCTTCGATGATAAGTATGTGGAATCCGTGCTCCAAGGCAAAAACGGCACGGATGATATTCTCGATGTTTTCCCGTTCGTTGTAGGTGGGGATGATGACAATACTGTCTGATGTCTGCATATTCATTGAAAATATATGGGGCTTGTTAATGGGAACAAATGTAGTGCTTTTCTATTACTTACAGACAAAACTAAGGATTATTTATGTATTTTTGCAACGGAAATTCACCGTAACAATGATTATTACCGAACTGCAACAATTATATGCCGCCCATCTCAATGTAGAGGGTGTGTGCAGGCTGCTAAAGGACAATTCCGTCCGTCATCTTTATTGTAGCGGCTTGTGCGCTTCTGCCGCTTCGCTGTTTTCGTCCGTGCTGGTACAGCGGGCGGAATGTCCGTTTGTTTTTATCCTTGGCGATTTGGAAGAAGCCGGATATTTCTATCACGACCTGACACAGATTTTGGGAACCGAACAGGTGTTGTTCTTCCCCTCCTCCTTCCGCCGTGCCATAAAATACGGGCAGAAAGATGCCGCTAACGAGATTCTCCGTACGGAAGTGCTGAGCCGCCTGCAGAAAGGCGAGGAAGGGCTTTGTGTAGTTACCTATCCGGATGCGCTGGCAGAAAAGGTTGTTTCCCGTAAGGAACTGGGAGATAAAACCTTGAAACTCTATACGGGCGAAAAGGTGGATATGAACTTTGTTACGGAGGTGCTGCGCAGTTACGGTTTCGAGTACGTGGATTATGTGTACGAGCCGGGGCAATATGCCGTGCGCGGCAGCATTATCGATGTATTTTCCTTTTCTTCCGAATTTCCTTTCCGTATAGACTTCTTTGGAGATGAAGTGGAGAGCATCCGTACTTTTGAGGTGGAGAGCCAGCTTTCCAAAGAGAAGAAAGAAGATATTGTCATAGTCCCCGATTTGAGCCGTAGCTTGGAGCAGGGCGGCAATGGCGGAATGGTATCTTTCTTGGATTTCCTTCGGCCGGACACCTTGCTGGCGATGCGTGATTTCCTCTGGTTGCGTGAGCGCATTCAGACCGTTCACGATGAATCGCTGACCGCTGCTGCCATTGCCGCCCGCGAGGCCGAAGAAAACGGTGCAATCTCTCTGGAAGGAAAGTTGATTGACGGGGGAGAATTTACCTTGCGTGCACTCGATTTCCGCCGTATGGAATTCGGCGCGAAGCCTACAGGAACACCGGATGCGACAGTGTCATTCAGTACCGCCGCACAACCTATCTTCCATAAGAATTTCGACTTGGTGGCGGAAAGTTTCCACGACTATCTTTCCCGCAACTACACCCTCTATATATGCAGTGACAGCCTGAAACAAACCGACCGTATCCGTGCTATCTTTGAAGACCGGGGAGATGATATATCCTTTACCTCCGTTGAGCGTACCTTGCATGAGGGTTTTGCCGATGATACTTTGCGTCTCTGCATCTTTACCGACCACCAGCTGTTCGACCGTTTTCACAAATACAACCTGAAAAGCGATAAAGCCCGTAGCGGCAAGGTGGCTTTGAGCCTGAAGGAGTTGAACCAGTTTACTCCCGGAGATTACGTGGTGCATACCGACCACGGCGTGGGACGTTTCACGGGACTGGTGCGTATTCCTAACGGAGATACGACGCAAGAAGTGATGCGTCTGGTCTATCAGAATGACGATGTGGTCTTTGTCTCCATCCATTCTTTGCATAAGGTTTCCAAGTACAAAGGCAAAGACGGTGAAGCCCCCCGCCTCAACAAGCTGGGTACCGGTGCATGGGAGAAATTGAAAGACCGTACCAAGACCAAGATTAAGGATATAGCCCGCGACCTGATAAAGCTCTATTCGCAACGGCGCGAGGAGAAGGGCTTTCAATACAGCCCCGACAGTTTTCTGCAACGGGAACTGGAAGCGTCTTTCATTTACGAGGATACCCCCGACCAAAGCAAGGCAACCGCCGACGTAAAGGCGGATATGGAAAGCGCCCGCCCCATGGATAGGCTGGTATGCGGCGACGTAGGCTTCGGCAAGACCGAGGTTGCCGTGCGTGCCGCTTTCAAGGCGGTGGCGGACAATAAACAGGTTGCCGTCCTCGTTCCCACCACCGTTCTTGCCTATCAGCATTTCCAGACTTTTAAGGAACGTCTGAAAGGCCTGCCTTGCCGTGTGGAATATCTGAGCCGTGCCCGGACGGCGGCACAGGTCAAAGCCGTTATCAAGGGTCTTGCGGACGGTGAGGTGAATGTCCTTATAGGAACCCACCGCATTCTGGGTAAAGACGTTAAGTTCAAAGACCTCGGCTTGCTGATTATCGACGAAGAACAGAAGTTCGGTGTCTCCGTCAAGGAGAAGCTCCGCCAACTGAAAGTGAACGTGGATACCCTGACCATGACCGCCACACCCATTCCCCGCACCTTGCAGTTCTCCCTGATGGGTGCGCGCGATTTGAGCGTCATCCAGACGCCGCCGCCCAACCGTTATCCCATTCAGACGGAAGTGCATACGTTCAGCGATGAGATTATCACCGATGCCATCAACTTCGAAATGAGTCGCAACGGACAGGTGTTCTTTGTAAACAACCGCATTTCCAATCTCTCTGAACTGAAAGCGATGATAGAGCGCAACATCCCCGATTGCCGTGTATGCATCGGTCACGGGCAAATGGAACCTGCCGAACTGGAAAAGATTATTTTCGACTTTGTCAATTATGATTATGACGTATTGCTCGCCACTACCATTATTGAGAGCGGCATCGACATACCGAATGCCAATACCATCATCATCAATCAGGCGCAGAATTTCGGCTTGAGCGACCTGCACCAGATGCGCGGTCGTGTGGGGCGCAGCAATAAAAAGGCCTTCTGCTACTTGCTGGCTCCTCCCTTGTCCTCGCTTACGCCGGAAGCCAAACGCCGCTTGCAGGCCATCGAGAACTTCTCCGACTTAGGCAGCGGCATCCACATCGCCATGCAGGACCTCGACATTCGCGGTGCGGGCAATATGCTTGGCGCAGAGCAAAGCGGCTTCATTGCCGACTTGGGTTACGAAACTTATCAGAAGATATTGTCCGAAGCCGTACATGAGCTGAAGACCGACGAGTTTGCCGATCTCTATGCCGACGAACTGAAAGGCGACGGCACTATCAGCGGCGAGCAATTTGTAGACGAGTGCCAGGTAGAGAGCGATCTTGAATTGTTGCTGCCCGCCACTTACGTCACCGGTAGCAGTGAGCGTATGTTGCTCTATCGCGAACTGGACGGTTTGACGCTGGACAAGGATGTAGACGCCTTCCGCGCCCGCCTCGAAGACCGTTTCGGACCTATTCCCCCCGAAACGGAAGAGTTGCTCCGTATCGTTCCCCTACGCCGTCTTGCGGCACGTCTGGGAACGGAGAAGGTGTTCCTCAAAGGTGGTCGTATGACGCTGTTCTTTGTCTCCAATCCGGACAGCCCTTACTATCAGAGCCGGGCTTTCGGCAAAGTCATTGCCTACATGATGAAATACACCCGCCGTTGCGACCTGCGGGAGCAGAATAACAAGCGGAGTATGGTGGTGAAGGATGTCACTACCGTGGAAGAGGCTGTGGTGGCGTTGCAGGAGATTGTGGCGATGCAGGTGGAAGAATAGGTTAGTCTGTTGTTCGCTTGATATATATCTTGTGTGACCCTCTGCCAGTATGGCCGATTCCGCTTTCAGGCATTTCGCTCCACTGTTTCAGCTCTTGTGCAGCGGCGTTGCGCAGTAGTCCTGTCAGTTCGCAGTAATCACCTACTTTCAGTAACGGATGTGACTCTAAATAGTCCTGCGCCAGTTTCAGCCGTTGTTCGGCGGTGTAGCGTGAGGAAGAGTGCCGGAACTTCCATTTAGAGCGGTCCAGTATGCAACTCCGTCCTGTCTCGTAGATAAAATCCTTGTCTGCACGGAAGTTGATGTTGTCCACACAGATACTTCTTACGTTGCGTTTTTGTCCGCCTTGTTCGGCGCTTTCCCGTTCAAAGCCTTCGCGCAGCCCTAATGAGGGAGTGAATACACCCAGTCCGTCCACTTTCACCGAGTGCCCTTGCCCCATTTCACGGGCTATGGCTTGGGTGAGTGATTTTACCAGTCCGACGATGTCGCCGGGAGTGAAAGTGCTGGCGTGGTTGATGTGTTGTGCAAGGTAATCCAAGTCTACTTGTCCCCAAATCTTGATGCGGGGGAAGAGTATTTTTTCGCCGTCTTCGTTGGGAAGATTAGAGGTCTGCATTTGATATTCTGCCATGATATTTCTTGTTGTTTACGGGTTGATAATTCGGTGATTGATGTCCGTCCTGCATAGGGCTAAGGAAGAAGTGGCATGGGATAGGGACAGAAGTAGGCAGACTTGCTTACCGAGGAGGCTTAACCTATGCTTTAAACTGTATCTTCAGTTTAAAGATATGTATCTTTAGGCTGGAGATGGCGGTCTTTAACCTAAAGATGTTCATCTTGAGCGTAAAGATACGGCTTATTTCCTATATGAGCAAGCTTTTCTCCTAAGAAGTGGGTGTTTGAAAACAGGAGTGTGTATGTTTCTTTATGGATAGCTGACGGTTAGTATCTTCTTATCCTTATATGTATAGGGGCGGCATCAGCTCCTGATACCCGTGTTTTTGTATGCGAATATTTTAGAATTTATTATAGTGTCATTCAGATTATATTTTAGTGGAGTCAATCTACCCGTAAAAGCCTTATTTACAATAAAAAAGAGGAAAATCATCTCTGAATTTCCTCTTATCTTTTGGGGTGACTGAAGGGACTCGAACCCTCGACATTCAGAACCACAATCTGACGCTCTAACCAACTGAACTACAGTCACCATGTTGTTGCATTTCTTAAATGCGGTGCAAAGATAGGGATAATCTTTGATATTACAAATATTTCGATGAATATTTTCAATTAAAAATAGCTATTTGTTATTCTCATAAATTCCTGTGTTGTGCTGTAATAGGAGATTTCGTGAGTTTTTTATAAAGATATTCAGGCGATTACGAGCCGATTCCGGTAAGTTGTCAGCCGATGAGTAGGAAGGATATAAAATGTAATTTTTTTCTCCAGTGAGAGTGGGACGAGCGGTCCACACCAAGGTATATCCACACCGGATGACACGGGAGAATGGAAAAGAAGAGACAAAAGGCTTGAGTGACGGTGAATAACTCAAATTGTTTTGCAATGGATGAATAGGATTGGGAAGAGGATATTTTTCAAGTTCTAGCGTAAAGATAAGGCCACCGTCCGTATTTGCGGCACTCATGTTGGAGATGAAGTTTCCTAAAGAATAGACAACAGCATGTTGTTGATTGCCATCCTTGCGTAATTCCATAGGCTGGATTACGTGTGGGTGTGAACCAATAATATGGGTTACTCCTTGTTCCAGCAGCCAGTCAGCAAGTTCGCGTTGCGCGTGATTAGGGAGTGATTGATATTCTTCTCCCCAATGCATACAGGCTATAATGGCGTCCGGACGTACGGCTTGAGCACTATGTATATCCTTTAGAATTGTTTCTTTGTTGATATAATTGACAATGTTGGGCGCAGATGCTTTGATTCCATTAGTACCGTAAGTGTAGTTGAGTATAGCTATGCAAAAACCTTTTTTCCGGATGAAAAGAGGATAGTGTTGCCTGCGTTCCATGCTGTTACGGTAAGTGCCTGCATGGGGTATGGAGAGAGAATCCATTTGCGCGATAGTACGTTCCAGTCCTTTCTTGCCACGATCCAGACAATGGTTGTTTGCGGTAAGAAGAACATCGAATCCTGCATCTTTGATAGCTTGCAGATATTCGTCGGGTGCACTGAAAGTGGGATAACCTCGGTAGGGTTTTCCACCGAGAGTTACTTCAAGGTTGCCTATTGCAATATCGGCACGGGAGATTTCTTTCTTTACGAGGGAGAAATAAGAGGAGTAATCATATTTCCCGCCGGAAGTACGGGCAGCATCTATTTGTGCTTGATGTTGCATCAAGTCTCCTACAAATAATAGTGTAATCCTTTCCTGCGAGGAAAGGGTTACACTATATAGTAGAGAGATAAGGGTGATGAGGGCTTTCATCATCCTTGTTATTGGTAAATAGCTTTCTTGCCTGCCAGAAGTGTGTTTTTCATTAAGGAGACAATGGTCATCGGACCTACACCACCGGGCACAGGAGTGATGAATGAACATTTTGGAGCAACCTCATCGAACTTGACGTCACCGGTCAGTTTGAAGCCGGATTTTTTGGTTGTGTCCGGTACACGAGTAGTACCTACGTCAATAACAACTGCACCTTCCTTCACCATTTCCGCTTTTACGAAGTTGGGTTGCCCCAATGCTGCGATAATAATATCGGCTTCTTGGCACTCTTTTACCAAATCCTTGCTGCGGCTGTGACAAACGGTTACCGTGGCGTCACCCGGGTAAGCTTTTTGCATCATGAGGGCAGCCATAGGTTTACCTACGATGTTGCTGCGTCCCAGTACAACACATTTCTTTCCGGAAGTTTCTATTTTGTATCTTTTCAGTAGCTCGAGAATACCGTTGGGGGTTGCGGAAACGTAGCAAGGCAGCCCTATGGACATACGTCCTACATTGATAGGATGGAAGCCGTCCACGTCTTTGCGATAGTCGATGGTTTCGATCACTTTCTGTTCCGAGATATGTTTGGGTAAGGGTAGTTGGACGATAAAACCGTCTACATCTGCATCCTCATTCAGCTCGCGCACTTTCGCCAGTAACTCTTCTTCCGTTACATCTGCCTCATAACGAATTAGCGAGGATTTGAATCCGCATACTTCACAAGCTTTTACTTTGGCGGCTACATAGGTTTCGCTGCCACCGTCGTGTCCTATAAGGATAGCTGCCAAGTGAGGACGTTTTCCGCCGCGTGCCACTATATCAGCTACTTCTGCTGCAATTTCCTGTTTTACTTGTTCGGAAATTGCTTTTCCGTCAATTAGTGTCATATTCAATATTGTTGTATTAGTTATTATTTGCATAGCATTATTCGCAAAAGTAGACTAAATAACCGAATAAAGCAAAAATCCCGCCGATTTCATTTAATATATGAAATCGGCGGGATGTATGTGCAGAGACTTTTTTCTTATCTTTTCAGCTTCGGCATCATCTTGCCCATTTTGCTGCCGGTCACCATTTTCATCATTTTACGGGTCTGGTCAAACTGTTTCAGTAAGTGGTTTACTTCTTGAATATTTGTGCCGCTACCTTTAGCGATACGTTGACGACGTGATCCGTTCAGAATTGCCGGGTTGCTGCGTTCTTCCGGGGTCATGGAGTAGATGATTGCTTCGATGCTCTTGAAAGCGTTGTCATCAATATCAATATCCTTGATGGCTTTGCCAACTCCCGGTATCATGGAAGCAAGTTCTTTCAGATTACCCATTTTCTTGATTTGCGCAATCTGACTCAGGAAGTCGTTGAAGTCGAACTGATTCTTCGCAATCTTCTTTTGCAGACGTTTGGCTTCTTCTTCATCATATTGCTCTTGTGCGCGCTCCACTAATGATACGATGTCACCCATACCGAGAATGCGGTCGGCCATACGGGCAGGGTGGAACTGATCGATAGCATCCAACTTTTCGCCGGTTCCGACAAACTTGATAGGCTTGTTTACTACGGACCGGATAGAAAGAGCGGCACCACCGCGGGTATCACCATCCAACTTGGTCAATACCACACCATTGAAGTCTAAACGCTCATTGAATTCTTTGGCGGTGTTTACGGCATCCTGACCGGTCATGGAGTCTACCACAAACAAGATTTCGTTTGGGTTAATGGCAGCCTTGATTGCAGCAATTTCGTTCATCATCTCTTCGTCTACCGCCAAACGACCGGCTGTGTCGACGATTACGAGATCATATCCTTTTTCTTTAGCTTCCTGTATGGCGTTTTGGGCTATGGCTATCGGGTCTTTGCTGTCCGGTTCGGAGTACATGGGTACTTCAATCTGCTCTGCCAGTACGCGTAACTGTTCGATGGCAGCGGGACGGTATACGTCGCAGGCTACCAATAAAGGCTTCCTGTTCTTTTTAGTTTTCAACATGCGTGCCAACTTTCCGGAGAAAGTTGTCTTACCGGAACCCTGCAGACCGGACATCAAAATAACAGCCGGTTTGGAGTCTATATTGATTTCCGCTGTTTCACCACCCATGAGTTGCGTTAACTCATCGTGTACGATTTTTACCATTAATTGGCTGGGTTTTACGGCTGTCAGTACGTTTTGTCCCAAAGCCTTTTCCTTAACGGTATCGGTGAAGTTCTTGGCAACTTTATAGTTTACGTCGGCATCTAGAAGTGCTTTACGCACGTCTTTCAGCGTTTCCGCTACATTAATCTCGGTGATTTTACCTTCACCTTTCAAAATTTTAAACGACCTCTCAAGTCTCTCGCTTAAATTATCGAACATATTATCTTATTACAATTACTAAATTACAATTTACTCTTATTGAGGCGCAAAAGTACAAAAAATACCTGTAACTGCCTTCTTTTAAAGGCAGAATATTATTGCAACCTTGCAGCAGGATAGGTGAAAAGAATGGTCGGACCTTCCGGTGCATCAGCGAGAACTTGATAAGTACCACCAAAATGCTTTAGCAACAAACGGTTGATTTCATGCCGTATAGAACTTTCCTGACCATTATGTTTTCTGTCAGCTAAAGGTGAGTTGATTACTTTGAAATATAAAATATCTTCACTTTTATCTAAACTGAAATGGACTTCATTGTGCTCTTGGACTGTTAAAGGGCCCGTTAGTGTACTGATTATCATTTGCATTATCCGGTTGCAGTCAGTGTGTATAATATATTCTTGTACCGAACTTTGGAAGCGAATGTGCAGATTGCTATTTTGCATTTGTGCGGAGCATACGGCATCATTACAAAGTTGGACTACGTCATAGTTGGTCAACTGATATTTCATCATGTCGGCTTCCAGCCTTGATAAATCCAAAACATTGTTTACCAATAACATCAGTTTTTCTGTGTTTTGTTGTATGATATCAGAATATTCCTTACGGTTTTTCTCATTGATGTCTGTATCAGTGGCTATGAGTTGTGAAAAGCCAACTACACTGTTAAGTGGTACGCGAATAGCGTGGCTCATGTTGGATAGGAAGCGGCTTTTCTGTTCATTGGCTTCTTCTGTTTTCCGGGTAGCTTCTTGTGTCTCTTTTTCAGAAAGTTTAAGCTCTCGTTGTATTCGGCTAATGCGTATTGTGTAAGTGATACATAATATTAATATGATAGCTACTACCGCTAAAATAATAATTTGTATATATCCTTTTAACCGTCCTTGCTCCAATATTAGTTGGTTGAAGTGATAAGATTCTTTTATTTCTTCCAATTGTTGGCTGGATACAGCGACACTTAAAGAGTCCTCTATTTGAGTAGCCTTTTCATAGAGTGGTAATGCTTCGGCATACCGTCCCATTGCTTTCAGGATGTCGGCTTTATAGCCTGTTTCTTCAGCATAATCAGATATGTCGAAATTGTTTTTTTGTACAAAACGGATTGCGCTATCGGCAATGGCAAGAGCTGTGTCATATTCTTTGAGGGAGAGATGATATGCGATTGCCATATTCTGATAAATAACCAAGTAGGGTGGGAAAGTGTTAGGAGTAATGTATGAAGAGCATTTTTCATAATGCTTTTCTGCCAGTTTTTTATTGCCGGTCTCTATATATAGATAGGTGTAATACATTTCTACGTACAGATATTGACTGGACATGCTGTTTAATACTGCCGGATTGTTGTGTATTATATCGTCCAGTACTTTTCGGGTCTTGTCTAAATATGTTTTGAGGTCGGTATAGTTTTTTACTTGTTTGCTGAAAGCGATAAGCTGACTCAAAATATTAATTTGTGTACCGGGATGAGTAACTTGTGGTAATAACTCGTAGAGCCTTTTGAGCACTTTGTCTTCATCTTTCCAGCGGTTAGTTTCGTGGTAGATGTTGGCCAAGCATTGGTAGGCGGAAACTTCTCCGGTCACACTCTTTATGCTTTGAGCTTTTTCCAACATTTTGGATGCTTCGTTAAAAGCATATTCGTATTGGTAATTGTATATATAGGTATTGATAAGTAACTTTTGTGAATCGAAGTAGACTTTCCAGTATTGAATACTTTGGGCTATGGGTTTTATCAAGTCAACCCATTTACTTATGCTGTCTTGTTCGCCGTCATTGTTATAATAATAGAGAATCTGGAAATATGCACCATCGCACATATGCAGTTTATTGTTTTGTAATTGTGCTTCTTTGTATAGCTCTTGAGCGTATTTGAGTGCGTGAGAAGTGCCTTGAGAAGATAATATTATTTGTTGAAGTACTTTTAAGCGAGTGATGTCGTGAGGTAATGTGGGTAGTACTGTCAGTAAGCTGTCAGTAATTGATGACGTATAATCTTTGCTCCAACCGGAAAATATTTGCAGGGTAAAGAACAGTATGAATAGTAATCTTCTCATTGTGCTTCCTTCTCTTTATTATTGATGGTGGTAGGTTGGATAGGGTGCGTAAATACAAACCGTGAACCATCCTTGTAATCAGTGTCAATCCAAATTTTGCCGCCAAAGTGCTCAACAATCAGCTGGCAGATAGACAGCCCTAACCCACTTCCTTGCGCATTCTCGTCCAGCTTCTCAAAACGGTTAAATATTTTGTCTTGTTTTTCAGGAGCAATCCCGCATCCGGTATCGGTTACTGAGAATAATGCCATATTGTCCTGCATATCCAATGTAAGAGTTATGCTGCCTTCTGTTGTGAACTTGGTCGCATTGATGAGTAAGTTTATAAGCAATTGTTGCAAGCGAGCTTCATCAGTGTATAGTTCAAGCTTCTTTAAAGAAGTTTGAAACGTAACAGTAGCGGCTGTTTGCTTTATTTTGTCTACGGTGTCAATAACGTTTTGACAAAGGAAAATGGCGTCATGAATTCCGAAATGAAATTGCATTTTTCCTCTCTCCAGACTGGATAGGTCTACTACATCGTCTATTAACTTTAATAATAAATCTGAATTTTGCTGAATAATGTCATTGCATTGTTTGCGTATCTCTGTATCTATATTACTATCGGTCAGTATGGAAGAAAAACCGGAGAGTGCGTTTAAGGGAGTACGTATTTCATGACTCATATTCGACAGGAACAGGCTTTTGGTGCGAATAGAATTCTCTGCATTTTTTTGTGCTTTGTCCAGCTTTTGTCTGGATACCGCCAAGTGTTTGTTTCCCTTTTTTATGCGGAAAGCAAAGATCGCAAATATACTCAGGATGATGATACTGCCTATGATCAGATAAAATAATATTCGGTTTCTCTGTGCTTGATTGTCCAACTCAAGACGGTCTACTTGATATACAATATGTAGTAAGTTTATTTGAGAAGTGTAACTATGGGCATCGATAGAGTCACGTGTGGCCCTAATAGTATGATACGCTTCGCAAGCCTCTTTGTACTGTCCTAATTCTTTATGTATGTAAGCTATCTTCTTTCGAATTTTTAGATAATTATTATATACATCTACATTGTTGGATTTGCTGGCAAGTTCTATAAATATTTTAGCTGCTTTTGTATAATCTCCGGTTTCTCGCGCATATTCAGCCTGCATATATCTCAAGATGCTGGTATGGAAAGAAGAAGGCATCCGGTTGTTAGTATTTTCAGCTTCACTGATGTATTGCCGGGCTTTATCCAAGTCATTGTTACGCAGGTAATAGTAGGCCTGATAGGCATAAAGAAGAAAAGGATTCAGATGCCTGTTCTTGTAAATTTCACTCATGCGCTCTAAATAGGCTTTGGCTTCGTCCATACGCTTGAGTTTGATGAGAGTAGGGATTAATTGTATGAATATTTTCTCCTGTACTTTCTCCGTATCGGGTATTTTCTTCAAAATCTTGATTGCTTTTTCATACTCCTCTTTGGCTTCAGATCTCATGCCGGCATTGAGGTAGATGTCTCCAAACGCAAAATAAGACAGGGAAATACCTATGTTGCATTCCATTAATCGAGCTTCGGTCATCATGGCATTGGCTTTTTTCAAGGCTTCGGATATTTGAGCCCGAAAGGAATAAGCATACACAGCCATCTGTTTCATGAGAAACATATGTTTGTAATCTTTCTTTTGGCGGAAGATGTCCACGATTTCATCTTCCCATTGAATGATGTCAGCTGGTGTTGCATCTTTGGAATAGGCCAGATTGTTGTCCATCAACTCCTTGATAAGATGAAGATGCTGGTTGTTCGTAGCTTTTGAAACAGAAAAAGCCCAGGGGGATATCCCAAGCAATAAAAAGATTAAGATTATGTTTGTTCTATATGTTTTCACCTTCTTGTTCTTTTCATTACACGAAAGAAATAATAACGTGTGGCAAAAATAATTAAAAAAGAGCGGAATAATACAATTATCCCGCTCTTTTTATTTCTTGTTGCTATTTCTTGTTTCTAATAAGAACTTAGCTGTTCATGCTCATTAAGAATTCATCATTGTCTTTGGTTTTTTCCAAACGGTCTTTTACGAAGTCCATTGCTTCTATCGGATTCATGTCGGCAAGGTATTTGCGGAGAATCCACATACGATCCAATGTTTGCTTATCTTGTAGCAAGTCGTCACGACGAGTACTGGAAGCAACGATGTTGACAGCCGGGAAGATACGTTTGTTGGACAGGTTACGGTCGAGCTGTAACTCCATATTACCTGTGCCCTTGAATTCTTCAAAGATTACTTCATCCATCTTAGAACCGGTATCGATAAGTGCCGTTGCAAGGATAGTTAACGAACCGCCTCCCTCAATATTGCGGGCAGCACCGAAGAAACGTTTGGGTTTGTGCAGTGCATTGGCATCCACACCACCGGACAGTACTTTGCCTGAGGCTGGGGAAACAGTATTATAAGCACGTGCTAAACGGGTTATTGAGTCAAGGAAAATGACAACGTCGTGTCCGCATTCTACCATTCTCTTGGCTTTCTCCAAAACAATGCCTGCGATTTTTACGTGACGTTCTGCCGGTTCGTCGAAAGTGGAGGCGATGACCTCTGCGTTTACAGTACGTGCCATATCGGTTACTTCTTCCGGACGTTCGTCAATCAACAGCATAATCATGTAAACTTCCGGGTGATTGGCTGCAATGGCATTGGCAATGTCTTTCATTAAGATAGTCTTACCTGTTTTGGGCTGTGCTACAATTAATGCACGTTGTCCTTTGCCGATGGGAGCGAAAAGATCTACTACGCGAGCAGACATGGAATCAGAATATCCTCCTTTGCAAAGTTTGAATTTCTCATCAGGAAAAAGTGGGGTAAGATGTTCAAATGGTACACGATCGCGTACAAAAGCCGGATCACGCCCGTTAATTTTGGATACCTTTACCAGCGGGAAGTATTTCTCACCTTCCTTGGGGGGACGGATAACGCCTTCCACAACATCACCGGTCTTTAAGCCGAATAACTTGATTTGTGATTGTGAAACGTAGATATCGTCGGGAGAAGAAAGGTAATTGTAATCGGATGAACGCAGAAAACCATAGCCGTCTTGCATGATTTCCAATACACCGGTTCCGGTAAGTATATCGTCGAATTCGTATGCCTTTTCACGTTCTATTGCAGGTTTGCGTTCGGGAGCAACATTATTTTCATTATTGTTTTGTTGCTGGGTGGGACGCTGTTGCTGCTGTGCAGGACGTTGACTGTTATTGTTGTTACGATTATTGTTATATGGAGTATTGCTTTCGCGGGGACGGAGACGGGGACGCTGTTGTTGCGGTTGTTCTGCAGCAGGAACGGGAGTTTCTGCTTTAGTAGCTTCAAATTTTCCGATGAGTTCTGATGGTAATTCTATTTTTTCCGTAGGCAGGTCCTCTATAGGGATAAAATCGTCTTCTACTTCCGATAAGATAGGACTTTCATCCGGTGTGGGTTGGGGTTGGGGGATTGCAGCAACTTTTTTGAGTTCTGCCTTTTGGGGCTCTGTGATTTCTGCTTTAGCTTCTGTCTGAACGGTTTTAGGCGTCTTGGACGCTTCGGTAGCTGGAACTGCTTCTTGTTTTATTTTACGAGGACGTCCCGGTTTGCGTTTGGGAGTTTCAGCTTCTGCTACAGGAGCAGCAGCAACCGGTTCTTTTGCGGCTTCTGCAGCTTGTACAGCAGCTTGTGAGACCGGCGTTTCTTCGTTTTTTCCTTTTGTAAGGTCTCCATTTTTGTTGGTTGTGAACACCTTGTCGGCTCCTTCTTTCTTGACCGTTACGCGAGAACGTTTTTGTTTGTCTCCCTTACGCTCTTCTTTTAATTTGTCGGCTGCTACTTTCTTGGTTGCTCCTGCAATAGCTTGCTCGTCAAGTATTTTATAAACGAGCTCTTCTTTTTTGAGAGAATCAGTTTTTTTGATACCCAACTCTTGGGCAATAGCTTGCAATTCCGACAAATTCTTGTCGTTTAATTGAATAATATTATACATACAGTATATGTGTGAATGGTTTTTACTTATTTGGTAAGTCTACCTTGTAAATTATGATTTAATAGGGATATTTATTATTGAACCGGAAATCTGACTAACAAACCTTACCTCAGTAAAGAGTGACAGAATGTTTCAACGGTGCAAAGGTAATAATTATTTTTGGTTTCATAAATAAATCGTCTTTTTTTTAATTTTAAAAGTTTATCTTTGCTTCATTATCATCAAGAAATAGATTTATGAATATATATGCAGTTCATTTGATTACTTTTTCACCTACCCGCACTTCTAAACAAGTGGGTGAGGCAATTGTTCGCGGTACAGGTCTTTCGGAAATCACAAAAACGGATTTGACTTTGCATCCGGCTGAAAAGTTGGAAATTCCCGAAACTACATTAGTGGTGGTTACAGTTCCTGTGTATGGAGGAAAAGTCGCACCTCTGGCATTGGAGCGGATGAAGTGTATCCATACTTCTGGTGCTCCGGTGGTGCTGGCTGTGGTTTATGGAAACCGTGCTTATGAAAAAGCATTGGCAGAACTGGACGCTTTTATATCGGAAAGAGGTTTTAAAGTGATTGCAGGGGCTACATTTGTAGGAGAACATTCATATAGTACAGATAAGAATCCTATAGCTGTAGGTCGGCCGGATGCAGATGATTTGCGGTTTGCAGAAAATTTTGGTGCAAAAATACGTACTAAGATTGAAACTGCCGCTGGTATGGATAGGTTGTATACTGTTGATGTTAATCGTATTCAACGTCCTCATCAGGCATTTTTCCCGTTATTCCGCTTTTTGCGAAAAGTGGTGAAGCTACGTAAAAGTGGTGTGCCCATGCCTCGTATTCCGGCAGTTGATGTGGAACTTTGCAATCACTGTGGATATTGTGCGACACATTGTCCCGCAGGAGCTATTGGGAAAGGTGATGAGTGCAGTACTGATATAGAAAAGTGCATCCGTTGTTGTGCTTGTGTAAAGGGGTGTCCGCAGAAAGCCCGTACCTTTGATACGCCATTTGCTGTTTTACTTGCCGATTGCTTTAAAAGACAGAAGGAAAACAGGGTCATTTTATGACAGGGGGGAGAGAAGATGGATTGTGAGTATGCGGCGTGTGGAGGAGTCGATGCGGAAACGGTTGTCTGTTCTTTCGCCTACCAGCCAAATGATTTCTTTGCCACAACACAATACCCATTGTTGCTCTTTGCGTAAAAGGGAAAATTTTCGGTCGGTCATGTAATCGCTTACTTTCTTTCTGCCTTTCATGCCGAATGGGATAAAAGAATCTCCTTGTTGCCAGAGTCGCAGAGATAGAGGATGTAGAAGCTTGTCTGCATCGAAGCAGGCGGTTCCCTTATCACGAGGGATAATAAAATCGGGGGTAAAGGCATATTCTTTCATTGTCAGTACGGGTTCTGCTACTTGTTGATATGCTTCAATCAGCAAATATTTACGGTCTTTTACAACACGCCAATGTTTTGATGAAAAGGCTTTTCCCGACTGTCCGTTTAAGGTTCGGTATATGTCTTTGACTTGGGCTGCATTGAAACCAAGCGGGTGTAAAATTTCAAACAATAATGTTTCAGGAGCAGGTTCTTGCATCAGGGCATCAATAAGTATGCCTTTGGGGGTTTGCACCCGTTTTATTCCTTCATCTATGCCCCGTTGGTATATGACAGATGCTTCGTTCAGATGTTCAGCGGTATTGAGAATACTTTCTTTGACGGAAGGGTTGATATCCTGCATCATAGGAAGTAAGTTCAGGCGTATTTTGTTACGGGTATATTCGTCTTGCAGATTGGTGCTGTCTATCACGTAATCTTGTCCTATGCGGTTCAGGTAGTTAGTGATTTCTTTACGGTCCAAACAGAGCAGAGGGCGTACGATGTACCCATTCTTGGGGCGTATTCCCCGTAATCCGTTGATTCCTGTACCGCGGATTAAATTTAATAGAAGGGTTTCTACGCTATCGTCCTGATGATGGGCTACGGCAATGATGTCGGCATTGCTTTCCTGTCGTATTTTTTCAAACCATTCATAACGCAATTCCCGAGCTGCCATTTCAATGGAGATGTGCCGTTCTTCGGCTGTACGTATAGTATCGAAATGGATGGTGTGTAGTCGTATTTGCTGCTTTGCGCATAGTTGGCGGACAAATGCTTCATCCCTGTCAGATTCTTCACCGCGAAGGTGGAAATTACAGTGCGCTGCTTCGCAATCATAGCCTAAATCTTTCAGTAAGCACAATAGAGCAACGGAGTCTGCACCGCCACTCAAGGCAACGAGTACTTTGTCTGTTGGCACAAAGAGTTGCTTTTGGTTAATATATTGTGCTACTTTTTCTTTTTCCATAGGGCAAATATACATATTTCTTCTTGATTTCTGTCATTTCTGCGTGAAAACGTTGCCCGACGTTTGTTTCCTTAACCTCTCTTATTTAAAAACATTCTAAATTATTTGTGCGATATGAACTTATCTTTTATCTTTGCGACAAAAATAATGAAAGGCAGAAGACTATGCGTTTGTCCGAATTGAAAACCGGTGAAAAAGGTGTAATCGTTAAGGTACTGGGGCACGGCGGTTTCCGTAAGCGAATTGTAGAAATGGGCTTTATCAAGGGGAAGACCGTAGAGGTACTGTTAAATGCTCCTCTGAAAGATCCTATTAAATATAAGGTAATGGGGTATGAGATCTCTTTGCGGCGTCAAGAAGCTGATATGATTGAAATTGTCGGTGAAAAGGAAATGCACCGGGAGTCTGTGCAGCTCGATTATCATAAAGGATTAAGTGAAGATATGTGTTTGGGTGAAGAAGAACTGAAACGCATTGCTTTGGGGAAACGTCGTACCATTAATGTTGCCTTGGTAGGAAATCCTAATTGCGGTAAAACATCTCTTTTCAATATTGCTTCGGGTTCACATGAGCATGTGGGAAATTACAGTGGTGTAACTGTAGATGCCAAAGAAGGCTATTTCGATTTTCAGGGCTATCATTTTCGCATCGTGGACTTGCCGGGTACTTATTCGCTTTCTGCTTATTCTCCTGAAGAAATTTATGTCCGTCACCACATCATCAACGAAACTCCGGACATCATTATCAATGTAGTGGACTCTTCTAATCTGGAACGTAATCTGTATCTCACCACCCAGCTGATTGACATGAATGTGCGTATGGTTATTGCGCTTAATATGTATGATGAACTGGAAGCGAGCGGAAATACGTTGGATTATGTAAAACTTGGCCAGTTATTCGGTGTGCCGATGCTGCCTACTATCAGCCGTACCGGAAAAGGAATTGAACAGCTTTTCCATGTTATTATTGATATTTATGAAGGCGGTGACTTTTTGGATAAAAAAGGTAAGGTACGTACTGAAATCTTGAATGATTTACGCAACTGGCATAAGGAATATGTGCCCGACCATGACTTTGGCACTCATAAAGAGGAAAAAGAGCATCCTGTGGGCTTTTATCGCCATATTCACATCAATCATGGACCGGAACTGGAGCGGAGTATTGAAGAAGTGAAGCGCATTATCAGTGTCAACGAGAATATACGGTATAAATACTCTACCCGTTTTTTGGCCATCAAGCTGCTGGAAAATGATGATGATTTGGAGAATACAGTACAGGAATTTCCTAATGGAAAGGATGTTATTGAAGTTCGCAACCGTGAGGAGCAACGCTTGCGCAATGTAATAAACGAGGATAGTGAACAAGCTATTACGGATGCCAAATATGGTTTTATTTCGGGTGCGCTTCGCGAAACTTATGTGGACAACCATGAAGATACGGCACGTACGACACGCGTGATAGACTCTATTGTGACACATCGTGTATGGGGATATCCTATCTTTTTTCTGTTCTTGTATCTGATGTTTGAAGGAACATTCATACTGGGAGACTATCCGATGCAAGGTATTGAATGGTTGGTAGGAGTATTGGGCGATTTGGTACGTAATAATATGTCCGAAGGTCCGTTGAAAGATTTGCTGGTCGATGGCATTATCGGTGGTGTAGGCGGGGTGATTGTTTTTCTGCCTAATATATTGATTTTATATTTTTTCATATCGTTAATGGAGGATTCCGGATATATGGCACGTGCAGCTTTCATTATGGATAAGATAATGCATAAAATGGGGTTGCATGGTAAATCCTTTATTCCTCTGATTATGGGATTCGGTTGTAATGTGCCGGCTATTATGGCTTCACGTACTATTGAAAATCGTAAAAGCCGGTTGGTAACCATGCTTATCAATCCGTTGATGTCATGTAGTGCGCGTTTGCCTATCTATTTGTTGTTGGTGGGGGCGTTTTTTCCGAACAATGCCAGTTTGGTATTGTTAGCAATCTATGTTATCGGAATCTTGTTGGCAGTAGTTATGGCACGTCTTTTTTGTCGTTTTCTGGTGAAAGGAGACGATACGCCGTTTGTAATGGAACTTCCCCCTTACCGTATACCGACATCTAAATCCATTTTCCGTCATACATGGGAAAAAGGCGCGCAGTATTTGCGTAAAATGGGTGGTATCATTATGATAGCTTCCGTTGTAATATGGGCATTGGGGTATTATCCTAACCATGACATGTATCAAGATGTGGCGGAACAACAGGAAAATTCTTATATTGGTAGGATAGGTAAGGCTGTAGAGCCTGTGATAGAACCGTTGGGCTTTGACTGGAAGTTGGGTATCGGCATTCTCTCCGGAGTAGGCGCTAAAGAATTGGTGGTAAGTACGCTTGGAGTACTATATGCTGATGATGCCGAAGCCGATGCTGTGAGTTTGGGTGAACGTATTCCAATTACGCCCTTGGTAGCTTTTGGCTATATGGTGTTTGTACTGATATATTTTCCATGTATTGCTACGCTGGCAGCCATTAGGGGGGAGTCGGGTAGTTGGAAGTGGGCTTTGTTTACGGCAGTGTACACTACTGCACTTGCTTGGGTAGTGTCCTTTGCTATTTATCAGATTGGAGGACTGTTTGGATGAATAATTGGCAGAATTGGGCGGTAGCTCTCATTTTATTGCTGTGCATTGTCCGTATAGGGCAGAGTATTTATGTTTTTTTTCGTAAAGTGAAGGAGAAGCGTAATCCTTGTGAGAACTGTGCAACTGGTTGTGAATTAAAGCAATTGTACGAAAAGAAGCGTTCTGAGTGCAGCGTTGAGAGAAAAGAAATAAAGAAAAAATGTTGCGGATAGTTGGTAGTTCCAAAAAATGTACTACCTTTGCATCCGCAAACGAGAAAGATTGGTTCCTTGGATGAGTGGCTTAGTCAGCGGTCTGCAAAACCGTGTACGGCGGTTCGAATCCGCCAGGAACCTCGAAGAAACTCCGAAATATCTACTTTGATATTTCGGAGTTTTCTATTTCTAATAATGTAAAGGGGATGCAGGAGCAGTAGAAAATCCGTGGAGATTTTGTTTGATGTAATAATACAGTTTGTACTTGTGCTCCTTCCACCCTTCCGAACCCTCCTGTTTATAAGGGATAGCGGGTGGAACCCCATATCGCAGACTATAATTCCGGTAATTCCAATGACGCACCTCAACTTCCCAAACCTCACACCTTAGCTCCTCAAATGCCTGTGGTTTGCAGGACAAACGTCCGTGGTTAAGGGAACTGAGGTGTGAGGTTTGGGAAGCCGAGATGCGTCATTGGGGGAGTAAAAAGCAGGTTCCACCCGCTATCCCTTATAAACAGGAGGGTTCGGAAGGGTGGAAGGGGTACAGATGCAGATTGAAATCCAAGAATATTCTCTGTTTTGATGTATATCATAATTCATTTTGATACACGTCAAAATGAATTATGATATACATCAAAAACAGCTCTTTGCCGGCTGAATACTTCTTGCACAGAATGTATATATGCTTATCCCCGCTAAATTTCTATTGAGCCCGTTTAGAACATCGGTAACTGATAGATGAACCCTACCGATACCCTGCTTGTAGAGTAATTGTTTTGTCCAAGTGCTTTGGCACGAGCTGTGAAATCATATGAGCGTCCTACATAAGTAAGGAAGAAGTGTAAGTTTGTATCCATAGGATAAAACTCTACACCGGCAAAGTAACCCCATGCAGTGCGGTATTTACCTTTTTCTAAATCTCCTTGTTGTTTGGAGAGCGAAGCCGTTTCGTACATTCCTTTTACAAAAGCATTCCATTTCGGCAGGAAGCGATAGTTCAACTTGGTTACCATCGAAAAATAGCCGACATCGGAAGCGTTGTGTCCCTCCATACTGCCTGTTATTCCCGTCATGATTCCTTTGCGGTCAATGCTTTCTTTGGAATACATGAAGTCGAGGAACATATTGAACTTGTTTAAATTTAATTCATTACCGAATGCGTAATAATAAAGATACTTGTCCTTTGCTTCATTCATAATGGAGGCAGACCAGCGTGTCTTGAAGACGTCATTAAAGTTACCATTCCAGTTCAGTGTGTATACAAGCGGAAGTTTACCGGTTTCTATTGTGGGGAGTTCACCTTCTTCTGTCTCAACTCCATATGTTTTGTTGAAAGAACCGTTACGGCTATCCAGAATTTGCAGATTCAACTGTTGATGGGCATTAATGTCATAGCCGATGTTCAAGCCGGTCATGAAGTTGCTCATGTTCTCAATCATATCGCTATATTCATATATTTCGATAGGATTCAAGTCGAATTCGATACCACCGTATGCGGTACATTGTTTGCCGGCGAAGATGGAAAATCCTTTTCCAAGTTTTACACCAATTCCTGCAATATCAATCGAAGTAGGTAGGTTATCTATATTACCGCTGCTGTCATTCGAGCGGTTTAACCGTTGCCTGTACCGGTATGAAAGCCAATGATTGATATTTCCTTTGGCTTCAATGCGAAGTTGCTTCATTTTAAAAGCTCCTTCTTCAAAGCCGTCGCGGAAATTTGCGTCGAAACTACCTTGCATATTGAGGAATAAGTTGAATTTATCCTGCTTTTTCTTTACGTTGGTGAGTTCTTCAAACAGAGTTTTATTCTCAAGGAACTTCTCACTCTTCTTCGCATCTTGAGCATACGTATTTTGTACACAGCCCGCTATCAAGAGTATAAATGTTAGTTTCTTTATCATTTCTATCTGTTTTTAGTATTCGTTGAAGTATTCCTGAATTTGTTTCCAATCATTGGTTTTGGTTAATGCAAGCATTAAAAGAACGCGTGATTTTTGGGGATTCAATTCTTGTGATGCGATAAACTGGTATTGTGCATCGTTTACTTCTGCGTCAAGGGAGGTGGGGCCAGTTGGCACTCTTGATGAGCGCACTACAAGGATACCCTTCTTACGTGCATCCATTAATACGGGGAATATATTTTTGTGGATGTTTCCGTTGCCTACTCCTGCGTGGATAATACCTTTATATCCGTTATTCAGCATTGGAGTTACCATGTCAGCTTCAATATTCGAATAGCTGTAAACGATTCCTACTTTGGGAAGTGCATTCAAGTTGGTAACATCAAATACAGACAGGATTGTATGTTTCTTTACCGATGACATATTATAGGTAACTTTACCATTCAGAATGTATCCGAGTGCACCGGCATTGGGAGCCTGAAATGTTTGTACGTCAACGGTATTCATCTTCAATACACTTGTCGCACCAAGTATACTTCCGTTCATTGCCACTAAGACACCCTTCCCTTTAGACTCTTTTGCTCCGGCCACTACAACGGCATTGTATAAGTTGAGAGGTCCATCAGCGCTGATGGCAGTAGAAGGACGCATGGCTCCGACTAAAACTACCGGTTTGTCGCTTTTAACCGTCAGATTAAGAAAATAGGCTGTTTCTTCCATTGTATCAGTTCCGTGAGTTATTACAATCCCGTCAATATCAGAGCGTTTCAGTAGTTGGTTGATTTTTTTTGCAAGGGTTAGCCAAACATCATCGTTCATATCTTGTGAACCTATCTTAACGATTTGCTCACCTGTTACATTAGCTATGTTTTTCAGTTCGGGTACGGCATCAAGCAGGGTTCCGATTGCTACTTGTCCGGCTGTATAGTTAGTGGCTGTTGCAGATGTGCCTGTTCCGGCAATAGTTCCACCGGTGGCGAGGATATGGATGTTAGGCTTCTGTTGTGCAAAAGCCATTACTACAGAAAACAGTAGCATAGCGGCTACCATACTAAGTCTTTCTAATTTTTTCATAACTTTAATTGTTTAAATTAAAAAATAGGTTGAAGTATATTATATCAGAAAATTTGTATGAATAATAATCCTAAGGCAATTGCGACTACTGTAGAAACAATCCCCGGCATCATAAAAGAATGATTGAGTATATATTTACCGATGCGGGTTGTTCCTGTGCGATCAAAATTGATAGCCGCGACTACGGTGGGATAGTTCGGGATGAAAAAATATCCGTTCACAGCAGGAAACATGGCTATCAGCATATATGGTGATATCCCCAGAGCAATGCCCAGTGGAACTAAAGCGCGTACTGTAGCTGCTTGGCTGTATAGCAGAATGGACATAACGAACAGAGCAATACCGAACAGCCAGGGCATTTGGCGTACAATGCCTTCAATAGAGGCGGTAAGCTGGGACATATTACCGTTCAAGAATGTATCACCCATCCAAGCGATACCGAAAATAGCAATTACAGCTTGCATTCCGGCAGGAAAAACGGAGCCTTGTGTCGCTTTGATTCCGTCAGTCTTAGTAACCAATAGAATAATGGCTGCTGCTGAAAGCATGATGATTTCTATAATAGCGGACATACCTAAAGTAACCGTTTTTCCATCAATCAGGAATGAGGGGCGCATACCTTCAAATGAACCGAAAAGAACAATGAATGCAGTAGCGAGAATAAATATAAGCACTGAAAGCATGGCGTGGCGCTTATTCTTTACGTCATCAATTTTCACCTTTCTGCCGTTAAAGTAACCTTCTGCCATACGTTTTTGATATTCTGGATCGTCAATTAGCTCTTTTCCTATACGCATGGAGCAAAATGCACCTACCAGTACACCGAGAATTGTTGCCGGAATTGTTATTTTTAATATATCGAATAAAGTGATATCAAATCCGGCAAGGAGACCAAGCAATGCGACTGTGGCTGCCGAAATGGGACTTGCTGTAATGGCTTGTTGTGAGGCAATTACTGCGATGCCTAATGGGCGTTCGGGTCTAATTTTGGTTTCAGTTGCTACTTCGGCTATGACAGGCAGGACAGAGTAAGCAACATGTCCGGTTCCGGCTACAAAAGTAAATAAATATGTGACGATAGGGCTAAGGATAGTTACCTGGGACGGATTTTTGCGCAAGAGTTTTTCAGCTAACTTTACCATATAGTCCAACCCTCCAGCAGCTTGCATACAAGATGCTGCGGAAATAACGGCAGCAATCATTAACATAACATCTATTGGAGGTGCCGTGGGTTGTAGCCCGAATACAAAAGTTAGTATACCTAAGCCTACGCCGCCCATTACTCCGAGACCTATGCCTCCTAAGCGTGCGCCTATGATAATAGCAGTCAGTACAAATAATAATTGTAAGATCATACACTTGTTATTTTAAGATTAGAGAAAGGTTATCTAAGTTTTGATTTGGCTAATTTCTAAAAATATTCTATATATAACAAAAAAAGGGTGGAATAGTTGTATATATTACTTTATATTTTCTAAATAAAATATTTATTAACTTTTTGTTGAGCATCTGCATTTTGGATTGATTTGTTTCTTTTTGATATACTATATATAAAGTTATGTGCATTAATCGTCTGTTATTAAAGTTTGTTAACTAAATATTTGAATGGTACGTTTACAAAACAATTTGTTATATCTTTGGTTATCCTTTGATGACTATCTGTGAAAACAGTTAATAAATATATATTATGAAAGAGGAACTATCCAAAAAAACTCGTGTCGAGAGTGATTTAATTGGCAGTCGTGAAATACCCGAGTCTGCTATGTATGGAGTACAAACCTTTAGAGGTATTGAGAATTTTCGTATTAGCAAATTTCATCTAAACGAATATCCTTTGTTTATCCACGCTCTTGCTATTACTAAAATGGGGGCGGCTATGGCTAATTTTGAGCTTGGTTTGCTTACCGAGAAACAATCTGATGCCATCTTGAAGGCATGTAATGAAATCCTTGAAGGAAAGCATCATGAGCAGTTTCCGGTAGACATGATTCAAGGAGGAGCCGGAACGACTACCAACATGAACGCCAATGAGGTAATTGCCAATCGTGCTCTTGAAATCATGGGACATAACCGTGGCGAGTATCAATATTGTTCTCCGAATGACCATGTAAATCGCTCACAGTCAACAAATGATGCCTATCCTACTGCTATACATATAGGTATGTATTATACTCACCTCAAACTTGTGAAACATTTTGAGGAATTGATTAACGCGTTCCAGCGTAAAGCGGAAGCGTTTAAACATATTATCAAAATGGGGCGCACCCAGTTGGAAGATGCTGTACCTATGACTCTCGGACAAACATTCAATGGATTCGCCAGTATTTTGCGCGATGAAATAAAGAACCTGAATTTTGCAGCCGAGGATTTCCTTACCGTTAATATGGGAGCTACTGCCATTGGTACAGGCATTACGGCTGAACCGGGATATGCTGAGAAATGTGTGAAGGCTTTAAAGAAGATTACGGGATGGAATATTAAGCTGTCTGATGATTTGGTGGGAGCCACCTCCGATACTTCTTGTTTGGTAGGTTATTCTTCAGCAATGAGAAGGGTCGCTGTGAAGATGAATAAGATATGTAATGACCTTCGTCTGCTTGCATCCGGTCCTCGTTGCGGGTTGGGAGAGATAAATCTTCCCGCTATGCAGCCGGGGTCTTCCATTATGCCGGGCAAAGTGAATCCTGTTATTCCTGAGGTAATGAATCAGATAGATTATAAAGTAATAGGTAATGATCTTTGTGTTGCCATGAGTGGTGAAGCGGCTCAAATGGAACTGAATGCAATGGAACCTGTTATGGCACAATGTTGTTTTGAATCAGCCGATTTGTTGATGAACGGATTCGATACTTTGCGTACTCTTTGTATCGATGGCATTACCGCTAATGAAGAAGTATGCCGCAGATATGTACATGATAGTATCGGTGTAGTTACTGCCCTCAACCCGGTTATCGGTTATAAAAATTCTACCAAGATAGCTAAGGAAGCTCTTGAAACGGGAAAAGGTATTTATGAATTAGTCTTGGAACACAATATTCTTTCCAAAGAAGACTTGGATACGATTCTGAAACCGGAAAATATGGTTAAGCCGGTAAAGTTGGATATAAAACCTAATATCTAAGGGACGGGAATTCTATTAGAAATATGAGTTAAAGATTTACAAAGAGTTTATGTTCTATTTGTTTTGTTATGTCCAATTCCTTTCTTTTGCGATAAAATGTATATTTATGAATTATTAAAATGAGAGGAAAATGAAACAATTCAGATTATTGGTGTTCGGCTTGTTTGCATTGTGCAGTATGATAAGTATGGCACAGGAAGTGGAGGCGGACAATGCCGGTTATATTGTGAAAGTAGGACAGATGGCTCCTGATTTTACCGTAACGTTGACAGATGGTAAGACAGTTAAACTTTCTGAGCTTCGCGGCAAAGTGGTAATGCTGCAATTCACTGCCAGTTGGTGCGGTGTATGCCGTAAAGAAATGCCTTTTATTGAAAAAGATATTTGGCAGAAACATAAGTCTAATCCGAATTTTGTGTTAATGGGTATCGATCGTGACGAACCGCTGAAGAAGGTTGTTGCTTTCGGTAAAGCTACAGGTGTTACATACCCATTGGGATTGGATCCGGGAGCCGATATCTTTGCCAAATATGCGTTGCGTCAGGCAGGTATAACCCGTAATGTTTTAATAGACAAAGAAGGGCAGATTGTAATGCTTACCCGTCTTTACAATCCGGAAGAGTTCTCTTCATTGGTTAAGAAGATTGATGAACTTCTGAAATAAACTTTCTTTCTGACTAAAAAGAGAAACAGGTTCCGGTATGCAGGGACATCATGATATCTTTTCCCTGTACATTATTTTGCATCAACAATTCCTTTCCGTAAATGCGGATTTTGGGCTCAAGAAAAACTTTGAAGCGGCGACTTACTTGATAAGAGGCTTGTAGTCCCGCTTCTCCGCCAATGAAGAAACTATTTTCTTGTTTCAGCCGCATAGATGCCACTATTCCGGCAAATAGCTGTACATCGTATTTACGTTCAGGGTCATATCCCATCATCAGATTGGTTAGGTTCAGCATATAATCAAGACTTCCGCTCGGCATATTATATTTTGCTTCTCCTTCCTTCAAGTCTACGGAGAAAGGACCGAAATCAATTCCTAAACGAAGTGAGGATAAGGGGGTGAAAATACGTCCTGCCGTGATTATGGCTTGATAATCGAAGTATCGTTTAAGGGCATAACGTTTGACTTGAATCGGAGTGGAAAAACCTATTCCGCCGCTAACAAAGAAAGAGGGTGTGAATACTTCTCGGTTCAGGGAGCGAGCCATACGATTTTCTTCATTGGCACGCTGTATCTCAATACCTATATTGATATTAAACAGATTGTCTGTGTACTTTTTAGCAACGTTTCGTCCTTGTTCTTTTTCACTTGTCTTTAAAGAGTAAGAGGCAAAGGTGGTACGTGGCTCAATAAATAGTGAAATCTCATCGGCGAACCGATATTTGAGTTGAACTCCACCTGTAAAACCTGTATACCCGCCTTTGGCTGGATGATATCCGTTTTCTTTCTTTATGTAACCCAGTTCTCCGCCGGCAAGTATGTTGGCAGAGAAACGAGGATGCAGTTGATGCCCATTGAAAAAGTAAGTTGCGTCCAGCATACCTTCCAGACGCCCGCCTGTATAGGTGGACATTTCATAAAACTCTTCTCCCGGGTTGTCATCTGTTGCGACAATCTCCTTTTTGTGCCATGTATCATCAGACCTGAATCCGGATAACCTTAACCCCAATGCCGGTATCAGCCATTTACCTACTGACAGGCTGAAATGAGGACCGATAGATTTGGTGAGCCCTATCTCGTTAGTCAGACGAGAAGCTTGAAACTGTCCGCCTGCCGCGATACTGATAAAGGTGTTATCCATGAATTTGTCGCCTTCCAAAGTCCGGATTTTGCCAAAAGGTTTCCATGCTTTGAAACGATAGTTCATACCTACTACTGCACCGTAAGTCATATCATATTTGTGCCAATTTTTTTGGAAAGAATGATCTATCCCGTCAGTCAGGATAGTGAAACGTGGTTCTATATAAAAATCTACATGACTTGTCGGATGCAGCTTTAATTGCATACCCAAATGTAGTTCGCCTATGTGTTTGGTGGTGCCTGCGAATGATGAGCATTGATAACCAAGCCCAGCTAATGTAGAGAACTCAAAAATTCTTCCGGGATTGTATCCACTGATAAAGGAAGTGACATTTAGCAGATAGTCAGTTTGCAAGCCGATGCGTGTCAGCGTTTCGTTGTCTATCTTTCGGGAGAAGTTTCCCGCCAGTAATGTAGTTCGTAAGGAGTGGGAGGGAGCGAATTGCCAACCGACGGCAATTCCTCCTACCGGTCCTATATTGAAGTCGGCATCGCCGCGCGGTATCATTTTGTCCATTCCTCCCAAAATGGAAATATAGACATTGTTTTTCCACAATGAATCAAAGGGAACGGCATCCGGGTGTTTGTAACGTTTGACAAAAGCGCGTTTTGTCGCATCGAATCCAATATTCGTTGTGTCTTTTTGCTGTGCTGTGGCTGTCAATGCCGTAGTCAGTAGTATTAATCCTGTTAGTAGTCTTCTCATAATTTTCAACTTGAACTTTCAACTCTCAACTTTCACCTTAATAAAGTTTCCAATCTCCCTGGTCGAAGTATTCCATGAATTCTTTGCTGATTTCACCGTCATTTTCGGCAATCTTGTGATATTTGGTCTCCATTTTTATGATTTCATCAAGCATCTTACAGGCTTCGTCAAATGCCAGCGCATTGTCGTAACTCCATTCATATAGTTTGTTGGCGCGTATAAATAGGACGAGTTTTAAGTATTTAGTCAGTGCATTGACTGGCATTTCTTTTAGAATTTTTTCCGCTTCTCGATTGTAAAGGTCGGTTTCCATAGCCATACACATTACTATGTTGTTCATGGGAGATGATGATTTTACCAGTTGGAAAACTTTTTTCCGTTCTTCTGACTCTTTGACGTTAGCTGCACCTCGGTAGTCATAATATCCGCCGAGGCAGTTGGCAAAAGCCTTTATCATTTGGAAACGTTCCGTATCGGGCAATAACCCGGCCAATATACTTGCGTCATCAAAATTATAGGCGCGTATGTACATGGCCAGTTGATTGGCTACGACAACTTCGGGATTTACTTCTGTTTCTATAACACTGATACCATCGTTGAAACGATCAACAAGGTTCACCTTACGTGTAATGTCTACCAATGGTTTCAAAACTTCTATATCGAATGTATCTCGGCGCAACAATGCTATGGCAAGGTTGTTTGCGGCCAAAATCCAGGGCTTTTCTTTCCCTTTCAGATCATAGGCCATTGTTTCCTTATAAGCGCGACGGAATATTTTTTCCGCTTCTTTCGGGTCTTTAACCATTTGGAAAAGGTGCCAGTATTCGTATCGGGTGAATTGTTTTTTCCCTTCACGATAGTTTGGATCGTTTTGGTAGCGGTCCAGAATTTCATCCGGATTCAATTCCCGGAAAATCTCGTGTTTATATTCATATTGGACGGTACGTAGTCTTGGCAACCGTTCTTTTATGGTTGTTGCGTAGTAAGGGAGACGTGAAATGGTAGCAAACTGGGCATCCGGATTTTTAAATTTCTTTGTGACGGCACGTATTTCTTCGGCCTCATTCAATAAAGAATCCTGTTCCAGCAAGTCTGCCACTTCGTCCCATGTTGCTACACGCGTCTCAGTGGGATGTTTGTATACACGCTTCCATTTTTCGGCAGGGATTACAGAAGTTATCTGTTGAAGAGCAAAGTTCGTACGTTCCTTTGCCAATGCGAGATTGCTGGCATACCGACCTTCGGGGGATGATACACCTGTAATCTTGAATTCTTTCAGTGTAGTACCTTCTCCATTGATGATTTCCAGCAAATTGTTTTTTAGTTTGTTCATCTGCAGCTCGTTATTCGGGTCTTCTGGATCAAGCTGTGCTTTGCCTACAAGAAAGGTGAGTGAGATATTTCCGGCTGTATTCCGTCGTTCACGACGCGGAGTCTCTTTATATTTATTGGGATCCAGTGCAAAGTCCGGAAAAGAGAATTCCAGAAACTGCAAAGGGCGTTTAATTTTGCAGGTGGTTAGTTTCCATTCGTCTTGATAGGTGGGATGTGTATAATCTGCGATAATAACTTTGGTTAGTACACTGTAGATACGGCGCGGATCGGGTACGGGTACGGAATCTTTAACTATCAGGTCAAAACGTTCCTCATTCAGTGCACGTCGTTGGTTGATGAAAGGTGCCAGTATATCATTCTTCATGTTATATGCCATACGTCTGTCTTGCGTCAATCCGTATTCTACACCGTCTATTACAGTAGGGTCTATATATCTTACTGTATCTTCTGTGGTACAGTCCAGTACGTAGGGTTGCATGATGAGCCGGCGGTTTGCAGCTCCGTAATTGTTGGGAATAGTGACGGAGTTGTCTACAATGAGTTTGTTGCCCACTATTTTTCCGGCTACCGGCTTGGGTTGCGGGCGCTTACTTTCTGCTACGACTTCTACTTCATCCAAGGCAATGCCGCCATCGATGGAGAGGTCGATGGTTTGTTTATAATTTACTTCCAGCAGTTCGCTTTTCATGGCTACGCGGAAGATGAGAGCGCCATTTTCTGCTACTCGTATTTCATAATATCCGTCCGGACCGGCCACAGCATCTGCATCAGACATCATAGTACCGCCACCGCCTTCCAGTTGTTTAAGTGCGTCGCGTGCTGCGGCTACGGTGTTGAAAGCAAAAACATAGACTTTCTCGGTTACAGGAAACGGGCGTGCTTTTTTTTCTCCTTCCGGCAAGTTCAGTACTTTACCGGATACGATAGATATTTGTTGCGCCATGACTGGTGCGGAAGCCATATACATCATTGCGGCGCAAAGAGCTAATGTCTGGATGAAACTTCTCATGGCGATGTTTTTTATTTGAGAATATATGATATGGAAATTCCTATTTTAATAGGTAACAGTTTATAGCCGGTGGCGTTAGCGTGTGCGGTTCCATTCTCTTGATAGTCTTCATAGTTATCGTTGACGTAATATTGTTTTTGTCTGAAATAGACAGCTCCGAAGCCGCCGTAACATTCTATGTTGAGACGTTTGTTCAGGTTGAAGCAATAGCCGAAGGTTATACCTGCTCCGGCTGCGTCTCCTTGATAAATGTGGCGTCCCCAAGTGATGTCGTAGGATGCGCCGAGAGCGGCTACGCCGATAAACTCGCGGGTCATGGGGCGACCGTTGAACCAATAACGGTATTCCGGCTGAAAGCCTATCATTTTGGCTTTGTTGCCATAGATATTGATTGAACCGAAAGCGGAAAGGTCTATACTACTCCGTTCGCCTACGACAAATTCGCAACCAACATTGGGCATCATGGCAGCAAGCATCAGTCCATTGGTTTTTACGGCTACTTGTTGGGCGTGCAAGGCGGGTAGGCTGCAAAGCAGCAGCAAGAGGAGCACACCGCGTATGGGGATAGTATAGTAGTGTCTTAGCATAAGTGTTTTTTAGTTAGTAGTATCAAAAGTATGTTCTTCCTTAGTGTTCCACGTATCGTCCAAAGTAGCCTGAACATCGGTACTTGGATTGAAATTAATTTTTATGGCTGTAATGTAGCCTGCTGTCAGGTTTATGCCTTTACCGGCTGTAGTGGCATTGAAGGCTTCATACTCTTTCCCGTTTACTTTGATTTGAATTCTCTTGATAGCATTGGTGCCGGGCAGTACACTATGTTTGCTTTGTGGAGCGACAGGGTTTTCAATTGTAGATACACCGATGAATTCTCCCCCGTTAGGAAGTATCTCTGTGCATATTTCTGTCTTACCGGTATCGGCAGAAATTATCACTCCGTCACGTACATTCATATATCCATGCTGGTGTTCACTGAAAGTTGTGATAATCTCTTGTAGTTGATATTTGCCTTCATTGCCACTTTGGGTTTCGACTGTAATTTGCAGTTGGGCCATTTTGTGGTAAAAGGGTAAGGCAAGAGTTATCTGTGAACGGTCGTTTGTAGCACCTTCAATTCTTTCAATAGTGTGCGAAGCTGTAGCGTGAAGCGGATCTGTCTGGGCATTTGCCCACTTGGCATCTGTTGTTCCGCTAAGTCCGCCTTTCACTCTGATAAGTACCTCATTGCCTTGACGGTACAGTTCTGTGTCGTCGGTATATGGGTAATATCCGTACAAGTATGCTGTAATCTTTCCATAGCCTGGAGGAAAATAGATATGTCCGTCACCGGATAACTTGCCATTGGTATTGGTAAAGGCAAAATTATCCACATAAGGTTGATTATTGAAAGAACCGTCTTGCGTTCGTAAACCAAATACTCCGACTTGTTTTGTACCGTCTTTGAAAGATGTCTCGTCTACAAAGTCGTTTCGGGTTATAATAGAGGCGCTTACTTGCATGACATTGGCGCTCAAAAGAATCTCCACCGGCTCCTCCCCGTTATTTGGGGAAGGAGTCTGTGAATTTTCTTGTTCACACCCTGTCAGCAGCAGGAGTATGATACTAAAGAGATACGATATGTTTACTCGTTTGCTCATTTACATAAATGTTTGTTGAATATGTTTTTATTCAATATCTACATCTACATTTTCGTCACTTTTGTTCCAATCTTTCAGACTTGCATCAATAAATATTGCTTGTAAAGCATAGACACCGATGCGGATATCATATTCGCTTCCTGCAACGAAAGGATTGTTGTTCGCTAATTTGATAGGTAAAGTAACGGATTGAATTTGAGGTGTAGCCCCGGCCAAGTTTGCTATAATGTTCAGTGTGATGGTGTAGTTGTTTTGAGGTCTTACCATCAGATAACCGGCGGATATGTAAGGCGTTTGTACTAATTCTTCGTTTGTCTTGTAGAGTTGTGGTGCAATGACATCTTTGGTTGTAGCGCCTATTGTTTTTTTATCCCAGAGATTGGTTGTTGTACCATCCACGGTGAATGTTGCATCAGGATTAGCTTTAATCATATCTAATGCAGCCGTGCTGGCGTCATTCCATTCCAACTCTCCTGTAGATACTTTCAAGTTTGCCTGGTTGGAAATATCGGTCATTACAATGTCACTGATTCTTAGTTTTGCAGCTTCTACACGGTCGTTATATGGTATGTCTGTACCGTCAGCCTGCTTCTGTGCTGTGATAATCTGAAAGTTGAGTTTTGTTAACTTATGGTCAAATGATATACTTGGAATAAACGGGTGCTTCTGATCTTTTGCAATTGCAGAATTAGATTGGTCTATAATCCAATTGCTGTATTTAATCTTACGGATATATTTGGCATTATACCCATTCAGACTCAGTCCGGTGGTAGGAGTGAGATTCTTTTCATCTTCATATAATGAGGTAATAACGGGAGCGGGAGTTGATACACCGGTTATAATATCATCATCACCGATCAGGCCGCTGAACTCTACATATACTTCTCCATTGGTGATTTTTACTTTGCTGTCATCTTGTCGAGGAAAATACCCATGGAAATTATAATTTTGCGCACCTTGCATCGGATAGTAGTATACAGCCCCATCAGTTGTAGCTTTAGGATCAAAAAGGGTTAATCTTTTTACGGTAGTTCCGTGTACTTCTGTATCGTACGGATCTGTTGCAGTACCTTTAGCTTTTACATTCATCAGAATGCAGTTGTTGTTTGATGCCTCAGTACCCCAGTTGGTTATATCATCAGCTGTATAGGTTGCACCTTGAGCCAGAGCAAAAATTCCTAAATTATCCAATACAGTGATATCAGTACCGGTAATAACGCCCGTACCGCGAGTGATGATTGCCGATGGTGTACTAAGTGCCCCTAATTGTACAACGACTTCTCCGTTGGGACCTTCGAAATCATTTTCAGTTACAGTTTGTTCCGGTTCTTGTGAATCTTGATTGGTTGTAGGATCATCATTTTTAGAGCAGGCGGCAAAAAGTGCGGTTACTGCCAATGCCAAAATCCATATATTCTTTTTCATAATTATAATGAGTATTTAGTAAAACGTATTTATTATATCTCTACATAAAGTGTATATTTGTATCTTTCATTTGTTTTATTATTATTTCCCGCATTACCTTGCTGATAGGTTTTTGCGAGTGAACAAGAAAGATTACCTGTGGAATAAAAAAACTTTCATTCCACAGGGTATTTTAACTTTCACTCTATATCTTCTTTGGGGTAAAGCATAGATAAAAAAGTGAAAGAAATATTATCAGATTACAGGGGTAAATGCTTCATCTTCAGGATTAACATCAATGTCACCGCCATTAATCCATCCTTCCAAAGTTGCAGTAACCTCGATCTTCTGATAACCAAATACTGTAATGTTGACATTATATGATTTTCCGGCCTCAAAGGTATTTATTGTTGCTCCATCTATTGTGTTTGTAGGCGCTTTCACTGTGGCTGTAAGAGGCTTGGGTTCTTGCATCCATGCGTATTGAGCTTCTTGCCCATCATGCGCTTCTGTTGTTATCTTGTACTGCGCAACTTCGATTTCAAGTTTGAGAGTGGTTTCTCCGGGAACAACCATCATACTCTCGCCAACGGGAGTCTGCCAATCCGTTTTATTCTCATCTGTTCTACTGGCATTTGCAATAAATTTGGCAGGTGCAACAGGTGATAATGCTTCCAATTCCGCTGCAGGAGTATTTGCCGCTGCGCGTTGTTTCAATACGAATGATGTACCCTGAGTTGCTGCGGCAGCTTCTAAGGTGAAGTTGTTTGGAGTGAAAACAATGCTTACATTGCTCTTAGGGTCTGTTAAAGCAATTTTTTTGATGTATACGGCTCCGTCAGTCATTTCAGCTTCATTAGCATTATTGGAGTCAAATTTATGTCCGGGGACTGCGGGGAATTTTTTGCCAGCACCATATTGGTCTATTGCAGCTTGTTCTTCACCTGCAATGACATTGAATTTCAAGCGAGATAATAAGTGCTTAAAGATTAAATTCGGTTGTATTGTTCTACGAGCGGCGTAAGAACTGAATGCTTTTGCTATTTCTGCATTTAATGTAACCAGATCTTCTCCAGCTATTTCTGTTGTGCCATTAGCGACAGCTACTACTTTTGTTCCATCATCACTTGCTTTGTATGTATCTGTTCCCAATTTTTTGTTGATGAGTACTACTTTGTCAGCTATCGTCAAATCGGCTTTCGCTGCCATAACATCGTTTGTTCCATCAATCGTAGCATTTACTTTTAAAGTATTGGCTGTAGTCCAATCTTCGGTAGGTGTGGATGGCGTTTCATTATTTTTTGTATCCATATGATAACCATAGAAATCAAACGCTCCCTGCATAGGATAATATTTTACCGCATGAGTGGAGTTAGTGATTGCACCGGTAGCTGCATTAGCAGGAGCATTAAACGTTAAACCCGCTAATGGGCTATCTGCATACTCGGCTACTGTTCCTTTGGGAAACATATAGATGGAAAGCTCTTGTCCATTCCATACGTTGCCATTACTTCCTGTTATGTCACCTACGCTACCTGTACCTCTTGTTGCAATAATGGTCGGGTTTCCAATTCCTAATTGGATTGCTGCCGGAGTTGTGTCATCAATTACTTCCGGAACGGTCGGATCAGTCGGATCGGTTGTTGTCCCCGGATCATTGTCTTTTGAACAGCTGCTCATCAATGCGATGGCCAATGTTGCATAGAAAAATTGCTTTTTCATAATCATTAAATTTTAATTAATAAATCAATTTATATAATTCTCTTTTTATAGTTTCATTCAAACATATCTTCTCCATCTACTTCAATATCGCCACCGTTCTCCCAGCCCTCTATTTCGACTTTGATTTCCATTTCTTCCGGACCGGAAATAGTGATATTTATGGTATATCTCCAACCCGCCAGGAATCCATAAGAAGATTGGGAGCTGTTTTTGACCATATCTTTTAGCGGATAAGTGAGTGTATAGGGATAATGGTCATCCCATACCTCCGGATTATCCAGTATCTTCGTACGTGCTTCGGCTTCGACGATAAGTACTGCACTGTTGGATGGCGGTACAAGTAGTGAAGTTCCTTTCAGTGATGGTATAATTTCGGTCATTCCTATTTTCAATTCTCGTGGCTCGAACCGGCTGCCGTCTGCTTCTTTTAGTTCGAGCCGGTGCGTTCCCGCCTTTTCATTGAAGCTGACGCCTATTTGCGAGAAGTCATGTCCGGCAACGGTGAATTTTCCTTTGTAAATGCTTTCGATACCGATACTCTTTATCATGACATCCTGTCTCATGTTAGCCTTAATGTTAAATCGTACGTGTGCAAGTTGATGACGCAGGTTGAATACGGGAGTGATGTTACGACGAGCTGTGTAAGTACTGTAATAGTATTTCATTACATTATTCCTTTCCTCCTCCGGCATGGCGGCTATATTGGTTTTCTCGTCTTCCGTCAGTTCTGCAACAGCAGATATTAAGTCTTGTGAACCATCTACCGCCACTTCAAAACTGATACCTTGTTCATTGCGGGTAAAGTTACGGTAGGTTCCGGGTAAGAAATCTGCATCACTGTTGCTTGCGGCTTGTTTAAGGTCATCTATGTAATATGCGAAAAAGTCGAAAGGTGTCACCGTTGACAATTGGCTGTACATAGGTTGGTCATTCTCATCCTGCCATTGGGCAAATGAGGTGACGCTTGTATAGCTGGCTTTTTTCCCGTGCATATTAAGGCTGGCATCTTGTCCTTGTATACCCGTACTTCCGTCTATGAGGCAAATCTCTTTGTCACTCTCTCGTGTAATACCATAATTCATGCCTCCTTTGGGAGTGTCAGAACGGAATGCATAAACATGGAAGTCGGCATTCTCCAATTTCTCCAGATAGCCTTCGTCATCAGGGGAAAGCGCGCCTTGCCCACGCGTCAGTATGGTATAATTAGGTGGATTGAAAGCAATCATAACAGGGAGTGCTTCGTTGTAGTCATCGTCAATGCCGGAGTCCGGTTCCGGGTCCACCACATCAGTTTCGGTAGGCGTTTCGTCTCCCGTAAACAGGTTTCCGCAGCTGCACAGCAACATGAGTAGGAAGCCTAAATAAATGTGTATGGCCTTTCTATTATATAGCATTCCGTAACTATTACATTTCTATATCTATGTCGTCATCTTTATCTTGATCCTCCCAGGTATTTTCGTCCTTATGGTCGATTATTTCCTGTGAATCTATTTCCAGCATAGTTCCCATTTCTATTACTACCGGTTTTTCTTGGTAGCGCAAATAGCTTTTGCCATTTTCCCTCTGTTCTATCAATTGTGCGTCGACTAAAGTTTGTCGGGGATTGCCCGCTGCATAGAAAAAGCGTTTTAATAAAGTTTTATTATCTCCCGGCTTCGGGACAGAGGCCTTTACCGCTATTTGCAGGATTCCTTGCCCTACAAGCAGATTTTCTTTGGGGCTGGGCACTATTCCCATGGTATAAAATGTGGTAGAGTATGTGCTGACATCTCCGTTGGTTTCTATCTGTAAGTTGTCGAATGAGAAAACCATGCGGTAAAGACGGTCTGTATCCAAATAAGCGTCGGCAATATTGAGGCGTCCGCACACTCCTGATATTTCTGCTACAACCTGTTCTATATTAATCTCATTTTTAAGGGTTCCGGCCTTTTTGACACTGAACTTCACTTGTATTTCCTGGCTCACCGGCTGCATATCGAAATGAAGCACTTGGGGCTGTCCGGTTTCTATAGTGACGTCCTTGTTTATTCCGTAGAAGATGCGTCCCGGATTTTTGATATATCTATAAGTCGGATTAAAGTCGGGTAGGTTAAGCCCTTGCAATTCTTTTATATCATCGCGTGAGGTCTCAAGCATATGCAGATAGAGTGTATCTACTGTGGCCTCCGGATGGGTGAGGTAACAGTTTAGACTATCAATAACCAACCTGTCGTGGGTATTGATGGCAAAAACTTTGTATTCGCCGCCTTTCAGACGGAATGGGATAGGGGCGTCGCTTGTTTCATCGGAGACGATTGGTGCTGATATACCGTTTATCACACTGTTCTTTTCTTCTCCGGTTTCGGAAATACCATGCGCGCGCCAAGTATTGAGAATCCGGCTTGCTACGATATTCATCTGACCGGGTTTTTCATTATCATATTTTCCCCAATTGAACTGCGCTTGGATAGTTGCGGCATGCGGATGCTCTGTCTCCGGACAGAGCTCTACTGAGGTGCAGGCAAAGATACCGCACAGCAGACTGAGAGTTAGATATGTCAGTACTTTGTGCTTCATCATTCATCCTCCTTCTTGGGCGAAGTTGCTTCTCCCTGAACAGTTTCTGTATCTTCTTTGGTAGCTTCGGCTTTCGCCTTCTTATTCTTTTTCTTTTTCTTTTTTTCGGTGCGCTTGGATATTTTGGTAGAATCTTGTACTTCAGATTTTTGTTTCAGTTGTTCTTCACGTACTTTCAATGCTTTGCGTATCGATTTTTCTTGTTCGGAAGTGAGGCTGTCACTAAGCTGTATTCCTAAAGAATCTGCAACTTCTTTACGCAGTTTGTCGGCAGCTTCTTTTAGAGCAAGTTCTTTACGCTCTTGCTGCATTAATTTCCATTGCTTCAGTTCTTCTTTATTGAGTAAACTGTCCGGACGGCTGAAACCCTGCTTGCGTACAGCATTATTAATGGAGTCGATGCGCTCGCGCATTTTGTTTATCTTTTCGTTGAGTGCCTGACGGGCAAAGTCACGTAGCTGTACCCGGCGGTAGACCGATTCTTTGTATTTGCTGCCCGCGGACATAAACCGATAGACGAAAGCTACACGTAAATCTGTTATCAGGGGGAAAGGCACGATGTGCCCGCCTTTGCATTTCTCGGCTATGCGTGGGTAGCATCCGCTTTCCGCGTCGTGAGTGTAGACGTCATAAGAGGTGTATAACAGTCCGATAGAACCGCCCATTTCAATGTCGATGTAGTTATTGCGATAGCCATAAAGCGGAGCAGTATAGCCTACGCTGATACCGGCGCCATAGGCATTGCCCTGCTTACCTTCCTTACCTATTTTGAAATTGTAGCTGGCGGCATTGACGTAAACTCCCCAGTAATAGGCTCGCTCCTGACGCGGATTTTCACGTTGGGTGGTGAATACTTGTTCTTTAAGGCGTGTCATCAGATTGGCATCTTTGGTAACACCGCCTCTTTTGCGGGTACGAAAATACTGACGCCACTCTACCCGTGCATCGAATACGTTGAAGATAAGGGAAGGAGTGTATTTCTGCGAGGTGTTCCAATTCCACTTTAGGTTGGCTCCAATCGTGCGCTTGTTTCGAATCGTGTTGCCTAAGTCAAATTCCACACCAATATTAGGGATGGTCAATAACCAATCAACAGCATTTGTCTTGATACCCCAGCGGTCTTTAAAAGATATTAATTCTGCTTTCGCATCATCTTTTTTGCCGCGTTGTACCTGGGCATATGTGTTATTCAAAGTTATTGATATAAGAAAATACACTACAGTTCTTCTAAACAAAAAAAAGTAGTGATTTTTTTTATGCTTTTGTGATAAAATCACTTTTCTTCAAAAATATTATTTGTTCGTTTGCTTCCTCAAAAATATATGTAAAGAACGTAAAAACAAAGTTTTCTATTAACTTTTTTTATCAGTAAGCGATTTTTTAACACTGTATAGCTAATAACTGTTCTCGTTGAATAATTTTATAGTGGTTTTATATGATGTGGATAAGCATATAATAAAGAAAAACAGGTGTAAATTCTATTTTGTAGAACTTACACCTGTTCGTTTGAAAAATAATTTTTACTTCCCTTTATGTCTATTCGCGCGTTTCTTACGAATTTCAGCTTTCATTTTTGCTGCACCGGAACCGTGCTGGCCGGTAATGTAGGTTTTCTTTTTGGCTTTGGTCTTTATTTTGTTTTCTTCTTTAGGCTTGTCTTTCTTGCCTTTGAAAACAATACCGCCCATCATTGCTTCTTCTATACTCACGTTATTAATGTATTAAGTATTAATGTTCATTACTGTGCTGTGGGATGTATCGGATGCTTACTTGGCAGGCAGTACTTCAATCCAATAATCATCAGGGTCGTTGATGAAATATAATCCCATAGCGGTATTTTCAAAACATACCCAGCCGTTCTCTTTATGATATTGACGGATGGCGTCGTAATCTCCGGCTACACGGAAGCAGAGGTGGCTTTCATTCTCACCAAGTTCGTAGGCTTGGGGGTGTTCTTTCAGGCAGGTTAGTTCCAATAGGAAACTTGTGCTGCTGTCTGTGAGGTAAACCAGCGTGAAAGAGCCGTCTGCCGACTCTTTCCGATGATGTTCTTTCAGTCCCAACGCCTTCTCGTAGAAAGCGATACTGCGTTCCAGATCGGTAACATTTATATTAAAATGATCAAATTTGCTTTTTATTTCCACTGTTGTTACTTATTTAGGTTTAAATTATCGGTTTATTTGATTTTTGCTTTCAGGATTTCGCCGATGTATGTACGCGGCATACCTTCTATCATAGCTTGTGACGGAACTTTCTTGCATTCCAAAATGACGGAAGGTTCTGTCTGGCCGTTGGGATAGAAGCGCACGGTGTAGTTTTGGGCTGCATCCATTTGTGCATAAGGTTGTTCCGGTGACAGAATAGTGAATATGACAGGTTTGTTACCGGCAATTTTTCCTAACGAACCGCCGGCATTGGCAGTCATCATAGTCATGTTGAAAGGTTCTTCGCCAATCACAATTACTAATTTGCCGTTTCCGGTTTCAATAGTATTGAACGGAATGGCATCCGGCGCTATTTCTCTATAAGCAGCCGGGGATGCCGGTGCATTTGTTTGCATGGTAGTGACGGTGACCGGTGTTGCAGCGGTCTTGGGAGCTTTTATTGTGACCTGTGTTTTTGGAGTAATCACTGTTGTACCGGAATTGACGAGTGCTTTGGTCTCTTTCTTCTCTTCTTTTTTCTCCTCTACAGGGGCTTTGGCTGTAGTGGCACTTAAGGCTTCTGTGACATCGATGCACAGGTCATCTACAAAATCCACCGTCTTTCTGCGCCATTTGGCAAGGCCGCGCACCAGTTTGGTTTTGGACTTATTCAAAGCGTACCGGTCGGTAATCCATTCTTCGGCGATATATTTTTCTTTTCCTTCGCGGTAGCTGAAACGGATTTTCTCTACTTCAAGGATACACTTCTCCGGTTGGCAGGTAACGGTGAGCTGATAAAGTATTTTTGTTCTGTCCAGCGACAATGCTGTAGAACTGAACACAATCCATTCGTCACCCATGCCTACAATCTGTCCTTTAGCCTTGTCAGAGAAAACTATGCGGCTGTTGTTTTCATTTTTTGCCAGTCGTGCATCCATCCATTTCAACAGGCGGGAGTAGATTGTATCTTGAGACATACCCGGAATGCTGAAGTCCTTGGTAAATATCACTTTACCCTCCACTTCCGGAACAGCGCCGGCCAGATATTTACTGTCATCTCTTTGGGCGTGCAGCAAGGCAGGCATACAGAGGCAGAATAGTGCAATAAAAACTTGTGTAAAATTTTTCATAATGCTATGTTTTATTTAGTAATATCAAAACTTTCGCCTCGGCGGGAAATTGTGAGAAAACGGCAACCTTTGCTTTCGGCAAAAGTACGGAATGCGTTGCCGCCCTGATAGTCCTCGCTGAAGTGCATAGGTGCAAATATAGTGCTTTTTATTCGTTCCACGAATTGTTCTGCACCGCGCATATAATCTTTTCCGATGCGGCTGTCCACCGGAAACATGGCTACATCTACCTGAGGGACCTTTTGTTGCAGGTTTTTTATTTCTGCAAGAAAGTCTCCTTCTGCTTTACGTATTTCCTGCGGTGTGGATTCTTCGCTCCAGTGCCAGTTGTTCAGGTCGCCGGCATGGAACAGGCGGATGCCCTGCAAATCTATCAGAAAAGAGATGCCGACATCGGTAGAGCCGAAAGCTTCGATACGGATATGTTCGTCCTTGCAGACATCGCCTTTATTAATATAGGTGGCATCTTCCGCCGTTGCACGCCGGTGTTTCAGAATATCTTTGGAAAAGATGTACCGGATATCGGGGCGCTCTTCTTTCCATGAAAGAACTTCGCGATTGAAGTGGTCGGGGTGGAAGTGCGAGGAGAGTACGTAGAGTATTCCCGGTTTTTTTAACAGACGGTCATGTATGATTCCCCGGTTCGGTACCTCTTCCGAGGAGTCCTTGTAGTAGTCGATAATGACCGTCACGCCGTCCGCTTCAATTGCGAAGCCGCTATGGTAGATGTAATCAAGTTTCATTGTACGGATTCAATTATAGCGCAATATTACAAAAAACGCTACACAAACTTCCGGTTTAGCTGTTATTTTATGCAAAAGTCCTACATCGGTACTTCCATCAGCAGGATGTGTGAATCCTTCAGAGTCTCTATTTCAAAGCTGTTGGTTTCATACACTCCCATACCGTCACGGCGGGACAGTACTGTGCCGTCTACTTTTATTTCACCCTCTATTAGGAAGATGTACACGCCTGCGTGCGATTGGTGCAGGTGATAGCCCAATTTCTTTCCCGCCTCTACTTCTCCCAAAGAGAACCATGTCTGTTGCAGCGTTTTGGCGGGAGCGTTGCCATCGGGAGATACGATGAGTGCAAGTTCGTTTTTATGCAGATAAGGACGGATGTCATAATCCTGATAGGCAGGCGGTGTATTCAGTTTTTCGGGCATTATCCAAATTTGGAGAAGCTCCACTGTTTCGGTATCACTGCCGTTCATTTCGCTGTGATAGATGCCTGTGCCGGCACTCATCGTCTGGATGTAGCCTGCGGTGATGGTGCGCTTGTTCTGTTTGCTGTCACCATGTTTCAGCTCGCCTTTCAGGGGGATGGTGATAATCTCCATATTCTTATGCGGATGAGTGCCAAATCCTTGTCCGGGAGCTATCCGGTCGTCGTTTAATACGCGCAGGGCGCCGAAGTTCATACGGCGGGGATTATAATACTCGTCAAAGCTAAATGTATGGTAGCTGTCGAGCCAGTCGTACAGAGAATGTCCGCGGCTTTCGGCTTTGTCTATTACTTTTTTCATAATCAGTCTTTTTTTTAAAATGATTTATCTGTATGTAACAAGCAAGTGAGCCGGAAAGTTTAGACCGCGAATCATTAATGTTTTATAAATAGTCTTTTACAGCTTGACTTCGTTCTCAAGTTTCTTATGTTCCATGAAGTCCTTTATATTCAGCAGAGTGGTAGCTGCGATGTTGGCAAGTGCTTCACGGGTGAAGAATGCTTGGTGTGAAGTTACTATTACATTATTGAAAGACAGCAGACGCGCCAGCGTGTCGTCGTCAATAATTTTATCCGACTGGTCTTCGTAAAAATATTCGCTTTCCTCCTCATACACATCCAGTCCGGCAGAACCGACTTTTTTGTTTTTCAGTCCTTCTATCAAAGCGTTGGTGTGGATGAGTTGCCCTCTACCGGTATTGATAATCATTACACCATCTTTCATTTTGCTGATGGAGTAGTCGTTGATAAGGTATTTGGTCTGTTCTGTGAGAGGACAGTGCAGGGAGATGATGTCCGAACTGTGGTACAATTCATCCAGCGTGGTGTACACAACTTGATGCTCACGGGCAAAGTTATGGTCGGGATACAAGTCGTAGGCAAGGATGTTCATGCCGAAACCGCGCAGGATGGTGATTAATTTTTTGGCAATCTTACCGGTTCCGATGATACCGGCGGTTTTGCCGTACATATCGAATCCTAAAAGGCCGTGCAGGGAGAAGTTGCCGTCACGTGTACGCCAAGTGGCGCGGGGTATCTTCCGGTTAAGGGAGAGCATGAGGGCAACCGTGTATTCGGCTACCGCATAAGGAGAGTAGGCGGGGACGCGTACAACGGTGATACCGTTTTCCGCTGCCGCTTTCAAGTCTACATTATTATATCCGGCACAGCGCAGGGCAAGGAGTTTCACTCCGTTTTCCGCCATTTGCCGGATGACTTCCGCGTCGGCTGTATCGTTTACAAAAATGCAGACGGCATCCACGCCTTGCGTTAGGATAACGTTATTCAGGTTGAGGTGCCCTTTATAGAAACGGAGTTCAAAACCGTATTCACTGTTTTTTTCATTGAATGAAGCCTCGTCGTAGGGCTTGCTGCCGAAGAATGCAATAGTATATGCCATGAGTTTTTAAGTTTTAGAATATTTCGCTTATTACTTCAATAAATAACACATACAAAGATAATAAGGTTCAGGATATATGTTGCAGGTTGTTTTCATTGTTTCCTCTTTCAGCGATTATCGCTTGTGCTTGCTTTGCTCATATCGTTCCACCACGGGGTACTTTTCGTTCCTCCACGGTGGAACGGAAAGTTCTCTGTGGAGGAACGAAAAGTACCCCGTGGTGGAACGATTTAATATTAGTAGATTTTCTCTTACTCTTTAATATATGTGTTTTGTAAATGTTTCAATAGAAACTATTGATATTTTCAATTAATATCTTTACTTGTTATAAATTAAATGCACAAAACAGTTTTTTATGTGCAATATTATTGTACCTTTGCGCCCGAAAACAATAAAAAAGATTTAGATGAGAAAAATTTCATTGATTAGCATTGCGATGTTAATCGTTTCAATTCCAACTTTTGCAGGAGGTCTCCTGACAAATACAAATCAACACCCTGCTTTTCTTCGTATGTTGTCTCGTGGCGCAAATACTACCAGTGTAGATGCTGCTTTGTCTAATCCTGCAGGTTTGGCTTTTTTGCCTAAAGATGGATTTTATACATCCTTGAGTATTCAGAGTGCGTTCCAAACAAGAAATATTGATGCCGGTTTTATGACGTATAAAGGAATTAGCGGTATTGATCCAAGTACTCAGCGACCTATTCCTGTTACCTCAGACAAGCCGTTTACCAAATATTACGAAGGTAAGGCTGCTGCACCGGTTATCCCCAGCGTATTTGCTGCCTATAAAAAGGGAGATTGGACTATTTCCGGTTTCTTTGCTATTACCGGTGGTGGTGGAAAAGCTTCATTTGACGACGGGCTGCCTATGTTCGAATCACTGGCAATGGCGGGTATTTTTCAAGAAAGCGTAGCCAAGTATGCGCAGAGCGGAGGAAAGAGTCCTATCCTGACTCCCGATATGTATACCATCAACAGTGCTATGGAGGGTAAGCAATACATTTACTCCGTACAGTTGGGACTGACTTATAAAATAACAGAATGGCTCTCTGCATTTGCAGGTGGACGCATGAACTATTTTACGGGTGGATATAAAGGTTATCTGAACGCGAACCTTAATAAGGAACTGGGGGGAACGGAACTGATGAATCTGGAACTGGACTGCGACCAGACAGGTTGGGGGCTGACTCCGGTTATCGGTGTGGATGCCAAGTTCGGTAAATTCAATTTCGGCGCGAAATACGAGTTTAAGACTAATCTGAACATTGAGAACAATACTAAGAAAAATACGGATGAAGACGGTGCGTTGGCAGCTTTCAAGCACGGTGTAAATACTCCTAATGATATTCCTTCCATGCTTTCGGTAGCTGCTGCCTATGAATTTCTTCCTGTGTTGCGTGCATCGGTAGAGTATCACTTCTATGATGATAAGAACGCAGGTATGGCAGACGGTAAGCAGAAGCATCTGACAAAAGGAACAAACGAATATCTGGCTGGTATAGAATGGGATGTAATCAGCAGGCTGACCCTGAGCGGCGGCGTGCAGTTCACCGATTACGGCTTGTCTGATGATTACCAGACAGATACCAGTTTCTCCTGTGATTCTTACTCTTTGGGTATAGGTGCAAAATTGCGGCTTTCGGAAAGAGCCGATTTGAATGTGGGCTATATGTGGACCAATTATGACGACTATACCAAAACCAGCCAAAACTATAACGGTACAGGCCTGCCCGGTACAAACGTGTATAGCCGTACAAACAAAGTTTTCGGTCTTAGCATAGACTATCGCTTCTGATATTTCATAATCCAACCTTTATATATGGAAGAAGCCGCTTCAAGTATTGTCTTGGAGCGGCTCCTTCGTTTTTTATACAGATTAGAAAGAATATTGTACCAGTAGGTTCATGCGGTTGGCATGGTTGGTGGAGTTATCGAAATTCGTACGCCAGCCGCGCAGGTATTCAGCGGCTACCTGCATATTGGGGGTGACATTCCAAAACAGGTTTGCTACGAAATACTGCCCATAGCGGTAAGTGGACGGTTCGTTGGCGGGATAGCCGTTTTCAGAGTAAAGGCGTGACATACTGTATGTACTCGAAAGAAATACCTTCGGGCTGATATTGTATTGCAGTCCGGCATACCATCCCAGCATAGGCAATGCCTGCATTTTTCCCTCCTTGTCGGGATTGGGAACGATGTCTACGTTCAGGTTACTGATGTCATTCAGGTATTGTCCGATGCCTTTTCCGTAGGTAGCTTGCCCGAATACCTGCCATTGCTTGCCCAGATTGAACGTGGTAGATGCCTGTACACCGAATCCGGTGACGGAATGAGCCTTGTCGCTCAGTGTACTGGTGTAGGTCATGCTGCGGATAAGGCCGCCCACGCGAAAGTGGCTTTGGCTGTTCCAGCCGTACTGTGCATAGGCAGTGAAGTCCGGCATACGCTGTTGTGCTATGTCAAGTTCGCCATTGGTTGTACCGTCTACAGAGGGCATTTCAACGGAAGCGTTGAAACGGAAGTTTTTCAGTCCTTTGTAGGTGTATGCCACTTGGGTGGCACGATAGAAAGTTGCTCCGTTGGGACCTTGGAAATCGACGGTGGAAGGCAATGCACCCAAGTCCATGAAACCGCCGTAGGTGTAGCCCACCGTTACATCACGAAAAGACACGTAAGCGTTGCGCAGTTGGAAACCTTTGTTGGAACCGTCCCGGAAGTTTCCGGCTGTGTACACGATGAAGTCACCGAGAATTTTGGTATGCCCCACCAGTTTCAAGAAAATGGTGGAAGTGCTGGCGTCCATTTGGAACTGGTTCCTGATTTTACTTCCGTTAGGGATGTAGGCGGGAATGAAGTCGATGTTGTCAACGATGCCGCCGAAATCATACTCTGCCGTAGCGCGTACATAACCGCCGATGCCCAAAGCAAACTTGCCTTTTCTGTCTGTCAGCAGGAAGCGCGGGGCTTGCGGCTCATGGATGTGGGGCAGTTGAGACTCGTTCATGATACGGATAATTTCGTCGCCCGCCTTGTCTATGGTAACCAATATGATACCTTTGGGAGACTCATCCTCAATAATCACTTTTTTTTGTGCATGGGCTGCAAATGTTGACAGGCCTGTGCCGCACAGCAGGAACATTACTTTTAAGATTGTTTTCATTTAAGTTAGGTTTTGGTGAATGTGCTTTGAACAACTTAAATTTAAAATGGTTTTGCGGTCATCAAAAGAAAGCGTATCTTTGCGCCCGATTTAACAAGAGTGAAATCATTAACTAAATGTATGATGCCGCGAATAGCGGTCGTGTATTCTAGAACACCACGTAAAAAACAGGAATATGAAGCAAAAAGTATCTGTACCCTTTATGCTGCTGGGCATTCTGTTCAATGTCTGTTTGATAGCAGCCAATCTTCTTGAGACAAAAGTAATTCAGGTTTTCGGCATAACCGTTACTGCCGGACTGTTAGTGTTTCCCGTTTCTTATATCATCAACGACTGCATTGCCGAGGTGTGGGGCTTTCGTAAGGCGCGCCTGATTATCTGGAGCGGCTTTGCCATGAATTTCTTTGTGGTGATGCTGGGGCTGATTGCCGTAGCCTTGCCTGCCGCTCCTTTTTGGGAGGGAGCGCCCCATTTCAATTTTGTTTTCGGTATGGCGCCGCGTATTGTTGTTGCAAGCCTGTCGGCATTTCTGGTAGGTTCGTTCCTCAACGCTTACGTCATGAGCCGCATGAAAGTAGCGAGTGGCGGACGTCATTTTTCAGCACGTGCCATTTGGTCTACGGTGGTGGGCGAGACGGCCGATTCGCTGATATTCTTCCCCGTGGCCTTTGGAGGAATTATTGCGTGGCAGGAATTGCTGGTGATGATGTGCATCCAGATTGTGCTGAAATCTCTGTATGAAGTGATGATTCTTCCGGTGACAATCCGGGTGGTGAAGGCCATTAAAAAAATAGACGGAAGCGATGTCTATGATGAGGGAATCTCTTATAAAGTGTGGAAAATTTCTGAGATTTAAAATGTTAGTTGAGGAGTTAACTCCTGTTCATATAAACAATAGCAAAAATGAATAAAGAAGCAGCATTAGTCGTGTTCAGCGGTGGGCAGGATTCGACAACTTGCCTGTTTTGGGCAAAGCGTGAGTTCAAGAAAGTATATGCGTTGAGCTTTCTGTACGGGCAGAAGCATCAGAAGGAAGTGGAACTGGCACGGGAGATAGCGCGTAAAGCGGAAGTGGAATTTGAAGTAATGGATGTTTCCTTCATTGGCAAGTTGGGGCATAATTCACTGACAGACCCCGGCATGGTGATGGACCGGGAAAAACCGGCAGGCACTGTTCCGAATACTTTTGTGCCGGGGCGTAACTTGTTTTTCCTGAGCATTGCCGCTGTATATGCACGCGAGAGGGGCATCAACCATATCGTGACAGGTGTGTCGCAAACAGATTTCAGCGGTTATCCCGATTGTCGGGATGCGTTTATCAAGTCGCTCAACGTAACGCTCAACCTTGCCATGGACGAGCAGTTTGTGCTGCATACCCCGTTGATGTGGATTGATAAAGCCGAAACTTGGGCATTGGCAGATGAATTGGGAGTACTCGACTTGATTCGTCACGAAACGCTGACTTGTTATAATGGCATACCCGGTGACGGCTGCGGACACTGTCCGGCTTGTAAGCTACGCAGAGAAGGATTGGAGAAGTATCAACGTATCATAAATAAATAACAATATGACCGAATTAAAAGACCAGCTTTCCTTATTAGGAAGAAAAACTGAATATAAGCAGGATTATGCTCCCGAAGTTTTGGAAGCGTTTGACAATAAACATCCCGATAATGATTATTGGGTACGTTTCAATTGTCCGGAGTTCACCAGTCTTTGTCCCATAACGGGACAGCCGGATTTTGCGGAAATCCGCATCAGCTATATTCCCGATGTGAAAATGGTGGAGAGCAAGAGCCTGAAGCTTTATCTTTTCAGTTTTCGTAATCATGGCGCTTTCCATGAGGATTGCGTAAACATTATAATGAAAGACCTTATCCGTTTGATGAACCCCAAATATATTGAGGTTACGGGAATTTTCACCCCGCGCGGCGGCATCTCCATTTACCCTTATGCAAACTATGGACGTCCCGGAACGAAATATGAACAAATGGCGGAACATCGCTTGATGAACCGCGAATAGAATGATGGAATATACCTATCAATAGCGATTGCGGGTATGATACTTTCTTAGAATAGCGTTGATGTAATTACCTAAAACAGGTGATTGTGCAGTTTTCTTTTTCTAATGACCTTTGCAAACGGTATTAGTAACAACATAATAATCATTTCAAATTGAAAACAGCTATATCAAACCTATTCCTTTTCTTTCTGTCTGTATGTGCATTTTCGGCATACGCACAGAAGCCGGGTAAAACGATGGTTTCCGGTAAAATCTTGTCTACGGAAAAAGAAGTCGTGGATTTTGCAACGGTCTACCTGAAAGGAACCGGCTACGGGGGGATAACCAATCAAGAAGGGATTTATCATGTGAGTGCGCCTGCGGGAGACTACACATTGGTAGTGTCGGCCATCGGCTATAAGACCGTAGAGAAAGCGGTAACGCTGGTTGGAGGGCAAAGAGTGAGACAGAATATCACAATCACTCCCGAAACTCAGCAACTGGACGAAGTAACGGTAGTGTCAACGGGGGTAAGCCGTGTCAAACGCTCGGCATTTAATGCCGTGGCGGTAGATACGAAAGAACTGCAGAACACCACCAAGAACTTGAGTGACGCATTGACTAAAGCGCCGGGCATGAAACTGCGCGAGTCGGGCGGGGTAGGCTCGGACATACAGCTCATGCTGGACGGTTTCAGCGGGAAACACGTAAAGGTATTTATAGACGGTGTTCCGCAGGAAGGTGTTGGAAGTTCGTTCGGGCTGAACAATATTCCGGTGAATTTTGCCGACCGTATCGAAGTGTATAAAGGCGTAGTGCCCGTGGGTTTCGGAACGGATGCTATCGGCGGAGTTATCAATATCGTCACGAACAAGAAACGCCGCCGTTGGTTTCTGGATGCGTCCTATTCTTACGGTTCGTTCAATACGCATAAATCCAACGTGAACTTCGGGCAGACTTTTAAGAACGGTTTTACGTATGAAATCAATGCGTTCCAGAACTATTCGGACAATGACTATTACATTGACGCTCCGGTGGAAGACTTTGAAACGGGTAGGATAGACCGTGACAAGAAGGTGCGTGTGAAACGTTTTAACGATACCTACCATAATGAAGCGGTTATCGGTAAGGTAGGCGTTATCGACAAGAAGTGGGCGGACCGTTTGATGCTCGGTTTTACTTATTCCAATATGTATCAGGATGTACAGACCGGGGTGCGTCAGGATATAGTGTACGGACAGAAACATCGCAAGGGACATTCGCTGATGCCTTCGCTGGAGTATAACAAGCGCAATTTGTTTACGAAGGGATTGGATGTGGTACTGACCGTCAACTACAACAAGAACCTGACGACGAACGTAGATACAGCTTCCTATAAGTACAACTGGTACGGGGCCAGGAAACCGTTGAACTCTCCCGGCGAACAGTCCTATCAGTATTCGCGTGCCGATAACAATAACTGGAATGGTACGTTTACAGCCAACTACCGTCTCGGAAAGATACATATGCTGACATTCAATCATGTGCTGAATGCTTTCAGCCGTTCCAATACTTCATTGCTCACCAAAGAAGAACAGTCGGATGCCATCGCCAAGGAAACCCGCAAGAATATCTCCGGTCTTTCTTACCGCCTGATGCCGTCCGAAACTTGGAACTTATCCGTATTCGGTAAATACTACAATCAATTTGTTGCCGGACCGGTAGCTACCAACACCAATCAGGACGACTATGTGCGCACTACCCGCAGCGTAAAGTCCATGGGATATGGAGCGGCGGGCACTTACTTTATCCTGCCGGGACTGCAAGCCAAACTGTCTTACGAAAAAGCCTATCGCCTGCCTACTATCGAAGAAATGTTCGGTAACGAGGATTTGGAAATGGGAGACATCGGTATCCGTCCGGAGAACAGCGATAACATCAATCTGAACCTGAGTTACAATAAGGTTTTCGGCAGGCACTCCGTATATGTGGAAGGCGGATTGGTTTACCGTAATACCAAAGACTATATTCAGCGCAACATTACCGACTTGAGCGGCGGTAAATCCGCAGCTACTTATATAAATTACGGAAAAGTACTGACAAAAGGATATAATATCTCCGCCCGTTACGGTTTTGGCAAGTGGGTGAGCGTAGGCGGCAACTTTACGCAGATGAATGTACGTGATAATATGAAAACGTCTATATCCGGCAGTGCGGAAAATATAGCTTATAAAGAACGTATGCCCAACTTGCCGTATATCTTTGCCGATTCCGATGTGACATTCTATTGGCGCGACCTTGGGAAAAAGGGGAATGCCTTGACCGTATCTTACGACAATCAGTACTTGCATAGCTTTACTTACTATTCTTCCAAAATCGGTGCGAATAAAGGTGACTATGTAGTTCCAAGCCAGTTCTCCCACAACCTGAGCCTTTCTTACAGTCTTCATGGCGGACGCTACAACCTGTCGTTCGAGTGCCGTAACTTTACGGATGAACAGCTGTACGATAACTTCAGTCTGCAGAAAGCCGGTCGGGCGTTCTATGGCAAAGTACGCGTATATTTCGGTAATTAAATCAATGAATAGAATCAATAACGATTAGTATAATATAATAAGGTAAAACATCATGAAGAAGAATTTCTTTTTAGCCGGACTTTTCGCGACTGCGATGACAGGACTGGCATTGACATCTTGTACAGAAACAGAAGTGCCGGGCGGCGGAAACAATAGCGGGAATAAAGGCGATTTTGTAGTCGCTTCCTCTGTCACAGCTTCGGGTAATACGACTAACGTCTTGCTGACTTCCAAGACATTGGACGAGGGGACTATTTCTACCGTCAACAACGGACTCGTCAACGACGGTGCTTCCCAATGGGTATTCTATAAAAATCAGTATCTCTACGGACTGACTTATAATCAGGGAAATGCCGGTACTACCCGTTCTTATATTATGAACTCCAATAATGAAGTGCAGGCACGTTCGGGAGAGTTTGCCGTCAAGAGGTTCACTACTTATGGTATCTACGATAAGTATATCATCACCGCCTCTACCGGTGACGGCCCTACGGAATATGCCGACGGCAACCGGTATTTGCCTAAAATGTTCTTGCTCTCTTATCTGGATGTAGCGGCTGAAACGTTCGAGACCAATGATACGAAAGTAAAAGCCTATATGTCCGAGAATTTTCTTGGAAACGGTGAGTTCGTGACATTGGCGGGCATCTTGGAGCATAACAAGAAAATATATAGCGCGGCTGTTCCCATGGGATTGAGCCAGTATGGCGCTGCCGTAGACGGTGGCAAGTACATATTGCCGGGTAATGAAACTTTGGTAAAGACTGAAGACGGCGGTTCCAACAGCAGCGCTTATAAAAAAGGTGAATTGCAATGGACGCAGTATCCCAACGAATGTTGGGTGGCAATCTTTGATGATGCTGCCATGACAACAAAGAAACTTATCAAGACAGATAAAATCAGTTATGCCTGCGGTCGTTTCAAATCTCAGTATTACCAGACTATCTGGGAAGCCGGCAACGGTGATATTTATGTATTCTCTCCAAGCTATGCCAAGACCATGAGTGATGCTCGCCAACAGACAACCTTGCCGGCAGGTGTAGTACGTATTCCTAAGGGCCAGGAAGATTTTGACAACTACTATTGTGACTTGGAGAAACAGAGTGGCGGCAAATCTTTCCTGCGTTGCTGGCATATTGCAGACGACTACTTCCTGTTATTGATGTACGATCGTCCTCTGACAGAGAAAGGCTTTGAAGCTAAAGAACTGGCTGTCTTTAAAGCGGGAAGCGAGAAGCTTACGTATGTCACCGGACTTCCGTCGGCAGACTTGATTTCCGGTTTCGGCAATACCCCGTATACAGAGGATGGCTATGCCTATATGGCTGTGACAACTACAGACGGGCATCCGGCTGTTTATAAGATAGATCCGTCCAGTGCTACTGCTACAAAAGGCATCACAGTAGAGGCAACACAGATTACAGGTATCGGCAAGCTGAGTCCCCTTAATTAAATATCATGAAGAAAGCATTTCGTAAACTGCATTTATGGCTGTCCGTCCCTTTCGGACTGATTATTACAGTTATCTGCCTTTCGGGTGCTGCATTGGTATTTGAAGATGAAGTAATGGAGTTGTGCAGGCACGACCTCTATTATGTGGAAAAGGTAAGCGGCGTTCCGCTTCCTGTGGAACATTTGATAGAGAGAGTTGCCGGGACATTGCCGGACAGTGTTACTGTTACAGGCGTCTCCATTTCTTCTGATGCGGAACGTGCCTATCAGGTCAGTCTGTCGAAACCGCGACGGGCATCCGTTTATGTAGACCAGTATACGGGTGAAGTAAAGGGTAGGAATGAGCGTGCGTCGTTCTTCCTCACCATGTTCAGATTGCATCGTTGGCTGTTAGACAGCATGAAGCCGGACGGTGGAATATTTTGGGGTAAGATGATTGTGGGGGCAAGTACGCTGATGTTCGTATTTGTGCTTGTATCAGGCATCGTCATTTGGTGCCCCCGTACCGGGAAGGCACTAAAAAACAGTTTGAAAATTACTGTTGGTAAGGGTTGGCGTCGCTTTTGGTACAATTTGCACGTGGCGGGCGGTATGTATGCACTTGTCTTGTTGTTGGCGATGGCTCTGACCGGGCTGACTTGGTCTTTCCCATGGTATCGTGCAGGCTTTTATAAAGTGTTTGGAGTAGAGATGAAACAAGGGGCAGGACATGGTGCACCGCAAACGGCTCATGGAGCCAAGCCCGGGCATAAATCTTCCAACGAAAGCCGGGAACATATCTCTCCATACGTTTGCTGGCAGCAGGTATATGAGGAACTGAAAGAACGTAATGTCGGTTATAAACAGATTACGGTTTCCAACGGTTCTGCCAATGTATCTTTTGAAGGTTTCGGTAATCAGCGGGCTGCCGACCGTTATACTTTTAATCCGCGTAACGGCGAAATAACCGGAGCTGTCTTATATAAGGATACCGATGCTTCGAGCAAAATACGCGGTTGGATATACTCTGTACATGTGGGCAGTTGGGGCGGTATGTTCACCCGAATACTGACATTTATTGCCGCATTATTAGGAGGAACGCTTCCGCTGACAGGCTATTATCTGTGGATACGGCGTATTGGGCGTAGGGCTAAGAACAATATCGAGAGCAAATCCATTTAGGTCATCTCCTCTTTCTCTTCGTATAATGTGAATTTCTTTAAAAATAAATAGCAAAGTGTAATACATATTACACTTTTTTTTATAGTAACTCTTTATTTTTGTGAAAAATATTAGTTCCTATGGCGAAGCTATCTATCATAAGAAAACTGTTTACTTCCTACAAATGGAAAGTGACAGCGCTCGTTGTGTGTGGTGTCCTTATTGGTGGAGGAGGTTTGTTTCTGTATCTTCTCCGGGCGCACACTTATCTGGGTGACGATCCTGCAGCCTGTGTAAACTGTCATATTATGGCACCGTATTATGCTACTTGGTTTCATAGTTCCCATAGCCGGGATGCTACTTGTAATGATTGTCATGTTCCGCACGAAAATACGGTTAAGAAATGGACATTCAAAGGAATGGACGGTATGAAACATGTAGGAGCCTTTCTTACCAAAAGTGAGCCGCAAGTCATTCAGGCGGAGGCTGCCAGTTCACAAGTTATAATGAATAATTGCATTCGTTGTCATACGCAGTTGACGAATGAGTTTGTTGATGCCGGCAAGATAGACTATATGATGACTTTGGTGGGGGATGGAAAAGCCTGTTGGGACTGTCATAGGGATGTGCCTCATGGTGGAAAGAACAGTCTTTCGGCTACACCGGCCGCACTTGTGCCCTACCCGGAATCTCCTGTACCGGAATGGCTTCAGAATCTGATAAAGAAATAATAACAATAAATCTTCATAGATATGGAAAAGAAACTAAAATCATGGCAAGGATGGCTGTTGTTCGGTGGTTCAATGGTCGTTGTGTTTGTCTTGGGCTTGTGCGTGTCGGCTTTAATGGAACGCAGGTCGGAGTTGGCAAGTGTGTTCAATAACCGCAAAACGGTGATTGAAGGTATCGAAGCACGTAATGAGGTCTTTAAAGATGATTTTCCCCGCGAATATCAGACATGGACGGAAACAGCCAAAACAGATTTCCAAAGTGAATTTAATGGAAATATAGCGGTAGATGTCTTGGAACAGCGTCCGGAAATGGTTGTTTTGTGGGCAGGATATGCATTCTCAAAAGATTATTCTACACCTCGCGGACATATGCATGCCATTGAAGATATAACGGTAAGTTTGCGTACGGGTGCTCCTGCCACGGCGGCTGATGGCCCGCAGCCTTCTACTTGCTGGGCTTGCAAAAGCCCGGATGTGCCACGTATGATGGAAGCTATCGGGGTAGATGCGTTTTATAACAATAAATGGGGCGCTTTTGGCGATGAAATAGTAAATCCTATCGGCTGTGCCGATTGCCACGAACCGGAAAATATGAATCTGCATATCAGTCGCCCGGCATTGATTGAGGCTTTTCAACGCCAGGGAAAAGATATTACCAAAGCTACTCCGCAGGAAATGCGCTCGTTGGTATGTGCACAGTGCCATGTGGAGTATTACTTCAAGGGAGATGGAAAGTATCTGACTTTCCCATGGGATAAAGGCTTTACAGTGGAAGAAATGGAGGCCTACTATGATGAGGCCGGTTTCTATGATTATATTCATAAACTGAGCCGTACTCCGATATTGAAGGCGCAGCATCCCGATTTTGAAATAGCACAAATGGGTATTCACGGACAACGCGGGGTATCGTGTGCAGACTGCCATATGCCTTACAAGAGTGAAGGCGGAGTGAAATTCAGCGATCACCATATTCAGAGTCCGTTAGCTATGATAGATCGTACTTGCCAGACTTGTCATCGTGAAAGCGAGGAAACTTTGCGCAACAATGTTTACGAGCGTCAGCGTAAAGCCAATGAAATTCGTAACCGTCTTGAAGCGGAACTGGCTAAGGTGCACATCGAAGCTAAGTTTGCATGGGACAAAGGAGCTACGGACGACCAGATGAAGGATGTACTGGCATTAATCCGTCAGGCACAATGGCGTTGGGATTTTAGTGTAGCGTCTCACGGGGCTGCTTTCCATGCTCCGCAGGAGATACAGAGAGTGTTGTCTCATGGTTTGGATAAAGCGTTACAGGCTCGTTTGGCTGTCTCCAAGGTGTTGGCAAAGAATGGTTTTACAGGAGATGTACCCATGCCTGATATTTCTACAAAGGAGAAAGCGCAGGAATATATCGGTTTGGATATGGATGCCGAGAGGGCGGCAAAGGAGAAGTTCTTGAAGACTACCGTACCTGCCTGGTTGGAGAAAGCTAAGGCTAACGGTCGTTTGGCACAAAAATAAGACAGAACAGCAACAATGTGGAAGAGACCTTGGGGGTATAAAGAAGGATTGGTATGCGGAGCCGGGCTATTTGCTACGGGACTGTTTCTGCAGGGGACTGTTGGAAATATCCATTGGGATTTGTTTTCCCGGCCGGTGAATATAATTGTACTGGCAGCATATCTGTTCCTGTTGGCAGTGTTGTACGGGTTGCGTAAGAAGGTTTATTGTTTTGAATGGCTCACGCATTATACCGCTGCGGTTTCTTCTCTTATTTGGGTGGCAGCCATTACGGTGGTAATGGGGCTGGTACGTCAAGTGCCCGCTACACAGCCGTCGGCAGATTGGTTAGGCTTCTCCAAAATGCTTTCATTCTGGCCGTTTGTGTTGCTTTATATCTGGATGGTTACAGTGCTCGGATTGACTATTCTTCGTTCCGGTTTTCCATTCCGTTTGCGAAAGATACCTTTTCTTCTGAATCATGCGGGACTATTCATTGCTCTGCTGACAGCCACATTGGGTAATGCCGATTTGCAACGTTTGAAGATGATTACTCAATTGGGTAAAACCGAATGGCGCGCTACGGATGAAAACGGCAACCTTTCTGAACTTCCGTTGGCTATTGAACTGAAAGGATTTACCATTGACGAATATCCTCCGAAACTAATGTTGATAGACAATGAAACAGGCAAGGTGTTGCCTGCCGGTGTGCCGGAACATTTGCTGCTTGAAGACGAGGTTACAGAGGGGCGGTTGCTGGATTGGAACATTACACTTCTTAAATCCATTCCTATGGCAGCATCCGTAGCTACGGAAGACACATTGAAGTTTACGGATTTTCATTCAATGGGGGCAGCTTATGCTGTCTATTTGAGAGCAACGAATATCAAAAACGGGCAAGCCCAAGAAGGCTGGGTGAGCTGCGGAAGTTTTATGTTTCCTTATAAGGCGTTGCGTCTGAATGACAAGGTAAGTTTGATTATGCCCGAAAGGGAACCGCAAAGATTCCTGTCGGACGTAACGGTTTATACGCGGCAGGGGGATGTGAGGAATGACACTATTGAAGTAAATCATCCGCTGAAAGTGGCGGGTTGGAATATCTATCAATTAAGTTATGATGAGACTAAAGGACGTTGGAGTGATGTCAGTGTGTTTGAACTGGTGTATGATCCCTGGCTTCCGTATGTGTATACCGGCATTATTATGATGATGTTGGGAGCTGTCTGTCTGTTCGTAAATGCGCAGAAGAGAGAAAGGGAAGATTTTGGAGAAAAGAAAATAAGTTCCGATGAAAAAGAAGTATCATCGGATGATAGCCGGACGAAAGCAAGAAAGGGGGATAGGGTATGAGTTGGGATTACTTTGTGTTCTTTGCCGTTGTTGCAGTACTTTTGTGGGGTGCAGGTGCATACGCCGCATTGCGCGGAAGACGTCCGGTGTCGGTATATGCTTTTACTCTGACAGGACTGGCAGTTTTTTTGGGTTTTATAGTGGCTATGTGGATTTCTTTGGAGCGCCCGCCGATGCGTACAATGGGGGAGACGCGTTTGTGGTATTCTTTCTTTCTTCCATTGGCCGGACTTATCACTTATAGCCGTTGGAGATATAAGTGGATATTAAGTTTTAGTTTTGTTCTTTCTCTGGTGTTTATATGTATTAATCTTTTCAAGCCGGAGATTCATAATAAGACTTTGATGCCTGCATTGCAGAGTCCTTGGTTTACACCGCATGTCATAGTCTATATGTTTGCGTATGCCATGCTTGGGGCGGCTACAGTAATGGCTGTTTACTTGATATGGTTCAAGAAAAAGGAAATTGAACGTCAGGAAATGGATTTGTGTGATAACCTGACTTATGTGGGACTTGCTTTTATGACTTTGGGTATGCTGTCCGGCGCTATTTGGGCAAAAGCTGCGTGGGGACATTATTGGGCATGGGATCCGAAGGAAACTTGGGCAGCGGCTACATGGTTTTCTTATCTGGGGTATGTCCACTATCGTTTGGGACGTCCTTTGGCATATCGCAAGGCATTGGTCGGGTTACTTATATCTTTCCTGTTATTACAAATGTGCTGGTATGGTATCAATTATCTGCCTTCAGCACAAGGAGCGAGTGTACATACGTATAATTTAAATTAGAATACTATGAAAGCTGTTTATTTAGCATTAGGATTATTGCTGTTGTCCGGTATGTTGTGGGCACAGAAGACGGAAAAGGAAAATGAGTTTTCAATGTCCATGCAAATCAGACCTCGTGCGGAATACCGTAACGGTGCTCTCTTTCCGCGTGAAGAAGGGGATAAAGCAGCTGCCTTCATCAATAATCGTGCACGCTTGTCTATGGAATACAAACGTACTAATCTGAGTATGAAAATCTCTGCACAGCATGTAGGCGTATGGGGACAAGATGCTCAGATTGACAAGAACGGACGCTTCATTATGAACGAGGCATGGGCAAAGTTAGGTTTTGGTGCGGGCTTTTTTGCGCAATTGGGACGACAGACTTTGTCTTATGATGATGAACGTATTTTGGGTGGCTTGGACTGGAATGTTGCCGGACGTTACCATGATGCTTTGAAGTTGGGATATGAAAACAGGGCGCATAAATTGCATTTTATTTTGGCGTTTAATCAGAACGATGAAAAGACCATAGGCGGCACTTATTATAATAATGGAGGACAGCCATATAAGAATATGCAGACTTTGTGGTATCATTACACTGCCGAAGGATTGCCTTTGGACGCTTCTTTTCTTTTTATGAATCTGGGATGGGAGACAGGAGACCCGGAAACACAGATAGCAGATACCCGCTATATGCAGACTGTGGGAACTTACATTACTTACAAACCGCAGTCATGGAATATGCAGGCTGCTTTTTATTATCAGACAGGAAAGAATAAGGTATCGGCAAGTGTATCGGCTTATATGGCGAGTGTAAAGGCTGCATATGCTATTGACAAGCAATGGAGTGTGAATTTGGGGTATGACTATTTGAGTGGAGATAAAGACAAAGGTTCAAAGTTCAAAGCGTTTGATCCTTTGTATGGTACACATCATAAATTCTATGGTGCAATGGATTATTTCTACGCTTCATTGTTTGTAAACGGTTTGGCTCCCGGTTTGCAAGACGCACAGTTGGGAGTGAATTATAAGGCTTCTTCAAAAGTCGGTATGCAGTTGAACTATCATTACTTTGCCACAGCAGCCAAGTTGCAGGAGGTAAAAAAAGGATTGGGCTCTGAACTTGATTATCAGATAGACTGGAATGTGATGAAGGATGTGAAATTATCTGCCGGTTACTCTGTTATGTTGGGTACGAAATCTATGGATATTGTAAAAGGCGGCAACCACAAACGTTGGCAAGACTGGGGCTGGCTGTCTTTGAACATTAATCCAAAGATATTCTTTGCAAAATGGTGATTTAGATATATTCGTTTAAGGCTGTTTCATTAAGAATTTCGATTCTTTTTCCTGTCATCCGGATGATGCCTTCTTTAGTCATCTTGTTGATTTCCTTAGAAAGTGCGGGACGGGTTACATTCAGATATTCTGCCAATTCGGACTGTGTGTGAGCTATTGTGACACAGTTTGAGTTGGCAGTTCTGTTTTCCTGCAAGTAGACTACGAAGCGTTCGCGCACAGTTTTTCTGGAAAGGGTTCTTAAACGTGAAACTGTACAGGCCGTACAATTGCCGCTTACGCAAAGGAAGTTATGTAATATCTGCGGGTCTTGGCTGATAAGCTTGAACGTAGACTCTTTGGTGGCAGTGAACAATGTACTGTCTTCTATGGCGGTAAATGTTGCCGGAAGTGTGTTGTTTGAACCGAAAAGATGTGGTGTGGCGAATGCACGGGGGGCAATGATATACTCTATCATTACACTGTTTCCCAGCCCGTCAATGATGTCTACCCGTAGCTTTCCTTTTAAAAGAACGTATAACTTTTTGCAGGGGATACCTTGGGTAGCTATAATATCTTTCTTCTTTACATCATAGACGGCATAATCCAATTTATCCAATAATGATAATTTGATGTTATGCGGTAAGTCCCGGAACAAAGGGATGTTGAACAATCGCTCCTTATCTTCTTCCTGCAATAGCTTTTTTTCCATAGTATATAAATCTCTCACAAAGGTAGGAATAATAAGTAGATATAGGCTGATTTTTAAAGATACTTTTGTGCATCGGTTTCATTAATCTGTATTTCTTTTCCTTCTATTCGTAAACAGCCCTCACCGGCCAGTTCGGATAAAGCCCGTGCCAGTGAAGGGCGTGCCACGCCGAGTATTTGCGCCACTTCCTGTTGATTGCGTATAGAGCCGTGAATGCGCAGGTAGTTCAATATCCGTGATTTAAGACTTTGTAAGGCAAATGCGTTCAGCTTTTGGGAAAGAAACAGAGTTCTGTCCGATACCAATCTTAGAAAATTGTGCATTACTATAGGATATTGATGTAGAAATTCTAAAAAAGCGCTTTGGCTTATGACAAGTATTTCACATTTTTCTATTGCTTCGATATTGACAGGGAAACGGTTTTCCGATGAAAATACGAATGCAGGGGCAAGCAGTTGCGGAGCTTTCAGCGTTTCGATAGTCAGTTGCTTGCCTTCCGCATTGACCATTTGTGTACGTACTTTGCCACTGCACAAGATAAACAAAGAACGGTATGTCTCTCCCTGCATAGCTATAAAGTCAGACGGTTTATACAGTCGGCGCGCGTGTTCGGGGGAGAGTATAAGGGATAATAATTCTTCTTCCGTGATTCCCCGGAAAGGCGGCATTCTCAGTAACGGGTATATTTCCATTCTCTTTTTGTTTTTTTGTGGTTTGGTGTAACATACGTGACACTTTACGTAAGTGCGAATCCTCATCTTTGCACAAAGATAGTGAAACACTTTCTTTATAAGAAACTAAACGACGGGGAAAGTGTTGACGGAAAGTAGGTATAAACTTCTAAATGAATAAGAAAATGGAAACGAACATGTTTTGTTATCAATGTCAGGAAACAGCCAAAGGAATAGGCTGTATGCTGAAAGGTGTGTGCGGAAAAGAAAGTCATACGGCACAAGCCATGGATTTGCTGCTGTTTGTAGTAAGAGGTGTTTCGGTGGTTACCGATGCTTTGCGTAAAGCCGGATGCCCCGTATCTGAAGAAGCCGATGTCTTTGTGGTAGATGCCCTGTTTTCTACAATTACAAATGCCAATTTCGATGATGAAAGTATCTTGCAGCGAATAGATAAGGGACTTGCTTTGCGTAATCGGTTAATGGATGAAGCCAAGCGTAACAATGTGTTTTTGCCGGAAGTGGATGAACTTGCCTGGCAGGGAACGCGTGCCGCTTATGCTGAAAAAGCGAAGTCGGTAGGTGTATTGCGTGAGCCTGACGAGGATCTTCGCTCTTTGAAAGAATTGCTGACATACGGCCTGAAAGGTATGGCGGCTTATTTGGAACATGCCATGCGTTTAGGGTTTAATGATGACGATATTCATGTCTTTATACAACGTGCATTGGCTACGATAGCCTGCCGTTCGCTTTCGGCAGATGAGTGGACGCAGTTGGTTCTCGAAGCAGGTAGCTTTGGAGTAAAGACTATGGCTTTGCTGGATGAGGCGAATACGGGAACTTATGGAAATCCTGAAATCACCAAAGTGAATATAGGTGTCAAGAGTCGTCCGGGTATCTTGATTAGCGGGCATGACTTGAAAGATTTGGAAGAACTGTTGAAACAAACGGACGGTACCGGAGTGGATGTATATACCCACAGTGAGATGTTGCCGGCGCATTATTACCCTGCCTTTAAGAAGTACTCTCACTTTGTAGGTAACTACGGTAATGCTTGGTGGAAACAACGTGAAGAGTTTACGGCTTTCAACGGTCCAATTCTGTTTACTACAAATTGTATTGTACCGCCATTGGCAAATGCTGTATACAAGGAAAGAATGTTCACTACTAACTCTACCGGATATCCGGGTTGTAAGCATATCAATAAGGATGCAACGGGTAAGAAAGACTTTTCCGAAATCATAGAGATAGCCAAGCATTGCCAGCCACCCACGGAAATTGAACACGGAGAGATTATCGGAGGCTTTGCTCATAATCAGGTTTTGCAACTGGCGGATAAGGTCGTGGATGCGGTAAAGAGCGGTGCGATTCGTCGCTTTATTGTAATGGCGGGGTGTGACGGACGTATGAAGAGCCGTGATTACTATACGGAGTTTGCTAAATCATTGCCTCAGGATACTGTAATCCTTACGGCAGGTTGTGCCAAGTACCGCTATAATAAGCTCGGTTTGGGTGATATTAACGGTATTCCTCGCGTACTGGATGCAGGACAGTGCAATGACAGTTACTCTCTGGCCGTTATCGCTTTGAAGTTGAAAGAAGTGTTCCAACTTAATGACATCAATGAACTGCCTATTGTTTATAACATAGCTTGGTATGAGCAGAAAGCCGTAATCGTATTGTTGGCACTGTTGAGCTTAGGAGTGAAAGAAATACATTTAGGTCCTACTTTGCCTGCATTCCTCTCTTCGAATGTGGCTAAAGTATTGGTGGATATGTTCCATATAGCAGGTATCGGTAGTGTAGAAGAGGACTTGAAGAAATTTGGCTTGGCTTCTTAAACAGGTAAGTTGATAGGAACTATTCCTGAAAAATAATCTAATCCGGCTAAGAGTCAGAGGCCATAGCTGCCTGATTCTTAACCGGATTGAGATAAAAAGTGAGATATATTTATATGTTAGTTATTTGTGCTTTCCATAGTTGCAGCGTTGTGTTGCTTGGACGGTGCTCCGAAGTAGCTTGGACGGTTGTTATCGGGATTCACCACTATTTTCTCCAACACAACTTCCGGATCAACCATATAGACTTTCAGTGTATGGAATCCGGGTTTGTCCACCTCTAATTCAACATCCAACCAGCGCATATTATCAAACACTTCATTTCTTAGATTCTTACCTTTCCCGCTTAAAGCTAAAGTACTTCTTTCCGGAAGTGGCTTCAATACTTTAGACAATGCAAGATTCTTTGGGTTGTACTCTCCAAATGTATCAACAAAGCCTTTTCGCGCGTCCAATACTACGGGCTTCTTTCCGTCTATACCTATCGCTATGCGGAGACCGCGTGCCGGATTTACATCCTGTGTAGGCAAAATTCCCAAAGCGATTGTGGTTTTTCCTGCTGAAGGCAGATATACTTTGTATTCCAGCCGGGCGGCACTCTTGTGTGCCAGAGTACTTGATGCTGTTGCCGGTACTATTCCCATATTGCCTTTTTCCCTGCCTAAATCCGGAATAAAGCTCCACTTAGCTTGTCTGCCCGGAATATTGGCATTATAAGCGTATGCCGGTATGGAGAATTCCGAGTCGGACAATGTACCAAAGAAAGCTTCTTTACTGTCGGGGACCGTTCCGTTGACAATAGGTACTTTTACTTCTGCCTTATGTTTTCCACAAACTATTTCTACCACTCCTTCTGTTGTGCCTTGTGGTGCTTTGGACCAATCGATAGAGATATTCATACGATTTTCTTTGGCTACTTTGCCTTTTGTCTTATCTACTTTTATCCATGGTTGAGAGGTAAGGACTGTATATTCAAATTCTCCTACTCCCCGGTTGAAAACCTCTACATAATATGTCTGATTGTTCAGAGCATCAAATACCGGTAATGAAAGGTGTTCAGTCATTAGTGGCCAAGCTGCTTCACTTCCCTCTACCGCGATTCCCGGAGTTGGTATCCCAAGTGGATTGATTATTGATAACTCCGGCAATTCATTGTTTTCGGGCATATACCATTTCGTATAGCCGATATGTTTGTCTGACATCATGTGTTTCCATTTTCCATCGGCTGTTTCATTGTTGTAACGATTGCTTAGATACCAGTCAAGATTGAATAGTTCTTTCGCGCGTGCGGCATAATCGTTGGCGCTGATGCGTCCTTGTTTCGCATACAAACGATTTTTTCCGACAGACAGATATATTTCAGCTACTCCGGCAGATGCTTTCACCGGGTAGAGTACCAGTTGATAATAGGCATCCTTAGCCTCAGGAGAGAGTTTATGTTCCAATTCTTCTGCTTTTGCTGTCAGCTCTTTCCAAGCAGCCAATATACGGTCAGCTTCATGATAGTTGACAACACTGAAAACATCGGGGAGTTGTACCTCGGCTTTGCGCAATAAATTATACTTGGTATATTTGGATACGATATCGGCTATATCTTTGGCATATTCAGTGCCAAATATACTTTGTGCCCACTCTATCATATAATCACCTGTTTTCTCTGCCGATATAGCTTCCGGATTCCATGCGTAACGCATGATGAAATCGATGGGAAGCTCTTTAGGCTTGATATCACCCACATTGATGACCCACAGGTCATCAATGCTTGATTGATAGGCTAAATGGAGTTGTTCGCGTAATTTGGGAACAGTGGTAGTGGTGACCCAACGGTCATTCCATGGTCCACCGTTCATGTCTATATGGTAGTAAAGTCCCATTCCTCCTTTACGTTTCTTTTCTTTGTCAGGGCCTGTACGCCGGATATATCCCCAATTGTTGTCACAGAAAAGTAACATCACATCATCGGGAACTGTAAAGCCTGCGTCATAATAGCGTTGTACTTCAGTAAAGATTGCCCACAATTGAGGTATTTCTGACGGCTCTTTACCATAGACTTCCTTCAATGTCTGACGTTGGCCTTCTATGACTTTTTTCAAAACTTGCATATTAGCTTCATCACCTTCTTCACTCATCGCAACGTCTCCGTCACCTCGCATACCGATGGTTACCACATTCTCAAACTCTTTATTCCGTTCCATACCTTCACGGAAAAAGTTGTCTAACCGTTCTTTGTTTGTTTTATAATCCCAAGGACCAACTTCTCCTTTTCTTCGGGTGTATTCTTTGTGGGCACGCATCATTGGTTCGTGATGTGATGTTCCCATAACAATTCCATATTCGTCAGCAAGAACCGGGTTCATCGGATCATCCTCGTTGAATGCACTTGCCCACATGGCAGGCCAAAAGAAATTGGCTTTCAAACGCAACAGCAGTTCAAAAAGATGGACGTACATTTTGGAATTGACTCCGCCAAACTTTTCAGTAGCCCAGTTGCCAAACGAGGGCCACTCGTCGTTAATAAAAATACCCCGGTATTTTACTTTAGGTTCTCCTGATTCATAATACCCGGATTTTACATAGGCCGACTGGCGTTTCTGTATAGGAGCGTCTGCCCACCAATACCATGGTGAAACGCCTAATTGTTGTGACAGTTCATAGATACCATATATAGTACCTCGCTTATCACTCCCGGCAATGATCAAGCCCTGTCGGATACCGGGTTTAGGATTATCGACGGTTGTTATTATAAAGCTTTCCCATTTCCCTTTCAGATTCCGAGGCTTTATCTTGCCTGAAGTTACAAGCTCATCTATTACCTTACTCTTTCCTAAAGTTCCGATCATAATTTCATATTTCCCTAAAGGACCGTTAGCAGATGTGTTTATTTTTACATCAGTAACACGTTCGATATCCTTTTGCAAATCGCTGATAGCGCGGATTACCCCTTTGTAGTCATCTGCATCATAACGGATTATCGCACTTCTTTGCTGGGTGTCTACTACTGGAAAATCTTTGGTATCAGTAGCACAATCGTAGATAATGGGAGGGATAACATTCATTGTTTGTTGTGCATTGAGTGATGCAGCACATACAAACAAGAAAAATATTCCTTCAAAAAAAAGTTTTCTTTTCATAAGTAGTTTATTTATCAATAATTAAAAGATTCTTGCCAGAATTCAGCTTATCGGTGTTTTTATGTTTTTTGTTACATAGCAAAGATAGGGTACATAAAATAAAGTCGGGTTAACGGATATACTTTATTCATTAGTTCTTATAACTATGCATATATTTATGTACTATATTCATTCATTTTTGTCACATGATACAAAAAAACAGTAAATGGTTCCTTTTCTTTTATCTAAAAAAAGGTGTTTCTTTGGGAAAAGGCATAACTTTGTAGTGAGAAAAAGGCTATGGAAACTATGATTAAAAATCAACTGATATTTTTACTGTTCAGCATTGCACAATCGGTATTTGCACAAAATGCACTCTTTTATGATAAAGAAACAATAGGTAGTCAATGTATAAATGCATTATGTCAAGACCGGAATAACTATTTATGGATTGGGACAAGAGACGGACTTCGTAGATTTGACGGTTCGCAATTTGTGTCTTATTATCATGCTAAACAGGACTCTACTTCATTGGCTGATAATGAGATTCACTCTTTATATATTGATGATGAGAATCATCTTTGGATTGGTACTGCCAACGGATTGCAGCGTTACTTTCCTGAAAAAGATAATTTTCAGACAGTCACTCTTCATACTATGAGGACAAAGGGGAGAATTACCAGTATTTTCCAACGGAATAGCGGGGAAATTTTATGTAATGTATCTGATGCAGGTATTTTTTCTGTCAATCCCCAAACAATGACAGCTTATCCTTTGATCACTGAAAGTAAGTTTTTTCATCCGCCTTATGTAGTTTGTGGCTTTGAAGACAGTCGGCAACAGCTTTGGTTAGGAACTGACCGACAAGGAGTAGTTCGTGTTGACTCTGCCGGACAGAAAGAGAAGCTATATCCGCTAAAGAACATAGTTGTACGAAATATACTGGAAGATCGGGATAAAAGACTTATCATTGCCACTGCGCAAACTGTATTTCTTTGGGATAGAGAGAGCGATAACCTTGTGCCGCTTTCATATTCTGGAAAAAAGAAAGATATTCGTTTTCATTCAGCTACACTTACGGATGATGGGGATATCATGTTGGGCACCTACGGGCAAGGGGTTGTGTGTATAAAACAAGGGGAAGAAAAGATTACGGATATAGATGGAATTTACAATCCGTTTATAAATGTCAATCAGACTAAGGTCAACACTGTTTTTGAGGATAGGCAACGAAATTTATGGGTTGGATGTTTATATCAAGGCCTCCTTATGTTGCCGCATCATCCAATGCATTTTTCTTTCTGGAACCAGCCAATTATGTTGTCTGATATACCGGGCTGGATTAATGCACTTTATTGTGATAGAGCAAATACGGTTTGGTGTTCTGTAGAGGATAATGGCATTTACCAATTGGATTGTAACGGAAATATCGTTAGACACATTCATACGGCCGGAGATGTCTTTTCAATGTTTGAAGATAGCGATGGCGTTTTTTGGGTAGGAATCAATGGGAAAGGATTGTACTCATTAAATCGGACCAATGGAGATTTGGAGTTAAAATATCCGTTGCAAGGAGATTTCAGTATAAGATGCATTACAGAGGATAAGCATAAAAATCTGTATGTAGCTATCTTAGGAGAGGGGCTTTTACGCTATCATTTACCTACCGGAAAGTATCAGCTACTTTCAAGAAAGAATCCGATTGGGGGTGAAAGTAATATTACGAACTATTGGATTATTTCTGTTTTATGTGATTCGGAAGATAGAGTATGGTTGGGACACTTTGGAAATATAAGTTGTTATGATGTTCGAAACGAAAGGTTTCTTGACCTGCCTTTTGATCCGGAAATAAAATCCGGTTCGTTCTATACCATTCTCGAAGGAAAAGATCACAATATTTGGATGGGAACTAAAAATGGGCTGATTTGCTATGTTCCGGAAACGAATCAATATTCGGTTATCACTACCGAACAGGGGCTTCCGGATAATATAATTTGTGGATTAGTACAGGACAAACACGGCAATTTGTGGTGTAGTACTACGAAAGGAATTTGTCATGTGCTTTTAACCGATAAACAAGTCGTAAATTATTATACCGGGAACGGGTTGCAAGAAAAAGTATATTTAGAGGGACGATATGCCCAAAGTCAGGACGGGAAGATTTATTTTGGAGGTGGTAAGGGAATCACAGGCTTTAATCCTGATGACATTCAACTAACTAGACCGGATAGTCCACCCGTTATCACTGATATGTACATTCGAGATCAGAAGGTGACCATGCAGACACGTTCGGGAAAGAAACCGGTTATTACCGAAGAACTGATTCATGCCAACTGTTTCAATCTCTCTTATATGGATAATACTTTTGCTTTTATGGTGTCGACCATGGACTTTCGTGATGCCGGAAATATTCTTTATGAATATCGGCTTGAGGAGTTTAGTGAGAATTGGAATAAAACACAACCCGGAGAAAGCCGGATACAATATCATCACTTGGAGCCGGGAGATTATACTTTTGAAGTACGTGCCTGTGAAAATGGACTTTATTCGCCCATCAGGTCAGTACAGATTCATATAACTCCACCTTGGTATCTAAGTGTGAGTGCCAAAGTTATTTATGTTTTATTGGTAATGGGGGCCGGCTATTTATTGTATATCGTTTACAGGCGAAAACAGTGGGAGGAGATTAGCGAAATGAAGTTACAGTTCTTTATCAACATTGCTCACGAAATACGTTCGCCGCTTACTCTTATTGTCAGTCCATTGGAAAGGTTGCAGTCAATGCAGTGTAGTCCCGATGTCAATAGAATGTTAGCAACAATCAGGTATAATACTAATCGTATTCTGAGTCTTATTAATCAATTGCTTGATGTCCGGAAAATAGATAAGGGCCAGATGCGTATATGCTGTGAAGAAATAGATATGCAGCGCTTTGTCAATAATTGCCTTTATATGTTTGAGGAGCAGGCACGTCTGAAAGAGATTCGTTTGGAGGCAAAATTCCCGGAAATGCTTCCGTATGTATGGATTGATCCGAATAATTTCGACAAGGTGCTAATTAATTTGCTTTCAAATGCTCTTAAGTATACACCGGAAAAAGGTACTGTCTGTGTAGGGGTAAATATAGGAACTAATCTGAAAGAGACAGGTCCTTTGTGTCAATATATGGAAATCTCTGTTTCAGATACGGGTAAGGGAGTGAACGAAAAAGAACTGAAAAAAATCTTCGACCGTTTTTATCAAGGTGATATGAACCATACTACAAACTCTTTAGGCTTTGGGATTGGATTGAATTTATGCCGACTACTGGTGAAACTACATCATGGCATTATCTTCGCTGAAAACAGGAAAGATACTCAAGGCAGTCGTTTTGTGGTACATATACCTTTAGGAAACAAGCATTTAAAAAAGGAAGAAATGGTAAAAGAAAAGATAAATTCCATTTCGTATAATAGAATGGTAAATCAATATCTTCCTAATCTTCCGGTTCAGAAAACAGTAAAATATAGGAAAACAAATTATTGTGTTTTGGTAATTGATGATGATGATGAATTGCGAAACTTTCTAAAAGAAAATTTGGAGGCATATTACCATGTAGATACAGCTGTAGACGGAACAGAAGGGTGGAAAAAGGCGATTACCCAACAGCCGGACCTCATTATTTCAGATGTCATCATGCCCAACATGGATGGTATACAACTGTTGAAGGAACTGAAAAAGAATGCCAACACTAATCACATTCCTATAATTTTGCTAACTTCACAAGCTGAATTTGCTCACCGGATTGAGGGGTTGACACAAGGAGCGGACGGATATTTATGTAAGCCTTTTAATGTAGAAGAATTAGTGGCGCTTATGACTAATTTAATTGCTAACCGTATGCGGTTAAAAGGAAAATACTCGGGTAGCCAGGCTCAAGAGGGGAAAATAACATCTGTTGAATTACAAGGAAACGATGAAGTGTTAATGGAACGTATTATGAAGATTATCAATGAAAATTTGAGTAATGCGGAACTTAATGTAGAGATGCTTGCACAGAAAACAGGAATTAGCCGTACCCATCTGCATCGGCGTATGAAAGAGATGGCAGGAACCACCCCCAGCGATTTCATTCGTAATCTACGTCTTCAGCAAGCAGCTATTTTACTGAAGAATAAAGATCTCTCAATAACTCAAATAGCTTATGCTGTGGGATTCACCAGCCAAACTCATTTTTCGAGCGCTTTCAAAAAGATGTATGGCCTTTCTCCTATGGAATATGCTCAACCCAATAAGAACAAGGATGTGCATACTTAGAAATGAGTATAAGGCCGGTTGCTTTTGCAGAACAGATATGTATGTTCTGCAAAAGCAACCGGTTTTTAAACAAGATTGATTATCCTTTTGATTTCCGGCTCTGTTCCGCAGAATGGCCCGTGCGTTTGCAGCTTGATAGTGCACATGGCAGCGGCAAAGCAACCGGCTTCCTGATAGGATGCGCCTTTGTTGCGCATATACAGATATCCCACCATATAGGTATCTCCGCAGCCTGTGGCATCTACTATTTGCAGGGCGGAATAGGCGGGTATTTCATAGAACTGTCCTTTGGCATATATCAGCGAACCTTTGTCTCCCAATGTCAGCAATATTTCTTTTACTCCCCAATCTGCAATGAGCAGTGCGGCTTCGTGGGGATCCTTGCATCCGGTAAGGACTTCCATTTCGGTTTCGTTGGCTTTTAATATATGGATATATTTCAAAGCCTCTTTCTTTTCAGACCAATCTACGGGCAGTACTTTTTCATTATCCACTTTACGAAGAAAACCTTGAACATCTACTGACAGCATTCCTTTGCCAGACAAATATTTGATGACCTCCAATGAAAAGTCATCAGCCAACAGGCTACCTAAATGAATAATCCGGGCGTTGACATCCTGCAAGCCTTCCATTGTAAACGGGTCGGCCTTTGCCGTAACGCGTTGTGTACGTTCGTTCTGATTTTCTCCATATATATTTTCAAAACAGACAGAATGAGCACTGGGCAGAGTCTTTACTTCAATGCCCTCTTTCTGTATCTCTTCCACGATGCCCATATCTGAGGCCGCCAATGCTGTAACCAATAAAAAGCCATTTGGATTGAGATGCTTAATGGCATGTGCAAAATAAAAAGAAGTACCGCCCGGCATATATATCGTGTTCTTGGTGGTAACTATCTTGTCTTGTGTGATATAACCGATACAGCATAAATCGTGTACACTCATTGTTCCCTGTTGTTTTTATTCGTTTATTTATTTGTAATTTGCCGCAAAGGTAGTGATTTATTGAGAAAAATAGTAATATTGACAACAACATCCGTAGTCTGTTTTCAAAAAGATATTCCGGCGTTCCTCGTAATAATGCTTAATTATTTATATTTCTTGCCTGAAACTATGAAAATAATGGATTTTAGTTGTTTTTTATACGGATTTTTATTAAATTGGAACGTTGTAATTGGGGGTATTAATAAGTCCTGACCCACAGGCGAAGAATATGAGAATACAATTTGAAATCAGAGAAAAACTATCAGAAATCATTGATGAGATTCTGAATTGTGAGAGATGGACGACTGTTGTAAAGGAGGATATTTCCGGGCGGAAAGTGGTTGTGATTCGTGACCAAAGTTATGATTCGGAAGCATCAATTGAAATTTACGCACGTGAAGTTTGTATTAGAACAGCGTGGTCCAGTTACAAGTATCGTATATTTGTAATGGGAGATAATGTATGGTGTGAATATAATGGAGCTTATCGCGGTTTGTTGGAGCAGCGGCTGTTGCCTACCATTACTCCCAAAGAGAGTCTTTTGGATTATGAGGTACTTGACAGCTCATTGTATGGTAGTGAGAGGAAAAAGTTGAGGGAATATGCAGAAGATAATGTAAAACTGAAACAATTCCGCCGTGAGAATTTTAAGGAAGACAGGACAGGGGTTGCTCCGTTCGATCATCCGAAGAAAGTGTATGATGAGTTTATTAAAGAAGACTATATCAGTCCTGTGCAGAAGGAATAATCAGTAGGAGAACGATTAGTTCTGTCTGTATTTGTATTCCGCCGGAGTCATGCCTGTTATCTTTTTGAACAGACAGGTGAAATATTGTGCGTTTGCATAGCCCAGCTTCTTGGCTACCATACAAGTTGTATTGTCTTTACATTGCAAGAGTTTCTTGGCAATATTCAGGCGCATTAGCTGAAAATATTCGTGAAGACTTTTTCCGGTTTCAAATTTCAGCAAATCACTGAAATAGTTGGGAGACAAGTGGAGAGCATTGGCGCAAAATTCATCTGTTGGTAAAACACCGTCTTCCAGCCTGCCGGACAGGATGTACTTGTTCAGTAGTAAATTGGTTTTATGCAGAATTATTTTGTTGGCTTCACAACGGGTAATGAATTGGCGTTCGTTGAAGCGTGTACAATAATCCAGCAGTAATTCTATATAGCGTGCAATCAGAGTCTTGCTGTGACAATCTATGGGATGTTGCAGCTCTTCTTCGATATTGCAGATACAGTTTACGATTTTTATCTTCTCGCGCAGTGAAAGATGCAGTGATTCATTCAGATTGTAGAAAAAGAAAGAGTAGTCTTTGATGTGGTCTTCCAATGCGGTAGACGCTATCAGGTCCGGATGGAATGCCAATAACCACCCTTTCTGTGTTAGTACATTACTTATATCCAGTTTAATGGATTCTCCCGGCGTACGGAATATCATCGAAGCATTGGAGTAATCATAGTATTTGCGTCCGTATGTAAAGTCTCCGGCTTCTCCTTCTACCAGAATAATTGTATAGAAATCGCATCTGATAGTGTGTTGTTCCAAGTTGGCTTTGGATAAGTCGATGACACTCACCAGCGGGTGCAATGTCTTATACCCCATACAACAATTACATTGATGTACAGTCTCTATATTTAGTATTTTGCTTTTCATTAAGACAGTCTTGTATCCTTATATTTGCAACTTTCTGTACTCACCGGGCGTATATCCTACATTCTTCTTGAATATGCGGTTGAAGTGCTGTGAGTATTGGAATCCCAGCTCATAGGCAATTTGGCTGACAGTCTTTTCTGTTCCTGCAATCATTTCTTTGGCCAAATCAATCATTTTGGTCTGGATGTATTCTTGCGCGCTTTTTCCGGTTTCTTTCTTTATAAGATCGCCAAAATAGTTGGGAGACAGGAATACCTTGTCTGCAAAATACTTTACAGAAGGAAGTCCGTTTGTCTGTGGCTTGTCACTTTGGAAATAGTCATCAAGCAAGGCTTCGAATTTGACCAATACATTCTTGTTGTTTTCGGAACGGGTGATGAACTGTCTTTCATAAAAACGCATACAGTAATCTAACAGCAGTTCGATGTTTCGTGAAATCAGACGTTTACTATGTTTATCTATCGGATGCTGAAGTTCCATTTTTATTTTTTCAAGGCAGTCCATAAAAATTCCTTTTTCTTCTTCGGATAAATGTAGGGCTTCGGCTGAGGCATAAGAGAAGAATGAATAATGTTTGATGTCCTGTCCTAAAGAAGTTCCTTTAATCAAATCGGGGTGGAACAGAAGACCATGAGCACTTGGTTTCACTCCTTGCTGCATCTCTGTTTCAACAACCTGTCCCGGAGCAAAACTGGTGACAGTCCCTTCTTGATAATCATACACCTGTCTGCCGTAACGAATATCTCCACATTTTATGTTTTTCAGAAAGAGTGCATACACTCCATAGTTCATCGTGAAATGCGTTGGAAATCTGGTAGCTTCCGATAGGTTTATCACACTCACCAACGGATGTAATGTTTCGAGCCCGAAGAACTGGTTGTATTCATCTACTGTGTCCAGCTTAATAACTTCTTTCATAAGGTATCATTATTTAGTCCTGCACAAATGTAAAGAATAAATTTATAGGTAGTATGCCACTTTGTAGAGAATCAGTAAATAGGTTACAAATGTCCGTAATAACAATCCAAACCTATCACTATTTGTGCAAGAAGTATTCAGCCGTCAAAGAGCTGTTTTGATGTATATCATAATCCGTTTTGATATACATTAAAACGGATTATGATATACATCAAAACAGGGAATATGCTTGGATTCCAGTTTGCACCTGTACCCCTTCCACCCTTCCAAAGCCTCCTGTTTATACGGGATAGCGGGTGGAACCCCGTATCACAGACTACACATCCCGGTAATCCCAATGACGCATCTCAGCTTCCCAAACCTCACACCTCAGCTCCCTTAACCACGGGCATTTGTCCTGCAAACCACAGGCATTTGAGGAGCTGAGGTGTGAGGTTTGGGAAGCTGAGATGCGTCATTGGGGAAGTAAAAAGCGGGTTCCACCCGCTATCCCGTATAAACAGGAGGTTTCGGAAGGGTGGAAGGGGAGTGGCATGAGACTGTATTATTACATTAAACAAAATCCCTGCAAATTTTCTACTGCTCCCTGTTCCGCTACTTTTGGGTGTGGGGTTGGAGAAAAAAAAGTCCTAAAGTATTGTACTTTAAGACTTTTCTTTATTTTACTTCATAAGAAAGCGGTGCGTACGGGACTCGAACCCGTGACCCCATGCGTGACAGGCATGTATTCTAACCAACTGAACTAACGCACCAGAATTTCATTCTTTCATCGCTATCTCTCTCGATTGCGGTTGCAAAGGTAGGCGTTTTTTTTGAATCTGCAATAGCTGTGATAAACTTTTTTTTGAGAGCTTTGGATTGTGCTTGTTTTATGTCCTCATATTGAGAATATTGTAAAAAATGGAGATACTTTGATTTAACAACTATTTAGGAAAATGCTTGTATAGTGTTTAGGTAACATTTAGGTAGTATTTAGGTAGCATTTAGCTTTCAGATAGAATCCTATTTCTAGAGAAAACGAAACTTTTTATACCGAGTTTTAAACTTCTTGCTCGAAAAGTTCGTTATTTTGCAATAAATCGTTATTTTTGCGAACTCAAAACAAGAATGTTGTAATTAGAAAACGATAAAAAATAGATTTTAGGATGATGAAAACAGCCAAACTGTTACTTCACTGTCCCGATAAACCGGGTATTTTGGCAGAAGTAACGGACTTTATAACGGTGAATAAGGGTAATATTATCTATTTGGATCAATATGTAGACCATGTGGAGAATATCTTTTTCATGCGTATCGAGTGGGAATTGGAAAATTTCCTGGTTCCTCAAGAAAAGATAGAGGATTATTTTGAAACATTGTATGCGCAGAAGTATGGAATGAGTTTCCGCCTTTACTTTTCAGATGCAAAACCGCGTATGGCCATCTTCGTATCGAAGATGTCTCACTGTTTGTTCGATTTGCTGGCACGCTATACGGCGGGCGAGTGGAATGTGGAGATACCTCTTATAATAAGTAATCATCCCGACTTGCAGCATGTAGCGGAACGTTTTGGAATACCTTTTCATCTGTTTCCTATCACTAAGGAGACTAAGGAAGAACAGGAGAAGAAAGAAATGGAATTGCTTGCCAAACACAAGGTAAACTTTATAGTGCTGGCGCGTTATATGCAGGTTATCTCCGAGAAGATGATAAACGCTTATCCCAATCGTATTATTAATATTCACCATTCTTTCCTTCCGGCATTTGTAGGGGCAAAGCCTTATCATGCGGCTTTTGAGCGTGGTGTAAAGATTATCGGTGCCACCAGCCATTATGTAACTACGGAGTTGGATGCAGGTCCCATCATCGAGCAGGATGTAGTACGTATCACACATAAGGATACAGTGCAGGATTTAGTGAATAAAGGTAAGGATTTGGAAAAAATAGTCCTGTCTCGTGCCGTTCAGAAACATATTGAACGTAAGGTATTGGCATACAAAAATAAGACCGTAATATTTAATTAGTAGCGAATGAAGGTTGCAGTTGTCAAATATAATGCAGGTAATATCCGTTCGGTGGACTATGCTTTGAAGCGTTTGGGTGTTGAGGCGGAGATTACGGCAGATGAAGCGGTGTTACGTGCTGCGGATAAAGTCATCTTTCCCGGAGTGGGCGAGGCGGAGACAACCATGAATTTCCTGAGAGCCGAAGGAATGGATAAACTGATAAAGGAATTGCGTCAGCCGGTGCTGGGCATTTGTCTGGGGATGCAGCTGATGTGCCGCCATTCGGAAGAAGGGAATGCAGATTGTCTCGGTATTTTTGATGTTGACGTGAAGCGTTTTGTATCACAGAAGCATGAGGATAAAGTGCCCCATATGGGTTGGAATACAATTTCACAGACTGACAGCGACCTTTTTAAAGGTTTTACGAAAGAAGAATTTGTCTATTTCGTACACAGCTTTTACGTTCCGGTCAACGACTGTACGGCTGCCGTAACGGATTATATACTTCCGTTCAGCGCCGCTTTACATAAGGACAACTATTATGCCACTCAGTTCCATCCCGAAAAGAGTGGAAGCGTAGGCGAACGTATCCTACAGAATTTCTTGGACTTATAGATGAAAGGAGTCACTATTTGTTAATTCGTAATTTGTAATTAATTGAAATGATAGAGTTAATTCCCGCTATTGATATTATCGATGGAAAGTGCGTACGGCTATCTCAAGGTGATTATGATAGTAAGAAAGTGTATAATGAGAACCCTGTGGAAGTGGCTAAGGAACTTGAAGCGCATGGTATTCGCCGCCTTCATGTGGTAGACCTCGATGGGGCCGCATCTCATCATGTGGTGAACTACCGCACGTTGGAGCAGATTGCTTCCCGCACTTCCTTGATTATAGATTTCGGTGGCGGGGTGAAGAGCGATGAAGATTTGATTATCGCTTTTGAGAATGGTGCGCAAATGGTGACGGGGGGAAGTATTGCCGTAAAGAATCCGGAGCGTTTCTGCCATTGGCTGCAAACATACGGTTCGGAGAAAATCATCCTTGGAGCTGATGTAAAAGACCATAAGATTGCCGTCAATGGGTGGAAAGATGAGAGCTCTTGCGAATTATTCCCTTTCTTGAAAGATTATATTGAGAAAGGAATCCGTAAAGTTATCTGTACGGACATCAATTGCGACGGAATGTTGCAAGGGCCTTCTATCTCTTTGTATAAAGAGATATTGGAAGTGCATTCGGGTCTTTATCTTATAGCCAGTGGCGGAGTGAGTTGTGCTGATGATATTCATCAATTGGAAGCTGCGGGTGTACCTGCCGTTATTTTTGGTAAGGCGCTGTACGAAGGGCGTATAACTTTCAAGGAACTGGAGGGATTTATGATTTAAGATTCATAAATCATAGCTTATAAATCATAAATAGGAAACAGAGTGTTAGCAAAAAGAATCATTCCCTGCCTCGACATCAAAGACGGGCAGACTGTAAAAGGAACCAATTTTGTGAACTTACGTCATGCAGGCGATCCGGTTGAGTTGGCACGTGCTTATAGCGAGCAGGGTGCTGACGAATTGGTTTTTCTGGATATTACTGCCAGCTTCGAGGGGCGGAAAACATTTGCCGAACTGGTGAAGCGTATTGCCGCCAACATCAGCATACCTTTCACCGTGGGGGGCGGTATACATGAATTGAGTGACGTAGACCGGTTGCTGAATGCCGGTGCGGATAAAATATCTATCAATTCCTCAGCTATTCGCCGTCCCGAATTGATTGACGAGATAGCCAAGCATTTCGGTTCACAGGTTTGTGTACTGGCTGTTGACGCCAAACAGACGGAAAAGGGCTGGTGGTGCTATCTTAACGGTGGACGTGTAGAAACCGACAAAGAGCTCTTTTCTTGGACAAAAGAAGCGCAGGAGCGTGGTGCCGGTGAAGTGCTTTTTACCAGTATGAACCACGACGGTGTAAAGACCGGATATGCCAACGAAACTCTTGCTGTCCTTGCCGATGGACTTTCCATACCGATAATCGCATCAGGTGGAGCAGGTGCGAAAGAGCATTTCCGTGATGTCTTTTTAGAGGGAAAAGCGGATGCTGCCTTGGCTGCCAGCGTTTTTCATTTCGGAGAAATCAAAATTCCCGATTTAAAATCGTATCTTTGCGCCCGGGGAATCGCAATGCGCCGGATTTGAAAAGTGATAATTTGAAAAGATGATAAGGCGGTAGTGTGATAAAGTGATAAATACCTAATAATATATTTGAGATGTTGGATTTTGACAAAATGAACGGACTCGTTCCGGCAATTATACAAGACGCTGACACAGCTAAGGTGCTGATGTTGGGTTTTATGAACCGGGAAGCATATGACAAGACCGTAAAAACCGGTAAGGTAACATTCTTTAGCCGTACAAAGAATCGTCTTTGGACAAAAGGGGAGGAGAGCGGTAACTTCTTGAACGTAGTTTCCATGAAAGAGGACTGCGACAAGGATACTCTACTAATCCAAGTACATCCGGTTGGCCCGGTTTGCCATACGGGTACGGACACTTGCTGGGGTGAGAAAAACGAACAGCCCGTTATGTTCCTGAAGCTCCTTCAGGATTTCATCGACAAGCGTCATGCCGAAATGCCGGAAGGCTCCTACACAACCAGCCTGTTTCAGTCGGGTGTTAATAAGATGGCGCAGAAAGTGGGTGAAGAAGCGGTTGAAACGGTCATTGAAGCGTGTAATGGTACTGACGAACGCTTGATATATGAAGGGGCTGATTTGTTGTACCACCTCATCGTATTGCTGACCTCTAAAGGTTATCGCATAGAAGATTTGGCACGCGAGTTGGAGGAGCGGCACAGTGCGACTTGGAAGAAACATTAAGTTATTATGGACGAAGTGCTGATACGATATAAAGACGTGGAGATACACCAGCAGGAACTGTGTGTGTTGAACGATGTAAATTTGGAGCTGCACAAAGGAGAGTTTGTCTACCTTATCGGCAAAGTCGGTTCGGGTAAGACAAGTTTGCTCAAAACCTTTTACGGCGAACTGGATGTTGCATCGGGGGATGCCGAAGTGCTTGGATATGATATGTTGCATATCAAGCGCAAGCATATTCCGCAGTTACGTCGTAAGTTGGGTATCGTATTTCAGGACTTCCAGTTGCTTACCGACCGTACGGTGTACGACAATCTTGAGTTTGTGCTCCGTGCTACCGGATGGAAGAACAAGGGGGAGATAAAAGACCGTATCAGCGAAGTATTGCAATTGGTGGGTATGAATAATAAAGGCTATAAATATCCTAACGAATTGTCGGGTGGTGAACAGCAACGTATCGTGATAGCCCGTGCCGTACTCAACTCTCCGGAAATTATCCTTGCCGATGAGCCTACGGGAAACTTGGATGTGGAGACAGGTTTTGCTATAACCCAGCTTCTACATAATATTAGTGAGGCAGGTTCGCTTGTTATTATGACTACGCACAATATGCAGTTGCTTTGGGAATATCCGGGACGCGTATATCGTTGTGCCGACCATTTGATAACGGATGTAACGGAGCAGTATTCTGTTCCGGAGCCAGCAGAAGAAAAGTAAAAAAGATTATATAACATTTTAATACAGGAACGAAAATGAAAGTTTTAAAGTTTGGAGGTACTTCAGTAGGTTCGGCTCAGAGAATTAAGGAAGTAGCCAAATTGATTACCGATGGTGAACGTAAGATTGTAGTTCTTTCCGCCATGTCGGGAACTACAAACACATTGGTTGAAATTTCGGACTATCTGTACAAGAAAAATCCGGAAGGTGCTAATGAGATTATCAACAGACTGGAAGCGAAATACCGCCAGCATATTGATGAACTTTATGCTACTCCTGAATATAAAGAGAAGGGATTGGAACTTATCAAATCTCATTTCGACTATATCCGTTCTTATACCAAAGACCTCTTTACACTGTTCGAGGAGAAAGTAGTGTTGGCACAGGGTGAGTTGATTTCTACCGCCATGATGAACTACTATCTGCAGGAATGTGGCGTGAAGTCTGTTCTGCTTCCGGCTTTAGAATATATGCGTACGGACAAGAATGCAGAGCCCGATCCGGTTTATATTAAAGATAAACTTAACGTTCAGCTCGAATTGCATCCCGATGCCGAAATTTATATCACACAAGGTTTCATCTGTCGCAATGCCTATGGCGAGGTAGATAATCTGCAACGCGGTGGTAGCGACTATACCGCTTCATTGATAGGTGCGGCTGTCAAGGCTTCTGAAATTCAGATTTGGACGGATATTGACGGTATGCACAACAATGACCCTCGTATTGTAGATAAGACTTCTCCGGTACGCCATCTCCACTTTGAAGAGGCGGCTGAGTTGGCATATTTCGGTGCGAAGATTCTGCATCCTACCTGTATTCAGCCTGCCAAGTACGCTAACATTCCTGTACGCTTGCTCAATACAATGGACCCAACAGCTCCGGGTACACTCATTTCCAACGATACGGAGAAGGGTAAAATCAAGGCAGTAGCCGCCAAGGAGAATATTACGGCTATCAAAATTAAGTCCAGCCGTATGTTGCTGGCCCATGGTTTCCTGCGCAAAGTGTTTGAAATCTTTGAAAGCTATCAGACTTCTATCGACATGATCTGTACTTCAGAGGTAGGTGTGTCTGTCTCTATCGACAATACCAAACATCTCAATGAGATTTTGGACGACTTGAAGAAATACGGTACGGTAACGGTAGATAAGGATATGTGTATCATCTGCGTGGTAGGAGACCTCGAATGGGAAAATGTCGGTTTTGAAGCCAAAGCCCTTGATGCTATGCGTGACATACCGGTGCGTATGATTTCTTTCGGCGGCAGCAACTATAACATCTCTTTCCTTATCCGCGAATGTGATAAGAAACAGGCTTTACAATCGCTTAGTGATGCGTTGTTCAATGAATAATGAAAGTATACAATAGATATGAGCGCTTTTACCTTCCTGATAAAAGCGCTCTTTTTAACTAAACAAAGATATAATCCATAATAATCATATGAAAGGAATATTTCCTATTGATAAATTCCGCGAACTGCGTACTCCGTTTTATTATTACGATACGAAGATTCTGCGTGATACCCTTACCTGTATCCGTGCCGAAGCATCACGATACGATAACTATTCGGTGCATTATGCGGTAAAGGCCAATGCCAATCCTAAAGTCCTTACTATTATCCGTGAAAGCGGGATGGGGGCCGACTGTGTCAGCGGCGGTGAAATCCGTGCGGCCATCAAGGCCGGCTTCCCTGCCGATAAGATTGTATTTGCCGGTGTGGGCAAAGCCGACTGGGAGATAAACCTCGGACTGGACTATAACATCTTTTGCTTTAATGTAGAGTCTGTTCCCGAATTGGAAATTATCAATGAACTTGCTGAGGCGAAGGGCAAGGTAGCCAGTGTTGCTTTCCGTATAAACCCCAACGTAGGCGCGCATACTCATGCCAATATCACTACCGGGTTGGCGGAAAATAAATTCGGTATCAGTATGGAGGATATGGATAGTGTGATAGACGTAGCGCAGGGGATGAAGAATGTCAGGTTCATCGGACTGCACTTCCACATCGGGTCTCAGATATTGGATATGGGTGATTTTGTGGCTCTGTGCAATCGTGTCAACGAATTGCTGGATAAGCTTGAAGCCCGTCAGATACGTATTGAACACGTCAATGTCGGCGGTGGTCTCGGTATTGATTACGGACATCCCAACCGTCAGCCGGTACCCGATTTCAAACGCTACTTTGAAACTTATGACAACTGCTTGAAGCTTCGTTCTTATCAGACGCTCCATTTTGAATTGGGACGTTCGGTAGTGGGACAGTGCGGTTCGCTCATTTCAAAGGTGTTGTACGTAAAGCAAGGTACTAACAAACAGTTCGCTATTCTGGATGCAGGTATGACAGACTTGATTCGTCCTGCACTCTACCAGGCATTCCATAAGATAGAAAATATTACTTCAGATGCTCCACAGCAGACCTACGATGTGGTAGGTCCTATTTGCGAGTCATCAGATGTCTTTGGTAAAGCTGTCGACTTGAACGGTGTGAAGCGTGGTGACCTTATAGCCCTTCGCTCTGCCGGAGCCTACGGTGAAATTATGGCCTCGGGCTATAACTGTCGAGAGTTGCCGCAAGGTTATACATCGGACGAACTGGTATAGGTATACGGATATATAAAGAATTATTAAGGGGATATGTCAAAATATAAAAGCCCTATCATTAGCTTCGCTCAAAACATCTTTTGATTTTTACGCTAAGGTATAGTCTGTCATTCAGAGGAGCTTGCGACGAAGAATCTCCTCTCTTATGTATGCAGAGAAGAGATTCTTCACTACGTTCAGAATGACAGAGTGATAGGGCTTTTATATTTTGATACAACCTTTTGTTTTTTATGGCTACTTGATTTTTTTATTGTACTTTTACGGCATTAACATCTGATATAAACTTCATAATGAAACACAAAACGATTCTCTTTTCAATCAGTCTGATACTTAACTTATTTTGTCTCTCAGCGCAGGAGTTACCGAAAGACGTAGTTTGGCAGGAAGTAGAAGGAGTTAATGTACCGATTCCACCTCAAACGCACCCCCGTTTGTACGTTCGTTCATCCGATTTGCCTGCATTGAAGGAGCGTATGAAAACGCCTCAAGCGCAACAGACACTTTCTCTCATGAAAGAGTTGAGCAAAGACCGTACTCCCGCCGAAGAAGCTGCCGTTACAAATCGCGGCTTTCGTTACTATTACGAGATGCGTGGTGTTACATCGAGAGTACAGTTACAGGCTCTCGACTATTTGCTGGATGGTGACAAGCGTTTGGCACGCCGTGCCATCACCGCTATGCTCGATACGTTGCAGCGTGCCACTTTTGGTACCCGTTCCGACTTGTCGCGAGCCAGTGGTGCGATGCTGATTACGGGTGCTATGGTATATGATTGGTGCTATGACCAAATGAAGAGTTCCGAAAAACAAGCTTATATCAAAGAGTTCATCCGCTTGGCAAAGAGTATGGAATGCGGTTATCCGCCACGTAATAATCAACCCATAGCCGGGCATCCGTCAGAGTGGATGATTATGCGTGATATGCTGTCCGCCGGTATTGCCATTTATGACGAATATCCCGATATGTACAATCACGTCATTACGATGCTCTATCGTGATTATATTCCGGCACGTAACTATTTCTATGAAGGGCAGAACTATCATCAGGGGACGAATTATGTGCATGTCCGTTTTGCCTGCGATCTATTCCCTTTGTGGATTTTGGATAAAATGGGGGCCGGCAGTATTTACGATTCTTCGGCGAGATTTGTGCTCTATGATATCGTTTATCGTCGTCGGCCCGATGGAGTGTTGCTGCCTTCGGGAGATGATTATCCACAGAATCGTCCCGCATTGCTCACTATGCCTGTGCCTATGTTTTTAGCTTCCAGTTATTATAAAGATGAATATCTGGCCTATGAGTTTGAGCGTAATCCTCACTTGAATAAGTCAGGCAATGAGTCTATGAACCACTGCCTGATATACGAATTGTTGTGGCGCGACTATGATCTGAAAGGTAAAGCTCCCGATGACCTGCCGTTGACACGTTATTCCGGTACTCCTTATGGGTGGATGATTGCCCGTACCGGTTGGGATGCCAACAGTGTGATTGCCGAGATGAAAATCAACGAACAGTTTGTGGGAAACCACCAACATATGGACGGTGGCAGCTTCCAAATCTACCATAAGGGTCCTTTGGCTATTGATGCCGGCGCTTACAGCGGTAGTTCGGGCGGTTATAACAGTCCCAACAACAAGAACTATTTTAAACGTACCATTGCCCATAATTCCTTACTGGTATACGACCCTGACGAAAAGTTCGGCTGTTGGAACTATGGTGGTGGCGGAAAGACCAGATTTGCATCCAATGACGGTGGGCAGCGTATGTGCGGTGACGGTTGGAAAACTTGTAACTCGCTTGACAGTCTTTTATCCGAAGAGTATACGGTAGGTAAAGTTTTGGCTCATGGATTTGGCCCTGATGCGCAAACTCCCGACTATTCTTATTTGAAGGGTGATATAACTCAAGCATATACCCGGAAAGTAAAAGAAGCCAAGCGTTCTTTCGTTTTTCTTAATTTGAAGTCTGAAAAGGTACCTGCCGCACTTATAGTTTATGATAAAGTATCGGCTTCCAATCCCGATTTTCGTAAATACTGGTTACTGCATAGTATTGAAGAGCCTACGCTTGAGGGTAATACTTTTACTGTGCGACGTACTAAAGACGGTGACAGCGGTATGCTGCATAATACCGTTCTTCTGCCTCGGGCAGACAATATACATATTGATAAGGTTGGCGGCCCCGGTAAGGAAAACTGGGTGTTCGGTACTAACTATCCCAATGATGCCGTAGCCCCTTATCTTGACAATGCCAACGAGCGTGGAGCCTGGAGAGTAGAGGTATCACCTGCAGCCTCTGCCGTTACCGATAATTTCTTGAATGTGATACAGGTTGCCGATGACAGGTGTGATAAGCTGAACGATGTACAGCGTATTGAGAATGCACAGATAGTAGGTGCTCAATTAGCCGACCGTGTTGTGACTTTTGCCAGAAATAGTGAACAGCTATCTCAGGATTTTACCCTTACCGTCAAAGGTGCGGGTGTGTTTAAGTTTGTCATCACTGACCTTAAAGAGGGCAACTGGCAGGTAAAGAAAGATGGTCGTATCTTTATTCCGCTGGCTGAAGTGCAGGCGTCTGATGGTGTCCTTACTTTTGAGGGTAAGGCGGGCTATTACAGGTTTTGCCGATAATAACCGTCAATGAAGAAATATATTGCTTGAGTTAAGTACGTGATAATAAATCCATAAACAAGACAGGAAGACGGTCTTCGTGACCTTGTTCTAATTTCTTGTAACGATAATAAATAAGAGGGAATGTCTTGTCTCTGCCACAAAGAGGAGGTTTTTGAATATCTTTTCTCATTTGCGGTGGAGAGTATGTAAGTTTATAAGTACTGAATTGGGAGGCTATAATAGCTGCAACCTTTTTATCGCGCGAGTTGGCATACTTGTGCATTAGCAGCTGATACTCATTGTGCTTCTTCAAATCAGAGCTGAAAGGTAAATTGGGGAATGTTATTACGTCTATTTCTTTTAAAATAAAATCCTTGGATTTTTGGGACCAAGTTATGATAAACAAGCGCAATCCGGATTGAAGCCTGAGTATCTCCTGTGACTGCCACCTGCGGATGTCATTATCATACAAGGTGTATCCTTGAGGGTTGGTGCGAGCATATTTCCCTAAAAAGAACTCATTGTTACAGTGACGCTCAACCCCTGTATTTTTTGCGTTTTGAAATTCAATGATACCTATAGGCTGTAACAGTTTGGTCGATACAAAGCAATCTATATTTGTAGGCCAAGCTGTGCCGGCACGTCTTAATGCTTTATCAAAAAAAGGCAAGTCCTCTTGTTCCCGGTAGGGCTTGGAAGACTTCCATCCTTTGATAGCTGCAATCCAATCAGAGAAGGCTTGATAGCTGTTATAAGAAGCCTTAAAGATACAGGACGTTACATCCGTAATGGTATATACCCATACAGATTGCATCTCATCACAGTAGAGCACATAGGTAAGGGGAAGTCGGAATGCTTTTGCAAAATTAATCTTGCGTTGGAGTACATCGGTACTTTCCAATGCAGTGATAGCCGCCAAGACATCTGCATCGGAAGACTCGCCATCTGTTGCATCAACTCGTGCACGTTCCATTAAATGAGTAACAATATTCCGGTTGTTTTCATTACAGCCTTCAATAGAATCAAAGAAAAGCCCTGTCTTTTCGGCAAGGAGTTTCTTTGCCCAATTGCCGGCATCGCTTCGCTCGGAAGTTTCTTTACGATAATTCTTAAATATCATGGCTCTGCGGATTTGTATCTTGTATTATATTCAGGAGTTCGTCGTAACTATCCACATTGTAATAACGAACGTTTTCCGTAGAAATCTCATTAAACAATTTAGAAGCGCAGTTGATTTTTGCTTGCTCTATCTCACGATACTGTATGGAATTCATTGAACCATTTGTTTCTATGAGATAAAAGCGGTTCTTGGCAACGTCTTTCTTGAACGCAATGGCCCAGTCCGGAGAGTAGTTGCCCACAGGGGTAGGGATATGGAAACTTTTCGGAAGTTTGGCATACACTTCCACTTCATCGGCCGTTTCAAGCCTTTCACAAAAAGTTCTTTCAATGCTTTGTCCGGCAGTTCCGTCAGTAAAGACATAATCGGTTATATGCCGTTTGGCACGTATTGCCCTGTCAAAGCCTGTACTATGCTTTTCAGATGTAAAAATGGCGCTGTCATATTCTCCCTCAATTTGGTTGTATGATATGTGCTCCACAATCATTATTGCTTTTTGGCTTTTAATGATATTGATGACCTTAGTGATAAATTCTTCCGGATTTATCGCAAACATCATCTTTTTTTCAGCGGTTAGTTTACTTAGAATCTTGCCGGCGGTACGACGTGTGAGAAGTGCACCTTTGGCTATATCTCCAATCAGGTCGTATGGGGAGGTACACGCATGTGCGTTGCGCAGGTTCTGAGAATGCGATGTTACCTTTTCAAACGTGCTGCCGTTTTGGAGTTGGGATTGGGTAATCGTATCCTCTTGCTGCCCCGATGTGATATTATAGCGGATTTGGGAAACATGAAGTTCCTTATTGATGGCTTCAAAAGATTTTTTTATTAATTCTTCGCTATCGAAGTTTACAGTATAGGCATATTTATGGTTGATTCTTTTCCATAGTTCCTGAAACTCTTTCTTTTTGAAGTTTTCGTTTAAAGAATTCTTTTGAACCATAGTTTTATGCCCGTTCTCAATCATGCTATCCAAGATATGCGAGCCGTCGGCGTCAATATAGCCATTGTCACTAAGGTATGGAAAGATACTTGTTTTAGTCGGTCGGTCGTACAAGACATCACAAATCTCACGTTGTAAATCAGAAACGAAGGTGGCATAGCTTTCGCTGGCAATTACGGTCAGCTTGTTAATCTCGTGTACAAGATCTTCACCGATTGTCTGGGCATCCATGCGAGTACCGGAGCCATTTACAGCAAGCCGAAGTCCGCGGCCCACTTCCTGACGCTTGGCTATCGCATTATCAGAGTGCTTCAATGTGCATATTTGGAAGATATTAGGGTTATCCCAACCTTCACGAAGAGCCGAGTGTGAAAAGATAAACCTCGTAGGCTCGTCAAAACTAAGCAAGCGTTCTTTGTTTTTTAGAATCAGGTCATAAGCGGAAATATCATCCGAGATGTCCGAACCTCTTTTTATTTCACTGTTTATGCTGTGTCCTTTTTTGTCAATGCTGAAGTACCCTTTATGTATATTGCGCGTATCGAACTTGCGGAGATATTTTTGATATTCGTCTTCCTCGCCAGACCTGCCATCTGCTCCAAACAGTTGGAGATATTCTTTAAGAATGATATTATATTCTTCTTCAAAAATCCTGCCATATTCACCAATAAGTTCTTCGCCGGCATCATTATAAAGCCGGTACTTTGAAACTTCATCAATAAAAAATAGGGATAAAGTCTTTATACCCTGTCGAAATAATGTTTCTTCTTTCTCAAAGTGTGACTGAATTGTTTCGCGAATTTGAATGCGGCGCATATCTTTTTCTGAGATATCGCCCACCACCTCTCCTGTGTGCATCACCTTGCCATTGACAAACTCAATGGTGGCGGAAACGGGGTCTATATTATTAATGGTATATCCATCCTTATATTGTTGAAGTCCGTTGGAGGCAAGGAACAGGCTGTTGCCAACTTCAAAGGTCTTGGTTTTTCTGACGATTCCGTTCGCTTGACGGACTTCTATTTCAAGTCTCGCCATAGGAGGCTTGTTGCTGGAAATCATAATCTTTTCAAGAAACATATACCGATCGGTGCCTCTTAGATTATGCACCTCAAATCCTTTGACTTGTATTTTCTTGACGAGCTTTTTGTTATATGCGTCAAGTGCATCGAGCACATACACTTCGTTGTGATGGTTCTTGTGGGTTGCCGAGTAGTTGATGGTGAAGAGGGGATTAAAGTTCCTGATGCCGGTCTGTGTGGCGGCTCCTCCCATCTTTTGCGGTTCGTCGAGTATGACAATGGGGCGACTGGCTTTAATCACATCAATGGGGCGACGGCTGTTAAAGTCATCCCGCATGGAGTAAATAATACGACTTTCCCTGTTCTTTGCGCCTTCTTTCATTGAAGTGGCGAAGGCTTGGGTGTTGATAATCATAATATTGATGCCGGGGTCATTGGAGAACTTATCAAGTGCGCTGAGCTCTTTGCCGTTATAAATGAAGAAACGGGCTTTTTTCCCATAATGTTCCATGAAGTGTTCAACGGTCATTTCCATTGATTTCTTAACACCTTCCCGGATGGCTATACTGGGGACAACCACAATGAACTTGCTCCAGCCATATTGCTTGTTCAGCTCAAACATTGTTTTGATATAAACATATGTTTTGCCCGTACCGGTTTCCATCTCTACATCCAAAGCGCAGCGACCCATATCGCATGACAGCTTTGTAGAGAGGTGGATGTTTTGCCGGGCTTGCACCTTATTGATGTTTCTCATCAACTGCCCGTCCGACAGAATAATGTCGGCATTACGCGTGTATTCACAGTTCTTGTCGTCTTTGGGTTGGCCTGCAAATACTCTAATTATACTATCTACTGCGTCTGTCTGATATGATTGTATCTTAAAATTAAACTTCATTATCAATACACTTTTAAGTGAGTGTCCGGACTGTATGATTTGAACAGTTGTTCAAAGTTGACAGCTATACTGTCATTCGCCATGGAGCTATCACGCATAACGAAGAAGCGGGGTCTCTTTTGTGCTATCTTTGATATGGTTTCATCTGTAACGCCTGTTTCAAAACAAGCCATTATATAGCCGTCGGCTATTGAATAAACCTTTTTCTCATTTATCGTAAAGGACTCAAGCCGGCTCGAAAGAGGGCAGTCGAGTTCTAACATTGTCTGGAAGAGTAAATCGCCATCGGTGCGGTCGGGCTTTATATTGTCCACTGTTAGTTCAAAAAGGTCTTTGGCAACATATTCGGTGGGGGTGTACCACACTTGTTGCATATTGCTTGTATCGAGTTTGAGAACGCGAAAACCTGAGTCGAAGCTTGCTTCAGGGTATGTCTTCTTTATCAATGCGGCCGCTTTACGGATACGTTCCTTGCCAATCTCACAAATATTCTTGAATCCGGCTTTGTAGGCTTCGCTTTTCGCGTCTGTCGGTTCTTGGATTTGTACCATTATAAACTTCTTATGCGTTCCGTTTTTGGCGTTCATTTCCATTACCGCATGGGCGGTTGTTGCCGTTCCTGAGAAAAAGTCAAGAATGGTGCAGTCGTCATCTTGGGTTGCAAAACTGATAATGCGGCTTAGCAGTTGTACGGATTTGGGATTATCGAAAATCTTCTTTCCGTCTAAAAGTTGCTCAAGCTGTTTGGTAGAAGCACGTCCGTCTTCATAATAGATGCTTTTAAATTGCTCCTTAACAGTCTCAATACGCTTCTTGACGTGGGGTTGCGTGGTTTCGTCTTTACCCCATTCTATGTCTCCGTTTTTATCGTAATCCCAAAATGTTCTTTCTGTCCACCTCCAGCCGAATACAGGCTTCACACATGGTTTTCCTGTTGTGGGATGAATAATGTCGAAAGTGTAACCTCCGGGTTTGGTATTCGAAGAGTTGGTAGAGTTGCTATATACTCCACGTGCATCAACATTATTGTAGTGGGCCACTCCTTTTAATTCGCTTTCATGTCTTTTTATCCATTGGCGCAACAGTTTTTGTTGCTCCTGAATGTTGTCAGTCTGATTCTTAATGAGATTATACTGTGTAATAATTTCCTGCGCCTTATCGGATTCTATGAGCCATGGATTCAGGCTGTTTATGTCTTTTGCAAAGCACAATATATATTCATGCTCTGTTGAAATCTGTCGGGGATTATTGTCTGTTGCCGATTGCCATATAATTTCACCGACAAAATTTCCGGCGCCATATAATTCACAACATATCTTTTTCAGGTTCTCCACCTCGTTCTGGTCGATACTGATGAAGATAACACCGTCTTTGGTAAGGAGATTACGGGCTATCTTCAGTCTTGGATACATCATATTCAACCAATCGGTATGAAAACGACCGTTGGACTCCATATTGGGGGACAGAATGTAGCCTTCTTCATCTAATTGGCCGGAACGCTCCATATATTCGGCGGTGGTTTGGGAAAACTTATCCGGATATACAAATTCCTTGCCTGTGTTGTAGGGAGGGTCTATGTATATAAGCTTTATAGTCTCAAGGTAATTTTCTTGAAGTAGTTTTAAGACCTCCAGATTATCTCCTTCAATATAGAGGTTCTCGGTAGTATTGAACTCTCCAAAACTCTCTTTTTCGCAGGGGCGGAGTGTGTTGGTACTGGGTGCATTGGCTGCAAGAATTGCTTTACGTTTGTCAGGCCATGTAAACTGGTAGCGCTCTTCACGACCTTCAACTACAGCAGTTGAAATCTCTTGCATCAGTAAATCCTTGTCAATGGCACGTACTGTTTTGCCATTCTCATCAATCGTTTCAGTTACAATATTGGGAAATAATTCGGCGAGTTTGCGAAAATTGACATCAGCCTGATTATTCGTTTGCATTCTAAGCTTATCCATAGGGTATGATAGTTACTTCATGTGCAAAACTAAGCAAAAAGTGAAAACTCACCAAGTAAAACTGAACATATCTATGGAGGAGAATCATGTAGCATCCTCTTCACATTCCGCTTTTGGTATCCTTTGCTGTGACAAACGGTGTTTGATACATTTATAGGCTCTTGTCATCTCTTGCAATAATTCAGTATTGTCTGTGGTGAGAATCTCACGAGCCAATAGTAAACGTTGCGAATCAAGTTCCATTCTTTTTCGTATCTTTGAAGGATTAGGTAAGAGGGTTAGTTTGACTATTTTATAGATTTTAAAATCCGCTTGTCTGGGATGATTACGAAATTCTTATGGAAACTAATCTTCTTTTTAAATTAAATTTATATCATATGCGCCATTAGTGACATTAGCTTCGCTCAAAACATCTTTTGATTTTTACGCTAAGGTATAGTCTGTCATTCAGAGCGTAGCGAAGAATCTACTCTCTGCATACATAAGAGAGGAGATTCTTCGTCGCAAGCTCCTCTGAATGACAGAGTGATAGGACTTTTACATTTTGACACGAGGCTTTTTTATGATTCTGTTTTTCAATATCCTATGTCAGCTATACAAAAGGCTCGCCGTCGGGACGTATGGTGCCGTTTTCAGAACTCATATCGATGGGATAGGACTGGTTGGCTTTGACATCGGCGGCTGCGAGGTCTATGGTCTTTTTATTAAGGGTGGTAAGGGATATGTCTCCGGGGAGTGCATAATACACTCCATTTTGCGTGAGAGTGTTTGATGCGGCGGTGGGAGTGATGGTGAAACTGCCGTTGGCGGGCTGTGTGTCTATGCTTTGGGGAATATTGAAAGAACTGGCAGTAACGGTATTGGAAGCGTCGACTATTCCGGTTACCTCCAACCGCACCAGTGCGCTTTGGAATTTTAACGGAATGGCGGCGGTAGAGGCGTTAACTGTGATGCCCGTGGCGGTGGCTTTCATTACGACGCTATTTGCGGTGGGGGTCAGGATATTGCCGGACAGAGTGCCTTTGGCATAGATGGCTTCTATATTGACGGTGGCGCCTGACGGGGCGGAGAGTGCCGGGTCGGGGTCGCTCCAAGTGCCGGTGCTGCCGCTGATGGTGTATGTGGCGGTGGAGTAGGCATACGTAGTGGCTCCTCCGCTTGCGGTGATTGTTGCGGCAAGATATATCTTGTCGCCGTTCTCCCACGTTAAGGCTGTGCCCGAATCTGCGACGCGGGTGTGGGTACCTCCTGTTGCTTTCACAAAGGGGATGGTCTCGCCTATGGCGAGGGTGAGGGGCTGCGGGTCGGCAGAGGGTAGCCCGTCTTGTTCCGTGCAGGCGGCACAGAGTACTAATAGGCTCATGCCGCATATGCCGAGCGCACTGTACAGGGTGTGTAGGATATACTTTTTCATTGTTATGCTGTTTTTTCAGGTTAGGGGGTAATGTTCAATTCATCGTAGTTTATTTCGGGATATGCTGTATTGGCCGGGGTTTCTTTCCAGAATTTTCGAGAATTCCACGGCTTGGTTATGTAATCCGTAAAATATGAATTGGTGGCGGGGGCATACTTTATGAAGTTGAATCTTGTGTTTGATGTACCGCCATTCCACATGATGTTTTGTGCTATTTTTCCTTGGCTGACATAATAGCAACTTTGTACATATGAGCTGCTGGGCGCGAAAAAGTAAGCGGTTAAAGCATTTTGAAAAACCCCAGACTTCAGTTCTTTTAGGTCTAGACCGTAATAACAGCTTATTATTCTACTGGTAGTTTCTATTTTAGCGACAAAACCGCCAATACGGAAATTGCTCATAAGAGTACTGCTGTTCTCTAATTGGGGATGTATTAAAGTAATAGGACTATAGCTGTAGCAAGCTCTACAATTGTAGGTATTAGAGCCGGCAGAGCCGGTATAACCAATAAAACCGCCTATGAGCAATTCTTGGACTGAACCGGAAGAGGAGCCGGAAGCCCCTGTGAAAGAGACTTCTATTGCTCCCGTAGTAGAAGAATAAGAACCGTAAATCTCGTTGCCAATACTACCATCGGTATCACTGCCTATGAAGCCTCCCACCCTGATAATATGTTGGTTTGGTGCATTAAAAGTTCCCAATTTTATGTAGCCCGAAGATCGGCAGGATAGGATGTTGCATACGGATATCTTTCCTATGAATCCTCCTACATAACAGAGGTAAGGTGCAGTACTTGCTCTATCGGTGATAATTCCGTTTTCTCCTATATTAACATCAGAACGACAGAAGGATATGGTGGTATTGGCTGCACTTCCTATTAATCCGCCTGTTGCGTATACCTTGCCATCATTTATTACATTATAGCAAGAAACTTTATTTATGCTTCCGCTGGCGGAACAAGCCGCTATATTTCCTCCGCTGGCATATCCTACTAATGCCCCTGTATATTGCAGGATTGCGAGAGGTGTAATATTTACAGCGCGTAGATGTATGCCTATCAAGGTGCCATTGCTACCACCGAAAAGACCGGCGGTAGTACGGTATCTCGCACCTCCCAAATTCAAATTACTTATGGTGTGGCCATTCCCGTTATAGGTTCCACTAAAAGGCTTTTCGGCTATTCCTATCGGAAACCAGTCATTGGCGTCTGTGGTATGGCTGCTGTTGCTGCTGCTCGCGAGGTCTTGCAAGTTGATGTCGGCTATTTGTATGGCGTTCTTATTTGTGGCTTTGCCGTTGTTTACATCGTCACGGAAATTGGCAAGGTCTTCGGCGGTGGCTATGACATAGTCGTAGCCCTCATATTTGGGTGTGGGCTTTTCCTGTGCATCCCATGCCATGTCTGCATCTACTGCGATGGAGATGATTTGGTTATCCTTTATAGTGAAGGTGTAGCCGATGGCTTTGCCCGGTGTCCAGTCGTTGGCATTGGGGAGGGTGGTTGTTATGGTTTTGGAAGTGCTTCCGTCGAGGTAGGTGAGTGATACTTCGGTATCTGTCATGTGGTCGGGCGGCAGGAAGAATTCTTTGACGGTTGTTGCTGTGCTGCCTGCGGTGATGTTGAGGTTGGTGGCGGTGCAAGTGGTTCTATTTTTAGATAGAGTTCTCACAGTGATTCCGGTGTCGCTACCATTAAATTTGATTCCTGTAGCATAGACACACTCGGTGCTGACTCCGGTTATCGTCTTTGACCCGCCGCCTTCCACTTTCACTTTAAAGATTACTTTGGTCGTAGCGTGCTTCATGGTGAACCGAACGGTGCCATGATTGTTGGTGCAATTCAGTTCGCCTAAAGAGTATAGGATGTCGAGTTCGCCTTTTACGGGTGTATATATAATGGCGGGGCTGCCATTTGTGGTGACAGAGGTGGGAGCTGCTGATATTTGGTCACCACCGGAAGGTACAGAGGCGCTGTGTGGTGCATATGCAAAGAATGAGACTTTATCGTTGGGGTTGGCGGGCCAATATTTTACGGGGCTGTACGTCCATGTGCCGTTTACTTTCTTCACCGATTGGTTGCATAGGAGATTGGGGGCAAAACCTGTGGAGGCCATGTAGCTTGTGCCTGTATTGTATGCA